>NZ_RCCV01000002.1:2500-602500 GCF_003664255.1 Micromonospora sp. M71_S20 | reverse complement strand
AAGGAGCAGAAGGCCCGCGTCCTGGCCATCTGCAACACCAACGGCTCCACCATCCCCCGGGAGTCCGACGCGGTCCTCTACACCCACGGCGGGCCGGAGATCGCCGTCGCCTCCACCAAGGCGTTCCTCACCCAGCTCGTCGCCTGCTACCTGATCGGCCTGCACCTGGCCCAGGTGCGCGGCATCAAGTTCGCCGACGAGGTGGCCGCCGTGGTCGCCCAGCTCCAGGAGATGCCGGGCAAGCTGCGCGAGCTGCTGGAGCGCATCGAGCCCGTCCGCGAGCTGGCCCGCGACCTGAAGGCCGAGCCGACGGTGCTCTTCATCGGCCGGCACGTGGGCTACCCGGTGGCCCTGGAGGGCGCGCTCAAGCTCAAGGAGCTGGCGTACATGCACGCCGAGGGCTTCGCCGCCGGCGAGCTGAAGCACGGCCCGATCGCGCTGATCGACAAGGGCACGCCGGTGATCTGCATCGTGCCGTCCCCGGTCGGCCGGGGCATGCTGCACGACAAGGTGGTCTCCAACATCCAGGAGGTGCGGGCGCGCGGCGCCCGGACCATCGTGATCGCGGAGGAGGGCGACGAGGCGGTCGTCCGCTACGCCGACCACCTGATCTACGTGCCGCGCACGCCGACGCTGCTCGCGCCGCTGGTCACCACCGTGCCGTTGCAGGTCATGGCGGCCGAGATCGCCGCCGCCCGGGGGCACGACGTGGACCAGCCCCGCAACCTGGCGAAGTCGGTCACGGTCGAGTAGTCGTACGGCCCCACGACGGGCCCCGTCCACCCGCGTCGGTGGACGGGGCCCGTCGCGTCGCGGGGTCAGCGGCCGAGCACCACCCGGGCCATCCCGTCGAGGGCCGGGTTGTCGGGCGCCCAGTAGCCCGTGTGACCGTGCCGGCCGCTGGGGAACGTACGCCCGCCGAAGCCCGGGTGGGACGGGTCCTGCCCGAACCACAGCTCCCGCTCCGGCGCGCCGAGCAGCGCCCCGATCGCCGGGCCGACCGGCGACGCGCCCAGCAGGGACCGGCGGGCCAGCTCGTCCGGCGGCCGGGCCCACCGGATCACGTCGTCCGGCGCGGTGCTCGCCCAGACCTGCCCGGCCGGCACGCCCAGCTCGCCCGCGTGCGCGACCCCCACCCCGGGCGAGCCGACGAAGACCAGCGCGTCGGCGGCCAGCCCGTGATCGCGGGCGGCCGTGCCGACCACCAGCGAGCCGTAGCTGTGCCCGAGCACGGTCTGCCGGCCCGGGGGCCCGTCGTGGGTCTCCCGCAGCCCGTCCTGGAACCGGTGCAGCGCCGGACCGGCGTCGCGGGCCTGCCCCGGCCACGCCGCCTCGTGCAGGAAGTCGGGGGCGTCGTAGTCCAGCCAGAGCACCGCGGCGGCCTCCTCCTCGGGGGCGAGGGCGGCGCAGCGGGACAGCACCCGGGCCGCCCGACCCAGCTCGCCGGGCACGTCGTGCAGGCCGGCGGTCATCCCCGGCACGTAGGTCAGCACCCGGGCCGACCGGTCGGGGTTGCCCAGCGCCACCACCGCCCGCCCCTCGCCGGCCGTGCCCAGCCCCAGCAGGTACGCCCGGGGCTGCTCGTCGCCGGCCAGGCGGGCGGCCAGCGCGTCCAGCCCGGCCAGGGACTTCCCGATCCGCAACAGCCCGGCCAGCTCGACCGGCCCGCGCGGCACCCGCTCCAGCAGCCGTCGCCGCGCGGCCAGCAGTTCCTCCCGCCGTGCCCCGAGCAGCAGCCGGTTGGCCTGGTCGCGGGCGGCCACCGGCACCCCGTCGAGGCGGCCGAGGAGCCCCGGCTCGTGCGCGACGAGCCACCGGCGCTGCGCGGGGGTGAGCCCGGCCCACCAGGCCCGCACCGCGGCCGGTTCGGCGCCGGGCGCCGGGCGACCGGGCGGTGGCGCGTCCGCCCACGTCGCGCGGGCGGCGGTGGCCAGCGCGTCCAGCCGGCCCGCGGCCTCCCGGTCGGCCGCACCGGCCAGCTCCAGCGCCGCCCGGATCGCCGCGCCCACCTCGGCCGCGTCCGCCTCGCCCGCGCCGGACCCGGCCGTGCCGGACCTGGATGCGCCGGGTGCCCCGGCCCCGGACGGGGCGGCTCCGGGTGCGTGGACCACGGGTGCGCCAGCTCCGGACGTGCCCGTCCCGGACGTGCCCGCCCCGGAGCGGACGGTCGCCGGCGCGCGGGCGGGGCCGGCGGTGACCCGGCCCTGCCGGTCGACCAGCAGCCCGACCGCGTCCGCGCGGGCAACCGCGGCGGCGAGCCGGGCCCTGGCGGCGGCCAACCGGCCGGCGAACTCGGCCAGCACCTGGTCGGCCTCGATCAGGGCGGGGGCGGCGGAGGTCAGCTCGGTGCGCAGGGCCGCGAGCCGGGCGTCGGCGGCGACGGCCGCCCCGCCCGACCAGCCGGAACGCAGCGCCGCCGCGCCGGCGACCAGCCCGTCGGCCCGCCGCGCCACCGGTCCGGTCAGCCCTCGCCAGGCCACCCCGGCGGCCCGCCACGCCTCGGGATCGGCCGCCCACAGCTGCCGGTAGCCGACATCCGCCGCACGGTCGGCGGGGTGCGCCGGGCGTGTCGGAGGTGTCCGGCCCGCCGGGCCGGTGACCGGACGTGCCGCGTGCCCGGCCGGGGCCGACCGACCCGCCGCCGGGGGTGCCGGCGCGGTCACCGGGACAGCGCGGTGAGCCGGCCGGCCGCCCGGTCGTCCACCGCCTCGTACGCCTCGGCGGCGCGACGGACCGCCCCGGCCGTGTGGGCCACCCGGGCGCCGAGCCCGCCGAACCAGGCGTGCACGGCCGACTCCAGCCCGGCCAATGCCGCCCCGGCCGACCACTCCGGGGCCGGCACCACCAGCCCGGACGCCCCGGCCAGCCCGTGCGCCAGCCGGTACGCGTCGTCGTCGAGCCCGCGCGCGGCCCGGCGCAGCGCGTCCGGTCGTACGGTCAACGGCTCCTCGGTCATCCCGGCCCCCCGCCTCGCGAGAACATCGACGGGCGCGACGCTAGGCGCCGTCCACACCCCCGCGCGTGGCCTGTGGACGACGGCCCGCCCGGCGTACGGCCGGTCGTCCACAGGCGTTGCCCCGCGCGGAAGCGGCGGCTAATGTGCGGCCGCCCGCGCCGGTAGGGTGAGCGGGTGATCGTCGCTGTCGGCATCGACGTCGTCCTCGTCGAGCGGTTCGCCAAGGCCCTGGCACGGACACCGCTGCTCGCCGACCGGCTCTTCACGGAGGCCGAGCGCTGCACCCGCTCCGGCAACCCGCGCTCGCCCGAGTCGCTGGCCGCCCGCTTCGCGGCCAAGGAGGCGGTCGCCAAGGCGCTCGGCGCCCCGGCCGGGCTGAGCTGGCACGACTGCGAGATCGTGGCGGACCCGGACGGCCGGCCCTGGCTGACCGTCTCCGGCACGGTCGCGGCGGCGGCCACCGAGCGCGGGGTCAACCGCTGGCATCTCTCGTTGTCCCACGACGGCGGGATCGCCTCGGCCATGGTGGTCGCGGAACGGTGATCGGGGGTGTGCCGGGTCGCGGCGCGCCGGGAATCGGACGGGACGGGGTGGCATGAGAGCGGTGTGGCGGGTCGCGGACGTACGCGCGGCGGAGGCGGGCCTGATGGCCACGCTGCCGCCCGGGACGCTGATGAAGCGCGCGGCGGCCGGGCTGGCCCGCCGCTGCGCGCTGCTGCTGGCGGACCGGGGCGGCGTCTACGCCGCGCGGGTGCTGCTGCTGGTCGGCAGCGGCGACAACGGCGGCGACACGCTCCTCGCCGGCGCGCACCTGGCCCGGCGGGGCGCGGCCGTGTCGGCGCTGCTGCTGTCCCCCGGCCGGGCGCACGCGGAGGGGCTGGCCGCGCTGCGCGCCGCGGGCGGGCGGGTCGTCGACCGGCCGCCGGGAACCGTCGACCTGGTGCTCGACGGCATCGTGGGGATCGGTGGGCGCGGCGGGCTCCGGGACACCGCCGACCAGCTCGCCGCCAGCCTCGTGCGGCACCGCGGGCGCGACGGCGCCCCGGCCGCCGTGGTCGCCGTGGACGTGCCCAGCGGGGTCGCGGTCGACACCGGAGGGGTGCCGCTCACCGCCTCGGGCCGCCCGAGCGCGGTGCGGGCCGACGTGACGGTGACGTTCGGCGGGCTGAAGCCCGCCCTGGTGGTGGGCCCGGCCGCCGCGCTCGCCGGTGAGGTGGAGCTGGTCGACATCGGGCTGGATCCGTGGCTGCGGGGCAGCCCGGCGCTGGGCGTGACCGAGTGGTCGGACGTCGCCGACTGGTGGCCCCGGCTCGGCCCGGCCTCGGAGAAGTACACCCGGGGCGTGGTGGGCGTCGCGACCGGCTCGGCGACCTACCCGGGCGCGGCCGTGCTCTCCGTCGCGGGGGCGCTGGCCGGCCCGACCGGTCTGGTCCGCTACGCCGGCTCGGCCCGGGACGACGTGCTGCGCCGGTACCCGTCCGTGATCGCGACCGGTCGGGTCGCCGACGCCGGGCGGGTGCAGGCGTGGGTCTGCGGCTCCGGCCTGGGCACCGGCGAGGAGGCGGCCGCCGAGCTGCGGGCGGTGCTCGCCGCCCCGGTGCCGGTGGTGCTCGACGCCGACGCGCTGACCCTGCTGGTCGACGGCTCCCTGGCCGGCCGGCTGCGCACGCGGGACGCCCCGATCGTGGTCACCCCCCACGACCGGGAGTTCACCCGGCTCTGCGGGGAGGAGCCGGGCGCCGACCGGGTGGGCGCCACCCTGCGGCTGGCCGCCTGGATGAACGCGGTGGTGCTGCTCAAGGGCGACCGCACGGTGATCGGCACGCCGGACGGTCGGGCGTACGTCAACCCGACCGGCACCCCGGCGCTGGCCACCGGGGGCACCGGCGACGTGCTGGCCGGGCTGCTCGGTTCGCTGCTCGCGGCCGGGCTGCCCCCGGAGCGGGCGGCGGCCGCGGCCGCGTACCTGCACGGGCTGGCCGGCCGGGAGGCGGCCCGGGGCGGGCCGGTGACGGCGCCCGACGTGGCCGACGCCCTCCGCCCGGTCCTCGCCCGCCTCGGCTGACCCGGCGGCACCGGCCGCACCGGCGGTGGGCTCCTGTGCCGGCGGCACCGGCTGCGCCGGCCTCGGCCAGGGAGATCGGCGCGGAAAGTAGGCTGGGGGCATGTGGCAGGCCGAGGTGCGCGTGGACCTGGACGCGATCCGCGAGAACGTGAGCCGGCTCAGGTCCGGCACCACCGCCGAGCTGATGGCGGTGGTGAAGGGCGACGGCTACGGCCACGGCATGGTCCCGGCCGCCCGCGCCGCCCTCGAGGCCGGGGCCGACTGGCTTGGGGTCTGCACGCTGGACGAGGCGCTGACGCTGCGCCGGGCCGGGATCACCGCGCCGGTGCTGGCCTGGCTCCTCGCGCCCGGGCTGCCGCTGCACGAGGGCGTCGCCGCCGGGGTCGACCTCGGCGTCGCCAGCCTGCCCCAGCTCGACGAGATGGTCGCGGCGGGCCGCGCCGCCGGCCGGCCGGCCCGGCTGCACCTCAAGATCGACACCGGGCTGGCCCGGGGCGGCGCGACCGTGGCCGACTGGCCGGCCCTGCTCGACGCCGCCGCCAAGGCGCAGGCCGACGGCCTGGTCGAGGTGGTCGGGGTGTGGAGCCACTTCGTGTACGCGGACTCGCCCGGCCACCCGACCATCGACCGCCAGATCGCCGTCTTCCACGAGGGGATCGGCATGGCCGAGCAGGCCGGCCTGCGGCCGCGCTACCGGCACCTGGCCAACTCGGCGGCGACCCTGACCCGGCCGGACACCCACTTCGACCTGGTCCGGCCCGGCCTGGCCGTCTACGGCCTCTCCCCGGTGTCCGGCGAGAGCTACGGGCTGCGTCCGGCGATGACCGCCCGGGCCCGGGTGATGCTCACCAAGCGCGTCCCGGCCGGCTCCGGCGTCTCGTACGGGCACACCTACACCACCGAGCGGGCGGCGAACCTCGCGGTGGTGCCGCTCGGCTACGCCGACGGGGTGCCCCGGCAGGCGTCGAACAGCGGCCCGGTGCAGCTCGGCGGCAGGCGCCGGACGATCTCGGGCCGGGTCTGCATGGACCAGTTCGTGCTCGACTGCGGCGACGATCCGGTGGCCGCCGGCGACGAGGTCATCCTCTTCGGCAGCGGCGCCGACGGCGGGCCCACCGCCGACGACTGGGCCGAGGCGGTCGGCACCATCAACTACGAGATCGTCACCCGGTTCGGCAGCACCCGGGTGCCCCGCGTCTACGACGGCGAGCGCCCGTGACGACCCGTTCCCGCATCCCGCTGCCGCGTACCGGACACGCCCGGGCGGCCATCGGCGCGCTGGCCGCCGTCGGGGTCGCCGCCGCCGGGCTCGCGGCCGGCGTCGCCACCGAACGCGCCCTGGTGCGCAAGCTCAAGGCCGACCCCACCGACCGGTACGCCGGGGAGGTCTTCGGCGACCAGCGGTACGACGATGCCTTCCGGCTGGAGATGCCCGACGGCACCGACATCCACGTCGAGGTGGTGGAGCCGACCCGGCCCGTGCCCGGCAACCCGACCGTGGTGCTGGTGCACGGCTTCTGCCTGGACATGGGCACCTTCCACTTCCAGCGCAAGCTGCTCGCCGAGCGGGGCGAGCACCGGATCGTCGCGTACGACCAGCCCGGGCACGGCCGGTCGGGGCGGCTGGAGACGGGCGAGTACGACCTCACGGCGCTCGGCCGGACGCTGCGCGAGGTGATCGACCGGACCGCTCCGGAGGGGCCGCTGGTGCTGGTCGGCCACTCGATGGGCGGAATGACCATCATGGCGTTCGCCGAGTTGTTCCCGGAGCTGTTCGGCGACCGGGTCGTGGGCACCGTGCTGATGGCCACCTCGGGCGGCCTGATCGCCGAGACCAAGCTGGTCGCGCCCGCCCTGCTCGGCCGGGTCGGCGCACCGGTGCTGCACATGGTCGGCAACGTCACCCGTTACGGCGGCCCGGTGATCGACCGGGCGCGCAGGTCCACCACCAACGTGGCGTGGCTGCTCACCCGCAAGTACGGCTTCGGCACCCGTCACCCCAGCCCGGCCCTGGTGTCGTACGTCGAGACGATGAACTCCCGCACCTCCGCCGACACGGTGACGCGCTACCTGCGGACGCTGGCCACGCACTCCCGGTTCCCGGCGCTCGCCGCGCTGGCGGACACCCCCGTGCTGGTGGTCGTCGGCGACAAGGACATGATCACTCCCGTGACGCACTCCGAGGAGATCGTCCGGCGGCTGCCGCACGCCGAGTTCGTCAAGATCACCGACAGTGGGCACGTGGTGATGCTGGAGCACGCCGACGAGGTCAACGCGGCGCTGCTGCGGTTCCTGGAGGCGCTGTGAGCCACGTCGTGAAGCTGCCGACCGTCGACGACACCCACGAGTTCGGGCGGCGGCTGGCCGGGCTGCTGCGCGCCGGCGACCTGCTGCTGCTGACCGGGCCGCTCGGTGCCGGCAAGACCGCGCTGACCCGGGGCGTCGGGGCCGGGCTCGGCGTGCTCGGGGACGTCACCTCGCCCACCTTCGTGATCGCCCGGGTGCACCGGCCCGACCCGGCCCGGGGCGGCACGGTGGCGCTGGTGCACGCCGACGCGTACCGGCTGGGGGACGCCGCCGACCCGCGCGCCGAGATCGACGACCTCGACCTGGACGCCTCGGTGGACGAGTCGGTGACCGTGGTGGAGTGGGGCGAGGGCCTGGTCGAGCAGCTCGTCGACGCCCACCTGCGGGTGCGCGTCGACCGGCGCGACGACGACACCCGGGTGGTCGAGCTGGAGCCGGTCGGCGGCGACTGGGCGCAGCGCCTGGCGGCCCTCGGCTGAGCGCTGTCGTACCGGCTGCCTAGAGTGCGCGGGACGGACCCGACAGGCGAAAGGTTGCCGATGCCCGACGACGCCCCCACCCTGGACCTGCTGGCGCTGCTGCCGGAGGACTGGCGTGCCGTGCTCACCCCGCACCTCGACCCGGCCCGCACCGCCGCGCTGGCCGAGTTCGTCGCGGGCGAGTACGCGACCCGCACCGTCTTCCCGCCGGTCGAGGACCTCTTCTCGGCCTACCGGCTCTGCGCGCCGGCCGACTGCCGGGTGCTGATCCTCGGGCAGGATCCCTACCACAAGGCGGGGCAGGCGCACGGGCTCAGCTTCAGCGTGCGGGAGGGCGTGAGCGTGCCGCCGTCGCTGCGCAACGTCTTCAAGGAGCTGGGGGAGGACCTCGGCGTGCCGAAGCCGCGCGGCGGCAACCTCAGCGGCTGGGCGGCGCAGGGCGTGCTGCTGCTCAACTCCGTCCTCACCGTCCGCGAGGCGACGCCCGGCTCGCACGCCAACCGGGGCTGGGAGGAGTTCACCGACGCCACCATCCGGGCGCTCGACGCGATGGACTCGCGGGTGGTCTTCCTGCTCTGGGGCGGCTACGCGCGCAAGAAGGCCGCCCTGGTGACCAACCCGCAGCACGTGGTGCTGGAGGCCGGGCACCCCAGCCCGATGAACCCGCGCGGCTTCCTGGGCAGCCGCCCGTTCAGCGCGGCCAACAAGGCGCTCGCCGACGCCGGCCTGCCGACTGTCGACTGGGAGCGCTCCGCCGGCTGACGGCTGCGCACTTTCGCGGTCACCGCGCGGTGACCGTCCGTTGTAGCCTGTGCCTCGAGCGCTCGGCGAGCCGGGAGGCGGCGATGGCGGCGACGGTCAGCGACGAGCGGTGGCGGGTGGCGCGGACGGCGCTGGCGGACCAGACGGACCGCTTCCTCGACCTGGTCCGCGCCACCCCACCGGAGGCCATGGCCACCGCCCACTGGTCGGTGGCCGACACGCTGGCCCACGTGGGCTCCCTCGCGTGGTACTACGTGTGCCTGGTGGACCCGGAGCATCCACCCCTGCCGGTGCCGGGTCTGCTCCGGCAGCTCCCCGACGTCACCGTCGACACGGTGGCGGACTTCAACGACGTGCTGCTGCGGCACCTCACCGAGCGCGAGCCGCAGGCCCTGGCCGACCGGTTGCGGGCCGACGTGGGGCGGCTCCTCCTCGCCTGCGAGGGTCGGCGCCCCGACGAGACGGTGCCCTGGCTCGGCGGGGCCCGGGTGCCCCTCGCCGGCCTCTGCGCGCACCTGGTCAACGAGCTGCTCATCCACGGTCACGACGTCGCCCGCGCCGCCGGGCGGCCGTGGTCGCTCCCCGGCCGGGACGCGGCGCTGTTCATGGAGCTGTTCCTGGCCGGGGTGGTCCGGCACGGCTACGGGCGGCTGATCGACGGCGGCGCGCCGCCGAGCGAACGCCCGGTCGTGGTCGAGTTCCGCTCGGCGTACGCGGCCCCGGTCCGGCTGCTGCTGCACCGGGGGCGGATGACGTTCGCCGACCCCGACGCCCGGCCCGACGCCCGGATCGACCACGATCCCGGCACGCTCAACCTGATGATGTTCGGCCGGGTCAGCCGGGCCCGGGCGGTGCTCACCGGAAGGGTGCGCGTCAGCGGGCGGCGCCCCTGGCTGCTGCCGGCCTTCCTGCGCAAGTTCCGCACCCCGAGCTGACCCCGCCCGCCCGCGCCGCCGGACGGGGCGTGACCGGGGGTGACCACGGGGGCGACTAGGCTGGCTAACCGTGCTCGTACTGGTGGTGGACAGCTCGACCCCCGCGGTGACCGCGGCGCTGGTGGAGGTCGCAGCGGACGGCGTGGCGACCCGCGCGCACCGCTGCACGGTCGACGCCCGCGCCCACGGTGAACTGCTCGCGCCGCAGGTCGACGCCGTGCTCACCGAGGCCGGCGCCCGCCCGGCCGACCTGGGCGCGATCGTCGCCGGGCTCGGCCCTGGCCCGTTCACCGGGCTGCGGGTGGGGCTGGTCACCGCCGCCACCATCGGCCAGGTGCTGGGCGTCCCGACGTACGGTGTCTGCTCGCTGGACGCCATCGGCCACCCGGCGGCCGCCGGGGAGCCGGTGCTGGCGGCGAGCGACGCGCGCCGCCGGGAGATCTACTGGGCGGTCTACGACGGCGCGGGCCAGCGGATCGTCGGTCCGGAGGTGTCCGTGCCGGCGGTCGCCGCCGAGCGCGCCCGCGGCCTGGCGGTCACGGCGGCGGTCGGCGACGGCGCGCACCGGTACGCCGACGCGCTCGGCCTGCCCGTGCGGGACGAGCCCCGCTACCCGGACGCGGGCGTGCTGGCGACCCTGGCCGCCGAACGCATCCGGGCCGGCGCCCCCTCGGAGGCGCTCACCCCGCTCTACCTGCGCCGCCCGGACGCCGTGGCGGCGACCGCCCGCAAGCCGGTCCTCCCATGAGTGTCCGGCTGGAGCGGTTCCGGTGGTGGCACGTCGACGAGGTGCTGCCGATCGAGGCGGACCTGTTCGGTGCCGAGCAGTGGTCGGCGGCGATGTTCTGGAACGAGTTGGCCAACGGGCACTTCTACCTCGTCGCCACCGACGACGACGGGAACCTGCTCGGCTACGCCGGGCTCGCCGTGGCCCCGCCCGACGAGGCGTGGGTGCAGAACGTCGCGGTGCGCCGGGACGCCCAGCGGCGCGGCGTCGGCCGGCTCCTGCTGGAGGCGCTGCTCGCCGAGGCGGCCCGGCTCGGCGCCCGCAGCACGCTGCTGGAGGTCGCGGCGGACAACGCGCCCGCCCAGAAGCTCTACGCGACGTACGGCTTCGAGCCGATCGGCGTGCGGCGCGGCTACTACCAACCGAGCAACACCGACGCGCTGGTCATGCAGCGCAACGCGGGAAGTGAGCGATGACTGACGAACCCCTGATCCTCGGCATCGAGACCTCCTGCGACGAGACCGGGGTCGGCATCGTACGCGGGCACACCCTGCTGGCCGACGCGCTCGCCTCCAGCGTCGAGCAGCACGCCCGCTTCGGCGGCGTGGTGCCCGAGGTGGCCAGCCGGGCCCACCTGGAGGCCATCGTGCCGACGATGGACCGGGCGTTGAAGGAGGCCGGGGTGACCCTCGCCGACATCGACGCGATCGCGGTCACCTCCGGCCCGGGGCTGGCCGGCGCGCTGCTGGTGGGGGTGGCCGCCGCGAAGGGCTACGCGCTCGCCGCCGAGAAGCCGGTCTACGGCGTCAACCACCTGGCCGCGCACGTCGCCGTGGACACCCTGGAGCACGGCCCGCTGCCCGAGCCGGCGATCGCCCTGCTGGTCTCCGGCGGGCACTCCTCCCTGCTGCTCGTCGACGACCTGGCCCGGGGCGTCACCCCGCTCGGCGCCACCATCGACGACGCGGCCGGGGAGGCGTTCGACAAGGTGGCCCGGCTGCTCGGGCTGCCGTTCCCCGGCGGCCCGTACATCGACCGGGAGGCCCGGGCCGGCGATCCGGCCGCCATCGGTTTCCCGCGCGGCCTGACCGCCCCCAAGGACCTCGCCACGCACCGCTACGACTTCTCCTTCTCCGGGCTGAAGACGGCCGTGGCCCGGTGGGTCGAGGCGCGGCAGCGGGCCGGCGAGCCGGTGCCGGTCGCCGACGTCGCCGCGTCCTTCCAGGAGGCGGTCTGCGACGTGCTGGTACGCAAGGCGCTGGACGCCTGCCGGAGCAACGGCGTGGAGACGCTGGTGATCGGCGGGGGCGTGGCGGCCAACTCCCGGCTGCGGGCGATGGCCGAGGATCGCGCCGCCGCGCACGGCATCCGGGTCCGGGTGCCCCGACCCGGGCTCTGCACGGACAACGGCGCGATGGTCGCCGCCCTCGGCTCGCACCTGGTCGCCTCGGGTGTCGCGCCGAGCCGGCTGGACCTGCCCGCCGACTCCGCCATGCCGCTGACCACGGTCAGCGTGTGAACCCCGAGGATGGCTGACGTGATCGTGCGGATGTGGGAGGCGCGGGCGGAGCCGTACGGTGCCGCGGACCTGATCACCTGGGTGTGCGACACCGCGCTGCCGGAGTTCGAGCACGACCCGATGCACCTGTCCAGCGAGGTGTTCTCCTCCACCGACCACCGGGTGGTGGTCATCTCCAAGTGGCGCAGCAACCCGCGTCCGCTGCCGGAGCCCCCGGCGACGCTGCTGGCCCGCCCGCCGCACTCCTGGGACTTCACCCAGGTCGACCGCTGAGGCGGGGCCGGCCGCGCGACGGTGCAGGACGCGTGAGCCACGGCACGCCGAGGCGGTAATTGGTTGGCGGGGTGACCGGTCCGCCACCTAGCGTCGGTGGGCCATGCGTTTCACACCGGCCGGCGACCCCGGCGTACCCGACATCCGCTCGGCGACCCGCTACCTCGTGTGGCTGGCCGGGCGGCACAAGGTGCTGCTCACCGTCGGCATCCTGCTGGGCGTCGTCTGGATGGTCGCCCAGGCGCTGGTGCCGGCGGCCGTCGGCCGGGCCGTCGACGGGCTCACCCGCCGCGACGAGGACGCCCTGCTGACCTGGGGGTTGGCGCTGCTCGGGCTGGGCGTGCTCCAGGCCGGTGCGGGGATCCTGCGGCACCGGTGCGCGGTGCACAACTTCCTCGCCGGGGCGTACCGGACGGTGCAGCTGACCGTGGGCGCGGCGAACCGGCTCGGTGCCGCGCTGCCCCGCCGGGTCTCCGCCGGCGAGGTGGTGAGCATCGGCACGGCCGACATCAGCCAGATCGGCGCGGCCATCGACATCACCGCCCGGGGCGCCGGCGCGGTCGTGGCGATCGTGACCGTCGGGGTGATCCTCCTCGGCGCCTCGGTGCCGCTCGGGCTGGTCGTGGTGCTCGGCGTGCCGCTGCTGATGGCGGTCGTCGGGCTGCTCATCCGGCCGCTGCACCGGCAGCAGCAGGCGTACCGGGACTCGGAGGGGGCGCTGACCGCCCGGGCCGGCGACATCGTCTCCGGGCTGCGGGTGCTGCGCGGCGTCGGCGGTGAGCCGGTGCTCTCCGCCCGCTACCGGTCGCGCTCGCAGGCGCTGCGCGCCGACGGCCTGCGGGTGGCCCGGATCGAGTCGCTGCTGGAGGCGGCCCAGGTGCTGCTACCGGGGGCGTTCCTGGTGCTGGTCACCTGGCTCGGCGCCCGGTTCGCGCTGCGCGGCGAGATCAGCGCGGGTGAGCTGGTGGCGTTCTACGGCTACACCGCGTTCCTGGTCAGCCCGCTGCGGCAGCTCACCGAGGCGGTGGACAAGCTGACCCGGGGGCACGTCGCGGCCCGGCGGGTGGTGCGGCTGCTGCGGCTCACCCCGGAACTGCTCGACCCGACCCGTTCGACCGCCCTGCCGGACGGCCCCGGCGAGCTGGTCGACGTGACCTCCGGCGTGACGGTACGGCCGGGCCGGTTCACCGCGCTCGCCGCCACCGCCCCCGAGGACGCGGCGGCGGTCGTGGACCGCCTCGGCCGGTACGTCGACTCGGACGCGACGCTGCACGGCGTACCGCTGCGGGAGGTGGCGCTGGCGACGGTGCGGGAGCGGATCCTGGTGGCCGACAACGACGCGCACCTGTTCACCGGCCCGCTGCGCGCGGAGCTGGACCCGCACGACCGGGCCGACGACGCGACGATCGCGGCGGCGCTGGCGGCGGCGAGCGCGACCGACATCGTCGAGGCCCTGCCGGCGGGGCTGGACAGCGCGGTCGCCGAGCGCGGCCGGGAGTTCTCCGGCGGCCAGCAGCAGCGGCTGCGGCTGGCCCGCGCGCTGGTCGCCGACCCGGAGACCCTGCTGCTGGTCGAGCCGACCAGCGCCGTGGACGCGCACACCGAGGCCCGGATCGCGGACCGGCTCGGCGCCGCCCGGACGGGCCACACCACCCTGATCTGTACCACCAGCCCGCTCGTGCTGCACCGCGCCGACCACGTGATCTTCGTGGAGGACGGCAAGGTGGTGGCCGAGGGGTCGCACACCGCACTGCTCGACGGCGAGCCGCGCTACCGGGCGACGGTCAGCCGGGGGGAGGACTGATGGCCACCGCCCTGCCGGTCGCCGACGGGCGCCAGGTGCGCCGCTACGCCCGCACGCTGGCCCGCCGGCATCCGAGGGCGCTCGGGGTCGCGCTCGGGCTGCACGCGCTGGCCGCCGCGGCCGGCCTGGTCGCGCCGTGGCTGCTCGGCGACCTGGTCGAGGGGATCTCCCGGGGCACGTCCGGCGTCACCGTGGACCGCATCGCCCTGCTGATCGCCGGGTTCGTGCTGGTGCAGTCGGTGCTGGTCCGCTTCGCCCACCTGGCGTCGGCCCGGCTCGGCGAGCGGGTGCTGGCCGAGCTGCGCGAGGAGTTCGTCGACCGGATCCTGGCGTTGCCGCTGGCCACCGTGGAGCGGGCCGGCACGGGCGACCTGCTCACCAGGACGTCCCGGGACGTCTCGGCGCTGTCGCGGACGGTCCGGTTCGCGGTGCCGGAGACGCTGATCGCGGTCGTCACCGGCTGCTTCATCGTCGGCGCGCTGCTCCTGGTCGACCCGCTGTTCGCGCTGCCCTGCCTGCTCGCGGTGCCGCTGCTGTGGGCCGGCACCCGCTGGTACCTGCGCCGCGCCCCGGACGGCTACCTGCGGGAGAACGCCGCCTACTCCGACATCACCGACGGGATCAGCGAGACCGTCGAGGGTTCGCGGACCACGGAGGCGCTGCGGCAGCAGGCGCGCCGCCGGGCCCGCACCGACGCCGACATCCACCGGTCGTACGCGGCCGAGCGCTACACCCTGCGGCTGCGCACGGTGTTCTTCCCGATCGCCGAGATCGGCTACGTGCTGCCGGTGGTGGCGACGCTGATCATCGGCGGCTGGTTCTACCTGAAGGGCTGGGTGAGCCTCGGCGAGGTCACCGCCGCCACGCTCTACGTGCAGCAGCTGATCGACCCGGTCGACCGGCTGCTCTCCTGGCTGGACGAGTTGCAGGTCGGCGGCGCCTCCATGGCCCGCCTGCTCGGGGTGGCCGACGCCGACCCGCCGGCCGGCGTCCCGACCCGGCCCGCCACGGGCTCCCCGGGCCCGACCGATCCTCCGCCACCGGGGGACCGGCGGCTCGCCGCCCGGGACGTCCGGTACGCGTACCGGGAGGGTCGGGACGTGCTGCACGGGGTGACCCTGGTGCCAAAGCCGGGGGAGAAGCTGGCCATGGTGGGCCCCTCGGGCGCCGGCAAGTCGACGCTCGGCCGGCTGCTCGCCGGGGTGCACGCGCCCCGTACCGGCTCGGTCACGGTGGCCGGTCGGCGGCTAGACGAGCTGCCCCTGGCGGAGTTGCGGACGCACGTCGCCCTGGTCACCCAGGAGCACCACGTCTTCATCGGCACGCTGCGGGAGAACGTGGCGATGGTGCGTCCGGGCGCCGACGAGTCGGCGGTCCGGTCGGCGCTGGCCGCCGTCGACGCGCTCGACTGGGCCGACGGGCTGCCGGACGGGCTGGACACGGTGGTCGGTGCCGGCGGGCACCCGCTGTCGCCCGCGCAGGCGCAGCAGCTGGCGCTGGCCCGGCTGGTGCTGGCCGACCCGCACACCCTGGTGCTGGACGAGGCCACCTCGCTGATCGACCCCCGCGCCGCCCGGCACCTGGAACGGTCCCTCGCGGCCGTCCTCCAGGGCCGCACGGTCGTGGCCATCGCGCACCGCCTCTTCTCGGCGCACGACGCCGACCGCGTGGCGGTGGTGGAGGACGGCCGGATCGCCGAGATCGGCTCGCACGACGAGCTGGTCGCGGCCGACGGCTCCTACGCGGCCCTCTGGCGCTCCTGGCACGGCACCGGCTCCTGACGCGCCGCGCGGCGTGCGGCGTCCGTGTCCGAATACGGCGCCGTCGGCGCCGGCGGGCAGGGGTGCCCTGTTTCCGGGTTCGAGGGTGCCGCGCCGGACCGCCGTACCACGATGGTGGAGCGGCAGGCGACCGGCGCGTACCCGGCACCGTGGCGTCGGCCGGTGACGGGGGTGCGACGTGGGCGGTCTCGAACTGATCGTGGTGCTGGGCGTCACGGTGCTGGTCGGCACGACCCTCGGCGGGCGGTACAGCGTGGCGCCCCCGGTCCTGCTCATCACGATGGGCGCGCTGCTCGCGCTCCTGCCGCCGCTGTCCCACGTGGTGCTGGAACCCGACGTGGTGCTGCTGCTGTTCCTGCCGGCGATCCTCTACAAGGAGAGCATCACCACCAGCCTGCGTGAGATCCGCACGAACCTGCTCGCGATCGGGTTGCTCGCGGTGGGGCTGGTGGTGGCGACGATGGTCACGGTGTCGCTCGTCGTGCAGCGGTTCGGCGTCGACCCGGCCGCCGCCTGGGTGCTCGGCGCGGTGCTCGCGCCGACCGACGCGGCGGCGGTCGCCGGCCTCGCCAAGCGGATGCCGCGCCGGATCCTGACCACCCTGCACGCGGAGAGCCTGATCAACGACGGCACCGCGCTGGTGCTCTTCTCCGTCGGAGTGGGCCTGATCGTGGGCGGCACCGAGCCGGGGTTGCTCGGGCTGACCGAGCGGTTCGTCCTCGCGTCGGCCGGTGGCGTCGCCGCCGGGCTGCTGGTCGGCTGGGCGGTGATCCTGGTCCGGCGACGGCTCGACGACCCGCTGCGCGAGGGAGCGCTGAGCGTCCTCACGCCGTTCGTCGCCTTCCTCCTCGCCGAGTTCGTGCACGCCAGCGGCGTCCTGGCGGTGGTGGTCGCGGGCCTCATGCTGGCGTACGCCGCCCCCCGGGTCATCCGGGCCCGCTCCCGGGTGCTGGCGTACGGCTTCTGGGACCTCGCCACGTTCCTGATCAACGGCGGGCTCTTCGTGCTCCTGGGGATGCAGATCCCGCGCGCCCTGCACGGGGTGACCAGCCTGTCGGTGATGCGGGCGCTGGTCATCGCGGTGGTGGTGACCGGCGTGGTCGTGCTGACCCGGATGCTGTGGATCCACCTGGCGGCGTTCGCCTTCCTGGTCGTCGACCGCCGGGCGGCGGAGCAGGACGAGCGGGTCAACTGGCGGGTGCGGACGGCGGCCGGGTGGGCGGGGTTCCGGGGCGCGGTCTCCCTCGCGGCAGCCCTCGCCGTGCCGGTGACCACGTCCACCGGCACACGTGTGCACGATCGCGATCTGATCATCTTCGCCACCGCCGTGGTCATCCTGCTGACGATGTTGATCCAGGGCACCACGCTGCCCGCCGTCGTCGGGTGGGCGGGCCTGGTCGGCGACACCCGGCGGGTCGGCGAGCTGCGGCTGGCCCGGATGCGTGCCACCGAGGCCGCGCTGGCGGTGCTGCCCGAGGTCGCGGACCGGCTCGGCGCGACGCCGGACGCGGTCGACCGGATCCGGGCGGACTACGAGCAACACCTCGACGACGTCCGCTCCACGGACGAGAGCCAGTCGGCGGAGCAGGCCCGGGAACTCGACCGGCGGCTGCGGCTCGCCGTGCTCGAACACAAGCGGCGCGAGGTCACCAGGCTGCGGGACACGAACGAGATCGACGACATCGTCCTGCGGGAGTTGCAGGCGGTCCTCGACATCGAGGAGATCCGGCTGCTGGGACCGGAACTCAACGAGTAGCGGTCGCCGGTCTCCCAGCCCCGGTCTCCCGGCTCCCCGGTCCCCGCTCCTCCCGGTTCCCGCGGTCCAGCCGCCCCAGCAGTCGCCCGGCTCTCCCCGCAGGTCCGGGACGTCCGGACGTCCCGACGGGGGTGGGCGTGGAGACCCACCGCCGCTGGCGGCGAAGCCACCGCAGGTACTCAGCGTGACGAGACGAACGGAAGGAGGCCGCCGGCACGCAGGGTAGTCATTCCCGCCCGGTTCTCGGGCGCGAGCGTGGCCGATTTCGGAGCGCAATCCCTTGACCAGAGGATTCTCCTCGCGGTCGTTGGGTCTGCCACCTCACCCCGCGTCCCCTTTGCTCTGCAGCCGCCGACGCACCAGCCACGGTGGGTAACTGGTGCGTGGATGGCTGCAGAGCAAAGCGGCGAAACAGGTGACCGCTGGCGGCGGGAAGAATGCCTGCGGGAGTCACTGAGAGTCAACCACCGGCCCGGCCCTCGGGGGGTCGGAGCGGGTGCGGCCACCGTGTGCAGCCAGCCCCGGGCAGGCAGGCCATGGGCAGGCAGGCAATCGTGCGCAGCCAGTCCATGGGCAGGCAGGCCGTCGGCAGCCGGGCCATGAGCCTGGAGCTGCGGGCAACCGGTCAGGGGACGGCCAAAGCACCGGGCACCGGGCCCGGAGCAGCAGCCGGTAGGAGCAGCGGCCGGTAGGAGCCCGGCCGCGCCCTCCCCGGCACGGCGGTCGGTCAGGTGCGGCGCAGGATGCGGTACGTGGCGATGCCTCCCGTACCGAGGGCGGCGAGGAAGACCAGCCAGACCACCGTGCTGCTGATCCCGACCGGCGGGCCGGAGTTGGCGGAGGCGGCGGCGAGCAGGCCGTCGTCGCCGGGGGCGGGCAGGGCGGCCGGTGGCAGTTCCGGCCAGCGGACCAGCCCGGTGCTCTCCAGCATCTGCATGTGGTGCAGGACGAACCGGTTGGCGTCGTCGGCGAGCTTGCGGATCACCGGGTCTCGCGTGCTGGCGCGGACCGCCCCGATCACCGGGAAGATCTTGCCGTGGGCGACCCGGAGCCGGGTGACGAAGATCTGGTCGAACCGGGCGCCGGAGGCGTTCTGCATCTCCGTAAGCCAGCCCCTCTGCTCGGCCGTCGGGTCGCTCGGGATGCTCGCCCCGAGCTTGTTGGCCGCCTCGACCGTGAGCCGGTCCAGCTCCTCGTGCTCGGTGGCGATGCCGGCACCGATCTCGCGTACCCTCGCGCTCTGCCCCTTGTCGGCGGCCATCTGCCCGGCCGGCATCTCCCAGAGCCCGGCCAGGCGTACCCCGTTGAGCAGGGCGGCGTCGGCCGCGTTGAGCTGTTGACCGCCCGGCGCGGCGACGGCCGCGCCGGGCAGCACCCCGAGCCCGGCGGCGATCGTGACGAGCAGCGCCGCCAGGCGACTGCTGCGGTGTCCCTGCCGGCGACGGGCGGATCTGAGCGGTGCCATGTCCGTGGTGTCTCCTCGGTCCGGTCCGAAACGAGTCCGGGCCGGGCGACGCCTCCGCCTCCGCCCGTCCGCGCACTGGTACGGACGGGCCGACCGATCGGTTCACCGGACCGGCCCGCCGGCTACCGGACCCTGTCCACGGTCCGCCCGGGGCGGGGGCGGGACCGGTCAGCCGACGTCGAGGGGGTCGGCGAGCAGGCGTTCGAAGGCCAGTTCGGCGGCGCCGATGAGCGTCGCGTCGTCGCCGAGTTTCGGGGTGCGCAGCCGGACGTGCTCCAGGCAGGCCGGCAGGGCGATCGAGTTGAGCCGGCTGCGTACCTGGGCCGCCGCCGCGAGGTAGAGGTCCCGCATGCCGCCGCCGAAGATGACCATCTCCGGGTTGAAGATGTTCACCAGGTTGGCCACCCCGAAGCCGAGCCAGTCGCCGGCCTGGCGTACCGCCGTCTGCGCCCGCAGGTCGCCCCGGTCGGCGGCGTCGAAGACGGCCAGCAGCGCGTCGCGGCCCCGCGCGTCGGAGCGACCGGCGGCGCGCAGCAGGGCGTACTCGCCGATCTCGGTCTCCCAGCAGCCCCGGGAGCCGCAATCGCAGGGCGCGCCGTCCCGGACGACCACCATGTGGCCGACCTCGCCGCCGTAGCCGCCGTGCCCCGTCAGCCGGCGCCCGCCGGCGATGATGCCGGCGCCGACGCCCACGTCCCCGTACAGGTAGATGACGTTGTCGCAGCCGGCCGCCGCGCCCCGGGCGTGCTCGGCGAAGGCCGCCACGTCGGCCACGTTGCCGACCGTGACCGGCACGTCGCAGCCCAGTTCGGCGCCGAGCGCCGCGCCGATCGGCTCGTCCACCCATCCGGTGGTCGGACCCAGCCGGACCAGCCCGTCGTCGCGCCGGACCATGCCGCAGACCGCGACGCCCGCGCCGACGCAGACGGCGTCCGCCGGCGCGCTCTGCTGCATCTCCTTGACCGCCCCGGCCAGCAGCGGGGCGGCCTCCGCGGCGGTCAGGCCCCGGGGGCGGTCCAGTTCCCGGCGGTCGAGCACCGCGCCGCCGAGACCGATCCGTGCGGCCCGCAGCCGGTCCACCTCGATGCTGTACGCGTACGCGTGCACCCGGTCCGACTCGGGCCGGACGACCAGCGACGGTCGTCCGGCCCGGCCGGTCTCCTTCGGCGTCCCCTCGCTGACCAGCCCGGCGCCGGCCAGGTCGGCGGTCAGCGCGCCGATGGTGCTGCGGTTGAGCCCCAGCGTGGTGGTGAGCTCGGCGCGGGTGGTGGCCCCGTGCACGTGCACGTACCGCAGCAACGCGCCCAGGTTCTGCCGACGGATCTCGTCCTGGCTCGGTCCTGCGCGCATCGCCGTCGTCACTTCCGGTGCCGCGCGGTCAACGGTTGCCGGTGGCGGTGGAACGCCGGCGGGAGAACGCGTCCACGCTCGCGGCGAGCAGCAGCACCACGCCGGTGACCACGTACTTCACCCCCGAGCTGTATCCCATCAGGCCCATTCCGTTGTCGATGACCGCGACGACCGCGCCACCGAGGACGGCGTCGAGCACCCGGCCCTTGCCGCCGAAGAGGCTGGTGCCCCCGATGACCGCCGCGCCGACCGCGTAGAGCAGTACGTCACTGCCACCCGTGTTGGGGTCCACCGAGTTGGCCCGGCTGGCGGCGACGATACCGCCGACGGCCGCCATCGAGGAGCAGATGACGAAGACCGAGATGCGGATGCGGTCCACGTTGATGCCGGCCCGGCGCGCCGCCTCCTTGTTGCCGCCCACAGCGTAGACGTGCCGGCCGTAGCTGGTGCGCTGGAGCACGAAGGTCCAGAAGACCAGCAGCACCGCGATGATCGGCACCACGATCGGCACGCCCTTGAGCGAGCTGATCACGACGTTGCGGCTGCGCTCCAGGTTGAGGATGAAGACCGCGACGCCGAGGACGAGCGCCAACCCGCCGATGCGGGCGAACACCACCGCGACCGGGTCGGTCACCAGGCCCCGGGCGGCCCGCGTACGGTGCCGCAGCAGCTGCACGGCCGCGTAGCCGGCGACCGCCACCGCGGCCAGCAGCCAGCCCAGGACGGGCGGGAGGTTGCGGTTGGAGATGGCCACCAGCACCTCGTCGCGGACGGAGATGTTGGCGCCCTCCTCCATCAGCATCAGCACGATGCCCTGGAAGGCGAGGAACCCGGCGAGGGTCACCACGAAGGACGGGATGCCGATCTTCGCGACCAGGAAGCCGAGGGTGGTGCCGATCACCACGCCGGTGACGATCGCGGCGAGCACGGCCACGTACCAGGGGTAGCCGAGCACGGTGACGACGTTGGCGAGGATGGCGGCGCAGACGCCGCTGGCGAAGCCGGCGGAGAGGTCGATCTCGCCGAGCAGCAGGACGAATACCAGCCCCATCGCGATCAGCGTGACCGCGGCACCCTGGGTGAACAGGTTGGCGAAATTGCCGGCGCTGAGGAACGTCGGCTGCATGATCGAGAAGACCGTGCAGAGCACGACCAGGCCGAGCACGGCGGGCAGCGCGCCGATGTCGCCGCCCCGGACCCGGCTGACGTAGTTGCGGACGTGACTGCCGAGGGTGGGCGGCGGTGTGACGGACGCGGGGCCGTCCTTGTGCACGACGGTGGTGATCATCGGACGCCTCCTGGGTTGCTGCCGGCCGGCTCCGCGCCGTGCCCGTTGCCGCCGTTGGCCGGCTCGGCGGCGGCGAGCCCGAGCCCGCCGGAGCGGCCGGCGGTGATCAGCTCGACCACCTGCGAGTGGGTGATGTCGGTGGTCTTCACCTGGGCGACCATCTGGCCGAGGTAGAGCGCGGCGATCCGGTCGGAGACGGCGAAGACGTCGTTCATGTTGTGCGAGATGAGCACCACGGCCAGGCCGTTGTCGGCGAGCCGACGGACCAGTTCGAGCACCTGGGCGGTCTGCGCGACGCCGAGCGCGGCGGTGGGCTCGTCGAGGATGACGAGCCGGCTGTTCCAGAGCACGGCCTTGGCGATCGCGACGGTCTGCCGCTGGCCGCCGGAGAGGCTGGAGACGTGCTGCCGCAGCGACTTCACGGTCCGCACGCTCAGCCCGGCGAGGGTGTCGGCGGCCATCTGCTCCATGGTCGGCTCGTCGAGCACGATGCCGCTGCGCTTCTCCCGGCCGAGGAACATGTTCTGCACGATGTCGAGGTTGTCGCAGAGCGCGAGGTCCTGGTAGACGACCTCGATGCCGAGCGCGGCGGCGTCGCGGGGGCTGTTGATGGTCACCGGCCGCCCGTCGAAGCGGAACTCGCCCGCGTCGGTGGGGTAGATGCCGCTGATGCACTTGACGAGGGTCGACTTGCCGGCGCCATTGTCGCCGACCAGCGCGGTCACCTCGCCCGGGTGGGCGGCGAAGGCGACGTCGCGCAGGACCTGGACGGGACCGAAGCTCTTGTCGATCCCGCGTAGTTCCAGCAGGGGGGTTGCGGACACGGGGGGTCTCCTTCAGGTGGAGGGGAGGTCTCGGATCCCGTCCGGCGCGAACCGCCGCCCGGCACAGGGTCCGTGCCGGGCGGCGTGCGCGTGGAAGCGGGTACGGGTCAGCTGATGCCGGCGTCGGCGCAGAGCTTGGCGTACGCCCCGGCGCAGACCTCGTCCTTGGTGACGAAGCCGTCGGCGATGACGTCCTTGACGTTCTCCTTGAAGATCAGCTTCGGGGTGAGCAGCACGGCCGGGACGTCCCGGCCGCCCTCCGGGTCCTTGACCGTCTGGCTGGTCTCCTTCTTCTCACCCTTGGCCACCGCGATGGCCAGGTCCGAGGCGGCCTTCGCCTCCTCCTTGATCGCCTTGTAGACGGTCATGCACTGGTCGCCGGCGAGGATGTTCTGCAGGCCCTGCGTGGTGGCGTCCTGGCCGGTCACCGGGACCTTGCCGTTGAGCTTGTTCTTCTTCAGCACCGAGATGGCCGCGTTGCCGAGGCCGTCGTTGGCGGCGAGCACGCCGTCGATCTTGCCGCCGGTCTGGGTCAGCATCTGCTCGAAGATCGTGGCGGCCTGGGTGTTGTCCCACTCCGGCACGTTCTGGTCCGGGCCCTTGGTGTATTCCTTCGAGTCGAACTTCGGCTTGAGCACCGAGTCGTACCCGTTCTTGAACAGCGTGGCGTTGTTGTCGGTCGGGGAGCCGTTCAGGTAGGCCACGACCGGGTTCTTGGCGCCCTTGTCGGTCAGGCACTTGCTCAGGCCCTCGCCCTGGAGCTTGCCGACGACCTCGTTGTCGAAGCTGACGTAGTAGGTGGCCGAGCCGCCCAGCGTGAGCCGGTCGTAGTCGATGGTCGCCACACCCTGGGACTTGGCCTTGTCGAGCACGGCCTTGCCGGTGCCGGAGTCCAGGTTGACGATCATCAGGGCGGTGACGCCCTTGGTGATCATCTGGTCGGCGATGGTCTGGAACGCCGTCTTGTCGCCCTGGGCGTTCTGGATGTCGTAGTCGACGCCGGCCGCCTCGAACGCCTCCGTCAGGAACTTGCGGTCCGCGCCCTCCCAGCGGGCGGAGGACTTGCTGTCCGGCAGGATCACGCCGATCTTCGGCTTCTTCTCGGTGGAGCCGCCGGCCTCGGAACCGGAGTCGTCGCCGCAGGCGGTCAGGCCGCCGGCGGCCAGCAGGCCCACGGCGGCGAAGGTGAGGAAGCCCTTGCGCATCAGCAGGGTCCTTTCGGGGGTGGGGGATGATGTTGGTTTGTTGTGTCCGGCAACGTATTCCGCGCGGCGGCGTGGGCACAAGAGCACCGAGGTCGCGAGTTTGTTGTCGGCAGTAACAATTCAGCAACGTCCCTGACACCTGCCCGTCGCCGAGCGGGGGAGCGCTCTCTCGTCGCCGCCGGGAGCGGCGCAGCTCAGCGGGTCGACAGCGGGGCCGTGGCCGCCCCGGTGAGCGTCACCAGATCCTGCGGGGCGAGCTGGAGCTGGAGACCGCGGCGACCCGCCGAGACGTAGACGGTGGGATGGTCGAGCGCCGACGAGTCGAGCACCGTGGGCAGCCGCCGGCGCTGGCCGAGCGGGCTGATGCCGCCGCGCACGTAGCCGGTGGCCCGTTCGGCCACCGCCCGGTCGGCCATGGCGGCCCGCTTGCCGCCGGCCGCCGCCGCGAGCGCCTTGAGGTCCAGCTCGCCGGTGACCGGCACGACCGCCACCGTCAGCGCGCCGTCGACCTCCGCGACCAGCGACTTGAAGACCCGCTCCGGCGGCACCCCCAGCGCCGCCGCGACCAGCGCGCCGTAGTTCGGGGCGTCCGGGGAGACGTCGTACGGATGGGTGCTGTGGGCGATCTTCCGCTTCGTCAGCAGCGCGGTCGCCGGAGTGCCCTGTCCCGCCATGACGGTCAAGCTAACCCGGCCCCGCGCGACCCGCGAGCCGAAAGGGCCGGACGGTCGACGCCGGCGCCCACGGTCTCGCGCGCTACCCGACCGGCCGGCAGAGCAGCACCGTCGGCGCCCCGGCGACCCGGGTCAGCACCAGGCTGGCCGCCTCGTCCCCGGCCAGCCGCAGGTCCCGGCGGAGCTTCTCCGGCTCCAGGGCGGACCCGCGCTTGAGGATCTCCACCCGCCCGACCCGACGCTCCCGCAGCAGCGCCCGCAGCCGCTTGAGCGAGAACGGCAGCACGTCGGTGACCTCCAGGCAGCGGGCGAACGGCGTCGGCGTCGGCGCGTCCGCGTAGAGGTAGGCGATGCTCGGGTCGGCCAGCGTCGCGCCCAGCGTCTCCGCCAGCTCGGCGACCAGGTGCGCGCGGACCACCGCCGGGTCGGGGTCGTACAGGAACCGGCGCGCCGGGCCGACGGTGGCCTCGGCGGCCCCGGAGCCGGTCAGCTGGCAGGAACCGGCCGGCCGATCGGCGGGCCCCCCTCCCGCGCCGGAGGCGTCGACGGGGGGCCGTTGCCTGTTGCGCAGCAGGGTGGCGCGGCGGGGGACCTGCGCCAGCTCGCCGCACCACAGGGCCGCCTCGACCAGGTCGCCGTTGACGCTCACCCACTCGGCCTCGGCGCCCGCCGGGACCAGCGCGTGGTCGATGCCGGGCGCCACCTTCACGACGGTGTGCGGCACCCGCTCGGCCAGCCCGACCACGAAGTCCCAGGGCGGGGAGTAGGCGTTCGGGTCGAAGATGCGCCGCCCGGTGCCCGCCCTGCGCCGCGCCGGGTCGCAGAACACCCCGTCGACCCGGTCCACGTCGAACGCCGTGGCGTCGCCGCACTCCACCGTGAACAGCTCGGCCAGCCCGGCCGCCGCGGCGTTCGCGGCGGCCATCGCGGCGGTCAGCGGGTCGGCCTCCACGCCGTACACCCGGATGCCGGCGCGGGCCGCGGCGAGCGCGTCCGCGCCGAGGCCGCAGCCGAGGTCGGCGAGCGTGCGCACCCCGGCGGCCCGCAGCCGCTCGGCCCGCCGTGCCGCGACGACGCCCCGCGTGGCCTGCTCCAACCCGGCCCGGGTGAGGAACATCCCCGCCGCCGCCGGCCCGAACTTGCCGACCGCCCGGCGCCGTAACTCGGCCTGGGTGAGGGCGGCCGACGCCAGGCCGGCCGGCAGCCCGGTCGAGCGGAGCGCGGCCGCCGCGGTCAGCGGGTCGCCGCCGGCCACCCGCGCGGCCGCGGCGAGCGCGGCCGACCCCTCGGGCGTACGCAGGGCGGCGAGTTGGTCGAGATCCACCCGGCCATTGTGGTCGGCGGACCCGACGCGCCGGCCGGCGGGTTGGCACTCTCCTTGACGGAGTGCTAGCCGAGGAATAACCTGCGATTAGCACTCTCACCCCGAGGGTGCCAGCTTCCGGGCCTCGTGGCCCGGGCGCTGAACGCCAGGCGGACCGGCACCCGCGACGACGGCCCCGCCCGGTGGCATGTGGCAGATTGACGCCGGTCGGCTCGCCGACCGGTAACGAAACCAGTACCCCAGGAGGGTATGCCCGTGACTACCGCGACCAAGGTTGCGATCAAGCCGCTCGAGGACCGGATCCTGGTCCAGGCGAACGAGGCTGAGACCACCACGGCGTCGGGCATCGTGATCCCCGACACCGCCAAGGAGAAGCCGCAGGAGGGCACCGTCCTCGCTGTCGGCCCGGGCCGGATCGACGACAAGGGCAACCGGATCCCGGTTGACGTCTCCGTCGGCGACACCGTCATCTACTCGAAGTACGGCGGCACCGAGGTCAAGTACGCCGGCGAGGAGTACCTGGTGCTCTCCGCCCGCGACGTCCTCGCGGTCATCGAGAAGTAAGCAACCGATCAGTGTCGTCGCCCCGGTCCGGCTCGCCGGGCCGGGGCGACGTCGCTTCGAAGGGACATTCATGGCGAAGATCCTGAGCTTCTCGGACGACGCCCGGCACCTGCTCGAGCACGGTGTCAACGCCCTCGCGGACGCGGTCAAGGTCACCCTCGGCCCGCGCGGGCGCAACGTCGTCCTGGACAAGAAGTTCGGTGTGCCCACGATCACCAACGACGGCGTGACCATCGCCAAGGAGATCGAGCTCACCAACCCCTACGAGAACCTCGGTGCGCAGCTGGTCAAGGAGGTGGCGACCAAGACCAACGACGTCGCCGGCGACGGGACCACCACCGCCACCGTGCTGGCCCAGGCGATGGTCCGCGAGGGCCTGCGCAACGTCACGGCCGGCACCAACCCGGCCGGCCTCAAGCGGGGCATCGACGCGGCGGCCGCCAAGGTCTCCGAGGCGCTGCTCGGCCGCGCGGTCGAGGTCGCCGACAAGAAGTCGATCGCGCACGTCGCGACGATCTCCGCGCAGGACGCCACGATCGGCGAGCTGATCGCCGAGGCGATGGAGAGGGTCGGCCGCGACGGTGTCATCACCGTCGAGGAGGGCTCCGCCCTGCACACCGAGCTGGACGTGACCGAGGGTCTCCAGTTCGACAAGGGCTTCATCTCGCCGAACTTCGTCACCGACGTGGAGTCGCAGGAGTCGGTCCTGGAGGACCCGTACATCCTCATCACCACGCAGAAGATCTCGGCGATCGAGGAGCTGCTGCCGCTGCTGGAGAAGGTCCTCCAGAACAGCAAGCCGCTGCTGATCATCGCCGAGGACGTCGACGGCCAGGCGCTGTCGACGCTGGTGGTCAACTCGATCCGCAAGACCCTCAAGGTCTGCGCGGTCAAGGCCCCCGGCTTCGGTGACCGGCGCAAGGCGATGCTCCAGGACATGGCGATCCTCACCGGCGCCGAGCTGGTCGCGCCCGAGCTGGGCTACAAGCTCGACCAGGTGGGCCTGGAGGTGCTCGGCACCGCCCGGCGCGTCGTGGTCGACAAGGAGAACACCACGGTCGTCGACGGTGGTGGCAAGTCGAGCGAGGTCGCCGACCGGGTCGCGCAGATCCGCAAGGAGATCGAGGCCTCGGACTCCGACTGGGACCGGGAGAAGCTCGCCGAGCGGCTGGCCAAGCTGTCCGGCGGCATCGCGGTCATCAAGGTCGGCGCCGCGACCGAGGTCGAGATGAAGGAGCGCAAGCACCGCATCGAGGACGCGATCGCCGCGACCAAGGCCGCGGTCGAGGAGGGCACCGTCCCCGGCGGCGGCGCCGCCCTGGTGCAGATCCTGTCGGTGCTCGACGACGACCTCGGCTTCACCGGTGACGAGAAGGTCGGCGTCTCGATCGTGCGCAAGGCGCTGGTCGAGCCGCTGCGCTGGATCGCCCAGAACGCCGGCCACGACGGCTACGTCGTCGTGAACAAGGTCGCCGGCAAGGAGTGGGGCCACGGCCTCGACGCCGCCACCGGCGAGTACGTCGACCTGGCGAAGTCCGGCATCGTCGACCCGGTGAAGGTGACCCGCAACGCGGTCACCAACGCCGCGTCGATCGCCGGCCTGCTGCTCACCACGGAGAGCCTCGTGGTGGAGAAGCCGGAGAAGGCCGAGCCGGCCGCCGCCGGTGGGCACGGCCACAGCCACGGCCACGGCCACCAGCACGGCCCGGGCTTCTGACCCTCGCCGTACGCCTCGTCGGGGCGCACCGTCCGCGTGACGGTGCGCCCCGACGCCTTTGCGGGCGCCGGCGCGACTACCGGCCGGCCGGTGCATCGGAAACACTGGCCCGATGAGCAGCACGACGCGCGGCTACGCCGCCCTGGCCGGGGTCACCGCCGCCGCGGTGGCGATCGGCTCCGCCGAGCTGGTGGCGGTGCTGACCGGTCCCCGTTCGGCGCCGCTGGTCGCCGTCGGGGGGCTCGTGGTCGACACGGTGCCCGAGCCGCTCAAGCAGCTCGGCATCGCGCTCTTCGGCACGTACGACAAGATCGCGCTGCTGGTCGGGACGGGCCTGCTGCTCGCCGCCTTCGCCGCGCTGCTCGGCGTGCTCTCCCTGCGCCGGCTGGCGATCGGTCTCGCCGGCATCGCCGCCTTCGCCGCCCTCGGCGTGGCCGCCGCCGTCACGCGGGCCGGCGCCGGGCCCCTCGACGCGCTGCCCTCGCTGGTCGGCGCCGGGCTCGGGGCGGCGGTGCTCTGGGCCTTCGTCGCCGGTCCGCTCGAACTCGACCCGTGGCCCTGGTCCCCGCCCACCGCACCGCCCACGCCGCCGCCCGCCGCGGCGCCTGTGCAGCCGTTGGAGCCCAGCGACCCGGCGTCGCGGCGACGGTTCCTGACCGGGGCCGGCCTGCTGGTCGGCGCGGCCGGGGTGGCCGGGCTCGGCGGTCGGTGGCTCGCCGGCCGGCGGGGGGTGTCGGCGGCCCGGGAGGCCGTCGCGCTGCCCGCGCCGGTGGCGCCCGCCCCGGCGGTGCCGGCGGGGGCGGACCTGTCGCTGACCCAGCTCGCCCCGTACGTCACGCCGAACTTCGGCTTTTACCGGATCGACACCGCGCTGGTGCTGCCCCAGGTGGACCCGGAGACCTGGCGGCTGCGCATCCACGGCCGGGTACGCAACGAGATCGAGCTGAGCTTCGCCGACCTGCTCGCCCGCCCGATGGTCGAGCGGTACGTCACCCTCGCCTGCGTCTCCAACGAGGTGGGCGGGGACCTCGTCGGCAACGCGCGCTGGCTGGGCGTGCCGATCCGGGAGCTGCTCGACGAGGCCGAGCCGGAGGAGGGCGCCGACCAGGTCGTCGGCCGCTCGGTGGACGGGTGGACCTGCGGCACGCCGACCGCCGTGCTCCGGGACGGGCGCGACGCGCTGCTGGCGGTGGGGATGAACGGCGAGCCGCTGCCGGTGCGGCACGGCTTCCCCGCGCGGATGGTGGTGCCCGGCCTCTACGGCTACGTGTCGGCCTGCAAGTGGGTGACCGAGCTGGAGCTGACCAGCTTCGCGGACTTCGACGCGTACTGGGTGCCGCGCGGCTGGTCGGCGCAGGGGCCGGTGAAGACCCAGTCCCGGATCGACACGCCCCGCCCACGCAACCGGCTCACCGCCGGCGCCGTCACGGTGGCCGGGGTGGCCTGGGCGCAGCACCGCGGTATCCGCCGCGTCGAGGTACGCGTCGACGACGGGCCGTGGCGCGAGGCGGAGCTGGCTCCCGTGGTCTCGGTGGACACCTGGGTCCAGTGGTCGTGGCGGTGGGACGCCACGCCGGGGGAGCACACCCTCTCCGTCCGGGCGACCGACGTCACCGGCGAGACGCAGACCGGGCGGCGGCAGGCGGTCGCCCCGGACGGCGCCACCGGCTGGCACACCGTCACCGTCACGGTGCGCTGAGCGCCCTCCCGCGACGGGGTTCGTGCGCGGCCGGAACGCCGCGACGCCGCGTCCCCGGGCGGGGACGCGGCGTCGGTGTGGTCTCGGAGGCCGCCGGCTCAGGCGATCTTGCGCTGGGCGGGGACGGTCGACCGGTGCGGCTGGCCCAGGCGGGCCTCCAGTCGGGCCACGTCCACCCGGCTCTGGCGGCGGTCGGCCAGGTCCTCCCAGCCGACGGCGAGCAGCCGCAGCCGCTCCGACTCGCTGAAGCCGCCCCACACGCCGTACGGCTCGCGCACGGCGAGGGCGTGGGCGGCGCACTCGGCCCGGACCGGGCAGGCGCGGCAGACGGCCTTCGCGCCGGACTCCCGGCGCAGGCGGGACGAGCCACGTTCCCCGTCCGGGTGGAAGAACTGCGCGCTGTCCCGGCCCCGGCAGGCACCGAGCCGCTGCCAGTCCCAGAGGTCGACGATGGGTCCGGGCAGTCTGCGTACGTTCGACATCAGCACCCCTCCTCCCGCGCGGCACCGCGCAGATCCTGGTGAATCGGCGTCCGGGCGACGGTCCGCGCAGGCGCGCCGTTTCCGGCCTGGGACCTCCGTACCCGGGGCGTCGCCGGCTCACACACCTGTGATCGAAAACTTCCGGCAACTGGCGGCATATGCCCCACTTGTCGGAAAAGTTCGTTGGATTGCCCGAACCCCCTCGCGACCCGACCCGGTCATGGTCTGCTTCTCGACGGAGAGGAGACCACTGTGCGTACGGTTCTCGTGTGCGTTCGGACACCGCTCGCGGCGCAACATCTCGCGTCCGCGGCGGCACGGCTCGGGCTGTCCGCCGTGGTGCGGACGGCGGTCTCCGATCCCGAGGTGATGCTGCGGCTGGCCGAGCGCCCCGCCGACGTGGTGCTCGCGGACACGGCCCTCACCCGGCCGGACAGCGCGGGCTTCGTCCGGCGGGTGCTCGCCCGCGCGCCGCAGGCCTCCGTGCTGCTGCTCGGCACCGAGGAGTCGGAGGCCGCCGCGGCCACCATCAGCGCGGGCGCCCGGGGCCTCATCCAGGGCGTCGACCAGGACCTGACCAGCGCGGTGGCCAAGGCCCTGCTGCTGCTCTCGTCGCCCGGCCGGGCGACGCGGCGCCCGGTCACCGACCCGGCCCGGGACACCGCGGCGGTCGGCGGTTCCGCCCGTACCGGCCAGGCCGGCCGGCCGCCTGCCGAACCGGGTCCCACCTGGTCGGCGACGGCCCCCGACGGCCCGGGCGGCACGCCGACGGTGGTGCCGGCGCAGCGCGGCGACGACCCGGCCGAGCCCGCCGACGAGCCGGCGGAGACCACGCCCCCGGGGCGGCGGGGCGGGCCCGGCCCGCGCGGCGGCCGGTCCCAGGTCGGGCTCACCGAACGCGAACTCCAGGTGCTGCTGGGCATGGCGGAGGGCAAGAGCAACGCCGAGATCGGCCGGGAGCTGTTCGTCTCGGAGGACACCGTGAAGACCCACGCCCGGCGGCTGTTCCGCAAGCTCGGCGCGCGGGACCGCGCGCACGCCGTGGCGGCCGGCTTCCGCGCCGGCCTGGTGGCCTGAGCCGTACGGCCGGAGGGCCTCGGCGCGCGGGCTGGTGGCCTGAGCCGTCCGGCCGGCCAGAGGGCCCCGGCGCGCGGAGCCGGGCGGGCGGCCTGAGCCCACCCGGTGCGGCCCCGGCCCGCCTCAGCGTTCGGTGTCGGGCTCCTCGTCGGCGCCCTCGGTCAGGGTGTCGTGCACCCCGTCGGCGTAGCCGCGGGCGTAGTCCCAGGTGACGTAGTGGTCCGGGTCGGGGTCGTAGGCCGGCTCGTGCACCCGGGGACGCCCCGAGCTGAGCAGGTGGCGCAGGTTGCCCCGCAGCAGGTCCCAGTCGAAGTAGTGCGGCTCCCGGCAGTCCTCGCACTCGATGACCAGCCCGCGCACCCCGATCGGCGCCAGCAGCGCCTGGTAGATCTCCAGGTCGGCGAGATCCTCCAGCACGTCCTGTCGCTCGACGTCCGTCAGCGGGTCGAGCGGGGCGTCGTCGCCCGGATCGTGCAGGCCGGCGGCCGGATCAGCCGGGTCGCCGTTGAAGGGGTCGATGGGCTCGTCGTGCACCCCCTCACCGTAGACCCAACGCCAGGGCCGCGTCCGCCCCCGGCCGTCGGTGACCTGCGCCGCCACCGGCCGGAGTCGGCCCAGGTCGGTGGGTACGATGGGACGACGCGCCGTCACCCGGCGTGTGCCGGTGCCCGCCCGCGCCACCTCGCTGAAGCCCGTCCGAGCAGCTCAGGGGAGCAATCGTGGAATTTTCGCCCAGCACCGATCTTCCGGCCGGCGCCGACAACGGCGAGCTGGGCGGCCACCTGCCGGAGTTGCCCGCCGGTTCCGCCCGGGTGGTTCCGCTCGGGTTGACCTTCGACGACGTGCTGCTCCAGCCGGGCGAGTCGGACGTGGTGCCCAGCCGGGTCAACACCGTGACGAAGCTGACCCGCAACATCGACCTGTCGATCCCGCTGCTCTCCAGCGCGATGGACACGGTGACCGAGGCCCGGATGGCGATCGCCATGGCCCGCCAGGGCGGCATCGGCGTGCTGCACCGCAACCTCTCCCTGGAGGACCAGGCGCTCCAGGTCGACCTGGTGAAGCGCTCCGAGTCCGGCATGATCACCAACCCGGTGACCGCCAGCCCCGACGACACGCTGCGCGACGTCGACTCCCTCTGCGGGCGCTACCGCATCTCCGGCGTGCCCGTCGTGGACGGCGAGGGCCAGCTGGTCGGCATCGTCACCAACCGCGACATGCGGTTCGTCTCCGACCCGGCCACCCCGGTCCACCAGATCATGACCCGTACCCCGCTGGTCACCGCCCAGGTCGGGGTCAGCAAGGACGACGCCCTCGACCTGCTGCGCCGGCACAAGGTCGAGAAGCTGCCGATCGTCGACGACTCGGGCCGGCTGCGCGGGCTGATCACGGTCAAGGACTTCACCAAGAGCGAGCAGTACCCGAACGCCACCAAGGACGACGCCGGCCGGCTGCGGGTCGCCGCCGCCGTCGGGGTGGGCGACGACGCGTACAAGCGGGCCCGGGCGCTTGTCGACGCGGGCGTCGACGTGCTGATCGTGGACACCGCGCACGGCCACCAGCGGGCCGTGCTGGACATGGTCCGCCAGCTCAAGAAGGACGTGACGATCGACATCGTCGGCGGCAACGTCGCCACCTACGCCGGCGCCAGGGCGCTGGTCGAGGCGGGCGCCGACGGCGTGAAGGTCGGCGTCGGGCCGGGCGCGATCTGCACCACCCGGATCGTCGCGGGGGTGGGCGTACCGCAGATCACCGCGATCATGGAGGCCGCGCGCGCCGCGCGGCCGGCCGGCGTCCCGGTCATCGGCGACGGCGGCATCCAGTACTCGGGCGACATCGCCAAGGCGCTCGTCGCGGGCGCCGACACGGTGATGCTGGGCAGCCTGCTGGCCGGCTGCGAGGAGAGCCCCGGTGAGCTGATCTTCATCAACGGCAAGCAGTACAAGGCCTACCGGGGCATGGGCTCGCTCGGCGCGATGCAGTCCCGGGGCCAGGGCAAGTCCTACTCCAAGGACCGCTACTTCCAGCAGGACGTGCTCGCCGAGGACAAGCTGGTCCCCGAGGGCGTGGAGGGCCAGGTGCCCTACCGGGGCCCGCTGTCCGCGGTCGCCCACCAGCTCACCGGTGGGCTGCGCGCGGCGATGGGGTACGTAGGCGCGGAGAGCATCCCCGAGCTGCACCGCCGCGGTCAGCTCATCCGGATCACGGCGGCGGGGCTCAAGGAGAGCCACCCGCACGACATCCAGATGACGGTCGAGGCGCCCAACTACCACTCCCGCTGACCATCCCCCCTGCGACAACTGGAGTCCCCCATGCGTGACGTGGTCGAGATCGGGCTGGGCAAGACCGCGCAGCGCGGCTACCACCTGGACGACATCGCCATCGTGCCGAGCCGCCGGACCCGGGACGTCGACGACGTCTCCACCGCCTGGCAGCTCGACGCGTACCAGTTCGGCATCCCCTGCGTCGGGCACCCCTCGGACGCGACGATGAGCCCGGCCTCCGCCGTCCGGCTCGGCCAGCTGGGCGGCCTCGGCGTGCTCAACGTCGAGGGCCTGTGGACCCGCTACGAGAACCCGACCAAGGTCCTGGAGGAGCTGTCCGGGCTCGACGAGGAGGCCCGCACCACCAAGCGGCTCCAGGAGGTCTACGCGGAGCCGATCCGCCCCGACCTGATCGCCGAGCGGGTCCGCGAGCTGCGCGCCGGCGGCGGCACGGTGGCGGTGCGGGTCTCCCCGCAGCACACCCTGGCGCTGGCCCCGGTGATCCTCGACGCCGGCGTGGACATCCTGGTCATCCAGGGCACCATCGTCTCCGCCGAGCACGTCTCGACCACCGACGAGCCGCTCAACCTCAAGGAGTTCATCGCCGACCTGGACCTCCCGGTCGTCGTGGGCGGCTGCACCGACTACAAGACGGCGCTGCACCTGATGCGTACGGGCGCGGCCGGCGTCATCGTCGGCATCGGCGGCGACGAGTGGTCGACCACCGAGTCGGTGCTGGGCATCCGGGTGCCGATGGCGACCGCGATCGCCGACGCGGCGGCGGCCCGCCGGGACTACCTCGACGAGACCGGCGGCCGGTACGTGCACCTGATCGCCGACGGTGACATCCAGACCTCGGGCGACATCGCCAAGGCCCTCGGCTGCGGCGCCGACGCGGTGATGCTCGGCGAGCCGCTGTCGCTCTGCGCCGAGGCGCCGGCCGGCGGCGCCTGGTGGCACTCCGCCGCCAGCCACCCGTCGCTGCCCCGGGGCGCGTTCGAGACCGCCGGCGAGCCGCTCGGCTCGATGGAGCAGCTGCTCTTCGGCCCTGCCGACGAGCCGGACGGCCAGCTCAACCTCTTCGGCGGCCTGCGCCGCGCGATGGCCAAGTGCGGCTACCGCGACCTCAAGGAGTTCCAGAAGGTCGGCCTGGTCCTCGACCGCTGACCTGCGCAAGCAGCACCACCCGCACCGGCCGCGCCGATAGGCTCGGCCGGTGCGTCGTACCCGCCGTCGGATCCGCCCCGCGCTCGCCGTCGCCGTCGTCGCGGCCCTGGTGTTCGCGGCCTGCACCGACGGCGATGAGCCGGGCGGCTTCCGGCCGGGAGCGGCCGACCTCGCCGACCCGTACGTGCCGGGGGCCGGCAACGGCGGCTACGACGTCGCGGGCTACCGCCTCGCCGTGCGCTACGACCCGGCGACCGACCGGCTCGCCGGGCGGGCCGCGCTCACGGCCACCGCGACCGGCACGCTGTCCCGGTTCAATCTGGACCTCGCCGGGCTGGACGTGTCGCGGGTGGCCGTCGACGGCCGGCCGGCCGGATCCGCCCGCGACGGCGACGAGCTGGTCGTCACCCCGCGCGACGGCCTTCCCGAGGGCGCCCGGTTCACCGTCGAGGTGGACTACTCCGGCGTGCCGGCGGCGAAGGCCGACGGGCAACTCGGCAGCGGCGGCTTCCTGCACACCGCCGACGGCGCGATCGCCCTCGGCCAGCCCTGGTCGGCGGCCACCTGGTTCCCGGTCAACGACCACCCGTCTGACAAGGCCACGTACGACATCGAGGTGACCGTGCCGGACGGGCTGGCCGCGCTGAGCAACGGGGTGCCGGGGGAGCGGACCAGCGCCGCCGGCTGGACCACCTGGCGTTGGGCCGAGCGGTCGCCGATGGCCAGCTACCTGACGACCCTGGTGATCGGTGACTACCGGGTGCGCAGCGGCACGCACGCCGGCAAGCCGATGGTCACGGCGGTCCCGGCGAGCCTGCCGGCGACCGGGCCGGAGGCCGCCTCGCTGGCCCGCACCGGCGAGATCGCCGACTTTCTGGCCAGCCGGTTCGGGCCGTACCCGTTCGACTCCTACGGCGGGGTCGTGGTCACCGACGGCCGGATCGGCTACGCGCTGGAGACCCAGTCCCGACCGGTCTACGGGCCGGGCTTCTTCCGTGGCGGGCGGCCCAACCCGGGAGTGGTCGCGCACGAGCTGGCCCACCAGTGGTTCGGCAACAGCGTGGCGCTGAGCCGGTGGAGCGACATCTGGCTCAACGAGGGCTTCGCCACCTACGCGGAGTGGCTGTGGGAGGAGCACGACGGCGGTCGCACCGCGCAGCGCACCTTCGAGCTGGAGTACGCCGCGACCGACTGGTCCCGGCCGTCCGTCGACCCCGGGCGGTCCCGGTTGTTCGGTTCGGCCGTCTACAAGCGCGGCGCGCTGGCCGTGCACGCGCTGCGCCGCACGGTCGGCGACGACACGTTCTTCCGCATCCTGCGGACCTGGACCGCCGAGCGGCGCGACGGCAACGCCACCACGGACGACCTGGTCGCGCTGGCCGAGCGGGTCGCCGGGAAGCCCCTGCGTCCGCTCCTCGACGCCTGGCTCGTCGGCGGGAGCGCCCCCGCGCTGCCGTGAGCCGGGCGGGCAGGGCCCGGGCTTCCGGCGGCGCTCGGTAGGCTGCCCGCCGGACCCCGGCGCCGCACCGGCCGCTTCCGCGCCGCCGGCCCGGGCGAGCGGCACCCGCCGGGCGCGGGTCCGCCAGGGGGCCGCCGGTGGGGCAGCCGGCGGCGCAGGGAGGGACGAGGCGATGACGCTGTCGCGGCGGACGCTGTGCGCGGGCACCGGCCTGCTGCTGGCCGGGACGCTCGGGCTGGCCGGATGCGGGTCGGCCGACGAGCCGGCCCCGGCCCCGACCCCGGGCACCTCCACGCCCGGGGCGTCGCGCCAGTTCACGCCCGGGGCGGCCGGCGCGGGCGACGAGTACTTCCCGACCTACGGCAACGGCGGGTACGACGTCAGCCGCTACACCGTCAAGGTGCGCTACGACCCGGCGGAGGACCGGCTCACCGGGACCACCATCGTGCAGGCGGCGGCGACCGGCGACCTGTCCGCGTTCAACCTGGACCTGGCCGGGCTGACCGTGCGGTCGGTGACCGTGGACGGGGCCCCGGCGAAGCACGCCCGCAAGGGCGACGAGCTGGTCGTCACGCCGGCCCGGGGCCTGATCGCGGGCAACGGCTTCGTCGCCGAGATCGCGTACGAGGGGGAGCCGGAGCCGCTGCGCAACGAGGCCCTCGGCGTCGGGGGCTTCCTGCACACCGACGAGGGGGCGATCGCCCTCGGCCAGCCCGAGTCGGCGAGCACGTGGTTCCCGGTCAACGACCACCCCTCGGACAAGGCCACCTACGACTTCGAGATCACCGTGCCGAAGGGGCTGACGGCGGTCAGCAACGGTGTGCCGGCGGGGAGGAGCACCACCGGCGGCTGGACCACCTGGAAGTGGGCCGAGCGCAGCCCGATGGCGAGCTACCTGAGCACCGTCGTCATCGGGAGGTTCCGGATCACCGAGGGCGAGCACAAGGGGCGGCCGGTGTTCCACGCGGTCACCACCGACCTGCCGGAGGGCGCGGCGGACCGGTCGATCGCCGACACGGTCGAGGTGGCCGACCACCTGGAGAGCGTGTTCGGACCGTACCCGTTCGGGGCGTACGGCGGCGTGGTGGTCTCCGACGCCCGGATCCGGTACGCCCTGGAGACGCAGAGCCGCCCGGTCTACTCCGCGAGCTTCTTCTCCGGCGGCGAGAACACCGGCGTGGTCGCCCACGAGCTGGCGCACCAGTGGTTCGGCAACAGCGTGTCGCTGGCGAAGTGGCAGGACATCTGGCTCAACGAGGGCCTGGCGACGTACGCCGAGTGGCTGTGGGCCGAGCACGACGGCGGGCGCACCGCCCAGCAGGCGTTCGACGCTCGCTACGCCGGCTCGTCCGGCCAGGTGTGGCGGACGCCGCCGGGCGAGCCGGGGGCGGAGAACCTGTTCAGCGAGTCGGTCTACCAGCGCGGCGGGATGACCGTGCACGCGCTGCGGGTGGCCGTCGGCGACAAGGCGTTCTTCGAGATTCTGAAGACCTGGGCGGCGCAGAAGCGCGACGCCAACGCGACCACGGCCGAGTTCGTCGCGCTGGCCGAGCGGGTCTCGGGCGAGCAGCTCGACGACCTCTTCGAGGCGTGGCTGTACGGCACGCAGCGCCCCGCCCGCCCCGAGCGCCGGTGACGGCCCACCTCCGCCCGCACGAGCGCCGGTGACGGTGCTCAGCGCGTGATGCGCAGCTTCGGGTTGGCGGCGAGGTGGGCGTCGGCCCGGCCGGCGCGCAGCTCGGTGAGGAACTTCCGCCCGGTCGACGTGAGCTCCTCGCCCCGGTAGCCGCTGCCCTTGCCGACGCCCGCGCCGGGCAGGTCGACCAGCACGAACCTCTCCGGCGTGAGCCCGCCGAGGGCGTACGCGACGTCCACGACGCGCGGCCCGCCCGCGTAGACCAGGGTGTCGCCGAGCGCGTCGACCACCTGCTGGACGCGCTCCGGCTGCCGGGCCAGGTCCTCGCCGAGGATCTTCGTGGCCAGTGCCTTGATCAGCTGCTGCTGGTGGCGCTGCCGGGCGTAGCCGCCGCCGGTGACGTAGCGCTGCCGGGCGTAGTCCAGCGCCTGCCAGCCGGTGAGGTGCCGCTCGCCCTTCTCGTAGACCATCTGCGGCCCGACGTAGCCCCCGCCGCCCGGCGCGGGCTCCCGGTGCCGGCCGTCGGGGCGGCGGTGCAGCGAGACCACCCGCTGGTCGACGTAGAGGTCCACCCCGCCGAGGGTGTCCACCAGCCGGTCGAAGCCGTTGAAGGTGAGCACCGCGCCGGCGTCGAAGCGCAGCCCCGTGTAGCCGCTGACCGTGCTGCGCAGCAGCTCGTACCCCTGGGCGGTGCTCGGCTGCTTGGGCTTGCCGGGCACCCGGCTGCCGTAGCTCATCGCGTGGGTGAGCTTGGTCCTCCCGCCGCGGTAGCCGGCCTTCGGGAAGGCCGGGATGTCGACCAGCAGGTCGCGGGGGAGGGAGAAGAGGTACGCCCGGTCGAGGCCCTTCGGCACGTGCAGCACCAGCACGGCGTCGCCGTGCGGCTCCCAGCCCGGCACGCTGACCCGGGTGTCCACCCCGACGAGCAGGAGGTTGAGCGGGCCGGTGATGCCGGCACCGGGGGGCGCGGTCGGGCTGGGGGTGGGGCTGGCCTGCGGCGTCCCGGTGCCGCCCGTCGGCCCGATCGCGCGCCGCGGCCCGTCGTCGCGGACGAGCCGGGTGACCACCAGGGTGGCCACGGCCACCAGGACCACGGCCGCGAGGGCGGCGAGCCCCAGCACCCATCGAGGGCGTGGCGCCCCTGTCCGCTGAGTCATGCGACACCCCCGGTAATGACAACGCCCCGACGGGGGCACCGAGTTGCGGGCGGGCGCCTCCGGATCGCGGACGGGAGCATGATCCCGCGAAATCGGGCGCTGGCGCGATGGCTACCGAGCGGTAATGATGCGGTCATGCGGTACGACGTGCTCGTCATCGGGTCCGGCTTCGGCGGCAGCGTCACCGCGCTCCGGCTGGCCGAGAAGGGCTACTCGGTCGGGGTGCTGGAGGCCGGGCGCCGCTTCGCCGACGACGAGTTCCCGCAGACCTCCTGGCGGCTGCGGCGGTTCCTGTGGGCACCCCGCCTCGGCTGCTACGGCCTCCAGCGACTCACCCTGCTGCGCCCGGCCGACCGGAAGGCGGGCGGCGGCGTGCTGGTGCTCTCCGGCGCCGGGGTCGGCGGTGGCTCGCTCGTCTACGCCAACACCCTCTACGAGCCGTTGGACGCCTTCTACACCGACCCGCAGTGGCGGGACGTCACCGACTGGCGCGACGAGCTCGCCGGCCACTACGACCAGGCGAAGCGGATGCTCGGCGCCACCACGTACCCCCTCGTCACCCGCGCGGACCGGGCGATGCGGGCGGTGGCCGACCGGATGGGGGTCGGGCACACCCACCACGCCACCCCGGTCGGCGTGTTCATCGGCCGGCCCGGCCAGCGGGCCACCGACCCCTACTTCGGCGGCGCCGGGCCGGAGCGCACCGGCTGCACGCACTGCGGCGCGTGCATGACCGGCTGCCGGCGGGGCGCGAAGAACACGCTGGTGAAGAACTACCTGTGGCTGGCGGAGCGGCTGGGCGCGCGGGTGCACCCGCTGACCACGGTCACCGCCGTGCGGCCGGCCGACGGCGGCGGGTACGCGGTGCACACCGTGCGCACGGGAGCCTGGCTGCGCGCGCGGCGGCAGGTGATCCACGCCGACCAGGTGGTCTTCGCGGCCGGGGCGCTCGGCACCCAGCGGCTGCTGCACACGATGAAGGCGGAGGGTGCCCTGCCCGCGCTCTCGCCCCGCCTCGGCGAGCTGACCCGGACCAACTCGGAGGCGATCCTCGGCGCCTCAGTGCCCCGCCGGCGGGCCCGCTCCGAGGGGCTCGACTTCACCGAGGGGGTGGCGATCACCAGTTCGTTCCACCCCGACCCGCAGACCCACATCGAGCCGGTCCGCTACGGCCGGGGCTCGAACGCGATGGGCCTGCTCCAGTCGCTGCTGGTCGACGGCGGGCCGCGCCGGCTCCGCCGCTGGGTGGGGGTCCTGCTGCGCCAGCCCGGCACGGCGGCCCGGCTGCTGTCGGTGCGCGGCTGGTCGGAGCGGACGGTGATCGCCCTGGTCATGCAGTCGGTGGACAACTCGCTGACCACCCGGCTGCGACGCGGCCCGTTCGGCCGCCACCTGGTCTCCGGGCCGGGTCACGGCGCGCCCAACCCGACCTGGATCCCGGCCGGCAACCAGGCGGCCCGCCTGCTGGCCGAGGAGATCGGCGGTACGCCCGGCGGCGCCCTGACCGAGCCGTTCGACATTCCGATGACCGCACACATCCTCGGCGGAGCGGTGATCGGCGCCACCCCGACCGACGGTGTGATCGACCCGTGGCACCGGGTGTTCGGCCACCCGGGGCTGCACGTGGTGGACGGCGCGGCGGTCTCGGCGAACCTCGGGGTGAACCCGTCGTTGACCATCACCGCCCAGGCGGAACGCGCGATGTCCTTCTGGCCCAACAAGGGCGACGTGGACCCGAGGCCGCCGCTCGGTGCGCCGTACCGCCGGTTGGCGCCGGTGGCACCCCGCCTCCCGGCGGTCCCGGCCGACGCCCCCGGTGCCCTGCGGTGGTGACCAGGCCGGGCGCCCGGCGGAGGTGACCAGGGCCCGGTGCCCGGTCAACCGCGGCGCCGGGCACCCCGGCGGGGGAGCAGCCCGTCACCCGCCCGGCGTGAGGGCCCGGGCCCGCGTCGGTCCGCCCAGGCGACCAGCACCGCGTGCGGGAGGGTCAGCGCGGCCAGCACGGCGAACGTCGCGGGCAGCGGGTCCGCCCGGTGGCCGGGCCAGGTGACCAGGGCGAGCAGGGCGGCGAGCGCGACCGCCGTGGGAGCCGCCGCCTGCCGGGCGAAGCGACGCAGCGGCGGTCCGACCCGTCCGGCCGCCAGGTCGGCCGTGTTCCGCGGGTCGTGCCGCAGCAGCCGGGCGACGTGGCGGCAGGAGTGCCAGACCGCGAAGTACGCCCCGACGGCCAGGGCCGGCGGCACGGTGCCGAACAGTCCGACGAGCAGGACCGGTGGGACGGCGTCGCGGGCGCGTCCCGCTCGCACGTCCCGGATCGCGGTGGCCGCGACCGCGCACAGGACCGTGGCCAGTGCCAGCGCCCGCACCTCGTCGGTGAGCAGCGCCGGTGCCTGCGGGGCCACCGCCGCCAGCAACGGGTCGACCTGCTCCCGCCACAGCGCCAACGGGACGACCACCGGCGGTCCCCCGTACGCGAGCACGGCCGTCACCCCCGGCCGGGCCGGCCGGCGGTCCCGCTCGGCGTGGAACGCCACGTCGGCGGTGCCGAAGTGCACGACCGACACGATGAGGAACCCGACCAGCGCCAGGTCCGGCGCGGCCCGGAAGACCGTCAGCCCGGCGCCGGCCACGGCGGCGTAGGCCGCCAGCAGCGCCACCCGCGCCGACAGCGGCCGGGCGCGCGCCGACAGCCGGGCGGGCACGAGATGGTCGACCGCGCCGTGCGGGAGCCCGAGGAGCAGTCCCGCGACCAGGAAGGCCGGCGAGCCGCCCGGCCCGGCGGCGTCGATCAGCGGGGACCACGCCAGCAGCCCGCCGAGGGCGAGCTGCGTCGCCGTGCCGACGCGCCGCAGCAGCCGGTCCCGCCGCCCCGGGCCCTCCGCCGCGCCCGCCGGCGGTCGTCGGGTCCGGGCGGACGCCCGGTCGTCCGACACCGGCACCCGGGGGCCGGACCCGGACACCGGGTCAGACGACGGTGAGCTGATCACGGGCGGACAGGGCGCGCAGCCGGCCGAGATCGAGGATGCTCCAGCCCACCTTCGTCAGGATGGACAGCAGGACGAAGAGCAGGCTGGTGGTGGCGGAACTGACGAGGCCGACACCGGCTGGGCCGATCATCCAGAACACGGGGTAGCCCACCCAGAGCACGCTGAGCAGCAGGGCCGCCTCCGTGTACACCGCCGCGATCCCTTCCGGCTGACGGTGCGCGTGGGCGCGTAGCGGTCCCCAGATCAGGCCGTAGAGCCCGAGGAGGGCCAGGACCCCGATCGTGAAGAGGGTGTAGCGGATCGTGTCGTTCGCCGCGAGTTCGGCGGCCAGCCCGCAGAGAAAGACCACCAGGTTCGCCCCGACGAGGGCGCCCGTCAGTCCCCAACAGCGTCCGGGCAGCGAGTGCGTCGCGGTCAGCATCAGCGCCACCAGCAACAGGGGCGAGGAGACCGCCCAGTCGACGTACCGCGCCCAGTAGAGCGTGTGGCCGGCCACCTCCGCAGTGCCGGCGCCCAGTGCCAGGATCAGGTACCAGAAGCCGGACCAGAGCGGGATGGCGATCGCCACCCGGTACTCGCTGCGGGGAACGCCCCGCGGATCCGCGCTCCACCGGCTGAACAGCACGACCCCGCCCGCCATGGCGGCGACGTACATCCACAGCCACCACTCGGTCATGCCCACCCCCCGGCCGACTCCCGACGCCCCGCGCCCGCCGGCTGCCGCTGTTGACGACCCGGGCGTACGGCCGGGCACCGTCCGAACCCGTCGGAGTCCCGTGCGTGAGCCGGTGGCGGGCGGTACGGACACCGTATACAGGTCAAAAAGCGCATACAGGACTAATGGCTCCCATCGGGAGGGCGGTGGCGCGCCGGACCGTCCGTACGGTGGCCGACGTCACCTCCGCCGCGACGGCGGCGTGGGGGCGGACCGGCGGGGGGCCCGGCGGCGCCGTCGGTAGGATTTGCTCCCATGAGCACGCCTCGCCCCGTCCTCGTGGTGGACTTCGGAGCCCAGTACGCCCAGCTCATCGCGCGTCGGGTGCGTGAGGCCAACGTCTATTCCGAGATCGTGCCGCACTCGATGCCGGTCGCCGAGATGCTGGCGAAGGACCCGGCCGCGATCATCCTCTCCGGCGGCCCGTCGAGCGTCTACGCGCCGGGCGCCCCGCAGATCGACGCCGGCATGTTCTCGTCCGGGGTGCCGGTCTTCGGCATCTGCTACGGCTTCCAGGCGATGGCCCAGGCGCTCGGTGGCACCGTGGCCCGCACCGGCAACCGTGAGTACGGCGGCACCCCGCTGCGCGCCCGCCCGGAGGCCGGGGTGCTGCTGCGGGAACTGCCGGACGACCTGCCGGTCTGGATGAGCCACGGCGACTGCGTGACCGAGGCCCCGGAGGGCTTCACGGTGACCGCCGAGTCGGCGGGGGCGCCGGTCGCCGCGTTCGAGGACGTGGCCGGCCGCCGGGCCGGCGTGCAGTTCCACCCGGAGGTCGGGCACACCGCGCACGGCCAGGAGATGCTGCGCCGCTTCCTGCACGACATCGCCGGCATCGAGCCGACCTGGACGCCCGAGAACATCATCGACGAGCAGGTCGCCCGGATCCGCGAGCAGGTCGGCGACAAGGAGGTCATCTGCGGCCTGAGCGGCGGGGTCGACTCGGCCGTCGCCGCCGCGCTGGTGCACGAGGCCGTCGGTGACCAGCTCACCTGCGTCTTCGTCGACCACGGCCTGCTGCGGGCCGGCGAGGCCGAGCAGGTGGAGAAGGACTACGTCGCCGCCACCGGCATCAAGCTCAAGGTGGTCGACGCGCAGGAGCGGTTCCTCGACGCCCTGGCCGGGGTGACCGACCCGGAGCAGAAGCGCAAGATCATCGGTCGGGAGTTCATCCGGGTCTTCGAGGCCGCGGCGCGGGAGGTCGCCGCCCACGGCGACGTCGAGTTCCTCGTCCAGGGCACCCTCTACCCGGACGTGGTGGAGTCCGGCGGCGGCACCGGCACCGCCAACATCAAGAGCCACCACAACGTCGGCGGCCTGCCGGAGGACCTGAAGTTCGCGCTGGTGGAGCCGCTGCGCACGCTGTTCAAGGACGAGGTCCGGGCGCTCGGCCTCCAGCTCGGCCTGCCCGAGGCGATGGTCTGGCGGCACCCGTTCCCGGGCCCCGGACTGGCCATCCGGATCATCGGCGCGGTCGACCGGGAGCGGCTCGACCTGCTCCGGCGGGCCGACCTGATCGCCCGCGAGGAGCTCACCGCCGCCGGCCTGGACCGGGGCGTCTGGCAGTTCCCGGTGGTGCTCCTGGCCGACGTGCGCAGCGTCGGGGTGCAGGGCGACGGCCGCAGCTACGGGCACCCCGTGGTGCTGCGGCCGGTCTCCAGCGAGGACGCGATGACCGCGGACTGGTCCCGGCTGCCCTACGAGGTGGTCGCCCGGATCTCCACCCGGATCACCAACGAGGTCGCCGAGGTCAACCGCGTGGTGCTGGACGTGACGAGCAAGCCGCCGGGCACGATCGAGTGGGAGTGATCCCGCCTCACGCCGCCGGCGGGTAGGTCGGCGGCGTGGGCTGCGCCACGGTCGGCTGCGCCACCGTGGGCGGCGCGGCCTGCGCCGGGTGCGGCCAGGCGGGGGCGTCGGCCGGCTCCTCGGGCATCAGGAACCACATGATCGGGTACGCGAGCAGCGCGAGCCCGCCGGTGAGCAGGCCGGCGACGGCGAAGACCACCCGGACCAGGGTGGGGTCGACGGCGAAGTACCGGCCGAGGCCGCTGGCGACACCGGCGATCATCCGGTCCGTGACGGGCCGACGGAGCTGCTTGTACGGGGGCTGGGGAGGGGCGGTGTAGGTCATGTCTCCACGGTCCGCGCCGGTCGTCGGACCGGCCTCGGTGACCGCCCGGATCCCTACCCTGACCCGTCCCTGAGGCGCGAGCATTCAGTCAGGAATCTGACTCTTTTCGATGGAGGTAACCCGGGCCGGGGAGAATTTGGCCCCGTGACCACCATGCTGGAGCCGCTCCGCAGGATCGCGGCATACGCAGTTTGTGCTGACTCAGTCGGCCGGGTGTTGCTGGTCCGCGCATCGGAGCGCTCCGGCACCCCCGGCACGTGGTCGCTGCCCGGTGGGGCGGTCGACCACGGTGAGGACCCGCACCACACCGTCGTCCGGGAGACCGCCGCCGAGACCGGCCTCTCCGTCACCGTCGCGGGCCTGCACGACGTGCTCGCCGACATGCGGGCGCTGCCGGAGCGGGGCATCACCATCCACACCGACCGCCTGATCTACCAGGTGTCGGTGCGCGGCGGGACGCTCGCCGACCGGGTCGACCGGCCGACCGACCTGGCCCGCTGGTTCACCCCGGAGGAGGCCAGCGAGCTGCCGCTGCGGTCGTTCACCGCGCGGGCCCTGGGCCTGCCCGCCTCGTCCGCCGACATCGTTCCCGACGAGGCGCCGGAGTTCCCCTCGTTCTATGCCGTCCCCGGCCCCGACGGGCTGCACCGGGCCCAGCGCTTCGCCGCGTACGCCGTGGTGACCGACCCGGACGACCGGGTGCTGCTCACCCGGGTCTCCGACGGCTACCCGGGCGCGGGCTGCTGGCACCTGCCCGGCGGCGGCACCGACTACGGTGAGCAGCCCGGCGCCGCCCTGATCCGGGAGCTGGTCGAGGAGACCGGGCAGACCGGCCGGCTCGTCGAGCTGCTCGGCGTGGCCAGCCACCGGGACGCGGCCTCCCTCGGCCCGGAGGGCTATCCGATCGACTGGCACGGCGTCCGCGCCTTCTACCGGGTCGTGGTCGACAAGCCGGCCCCGCCCACCGTCGCCGACGTCGGCGGTTCCACCTGCGAGGCCCGCTGGTTCGGCCGCGAAGAGCTGGGTGCCCTTCCCACCGACCGCCTGACGGAGGTGACGGCGGAAGCCGTCCAGGCCGCCCGCCTGGCCTGACCGCCCCGTCCCCGAGGAACTCCCTCCCTGTTCGTCGATCATGAGGTCGACCGGGCGACACGCCGGACCCGCTGCGACTAACCTCATGATCGACGGAACGGGTCGGCGCGGGCGGGGGAGTGCGGGCGGGTGGAACAACGGCGGCGGGTCGGCGCGTACGGGGTCTCGGGGCCCGGACGGGCGGGTGTTGCTGGTCCGCGGCTCGGGTTCGTGTCCGGTCCCGGGCGTCTGGCAGATTCCCGGGGGCGGCGTCGAGCACGCCGAGCATCCGGCGCACGCGGTGGTCCGCGAGTTCGCCGAGGAGACCGGCCTCACGGTCGAGGTGACCGGGCTGCGGGCGGTGTTCGCCGACGTGACGACCTTCCGTGACGCCAGCGTCGCGGTGCACACCGACCGCGTGGTCTTCGACGTCGTCGTGCGGGGCGGCGAACCCCGGCCGGAGCCGGCCGGCGGCAGCGACGAGCTGGGGTGGTTCACGACCGCCGAGGCGGCGGCGGTGCCGCTGATGCCGTTCACCGCCGAGCTGCTCGGCCTGCCCGTGTCGCCCCTGCCGCCGGATCTGCCCCGCTCTCCGACGGAGGGGCCGGTCGCCCCGCTCCCGCCCGACCGGAGGCAGCGCTTCGGGGCGTACGGCCTGGTCACCGACCCCGCCGGCCGGGTGCTGCTCACCATGATCGCCGACGGTTACCCGGGCGCCGGCCGGTGGCACCTGCCGGGCGGCGGGACCGACCACGGCGAGCAGCCGGTCGCCGCGCTGCTGCGTGAACTGGTCGAGGAGTCCGGCCAGCTCGGTCGGGTGGTCGAGCTGATCGGCGTCGACAACCTGCACAACCCGGCCGCGCTGGGCCCGGAGGGGCGCCCGCTCGACTGGCACGGCATCCGGGTGGTCTACCGGGTGGCGGTGGACACGCCCACCGAGCCGCGGGTGACCGAGCTCGCCGGCGGCTCCACGGCCCGCGCGGGCTGGTTCACGCCGGAGCAGCTCGCCGGGCTGCCGCTGAGCGGGATCGCCGCACTGGCGCTGGCCAAGGCCCCCGCCGACGACCGTCCGTAACCGGACATCGGTGTCGCCGGCACTCGCTCGCCGAGCCGGTGGAGACGGGGTCCGGTACATTCGAGGTGGGGTTGGTGGAGGAAACGGGCGATGGAGCCCGAGATGGGAATAAGAGAGCGGTTCGCGCGGTTAGACCAGATATAAGTACCGCCGGCAGCTATCGCCAACCCCCGTTCCCCTATGCGATGGTGTACTCCGCAAAACGGCTGCCGGGCCAGAGAGGTCCGGCACGAGACAGCCGGACACCCGCCCTCGCGGCGGTAAACCGATCCGGTGATGGAGGAAACGTGCCGAGAGCCCCATGGCGCCGGCGTCGTACGACTGACAGTCCGCGTCCCGCAGGGCGTCGCTGGGCGGGCCCGTTGCGCCGCAGCAGCACGCTCGCCCGGCAGGTGCTGCTGGTCCGGGTGGGGCGCCGCGACGGTGACCTGCACGCGACCAACGACCTCTCGATGCCCGAGCACCGCTACGCCGACCGGCCGCGCCGCCGCTACGGACTCACCAGGGTCGAGCGCGCCGACGTCGCCTCGATCGTCCCGGTCAGCCCCGCGCTCGGCCCCACGACCCCGGTGGACGACGATCCGGCGATGTCGATCCCGTTGCTTCCGGGCGAGCGGACGGTCGCCCGCCGGATGAAGTTCGCGGTGGTCAACGCCTGCACACTGAGCAGCCTGATGCTCGGCATGCTGGCCATCTTCCTGGCCATGCAGGGCGAGGTGCGCGTCGCCGCGCTCTGCCTGATCGCCTGCGTCGTCTTCGACGGCCTCGACGGCGCGCTCGCCCGCAAGTTCGGCGTGGCCAGCCCGTTCGGCGCGCAGATGGACTCGCTGGCCGACATGTGCTCGTTCGGCCTGGCCGCCCCCGTGGTGGTCTACGCCTCGCTGGCCGGTTCGGTCTCCACACCGGCCGCAGCGGTGGCCTGCGCCCTCGTCGCGGCGTGCGCGGCGATCCGGCTCGCCCGGTTCAACGTCTCGCCGAAGGACGGCAGGTTCTTCTGCGGCGTGCCCACCACCATGGCCGCCGCCGTGCTCGCCCTCACCGTCGCCATCGGGCTGCCCGTGCCGGGCATCGTCCAGGTCGCCGGCGTGGCGCTGCTCGCCTTCGCCATGGTCTCCAGCTTCCCCTACGCGAAGCTCGCGCGGCTGGTGAAGCTGCCGCCGTGGCTGTGGCTGGCCCCGGTGATCGGCGCGCTGATCGACATCCGGCTCACCTTCGCACTGATCGTGGTCGGTTACCTGGTCAGCGGCCCGGTGCTCTGGCTGCGTCAGCGCCGCACCGCCTGAGGCACGTACGCGAGAAGGGGCGCCGCGATCCCGCGGCGCCCCTTCTTCGTGTCGTCCGGCCGGGCCCTCAGCGCCAGCGGGCGATGACGGTCGCGCCCCCGACGACCTTGTCCCCGGGGCCGACCAGCGGCTCCGCCGCGTCCGCCGGCAGGTAGACGTCGGTGCGCGAGCCGAACCGGATCAGGCCGAAGCGCTCGCCCCGGGCCAGCAGCGCGCCGATCGGCGCCCGCTGCACGATCCGCCGGGCGATCAGGCCCGTGCGCTGCGCCACGACCACCGTGCCGCGCGCGGTGTCCAGCACCGTGTACGCGGCCACGTTGTGCTCCGCCGCCGGCTTCATCGCGTTCGCGAAGCCACCGTCGGCGACGAAGTAGTCGACCACCTTGCCGGCCACCGGGGCACGGTTGACGTGCACATCCAGCACCGACAGGAAGACGGCGATCCGCAGCCACTCGCCCTCGCCGAAGCGCTCGTCGTGCAGCCGCTGCACGGACAGCACCCGACCGTCGGCCGAGGCGACCACCGCCGACGGGTCCTCCGGCACGTCGCGCTCCGGGTCCCGGAAGAAGGCGGCCACCGGGGCGGCGGCCAGGGCCGGCAGCAGCCAGAGCTTCGACTTCGGCCGGGTCGCCCGGGCCACCGCGGCGAGGCCCAGCGCGATGCCGGCCGCGGCCACGCCGTTGGAGTCGATGTGCATCCCCCGGGTCAGCGGGACGCTGGATGGGCGGTACGCCGGGGCCAGCCGGGCCGCCGACGCGGCGTCGGCCGGGGTGTAGCGGAGCCGGTACACCCGCAGCGGCGGCGTGTTGCGCAGCACCAGGTCGACCCCGACGCCGTACAGCGCGCCCTGCCGGTCCAGTTCGGCGGCGGCGCCCGCGGTACGCCCCGGCGTGGCGGTCGTGGCCACACTCAGCACCGCGCCGTCGGCGAGGTACTTCGTCAGGCCCTCGACGGCGGCGCGGGTCTCGTCGACCGTGCCGGTCAGCGGCTCCCCGGCGACGACCACCGCGGCCGGCTCGGCCTCGGCGAGGGTGTCGACCACGCGGACCCGGTCGGCCACCCAGCGGCCCTGGGCGGTGACGTGCTCCCGGAGGGCCGCCGGGGAGGTCGACCCGGCGGGCACCAGGGTGAGGGTGTCGCCGGGCAGCAGGGCGTCGATCGCCGCGGCCAGCACCGCGGACTCCGGCGTCGCGCCGACCAGCAGCGCGGCCTTCGGGTCGTTGATCCGGGCGAGCTCGGAGACGAGGGTACGGGCGGCTCGCTCGCCGATGCGGACCGGACCGGACCGGCCGAAGGTGCGCACGGCGGGGGACTGCGTCATGTCGGACGGACTCCTGACGGGTAGAGACGGGAATCGCGGCGGGACCGCCACGGCGGCGCGGTCCGGCCGGCGCGGCGGCCAGGTCGGTGCGGGCCGGCCGGCGGAGGCGAGTTCTCCACGGCCAGCATAGGCCGCCGCCGACGACGACCGCACCGCTGTGGTCAGCCGCGCCCGCGCTCCTCACCGGCCGCCGGCCCGTCGGTCCGCCGGGGCAGGGCGTCCTCGTCGGCGGCGCGGTCCTCGACCGCCTCGGTCCGGACGTCGGTGACGGCCTCCGTCGGCCACTCGTCGGCCTCGCCCCCGGCCCGGGATCCGGTCGTCGCCGGTCCGTCCAACGTCGGTTCGCTCGGCGTCGGTTCGCTCGGCGTCGGTCCGCCCAACGTCGGTCCGCTCAGCGTCGGTTCGCTCGGCGTCGGTCCGCCGGTCGTCGGCGCGGCCACGTCCCACTCGGACCGCCCGCCCCAGTCGGAGCGTTCGCCCCAGTCGGACCGTCGGCCGCCCCAGGCCGCCGGCTCGTCGGACGGCGCGGGCCGGTCGAGGTCCCAGCGGGTCGGGTCCACCTCCGTGGCCTGCCGGTCCGTCGCCCGGTCCGCCGGTTGCGCGCCCGGCGGGGTGGAGACGGGCTCGACCGCGTCCGGGGCGAGCGCGTCCTGGGCGTCGGAGGCAGCGGCGTCGGAGGCGGCGGCGTCGGAGGGAGCGGCCCCGCCGGCCGTGGCCGCGCCGGCGGACCGCCCGGAGCGCAGCGCGCCCACCAGGCCCAGCAGGCCGATCAGGATCAGCGCACCGGCCAGGAACCAGCCGACCGGCGGGAGGGCGAGCCCGAGCAACTGGGCGAGCAGCCACCACGCGGCGAGGCCGAGGAAGATCAGCCCGAAGGCGAAGGACACGATGTCGGTGCGGTGGGCCTTCACCGGGTCACCTCCAGGTTGCCGGCGTTGACGTGGATGTAGAGGCGCAGCGTGCCGCCGCCCGGGCCGTCCGGACCCAGGTCGGTCGCCTCCCGCAGCTCGCCGGCGAGCCCGCCGGAGCGCTTGCCGAAGACGACCGCGTCGCCAGCGTTGACGTCGGCCACCGTGGTGACGTCGACGTTCGGCGGCACCACCACCGTGCACTCGCCGAAGTTGACGGAGACGGTGATCTCGGTGTTCTTCTTGTCGAAGTCGACCGCGCGCAGGTCCAGGACCGTGTCGCCGAAGCTGTTCTCGTACCGCAGGGCGAGGTCGCGGTGGTCGGTGGGCGCCCAGGTGACGTTGCCGTCGACGCCCCGGATCCGGTCGTAGGACTCCGCCACGGTGGCCACCCCGAGGGCGGCGGCGGCCACCACGCCGAGCGCGATCAGCCACCGGGCCCGCCCGAACCACGTGCCGACCAGCAGACCGAGCCCGATGGTGGCCAGCGTGGCCGCGAAGTACGCCGACGCCCCGACGTCGAACACGTCCAGCAGGTCGACGACGGCGACCACGCCCAGGGCGAGGAAGATCAGCGAGAACGTCACCGCGCCGAGCGGGGAGCGCTCACGCGGTCGCTTTGGCGGCTTCGGTGGCTTGCGCGGTGCGGGCGGCACTACGGTCTGCCCGGCGTACGGGCCGTGCGGGGCGAACGGGGGCCGGTAGCCCGGGGGCGGGGACGGCGGATGGACCGGTCCCGGCGCGCCCGAGGTCGCGGCGGGCCAACCGGAGGTGGGCGCTGCCGACGGCCAGCCGACGGTGGGCGTACCCGCCGGTGGACGGGCAGGCGGGGCCGGGGCGGCCGGCGGCCAGGCGGGCAGCCCGGCGGTCGGCCCGGCGGTCGGTTGGGGGACCGGGGCGCTCCAGGTGGCCTGGGCGACGGTCGGGGCCGGGACCGGACCCGCGCCGGGGGGCACGGCCACGGTCGGCGGGGCCGCGTACGCGACCGGGGCGGGATGGCCGACCGGTGGCACCGGCCCGGGCGGGGCGGTGGGCGGCACGGGCGGGACGGGGCCTACCGGCGCGCCCTGGGCCGCCCTGTTGTCGCGGTTCAGCAGCAGCGCGCCGCCGATCAGGATCGTGGCGCCGAGCAGCACCGCCCGGAACGCGTCCGTGACGATGTAGCCGAAACTGATCGCGACCAGGATGCTCAGCACGATCACGGTGACCGGGGACATGCTGGACCGGCCCCGGCCCAGCATGGACTCGACGGGGGAGGCGCTGTCCCCCTCACCCGGGATGATCAGCCAGGCGGTGACGTAGACCAGGATGCCGATGCCGCCGAAGAAGCCGAGCACCGCCAGCAGCACCCGCCAGAGCACCGGGTCGGTGTTGGTGGCCCGGCCGATCGCCGCGCAGACGCCGGCCAGGTAGCGGCCGTCGCGGGGGCGCACCAGCCCGTACCGCGAGGTGAAGCCGGCGCCGCCGAACGACGGCTGCGCTCCGGGGCCCGGTCCGGCGCCGGGCGGCGGCGTCCCACCCGCGTCTCCGGCGGCGGCCGGCGCTGCCACGGGCGGCGGCGTTCCGGTGCCGGCTGGCGTGGGCCCACCGGGCGGTGTCGCGGTGGGGGGTGGCCCACCCGGCTGTGCCGCCCCGGGGTTGGCGGACTGGGCAGCTTCCTCGGTCATGCCTCGATCCTGCTGCCCCGACCCGCCGGACGGCCTCAGGACCCGACCCTGACCCCACCCTGAGATCCCGGCGGCCCGAATGTCGGGGGCGTCCCCGTGGTCGGGCGGCGGTGTGCCGTGTGACGATCGACCCGACGCCGGCAACGGGCCGTCGCCCGCTTTCGTACCCGCCGTGACCAGGGAGTATCCGATCAGCGCCGTGACCCAGCCACCCCGCCTCCACCGCGCCCCCGAGCACCGGATGGCCGCGGGGGTGGCCGCCGGTATCGCCGACCACCTCGGCATCTCGGTGCTGCGGGTACGGGTCGCCTTCATGGTGCTGCTGGGGCTGAGCGGGCTCGGCCTGCTGCTCTACGCGGCCTTCTGGGCGGTCGTGCCGCTGCGCCCGGGCGACACCGCCGTGCCGGCCCGCAGGGACGTCGCCCAGCTGCTGCCGTTCGTGGCGATCGGTCTCGGCGTGCTGCTGGTGCAGGTGATGGTCTTCGACTCGGTCGGCGCGGCCGGCACCGCCGGCTGGCTGGTCGCGATCATCGCGGTCGGCGCCGGGGTGATCTGGCACCAGTCGGCGCCGGAGCGGCGGCAGCAGTGGGGCGACTCCATGCCGGTGCCCTGGCTGGGCGCGGTGGTGGAGGAGAGCGACCGGCGGGCGTTCGTGCTCCGGTTCATCGGCGGCGGGGTGCTGGTCGCGGTCGGCATTATCGGCGTCGCGGCGGTGTACTCCCCGGCGCAGAACTTCGACGCAGTGCTCAACGGCGTGATCTTCGCCCTGGTCGGGCTCGCCGGGGTCGGCGTGGTCGCCGCGCCGGTGCTGTGGCGGACGTACAACCAGCTCCGGTCGGAGCGCGAGGGGCGCATCCGGGAGCAGGAACGGGCCGAACTGGCCGCCATGGTGCACGATCAGGTGCTGCACACCCTGGCCCTGATCCAGCGCAACGCGAGCGACGTGAAGACCGTCCAGCGGCTCGCCCGGGGGCAGGAACGCTCGCTGCGCAACTGGCTCTACAAGCCCACCGGTTCGCCCACCGAGCGGTTCGCCGCCGCCCTGGAGCAGGCCGCCGCCGAGGTCGAGGACACGTTCGCGATCACGGTGGAGGCGGTGGTGGTCGGCGACCGGGAGACCGACGAGCGGGTCGGCGCGCTGGTGGCGGCCGCCCGCGAGGCGCTGGTGAACGCGGCCCGGCACGCCGGGGTGCAGACCGTCTCGCTCTACGCCGAGGTCGAGCCGGATCAGGTCAGCGTCTTCGTCCGGGACCGGGGGAAGGGCTTCGACCCGGATACGGTGGAGGATCACCGGCACGGGGTCCGGGGCTCGATCATCGGGCGGATGAAGCGGCACGGCGGCCGGGCGGAGATCCGCTCCGGGCCGGGGGAAGGGACCGAGGTCCGGTTGATCCTGCCGATCACCCGGGACCCGGCAACGGCGGAAAGGGACAAGTGATGACCGAGCAGTCGATGGAACCGGTCGAGGGGGCGGCAGCCCGCGCCGAGCGGCTGCGGGTCTTCCTCGTCGACGACCACGCCATGTTCCGCGCGGGGGTCCGCGCCGAGTTGGGCGCGCACGTCGAGGTGGTGGGCGAGGCGAGCAGCGTCGGCGAGGCGGTCACCCGGATCGCCGCCACGCTGCCCGACGTGGTGCTGCTCGACGTGCACATGCCCGACGGCGGCGGCCGGGCGGTGCTGGAGGCGATGCGGCGTACGCATCCGCAGGTCAAGTTCCTGGCGCTGAGCGTCTCGGACGCGGCGGAGGACGTGATCGGGCTGATCCGGGCCGGCGCGCGGGGCTACGTCACGAAGACCATCTCCCCGGAGGAGCTCGCCGCCGCGGTCCGCCGGGTGGCCGACGGCGACGCCGTGTTCAGCCCCCGGTTGGCGGGGTTCGTGCTGGACGCGTTCGCGGCCCGTCCCGACGCCCCGGTGGCCGACCCGGAGCTGGACCAGCTCACCAACCGCGAGCGCGAGGTGCTGCGGCTGCTCGCCCGGGGGTACGCCTACAAGGAGATCGCCAAGGAGCTCTACATCTCCATCAAGACGGTGGAGACGCACGTGTCCAACGTGCTTCGCAAGCTCCAGATGTCCAACAGGTACGAGTTGTCCCGCTGGGCGGCCGACCGTCGGCTCGTGTGATCCATTTCTTTTCCCCGTCATATAGGACGGAACCGACGAATGGGGCCCACAGGGGCTGACAAACGATCAACTCCCGTCACATAATGCCCCGTCGCGTTCTCGCGTGCGGGTGGTGCACATCCCGCGGGAACGGCGGCTTCATGCAACCCGCCGTGCGCGGGTCACCCCTGGGGAGAGGTGCACGAATCTGATGTTCGGACAACGAGGACGGCGCTGGGCGCGGATCGCGCTGGCGACCGTCGCCGGTGGCGCGCTGGCAGTCGGCGCGGTCGCGCCGGCCGCCGCCGCCGACAAGACCGGCGTCGCCAAGTCGGTCAAGGGCAGCAACGTCACGCTCATGCTCAACGGGCAGCCGAAGAGCACCGGTGCGCTGGCACTCAAGATCGACGGAAAGCTCGTCCCCGCCTTCTGCATCGACTACCACACCAACGTGGCGATCGACGGCAAGTACAAGGAGGGCACCTGGGACGAGTCCCAGGTGAAGAACCTCGGCAAGGTGCAGTGGGTGCTGACCCACGGCTACCCGAACGCCGACTCCGCCAAGCTGCTGGCCGCCGCCGGCGCCACCGCCCCGGCGAAGGCCGAGGTCGACAACCTGCTCTACTTCGGCACCCAGACCGCCATCTGGAACTTCAGCGACGGCGTCAAGCTGGGTGACTGGGTCGACAACCAGAAGCTGCTCGGCAAGAAGCAGTACGACGTGGTCAAGAAGGTCCACGACTACCTGGTCGCCAACGCCACCGACCAGCCCGAGCCGAAGGCCGAGCTGAGCGTGGACCCGGCGAGCGCCAAGGCCACCGTCGGCGAGAAGGCCGGCCCCTTCACCGTCAAGGGCCCGGCGGGCGAGATCACCGTCGCGGTCGACGGCGGCTCGGCGGTCGACGCCGAGGGCAAGCCGGTGACCACGACCACCAACGGCGGCCAGTTCTGGCTGACCGCGGACGGCGCCGGCGAGGTGAAGGTGACCGTTTCCGCCCAGGATTCGGTCTCCTTCGGCCGGGTGTTCCTCTTCACCGGCCAGCGTGCCGCCCAGAAGCTGATCCTCGGTGGCAGCACCGGCTCGACCGTGACCGCCAAGGCCGAGGCCGCGTTCGCCGCCGCCCCGGCGGAGTCCCCGTCGCCGAGCGCTCCGGCGGAGTCGCCCTCGCCGAGCGCCCCGGCGGAGTCGCCGTCGCCGAGCGCCCCGGTCGAGAGCCCGGCCCCGTCGACCTCGCCCGCGAGCAGCGGCGGTGACCTTCCGCTGACCGGCTCCCCGATCGCCGCCTCGATCGCCGCCGGCGTGGCGCTGCTGGCCGCCGGCGCGGTCGCCGTGCTGCTGTTCCGCCGTCGCAAGCTGCGCTTCACGGCCTGATCGACGCCCGCTCCACGGCTCCGGCCCCGGTACCGCCCCGCGCGGTGCCGGGGCCGGAGCCGTTCGCCCCCGGGCTCAGCCCGTGCGCAGCACGGTGAACGCCTCGGCCATCCGGCCGGCCGGCAGCCCGGCCGCGTCGGCCGTCGCGGTGAGCTGGTCCCGCACCCAGGCCGCCACGTCCATCCGCCCGGTCTGCGAGCGGTGCGCCGCCATGGCGGCGACCTTGCGCGCGTACCGGTCGGTGACGTCGACGACGTGGTCCGGCGCGGGGCCGCCGGCGTACCAGACCTCCCGGACCACCCACGGCTCCAGCCCCGCGGCCAGCAGGCCGGGATGGGTGAACCGGTTGCGCGCGTCCGGGTAGACCGCGCAGGTGGTGGCCTCGCCCACGGCGAGGTGGTCCGGGTGGCCCGGCCCGACGAGCTGCTCCCACCGGCGCAGCGGCGAGCTGGTCAGCACCCGGTCGGGCCGGAACCGGCGGATCGCCGCGGTGACGTCCCGGCGCAGGTCGAGCGTCGGGGTGAGGGCGCCGTCGGGGTACCCGTCGAGGAACTCGACCTGCCGTACGCCGACCGCGGCGGCCGCCGCCCGTTGCTCCTCCTCCCGCGGCCGGCCCACCTCGGCGCGCGGGGTGTCGTCGCACTCTCCGGAGTCGCCCCGGGTGACGAGCAGGTACGAGACGTCGACACCCTCGTCCACCCAGGTGGCGATGGTGCCCGCACAGCCGAAGTCGACATCGTCCGGATGGGCAAAAACGGCCAACGCGCGGACGACGTCGGACAGCGCCGGAGCGGACGCGGGGAAGCTCACAGCCGCTCAGTCTACGCCGGGGTCGGACCTCCTTTGAACCGTATCTTTCCTGCTCAGAGCGGTACGACCGGCGTAGATCATGATCTTTTTTCGGGTATCGGCAACGTGGCGACCAACTAACGGCTTGATAACGGCACCTTCACGGAACGGGCCGGTGGGTGTCACAGTGGCAGCACCTCACCCCTCATGTGAGGCACTCCGTACGGCCTGACGACCACGGGCCCCGCCTGTTGACGGTGCTCCGTGGTGGTCTCGTGTGCGCGGTGCCGAGCGCGGCGGGCGAGGTGGCCCGGCGGATCGGTACATCATTCTTGTCCCGAATTCACTGCGGTGAAACCGGCTCCCGCACTGCGGTTGCCGGACGTGTCACCCCCCATACGTGCGTGAAACCCACGACGGATCCAGGTTCAGAAAGAGGAGGCCCCTCGGAATGAGAGTCTCGAAGCGGGCAAGCAGCGCGGTCGCGCTGGGCGCGGCGTTCGCGCTCGTCGCGTCCGGCTGCTCGAGCAGCGACAGCGACGGTGGCGACGCCGGCGCCAGCAGCGACGGCGCGATCACCATCGACGGCACTCAGCCGGAGGTCGGCCTGGTCCCGTCGAACACCACCGAGACCGGTGGTGGGGCGATCATCGACTGGATCTGGACCGGTCTGGTCGAGTACCCGAACGACGGCAGCGCCCCGCGCAACGCGGTCGCCGAGTCGATCGAGACGACCGACTCCAAGGTCTACACGATCAAGATCAAGAAGGACACGAAGTTCCACGACGGCACCGTCGTCAAGGCCAAGAACTTCGTGGACGCCTGGAACTGGGGCGCCTACTCGCCCAACGGCGCGCAGAACGGCAGCTTCTTCGCCGACATCCAGGGCTTCGACCAGGTCCACACCGAGGACCCGGACGGCGCCGAGGGCCCGAAGAAGGCCCCCGAGCCCGCCGCCAAGGAGATGTCCGGCCTGAAGGTCGTCGACGACTGGACCTTCGAGGTCACCCTGGCCGCGCCGACCGCGGTGTTCCCGACCAAGCTCGGCTACAGCACCTTCATGCCGCTGCCGGACGCGTTCTTCACCCAGGGCGCCGAGGCGTTCGGCAAGAAGCCGATCGGCAACGGCCCGATCAAGTTCGTGTCGTGGGAAGACGACGTCCAGATCAAGCTGACGCGCTTCGATGACTACTCCTTGAACGACAAGATGAAGATCAAGGACGTAAACATCAAGCTCTACCAGGACGACACGGCGGCGTACAACGACCTGCTCGCCGGCAACCTGGACTTCCAGCAGCAGGTTCCGGTCTCCGCCATCGCGGGCGACAAGTGGAAGAACGACCTGGGCGAGCGGGCCATCTCCTCGACCACCCCGTCGACCGGCATCATCGCCTTCCCGATCTACGACAAGCGCTTCCAGAACCCGAAGCTGCGTCGCGCGATCTCGTTGTCGATCAACCGCCAGGAGATCAGCGACAAGATCTTCTTCGGTTCGCGCAAGCCGGCCGACAGCTGGGCCAACCCGCTGACCCCGGGCGCCAAGGCCGGTAACTGCACCGCCTGCCAGTTCAACGTCGACGAGGCCAAGAAGCTCCTCGCCGAGGCCGGTGGCTTCACCGGCGAGCTGGTCATGTTCTACAACGCCGACGCCAGCCACAAGGAGTGGATGGAGGCCGTCGCGCAGCAGGTGAAGACGAACCTCGGCATCAACGCCCGCGCCGAGGGTGTGCCGACCTTCGCGGTGTTCCGCCAGAACATCAACGCCGGCAAGATGACCGGCATGTACCGCGCCGGCTGGCAGCAGGACTACCCGGACGTGGAGAACTGGGTCGGCCCGCTCTACGTGACCGGCGGTTCCTCGAACGACGGCAAGTACAGCAACCCGCAGGTCGACGCGCTGGCCAAGGAAGCCGCCTCCGCGCCGAGCCTGGAGGCGTCGCACGCCAAGTACGCCGAGGCGGTCGCCCTCATCGACCAGGACGTCCCCTCGATCCCGGTCTACTTCGGTGGTCAGCAGTCCGGCCACTCGGAGAAGATCAAGAAGATCGAGCTGTCCAACGTCGGCGAACTCGACCTCACCTCGGTCGAGCTCTGATCCGAACGGTCTGACCCCGGGTCGGGCTCACCTACCGGTGGGCCCGACCCGGGCCGTTCCGTGAGGTGGTGTCACCACACCGCCTCGCCACGTCTGTCATCCCCGTGTCGGCCGTCCGACGCGCGCCCCCTGTCTGGAGGACCACCCCATGGGCCGTTATCTGTTGAGACGGCTGCTCCAACTCATCCCGGTCTTCATCGGGACGACGTTCCTGATCTACTGGCTCGTGTGGTCGGTGCCCGGTGACCCGTTCGCGGGCAAGTGTGGCGAGCGTCCCTGCCCCGACAGCTTCGTCAACATGATGACCGACAAGTTCAAGCTCGACGAGCCGCTCGTGGTGCAGTACGGCAACTACATGAAGAACCTCTTCCAGGGCGACTTCGGGCAGACGTTCGGCGGCCGGGAGATCGGTGACATCATCGCCACGGCGTACCCGAACACCCTGAAGCTGGCCCTGGTGGCGCTGGCCATCGAGGCGGTCATCGGACTCACCGCGGGCGTGCTGACGGGCCTGCGCCGCAACGGCTTCCTGGACAACCTGGTCCTGGTCTCCAGCCTCTTCCTGATCGCCCTGCCGATCTTCGTCATCGGCTTCGTGGCCCAGTGGCTGCTCGGCGTGCAGTGGGGCATCGTCAAGCCGACGGTCTCCAGCGAGATGCGGCTCTCCGAGCTGATCGTGCCCGGCTTCGTCCTGGGCAGCGCGTCGATGGCGTACATCGCCCGGCTGGCCCGCACGAGCATCGCGGAGAACCGGCGGGCCGACTACGTGCGCACCGCGATCGCCAAGGGTCTGCCGATGCGCCGGGTGGTCGGGATCCACCTGCTGCGTAACTCGCTCATCCCGGTGGTGACGCTGCTCGGGACCGACCTCGGCGCCCTGATGGGCGGCGCGATCGTCACCGAGGGCATCTTCCAGGTCAACGGAATCGGCCGACAGGTCTACCGCGCGATCATCACCAAGGAGAGCGCTACCGTTGTCTCCATCGTGGTGGTCCTGGTGCTCGTCTACCTGCTGATGAACCTGCTGGTCGACCTGCTCTACGCCGCCCTGGACCCGAGGATCCGCTATGAGTGACCCGAGTGCCGCCTCGATCGTCAGCACGCCGCCCGCGCAGGCCCCCGACGAGATCGGCGCGCCGACCAACGCGGGCCTGCCGGAGAACGCCCGCAAGGAGAAGCCGCGCGGTCTGCTCGGCGACGCCTGGCGCGACCTGCGCCGCAAGCCGCTGTTCTGGATCTCCGCGGGGTTCATCGTCCTGTTCATGCTGATGACCGCGTTCCCCTCGCTGTTCACCTCCGGCGACCCGGAGAACGGCAACCTGCAGAACAGCCTCGTCGGCCCGTCGTCGGAGGCCTGGTTCGGCTACGACTTCCAGGGCCGCGACGTCTTCGCCCGGGTGATCTACGGTGCCCGCGCGTCGATCGTGGTCTCCCTCCTCTCCGTACTCGGCGTGCTGCTCTTCGGTGGCGCGATGGGGATCGTGGCGGGCTACCGGGGCGGCTGGGTGGACGCACTGCTCTCCCGCATCGCCGACGTCTTCTTCGGGCTGCCGTTCGTGCTGGGTGCCATCGTCATCCTGACGACCTTCAACGGGTCGGGCACGAGCAACAGCAAGGCCGAGATCATGGCCCTGGTGAGCATCTCGCTGATCGTGCTGGGCTGGCCGGTCGTGATGCGGCTGATGCGCTCCTCGGTGCTGGCCACCAAGGAGGCGGACTACATCGTCGCCGCCCGCGCGCTGGGCGCCGGCACCGGCCGGATCATCCTCAAGCACCTGCTGCCGAACTGCCTCGCGCCGCTGCTGGTCTACGGGACGATCCTGGTCGGCTCGTACATCGGCGCAGAGGCGACGCTGTCCTTCCTGGGCGTCGGCCTGAAGAGCCCGGTGGTCTCCTGGGGCATCATGATCAACGAGGCGCAGAACCTCCTCCGCGTCGCGCCCTACCTGCTCTTCTTCCCCGCCGCGTTCCTCGTCGCCGCCGTACTGAGCTTCGTGATGCTCGGTGAGGCGGTCCGCGAGGCCCTCGATCCGAAACTCCGCTAGGGGAGATTCAGTTGTCCGACATTCTGGTGTCCGAGCAGTCCGCGGCCGGCGCGTCCGGCCGCCCCTCGGGCAGGTTGCTCGAGGTGGACGACCTCCGGGTGGAGTTCCGCACCCGGGACGGCGTCGCCAAGGTCATCAACGGGGTCACGTACCACGTCGACGCGGGGGAGACCCTCGCCGTGCTCGGCGAGTCCGGCTCCGGTAAGAGCGTCACCGCGCAGACCATCATGGGCATCCTCGACACGCCGCCCGGCTTCGTCACCGGCGGTCAGGTCCGCTTCCAGGGCAAGGACATGCTGAGCATGTCCTTCGAGGAGCGGCGCCGCATCCGCGGCGAGGGCATCGCGATGATCTTCCAGGACGCGCTCTCGGCGCTGAACCCGGTCTTCACCGTCGGGTTCCAGATCGCCGAGCAGTTCCGGGTGCGGCGCGGGATGAGCCGCTCCGACGCCAAGAAGCGCGCGATCGAGATGCTCGACCAGGTCAAGATCCCGAACGCCAAGGGCCGGTTCAGCAGCTACCCGCACCAGTTCTCGGGCGGCATGCGGCAGCGCGCGATGATCGCGATGTCGCTCGCCCTGGACCCGGAGGTGCTGATCGCGGACGAGCCGACCACCGCGCTCGACGTGACGGTGCAGGCGCAGATCATGGACCTGCTCGCCGAACTCCAGCGCGAGCGGCAGATGGGCTTGATCCTGATCACCCACGACCTCGGCGTGGTCGCCGACGTCGCGGACCGGATCGCGGTGATGTACGCGGGCCGGATCGTCGAGGAAGCCAACGTCTACGACCTGTACGCCAAGCCGGCGCACCCGTACACGATCGGGCTGATCAACTCGATCCCGCGGCTCGACGAGAAGGGGCAGCAGCTCCGGACGATCAAGGGCCTCCCGCCGAACCTCATGAACATCCCGCCGGGCTGCCCGTTCAACCCGCGCTGCCCCATGGCGCAGCCGGTCTGCCGGGAGAAGGTCCCGCCGCTGCTGCAGGTCGGCGCCGGCCGGGCCAGCGCCTGCCACTTCGCCGAGGAGCTGGTGAACCGTGACTGAGAACATCCTCGAGGTCCGTGACCTGGTCAAGCACTATCCCGTGACCCGGGGCGTGGTGTTCAAGAAGACCATCGGTCACGTCAAGGCGGTCGACGGGGTCTCCTTCGACCTCAAGGCCGGCGAGACCCTGGGTGTGGTCGGCGAGTCGGGTTGCGGCAAGTCGACGCTGGCCCGGGTCCTGATGAACCTGGAGAAGCCGACCGGCGGCAGCGTCCACTACAAGGGCCAGGACATCTCCAAGCTGTCCGGCCCGGCGCTGCGTCGGCTGCGTCGGCAGATCCAGCTGGTCATGCAGGACCCGTACACCTCGCTGAACCCGCGGATGACGGTCGGCGACCTGATCGGCGAGCCGTTCGAGATCCACCCGGAGGTGGCGCCGAAGGGCAGCCGCCGGGACAAGGTCAAGGAACTGCTCGACCTGGTCGGCCTCAACCCGGAGCACATCCACCGTTACCCGCACCAGTTCTCCGGTGGCCAGCGGCAGCGCATCGGCATCGCCCGCGCGCTCGCCCTGCGGCCCGAGATCATCGTCTGCGACGAGCCGGTCAGCGCCCTGGACGTGTCGATCCAGGCGCAGGTGATGAACCTGCTGGAGAAGCTCCAGAACGAGCTCAGCCTGTCGTACATCTTCATCGCGCACGACCTGTCGGTGGTCCGGCACCTGTCGGACCGGGTCGCGGTGATGTACCTCGGCAAGATCGCCGAGATCGGCAGCGAGGACGAGATCTACGAGCGGCCGACCCACCCGTACACCCAGGCGCTGCTCTCGGCCGTGCCGGTGCCGGACCCGACCGTGCGGGACAACAAGGCGATCATCCGCCTCACCGGTGACGTGCCGTCGCCGGTCAGCCCGCCGTCGGGCTGCCGGTTCCGCACCCGCTGCTGGAAGGCGCAGGACGTCTGCGCCGAGCAGGTCCCGCTGCTGGAGATCCGCAAGGGCTCGGACCACCCGAGCGCCTGCCACTTCGCGGAGAAGCGCGAGATCGTGCAGACGCACGAGGCGTGACACCCACGGAACCGCCTGCCGACGTCATCGCGACGACGGCAGGCGGTTCCGTCGTTTCCGGGGGCCGGGACGGCCCGTCCCGGCCCCCGTCCGCGCAGGGCGCCGTTGGCCGGTCCCCCCCGTCCGCGCAGGGCGTCGTTCGCCGGCGTACGTCGCGCAGGGCCGCCCGTTGCCGGCGTCCAGCGCGCAGGGGACCGTCGAAGGCGTACGCCTCACAGGGGGCCGCGGCCGGCGCGGAGCAGCAGCAGCGCGAGCTGCGTGCCGTCGGCGCCGAGGGCGACCCGGAAGCGCTCCAGGATCTCCCGCTCCCGGGACAGCACCAGCCGGGTGCCGCCGGAGGCCATCCGGGTCACCCCGACCTCCTGGGAGAGCCGGGCCCGTTCCTGCCACAACTCGATCAGCGCCCGGTCGATCTCGTCGATCCGCTCCCGGATCTCGACGATCCGGGCGGCCGCGGTCGGCTCCGGGGTGCCGGTGCGCGCCTCCGGCTTGGCGTCGCCGGCGCCTCCCGGCGCGTCGACCGGGGACCCGGAGGCACCGGGGCCGGGCCGGCCCGCCTCGGGTCGCGTCAGGCTGCCGTTGGACTCCACCACGTCTGTCATCATCGGGTACCCCTCGCCGTCAGGTGCCCGGTGCCCGGATCCCGGGACGGAGAAAGCCCCGGACTCCAGGAGCCCGGGGCTTTCTCGTAGGTCTGATTGATCAGGCGCGACCTACGGCTGCCGGACTCCCGGTGCCGTAGTAAAAGTAGAAGCGCTGACCGAACATGTCGTCGAGTATGCCGACCTCCGACCGGCCCGCGCAAGGATTCGGCGCAACCCGTGCCCGGACGGGCGGTCCCGGTGCCGTCGTGACGCCGGGACCGCCCGCGCCTCAGCCGAGGCGGGTGATCCGGTCGGCGGGTCCGGGGGCGACCGGAGCGCCGGCGCCCAGGTGGGCGATGAGCGCGTCGACGTCGAAGCCGGGGGCGGTGGCCCGGTCCGTGCCGGCCCGCAACTCGGTGAAGCCGTCCCCGCCGTTGGCCAGGAAGTCGTTCGTGGTGACCCGGTAGCTCGCGGCCGGGTCGACCGGCGCGCCGTCGAACGCCAGGGCGCTCACCCGCGAGCCCACCGGGGCGGTGCTGTCGTAGGAGTAGGTCAGCCCGGCCGAGACCTGGAGGATGCGCTGGGTGGTCTGGCCGTTGAAGCCCACGAACTGCTGCTCCAGCACGTTGCGCAGCTGCGCCCCGGTGAGGGTCTGGGTGACCACCAGGTTGTTGAACGGCTGGACGGTGAACGCCTCGCCGTAGGTGACCTCGCCCGGCGCCTCGCCCCCGGCCGAGGCCGCGTACGGCAGGGACGCCCGGATGCCGCCCGGGTTCATCAGCGCGATCTGCGCCCCGTTCGACCGGGTGTACGCGAGCTGCGCGTCGGCGATGACGTCACCCAGCGGGCTCTCCCCGCTGGGGAGGGCGTCGCGCACGATGTCGGCCGAGATCCGGCCCACCACCCGGTTGGCGATGGGCGCGACGGCCGCGCGGTACTTGTCGGCGAGGGCCTTGGCGCCCGGGTCGACCAGGTCGGGGTTGCGCACGTACGTGCCCGGCGCGCTCTGCTGCCAGGTGCCGTCCGGGTTGCGGACGCCGTTCTCGACGACGACGTTGCGGGCGGTGATCCCGGTGAACCGGCCGGTGCGCCGGTCCAGCGAGTAGTCCACGTCCGTGATCAGCTGGCCGTTGTTGCCGGCGCTGGTGACCACGCTGCGTGCGCCCGAGGAGTTCGGCAGGGAGCAGGAGTAGAAGCGGTGGGTGTGGCCGGAGACGACCAGCCCGAACTCCGGCCGCAGGCCGCGGACGATGTCCACGATCGGGCCGGAGAAGTTGGCGCAGTCGGAGACGCCGGGCGTGGCCGGCGGCGCCGACTGGGCGCCGCCCTCGTGCACCAGCAGCACCATCGCCTTGACGCCGAAGAGCTTGAGCACGCCGGCCCACTTGTTGGCGGTGGCCACCTCGTCGGTGAACCGCACGGAGGCGATGCCGGCCGGGTTGACGATGCCCGGGGTGCCCTCCAGGGTCACGCCGACGAAGCCGACCGGCACGCCGCCGACGAACCGCACGTCGACCGGGGGCAGGATCGGCAGGCCGGTCTTCCTGCTGACGGTGTTGGCGGCCAGGTACGTGAACTTCGCGCCGGCGAAGCCGTCCCCGTCCTGGCAGCCGTCGACCGGGTGACAGCCGCCCTTGTTGATCCGGATGAGCTCGTCGACGCCCTCGTCGAACTCGTGGTTGCCGACGGAGCTGACGTCCAGGCCGATCTCGTCCATCAGCTCGATGGTCGGCTCGTCGTGGAAGGCGGCGCTGACGAGCGGGGTGGCGCCGATCAGGTCGCCGGCCCCGACGGTGGTCGTGGTCCGCCCCTCGGCCCTGGCCTCGGCGCGCAGCTTCTTCAGCCAGGTGGCGAGGTACTCCACGCCGCCGGCGGGGGTGCCGTTCACCGCCGCGCCGCTGCCGCCGGGCGGGTCGATGGCGCCGTGGAAGTCGTTGTAGCTCAGGAAGTTGCCCTTGACCTCGCCGCCGGTCGGGGCGGCGTAGGAGACCGCGACGGGGGTGAGGCCGGCCCCACGGTCGGCGGCGGGGTCCGGCGCGGGCCGGGAAGCGGGGGACAGCGTGGCGACGACGGCCAACGCGAGGGTGGGCGCGGCGAGGTGGCGCAGCACCGCCCGACCGCGCGAACGCGGCTGAGTCATGGTCGTTCTCCCAGTCGTGTACGGGGGAGGAGCCGGATTTTCACCGTCATCGTTCTGCATGGGGGACGGCGGCACCAGACGCGACAGGGTGACATCTTCGTCTCGACGGAGGTGCGGAGGGACCTTTCCGCGCATCCCGGGGGGACGCGGGGCCGGCTGGGGCGAGCCGGCGGTGCGCGGCGGGGGAAGTGTCCGCCCGGCGGCATAGACTCGCCGTGCGATGCATCCTCTCTTCGACATCCCCGCGTCCCCGCCCGCGCCGGCGCCCGCCCCGACCTCGCCGCACCGGCCCAGGTCGGCGGCCGTCCACCTCGATCCGCAGGCCCTGGTCGAGGGCCTCAACGGGCCGCAGCGCGACGCCGTCACCCATGCCGGCTCGCCGCTGCTGATCGTGGCCGGTGCCGGCTCGGGCAAGACCCGGGTGCTCACCCACCGGATCGCCTACCTGCTGGCCGCCCGGGACGTGCACCCCGGCGAGATCATCGCGATCACCTTCACCAACAAGGCCGCCGGCGAGATGAAGGAGCGGGTCGCCCACCTGGTGGGTCCCCGCGCCCGCCTGATGTGGGTGTCGACGTTCCACTCCGCCTGCGTGCGCATCCTGCGCGCCGAGCACGAGCACGCCGGGCTGAAGTCGACCTTCTCGATCTACGACGCGGACGACTCCCGCCGGCTGATGCAGATGGTCGCCAGGGAGCTGGACCTCGACCCGAAGCGCTACCCGGCGCGCGGGCTGGCCGCCCAGGTCTCCAACCTGAAGAACGAGCTGGTCGACCCCGAGGAGTTCGCGGGCCGCGCCAAGGGCCCCAACGAGCGGGCGCTGGCGGAGGCCTACACGCTCTACCAGCGGCGGCTGCGCGAGGCGCACGCGCTGGACTTCGACGACCTGATCATGACGACGGTGCACCTGCTCCAGTCCCACCCGCACGTCGCGGAGAGCTACCGTCGGCGGTTCCGGCACGTGCTGGTCGACGAATACCAGGACACCAACCACGCCCAGTACACGCTGATCAAGGAGCTGGTCTCCGGCACGGAGGGGATCGAGCCGGCGGAGCTCTGCGTGGTCGGTGACGCCGATCAGTCGATCTACGCGTTCCGGGGCGCCACGATCCGCAACATCCTGGAGTTCGAGCGCGACTTCAGCGACGCCCGGACGATCCTGCTGGAGCAGAACTACCGCTCCACCCAGACCATCCTCAACGCCGCCAACGCGGTGATCGACCGGAACACCTCGCGCAAGCCGAAGCGGTTGTGGAGCGAGGCGGGCGCCGGTGAGCCGATCGTCGGCTACGTGGCCGACACCGAGCACGCCGAGGCCGACTGGGTGGCCCGCGAGATCGACCGGCTGGTCGACGCCGACGAGACCCGCCCGGGCGACGTGGCCGTCTTCTACCGCACCAACGCCCAGTCCCGGGTCTTCGAGGAGGTGTTCATCCGGGTCGGCCTGCCCTACAAGGTGGTCGGCGGGGTGCGCTTCTACGAGCGCAAGGAGGTCCGTGACGCGCTGGCCTACCTGCGCGCGGTGGTCAACGACGACGACACGGTCAGCCTGCGCCGGATCCTCAACACCCCGCGCCGGGGCATCGGCGACCGGGCCGAGGCGTGCGTGGAGGCGCTGTCCAGCCGGGACCGGGTCTCCTTCGGGGCGGCGCTGCGCCGGGCGAAGGACGCCCCGGGCATCTCCAGCCGGGCGGCCAATGGCATCGCCGACTTCGTCGCCCTGCTCGACGGCGCCCGCGAGCTGGCCGAGACGGGCACCCCGGAGGAGGTGCTGGAGGCGCTGCTGACCCGCTCGGGCTACCTCACCGAGCTGGAGGAGAGCCTCGACCCGCAGGACGCGGGGCGCGTCGACAACCTCCAGGAGCTGGTCAGCGTCGCCCGGGAGTACACCGAGCGGATCGAGGCGATCGGCGAGGAGGGGGAGCGGGCGACCCTCGCCGGCTTCCTGGAGCAGGTCGCGCTGGTCGCCGACGCCGACCAGGTCCCCACGGACGACCCGGACCACCAGGGCGTGGTCACCCTGATGACGCTGCACACCGCGAAGGGCCTGGAGTTCCCGGTGGTCTTCCTGACCGGCCTGGAGGACGGCGTCTTCCCGCACCTGCGCTCGCTGGGCGACAGCCGGGAGCTGGAGGAGGAGCGCCGGCTGGCGTACGTCGGCATCACCCGGGCCCGCCAGCGTCTCTACCTCTCCCGGGCGGTCACCCGCTCGGCGTGGGGGCAGCCGGCCTACAACCCGCCGTCGCGGTTCCTGGAGGAGCTGCCGCCGGAGCTGGTCCGCTGGGAGCGCACCGAGGGGTCGTACACCTCGTGGGCCGGCGGGGGCGGCGGCGTGGGTGGCCGCGCGGACCGGGTGTCCGGCGGGCGTGGGACCTTCAACGGCGGCACACCCAAGGCGGCGCAGCTGGCGAAGCGGCTGGGGGTCGACGCCAGCCGGCTGACCACGGCGAGCGAGCTGCCGCAGGGGCCGAAGGTGTCCGCCGGCGACCGGGTCAACCACCAGCGCTACGGCCTGGGCCGGGTGCTCGCCGTCGAGGGGCACGGCCCGGGAGCGCGGGCGCAGATCGACTTCGGCGACCAGACGATGTGGCTGGTGCTCCGGCACGCCCCGATCGACAAGCTCTGAGACCGGCTCGGCCCGGCCCGGCGGCGCGCCGGACCGGGCCGTTTCCGGTGGCTGCGGGTCAGCAGGCCACGTCGATGCCCCGGGCGCGCAGGAACGGCGCGGGGTCGATCTGGTTCCACATCTGACCCTGGTGCACCTCGAAGTGCAGGTGCGGGCCGGTGGAGTCGCCGGTGGACCCCTCCAGGCCGATGGTCTGCCCGGCGGCGACCTTCTCGCCCACGCCCACCTTGGTGGTGCTCAGGTGGGCGTAGTGGGTCAGGTAGCCGTTGCCGTGGTCGACGAAGACGGAGATGCCGTACCCGTCGCCGACGTCGCCGGCCTTGGTGACGGTGCCGCCGAAGGCCGCGCGGACCGGGGTGCCGGCGGGCAGCGCGAAGTCGATGCCGGCGTGCTGGGTGCCCCAGCGCGGGCCGTAGCAGGAGGTGATCGCCGCTCCCTTCATCGGGATGACCCAACTGGGCTTCGGCTTGCTGGTCTTCTTCGGCTTCGGCTTGGCGGTGGTCGCCTTCGGGCTGGGCTTCGCCGACGGGCTGGCCTTCGTCGGGCTGGGCGTCGGGGTCGCCGAGGGGGTGGCCGGGGCGGTCGTGGACCGGGTGGAGCGGTCGGCGCGGTCGGCGGCCTCCGCGCGGGCCGGCGTGTCGACGGCGGCGGCCGGTACGGCGGGTTCGTCGTTCCCGCTGGCCGCGAACGCCGCTCCGCCGAGGCCGAGGCCGGCCAGGGCCGCCGCGGCGATGATCACGCGGGTGCGGCCGCCGATGCGCCTCCGGTGCCGGACGGGGGCGTCGGGGGTGTTCTCGTTCCGAATGTCTTCCTGCACGGCGGACCTTCACTGATCGAGGGGGCACTTGACCTCGAAATACTGGTGTCGACACGCGGCGTGACGGGTAGTGGGACGGAGCCTCGACGGACCGGCGACGGTCGACGCCGCCCGGTGCGTCCCCGTTCGGGGTTTTCGATCGCAAAAGTGATCATGCAGGGCGATGGTGCCGGTCACAGTCGCTCCTGTGACCCGGCTCACTTTGGCCGGCTGCGGCACACGAAAAACCGCCCGGATCGACAGATCCGGGCGGTCGACGGGCGATGCGCAGCGTCAGGAGTCGGCTACCTCGCTGTAGTACGCCTCGACTTGTAGCTGGATGTCCACTCCGCGCTCCTTGAGCCACGGCACCGGGTCGAGCGGCTCGCCCTTGACATGCACCTCGAGGTGCAGGTGGGAGCCGTAGGAGTGGCCGGTGTTGCCCACGAGGCCGAGCTGGTCGCCCGCCTTCACCTGCTGCCCCTCCTTGACACTCAGCGCCGAGGAGTGGCCGTAGATCGCCTCGCTGCCGTCGGGGTGCTGGACGATCACGGTGTGGCCGTAGCCGCCGAACCAGCCGGCCTTGGTGACGGTGCCGCCGTGGATGGCGACGTAGGGCGTGCCCTCGGGGGCGACCAGGTCGACGCCGGTGTGCAGCTTGCCCCAGCGCATGCCGTAGGGCGAGTTGAACTCGTAGCCCTGAAGGGGGAGCAGCCAGACCTCGGGCTCGGCGGACTGGTCGCCTCCGGCGCGGTCGCTGTCGCGGCTGGCGCGGTCGGCGTTGTCGCCACGGGCCGCGACGTCCTGGTTGACGGTCGAGGCGGCCTTGAGCTCGTCGAGGACCGACGGGCTGACGCTCTTGGCGTCCGGCAGGGCGCCCGCGCCGATCGCGACGATGCCGGCGCCGACGAACGCGGTGGTGACGACCGCTGCGTAGCGGCTACGCGGGGGAGTGGGTACGCGGCGGCGACCGCGATATCGATCGGGCTCAGACGACAGGCGCTGGCGCACGCACACCCTCCGTTGTCGGGGATCCGAAGCGGCTTCCTCGACGCCCGTGAAGCTCGGGTGAACGTCGGCTGGCCGCGTCGTCACCCGTCCGTGGACCTGATGACAACCGTGGACACGTTAGCCAACCACCAGTCCCGTCACAAGCCGAAGCGCCGAATTGCTGCCGCGTTCTGTCCCTTTGCGTCCATGATTGTCATGGCTCGTACCCCTCGAACGGTGCCCCCCTAACTGCCCGTTCGTCGCGCAGGGTGACCGAACGGCGGAGTCGTCCGGCTTGACGCCGGGGGCCGCCGCGGTCCGCCGTACGGGTGCCGACGGGAACCCGGTCCGGCTCGCGTGCCGTGAGGTTCGCCGCCCGGATTTCCCGGGCAGGGCCGGGCGGGTTACCGTTCGTTCAGTGAAGCCGCGGAGCCGGTGGAAGGGATGCGCTGATGAGCTCTCGTGTTCGGGTCGTCGTCGCCAAGCCGGGCCTGGACGGCCACGACCGTGGCGCAAAGGTCGTCGCGCGTGCCCTGCGGGATGCCGGCATGGAGGTCATCTACACCGGCCTGCACCAGACCCCGGAACAGATCGTGGAGACCGCGATCCAGGAGGACGCCGACGCGGTCGGGCTCTCCGTCCTCTCCGGGGCGCACATGACGCTGTTCCGGCGGGTGGTGGAGCTGCTCGGTGAGCGCGACGCCCGCGACATCGTCGTGTTCGGCGGCGGCATCATTCCCGACGCCGACATTCCGGAGCTTCAGCGGATCGGGGTCGCCAAGATCTTCACGCCGGGCGCGACGACCCAGTCGATCGTCGAGTGGGTCCGGCAGAACGTCGCCCAGCCGATCGCCTGACGGCGGTCGCGGATCCGGGTTAGCCGCCTGACGGCGGTCGCGGCATCGGGGCCGGTCGGTGGCCGGATCCAGGCAGGGGGAGGGGCCGGACGCACCCCTCACACGTCCGGCCCCTCTATGCACGATGCCCCGCCGCCACCCCTCGACCGACAGGGCATCGGCCGCTCCCGTCGCCGCGCTGTATCAGCGCTCCGACACCTGACTCAACGACGCCCCCACGGAGGGGTTACGCGCCCCCGGCAACATCGCCCGGACGGCTGACATCGGCCCGAAGTCGCGGAAAGGCCGCGCGAAGCCGCCGATTGTGCATTACCACACAACGTGCACCCGCTCGGTTGCCGGCGGTGTCCACCTCGCTAGGCTGCGCCCAATGGCCTGTTTCGAGTGATGACAGGCGTCAAACTGTTTTCCATAACGCTGGTGGCGGCGCGACGGCGCGCCGCGGAGACGGGACGGGACGCGCAAACGTGGACCTGTACGAGTACCAGGGGCGGGACCTGTTCGAGCGGCACGGCTTGCCCGTGCTCGCCGGCGGCGTCGCCACGACCCCGGAGGAGGCCCGCGCGATCGCCGAACGCCTCGGCGGTCGGGTGGTCGTCAAGGCGCAGGTGAAGGTCGGTGGCCGAGGCAAGGCCGGCGGCGTGAAGCTGGCCGAGGGCGCCGAGGAGACGGTGGCCCGCGCCACCGACATCCTCGGCATGGACATCAAGGGCCACACCGTCCACAAAGTCATGATCACGGTGACCGCGGACGTGGCCGAGGAGTACTACTTCTCCTACCTGCTCGACCGGGCGAACCGCACCTTCCTCTGCATCGCCAGCGTCGCCGGCGGCATGGACATCGAGCAGGTCGCCGCCGAGACCCCGGAGAAGGTCGTCAAGGCCCCGATCGACGCCAACACCGGCGTCGACGAGGCGAAGGCGCGCGAGATCGTCGCCGCCGCCAACTTCCCGGCCGAGGTCGCCGACCAGGTCGTCGAGGCCGCCGTGGGGCTGTGGAAGGCCTTCGTCGCCGAGGACGCCACGCTGGTCGAGGTGAACCCGCTGGCCAAGACCGGCGAGGGCAAGCTGCTGCTGCTCGACGCCAAGGTCACCCTCGACGAGAACGCCGCGTTCCGGCACCCGGACCACGAGGCGCTGGTCGACCAGGCCGCGGTGGACCCGCTGGAGCAGGCCGCCAAGGAGAAGGACCTCAACTACGTCAAGCTCGACGGCGAGGTCGGGATCATCGGCAACGGCGCCGGCCTGGTCATGTCGACCCTCGACGTGGTCGCGTACGCCGGGGAGCGGCACGGCGGCGTCAAGCCGGCCAACTTCCTCGACATCGGCGGTGGCGCGAGCGCCGCCGTGATGGCGAACGGACTGGAGATCGTCCTCTCCGACCCGTCGGTGAAGAGCGTCTTCGTCAACGTCTTCGGCGGCATCACCGCCTGCGACGAGGTCGCCAACGGCATCGTGCAGGCGCTGGCCCTGCTCGAGCAGCGCGGCGAGCAGGTCACCAAGCCGCTGGTCGTCCGCCTCGACGGCAACAACGCCGAGGCCGGCCGGGCGATCCTCGACGGCGCGAACAACCCGCTGGTCCAGCGGGTCGACACGATGGATGGCGCGGCCGAGCGGGCCGCCGAGCTGGCGGCTGCGGGGGTCTGACAATGGCTATCTGGCTGACCAAGGACTCGAAGGTCATCGTCCAGGGGATGACCGGTTCCGAGGGTTCCAAGCACACCCGGCGGATGCTCGCCGCGGGCACCAACGTCGTCGGCGGCGTCAACCCGCGCAAGGCGGGCCAGACGGTCGACTTCGACGGCACCGAGCTGCCGGTCTTCGCCAGCGTCGCGGACGCGATGGCGCAGACCGGTGCGGACGTGACCGTGATCTTCGTGCCGCCGCAGTTCACCAAGGGCGCGGTCGTCGAGGCGATCGACGCCGGCATCGACCTGGCCGTGGTGATCACCGAGGGCGTGCCGGTGCACGACACCGCCGCGTTCTGGGCGTACAACGTCGCCAAGGGGGAGCGGACCCGGATCATCGGTCCGAACTGCCCGGGCATCGCCTCGCCGGGCGCCTCCAACGCCGGCATCATCCCGGCCGACATCACCGGCACCGGCCGCATCGGCCTGGTCAGCAAGAGCGGCACGCTGACCTACCAGATGATGTACGAGCTGCGCGACATCGGCTTCTCGACCTGCGTCGGCATCGGCGGTGACCCGATCATCGGCACCACCCACATCGACGCGCTCGCCGCGTTCGAGGCGGACCCGGACACCGACGCGATCGTCATGATCGGTGAGATCGGCGGCGACGCCGAGGAGCGGGCCGCCGAGTTCATCAAGGCGAACGTGACCAAGCCGGTGGTCGGCTACATCGCCGGCTTCACCGCGCCGCCCGGTAAGACCATGGGTCACGCCGGTGCGATCATCTCCGGCTCGGCGGGCACCGCCGACGCCAAGAAGAACGCGCTTGAGGCGGTCGGCGTCAAGGTCGGCAAGACCCCGACCGAGACCGCCAAGCTCATGCGGGAGATCATGTCCGCGGGCTGAGCCCGACCGACGTACGACCGGAGGGCCGACCGTTCGCGGTCGGCCCTCCGTCGTCGTGGCGCGGGCGGCCTCAGTCGTTGTAGAGCGGATAGTTGCCGCCGGCCCAGAGGATGCCGCTGCCGATGATGTTGAGCACGCCGAACGCGATCGCCAGGTAGCCGAGCACGGGCGACTGGCCGAAGCGCTTGGCGTCCCGGATCGACAGGTAACCGAAGACGATCCCCAGGATGCCGCAGCAGAGCAGGCCGAGGATGATGCCGAGCACGCCCCAGAGGACCGTGCGGTCGCTACCGGCCGCGGACGGTGCTGGCGGGGGCGGCGGATACGGAGTGTTCACGGCTCTCCTCCGGACGTCGGTGCCGCGACCCTACGGTCGCGTCCCTGCGCCCGAGGCTAGACCGAATCGGGGGCCGGAGATGGTGGATCACGGAACTCGTCGCCGCTGCGGGGCGGTATCGGACTGCCACCGCCGGCCCGGCATGCCAGAGTAGACGCGATGTCCTCCGTCACCCCTGATCAGCCCAGCCGTCCCGGCGCCGACGTCGGCCCCGGCGCCCGGCCGGCCGCGCCCGTCGGGCGGAGCCGGCGGGTGCCCGCGCCGCGCGCCGGCGAGCCGCGCCGCAGCCGCGCCCCGCTCGTCGTCGCCGCCGGGGTCGCCGCCGGGTGGGCGGCGCTCACCTCCTGGCTGCCGGTCGTGGTCGTGCTCTGGCTGTTCCAGCTCAGCGAGGGTGCCGCCTCCGTGCCGGGCGCGCTGCGCGCCGGGCTGGCCGGCTGGCTGCTCGGGCACGGCGTGCCGCTGGACACCGCCGTTGGCCCGCTCGGGCTGGCCCCGCTGGCGCTGACCGCGCTGGTGGTCTGGCGGCTGACCCGGGCGGGCGTGCACGCCAGCCGGGCCATCGGCGCGCGGGGCGGCCGCTCACCCCGGCAGGCACTCCTCGCCGCCGGCGCGGTCGGCGTCGCGTACGCGCTGCTCGGGGTGCTCGGCGCGGTGCTGGTCGGCGCGTCACCGGTCCGCGCCGGCCTCACCCTCGTGGTGCTCGGCACGCTCGCGGCCCTGGTGGGCTCGGTCCGGACCACGCGCGTGGCCGCGCTGCTCGCCGCGCGGTCCCCGGAGTCGCTGCGCGACGGAATCCGCACCGGGCTCGTCGCCGGGCTGCTGCTGTTCGGCGCGGGGGCCGGTGCGGCGGGGCTCGCCGTGGCCACCGGGGGCGGGGACGCCGCCGACCTGATCGGGGCCTACCGCACCGGGGTCGCCGGCCAGGCCGGGATCACGCTGGTCAGTCTCGCCTACGCGCCCAACGCCACGATCTGGTCGGTCAGCTACCTGCTCGGCCCGGGTTTCGCCGTCGGCACCGACACGGCGGTACGCACCAGCGAGGTCTCCGTGGGGGCGCTGCCGGCCGTACCGCTGCTGGCCGGGCTGCCGCGCGGGCCGGTCGACGGGCTCGGCGCCGGGCTGCTCGCGGTGCCGGTCCTCGCCGGGATGGCCGCGGGTTGGCTGCTGGCCCGCCGGCTGCTCCGGCTCGCCGCCGACGACCGGGCGCCGCTGCGCTGGGGGCCGCTGCTCGGGGCGGCGGCGCTCGCCGGTCCGGTGGCCGGTCTGCTGCTGGGCGCCGCCGCGGCCGCCTCCGCGGGATCGCTGGGCGGCGGCCGGCTGGCCCAGGTGGGGCCCGTCGCCTGGCAGGTGGCGGCGGTGGCGACCGCGGTCGTCACGGTCGGGGCGCTGATCGGCGCCGCCGCGACCCGGGTGCTGTCCCGCACGCCCCGCTGAGGGCCGTCAGACGCCGAAGGGGCGCCCCGGACGAGCCGGGACGCCCCTGTCGCATGGCGGTCAGGGCTGGTTGGGCAGCGTGAAGCTGAAGCCCAGCAGGATGACCTGGAGCAGGCCGAGCACGACGCCGATGGCGCCGCAGATCAGACCGGCGAGGGCCTGACCGTTGTTGTCGGCCAGCCCCTGGGCGGCCTTCTGCTTGCCCATCCACCCGGTCACCAGCGCACCGATGCCCAGCGGGATGCCGAGGTAGCAGCAGACCAGCGGGATCGAGGCGATGCCGAGGATCATGGACACCAGACCGAGGGTGTTCTGCTGCTGCCCCGGCCCCTTCCCGGCGAACCCCGCGTTGGGGTACATGGGCGGCTGCGGGTACGCCTGCTGCCCGTACGGGTCCTGGTACGGCTGCTGCCCGTACGGCTGCCCCGGCGCCGGCTGCCCGTAGGGCTGGCCGGAGGTGGGCGGCTGCCCGTAGGGCTGGCCCGAGGTCGGCGGCTGGCCGTAGGGGTCCTGCTGGCCGTACGGGTTCTGCTGGCCGTACGGGTCCTGCGGCGCGGCGTACGGATCCTGCGGCTGCCCGGAGACGGGCTGCTGACCGTACGGCGCCGCCGGCGGCGGGGCGTACGGGTCGTGGTGCGGCGCGGTCGGATCCTGGTGCGGCTGCTGGCCGTACGGATCCTGTCCGGGGTAACCGGGCTGCATGCGACTCCTCGTCCGATCTGTCAGTAGCTGCTGGTGGAGGCGTTCTCGCCCATCACGCCGGCGAGCCCACCGAGCAGGCAGCACACCAGCACGATCACGTACCAGCTGATGCCGACGATGAGCGCCCACTTGGACCACTTCTTCGACTCGGCGGCGGCGGCCTGGGCCCCGGCGTAGTCACCCTGCTGGAGCAGCGGGTTCACCTTGGAGGCGTTGATGATCGCCGGGATGGCCAGCGGCCAGAAGAGGAAGATGGCGACGATCGACATCGTCATGTTGTTGTTGACCTGCGGCTGCTGCGGCTGGTATCCGGGCTGCATCTCGGCGTACTCCTCATTCCACTCGACACCCCCGCGGGGCGTCGGATCACTGACGGGTGCGGGCCGGACGCGCGCCGGGCCCGAGCGACCGGCAGCGTACCTGGTCCGGACCATTCACGTCGTCGGTGAATGTCGCAATGCCCAGCGGATGGACCCGCCGGCACGCCCGATAGGGTGGCCCGGTGACCGAGCCCGCGTCCGTCGCCCGCATCGTCGTCCTCGTCTCCGGCTCCGGGAGCAACCTCCAGGCACTGCTCGATGCGAGCGCCGATCCGGCGTACGGGGCCCGGGTGGTGGCCGTCGGCGCCGACCGGGACGGCATCGCGGGTCTGGACCGGGCCGCCGCGGCCGGCGTGCCGACCTTCGTCGAGCGGGTCGCCGACCACCCCACCCGCGAGGACTGGGACGCCGCGCTGACCGCCCGCGTCGCCGAGCACCGGCCCGACCTGGTCGTCTCCGCCGGTTTCCTCAAGCTGGTCGGCCCGCACTTCCTGGCCGCCTTCGGCGACCGCTACCTGAACACGCACAACACGCTGCTGCCGGCGTTCCCCGGCATCCACGGCCCGCGCGACGCCCTCGCCTACGGCGTGAAGGTCACCGGGGCCACGCTCTTCTTCGTCGACGCCGGTATGGACACCGGCCCGATCGTCGCGCAGGTCGCCGTGCCGGTGCACGACGACGACGACGTCGAGACGCTCACCGAGCGCATCAAGGAAGCCGAGCGGCGCCAGCTCGTCGAGCAGGTGGGCCGCCTGGTCCGTGAAGGTTGGACGATCACCGGAAGAAAGGTCACGGTCCCGTGAGTTCCACTCAGGACGAACGCCGCCCGATCAGGCGGGCGCTGGTCAGCGTCTACGACAAGACCGGCCTGGTCGAGCTGGCCCGGGCGCTGCACACGGCCGGGGTGGAGATCGTCTCGACCGGCAGCACGGCCTCGGCCATCGCCGGCGCGGGGGTGCCGGTGACCCCGGTGGAGACGGTGACCGGCTTCCCGGAGATCCTCGACGGGCGGGTCAAGACGCTGCACCCGAAGGTGCACGGCGGGCTCCTCGCCGACCTGCGCAAGGACTCCCACGTCGCCCAGCTCGACGAGCACGGCATCGCGGGGATCGACCTGCTGGTGTCCAATCTCTACCCGTTCCAGGCCACGGTCGCCTCCGGCGCCGGCGTCGAGGAGTGCGTGGAGCAGATCGACATCGGCGGTCCGGCGATGGTCCGGGCGGCTGCCAAGAACCACGCCTCGGTCGCCGTGGTGACCGACCCGGCCGCGTACCCGGCGCTGCTCGCCGCGCTCGGCGAGGGCGGCTTCACGCTGGCCCAGCGGCGTGTGCTGGCCGCCCGCGCCTTCGCCGTCATCGCCGAGTACGACGTGGCGGTGGCCGAGTGGTGCGCCGCCACGCTCGCGCCCGAGGAGGACGGCTGGCCGGGCTTCGCCGGGCTGTCGCTGCGTCGCTCGGCGGTGCTGCGCTACGGCGAGAACCCGCACCAGCCGGCGGCGCTCTACGTCGACCCGTCCAGCCCGGCCGGGCTCGCCCAGGCCGAGCAGCTGCACGGCAAGGAGATGTCCTACAACAACTACGTCGACGCCGACGCGGCGTGGCGGGCGGCCAACGACTTCGCCGGGCAGCCGGCGGTGGCGATCATCAAGCACGCCAACCCGTGCGGCATCGCGGTCGGCGCCGACGTGGCCGAGGCGCACCGCAAGGCGCACGCCTGCGACCCGGTGTCCGCGTACGGCGGGGTGATCGCGGTCAACCGGCCGGTCTCGGTCGAGCTGGCCCGGCAGGTCTCGGAGATCTTCACCGAGGTGCTGGTGGCACCCGGGTTCGACGAGGGCGCGGTGGAGATCCTCCAGGGCAAGAAGAACATCCGGCTGCTGCACGCGCCGGCCGCCGACCCGCTGCCGGCGGAGTGGCGGCAGGTCACCGGCGGCGTACTGGTCCAGAAGGCCGACCGGATCGACGCCGAGGGCGACGACCCGGCCAACTGGCGGCTCGCCACCGGTGCGGCCGCCGACGAGGCGACCCTGCGTGACCTGGCCTTCGCCTGGCGGGCGGTGCGCGCGGTGAAGAGCAACGCGATCCTGCTGGCCAGGGACGGCGCGACCGTCGGCGTCGGGATGGGCCAGGTCAACCGGGTCGACTCGGCACAGCTCGCGGTCGCCCGCGCCGGGGCGGACCGGGCACGTGGTTCGGTCTGCGCCTCGGACGCGTTCTTCCCGTTCGCCGACGGCCCGAAGATCCTCATCGACGCCGGCGTCCGGGCCATCGTGCAGCCGGGCGGCTCGATCCGGGACGAGGAAGTGATCGCGGCCTGCAAGGAGGCCGGCATCACCATGTACCTGACGGCCACCCGCCACTTCTTCCACTGACCCAGCCCTCTCCTGCTGCCCCCGCCCCGCCCCCGCTCGCGTCGATCATGCAGTCGTGGTGCCCCGTGAAAGGGGCGAAGGCGGGCGTTCCGTCCACCACAACTGCATGATCGACGGCCCTGGGCGGCGAGGGCGGAAAGGGTGGGGGTCAGGGGGTGGGGCGGAGTTCGGCGAAGTGGCAGGCCGAGGGGTGCGGGTCCGCCGCGCGGAGGACCGTGTGGGGTTCCTCGATGGCGCAGACCTCCTGGGCCTTCCAGCAGCGGGTGCGGAAGTGGCAGCCGCTCGGCGGGTCGGCAGGGCTCGGCACGTCGCCGGTGAGCCGGATCATGGTGCGCCGGTCGCGGGCCTCCGGGTCCGGCACCGGCACGGCCGAGAGCAGCGCCTGGGTGTACGGATGGGTGGCGCGCTCGTAGATCTCGTCCTCGGTACCGATCTCCACGATCTTGCCGAGGTACATGACCGCGACCCGGTCGGAGATGTGCCGGACCACCGACAGGTCGTGCGCGATGAAGATGTACGACAGGCCGAACTCGTCCTGGAGCTTCTCCAGCAGGTTGATCACCTGGGCCTGGATCGACACGTCCAGGGCGCTGACCGGCTCGTCGCAGACGATGATCTCGGGCCGCAGGGCGAGCGCGCGGGCGATGCCGATGCGCTGCCGCTGGCCGCCGGAGAACTGGTGCGGGTACCGGTTGATGTGCTCCGGGTTCAGGCCGACCACGTCGAGCAGTTCCCGTACCCGGGTCTGCCGGCTGCCCTTCGGCGCGGCGTCCGGGTGGATCTCGAACGGCTCGCCGATGATGTCGCCCACCGTCATCCGCGGGTTCAGCGAGGTGTACGGGTCCTGCATCACCATCTGCATGTTGCGCCGCAGCCGGCGCAGCTCCGCACCGGAGGCGGAGAACAGGTCCCTGCCCTCCAGGGTGGCCCGGCCCGCGGTCGGCGTCTCCAGCCGCATCAGCAGCCGGGCCAGCGTCGACTTGCCGCAGCCCGACTCGCCGACCACCCCGAGGGTCTCGCCGCGGCGCAGCTCGAAGCTGACCCCGTCGACGGCCTTGACGGCGCCGACCTGCTTCTGGAAGAGCACGCCCCGGCGGATCGGGAAGTGCTTGACCACGTTGTCGACGGCGAGGATCGTCTCGCCGCGCACCTTCGTTGGGCTAGCGGGCGCTGTCATCACGGACCTCCTGGGCGAAGTGGCACGCGCTGGTCCGGCCGTCGCCCAGGACCAGGTCGTGCGGCACCACGTCGACGCAGACCTGCTGCACGTACGGGCACCGGGGGTGGAAGGGGCAGCCGGACGGGATCCGCATCAGGTTGGGCGGCAGCCCCTTGATCGTGGAGAGCTCCTGACCCCGTACGTCCAGCCGCGGGATCGACTCCAGCAACCCCTTCGTGTACGGGTGGGCCGGCGCCCGGTACAGCGAGCGGACGTCGGCGTGTTCGAAGATCCGGCCGGCGTACATGACGGCGATCCGGTCCGCGACGTCGGCGACCACGCCGAGGTCGTGCGTGATCAGGATCATCGCCATGTCGAGGTCGCGGCGCAGGTCGGCCAGCAGGTCCATGATCTGGGCCTGCACGGTGACGTCCAGGGCCGTGGTCGGCTCGTCGGCGATCAGCACCTTCGGGTTCATGGCCAGCGCCATCGCGATCATGACGCGCTGCCGCATGCCGCCGGAGAACTGGTGCGGGTAGTCGCCGATGCGGCCGGCGGCGCCGGGAATCCGCACCAGGTCCATCAGCTCGACGACCCGGGCGCGGGCGTCCGCCTTCGACATGCCCTCGCGCTGGCGCAGCGTCTCGCCGATCTGCCAGCCCACCGGGAAGACCGGGTTCAGCGCGGAGAGGGCGTCCTGGAAGATCATCGCGATCTCCTTGCCGCGCACCTGCCGGCGCTGCTCCTCCGGCAGCTTCAGCAGGTCCCGCCCCTGGTAGCGGACCTCGCCGGAGCGGATCACGGCCGGGGGTGTGTCGAGGATGCCCATGATCGCCTGGGCGGTGACCGACTTGCCGGAGCCCGACTCGCCGAGCACGGCGAGCGTCTCGCCGGGATCCAGGTGGTACGAGACCCCGTTGATCACCCTGGCCACGCCCTCGCCGGTGCGGAACTCGACGTGCAGGTCCCGTACGTCCAGCAGGTGCCCGCCCTCGGGCGTCGGGGAGGCCGGCGTGGGTCGGACGGCGGACTGGCTCACGGTCCTGCCTTTCGCTCGTGACGGGTGGGTGGGGTCAGCGCAGCTTCGGATCGAAGGCGTCGCGGATCGCGTCGCCGAGCATGATGAACGCCAGCACGGTCAGCGCGAGGAAGACCGAGGGGACCAGCAGGGGGGTTGCCGACTCCCGCATGTGCACCCGGCCGGCGTCGATGTCGATGCCCCAGGAGATGGTCGGCGCCTTGAGCCCGATGCCGAGGAAGCTCAGCGTCGCCTCGGCGGCGATGAACGAGCCGAGGGCGATGGTCAGCACCACGATCGCCGGGGCGAGCGCGTTGGGCAGGATGTGCCGCAGCATGATCCGGCCGTCGCCCGCGCCCAGCATCCGGGCCGCCGCGACGTAGTCCTGCTCCTTGGCGGTGATCACCGAGGAGCGGACGACGCGGGCGGCGGTGGTCCAGCCGAGGATCGCCAGCACGAAGATGACCGCGCCGATCCGGACCGCCGAGCTGTCGCTGTTGACCCGCTTGAGCAGCACGATCGCGGCGAGCAGGAGCGGGATGCCGAGGACGATGTCGATCACCCGGGAGAGCACCGCGTCGACCCAGCGGCCGAAGTAGCCGGCCAGCATCCCCACGGCGAGCGCGATCAGGCCGGTGAGCAGCGCGGAGAGCGCGCCGACCAGCAGCGACGCGCGGGCTCCGTACACCGCCCGGGCGTACGTGTCGCAGCCCTGGAAGTCGTACCCGAAGATCGCCCCGCCGGACGGGCCGGCGTGCTGGCGGGCCAGCACGCAGTCGCGCGGGTCGTTCGCGGTGAACAGCCCGGGCACGGCGGCCATGGCGGCGACCAGCACCACCAGGGCGAGGCTGACCCAGAAGATCGGCTTGCGGCGCAGGTCGCGCCAGGCGTCGCCGGCCAGGCTGCGGGGCTTCTGCGGTACGCCGACCTGGTTCGGGGCACCGGGCTCACCCGACGGCCCCCGCCGCGCGGCCTGGTTCTCGCTCGCGGCGACGGTCTCGAAGTCACTCATGCCCGCACCTCGCTGCGCGCTGTCGGCGCTTCCCCTCGCTGCGCTCCGGGGCGCGCCGAGCCGCGAAACACTGCGCTGCCGATTCGTTCGCTGCGCTCACTCATAGCGGATCCTCGGGTCGAGTACGGCGTACAGGACGTCCACCACCAGGTTGGAGACGAGGTAGACCACGACGAGCACGCTGACGATGCCCACCACCAGAGGGCCGTCCTCGGTGCGGATGCCGCGGAAGAGGTTGAAGCCGACGCCGGGGATGTTGAACACGCCCTCGGTGATGATCGCGCCGCTCATCAGGTTGCCCAGCTCGACGCCCAGGAAGGTGACCACCGGGATGAGCGAGTTGCGCAGCACGTGGACGCTGACGATCCGCCGCTTCACCAGTCCCTTCGACCGGGCGGTGCGGACGTAGTCGGCGCGCAGGTTCTCGGCCACGGACGTCCGGGTCAGCCGCAGGGCGGTGGCCAGCGAGAGCGAGCCGAGCACGATGCCCGGCAGCAGGAGCGCGTACAGGTCCGGGTCGGCGCCGGCGGTGGCCGGGAAGAGCTGCCACTTGACGCCGAGGAGGTACTGCGCCAGCGGCGCGAGCACGATCGTCGGGATGCCGAGCACCAGCAGGGTCAGCAGCAGGGTCGAGTTGTCGAAGATGCTGGCCCGCCGGATGCCGGCGAGCACGCCCGCGGTGACGCCGAAGAGAATGGTGACCGCCATGGCGATCAGCGCCAGCTTGACCGTGACCGGCCAGGCGGCGGCCAGGATGTCGCCGATCGAGCGTCCGGTGAGGGACTGCCCGAGGTCACCCTGGAGCAGGTTCTTGAGGTAGTCGAAGTACCGGTAGAAGAAGCCGCCGACCCCGGTCCGGTCGAGGTGGAACTTCTCCGTCAGGTATGCCCGCTGCGCGGCCGTGACCGGTCGTTCGCCGGCCAGCGCCTGGATGGGATCGCCCTGGCCGGCGAACATCAGCGCGTAGACGATCAGCGTGGTCCCGAAGAACGCGAGGACCATCTGGAGCAGACGCCGCAGAACGAAGCGGAACATACTTGGCAGTCTCTCTGAAAAAGGGCGAAGAGGATGCCGGGTCGGGCCACCGTCCGCCGATGGCCCGACCCGTCATGCCGCGTGTGTTACTTGACGGCCTCGATCTTCAACAGGTCGATCCGGTCGAAGAGATCCATCTCCACGTTCGTCACCTTGGTGGAGTGGCCGAAGTTGTTCTGGCCGTACCGCAGCGGGATCACCGGCAGGTCCTCCGCGAGCAGGTCCTCGGCCGCCTGGTACTTCTTGACCGCCTCTTCCTCGCTCGCGGCGCTGGTGCCCTCGGCGACCAGCTTGTCGAACTCCGGGTTGCTGTAGCCGTAGTAGTTCGACGAGCCGTTGCTGCTGTACAGCGGGCCCAGGTAGTTCTCCATGGACGGGTAGTCCATGACCCAGCCCATCCGGAACAGGCCGACCGGCTGCTTGGCCTTCACCTTGGTCAGCAGGTCCGCGAACTTCGGCTCGGCGGTGCCCACGCAGTCCACGCCCAGGTTGGTCTTGAGCTGGTTGCAGGTCGCGTCGATCCAGTCCTTGTGGCCGCCGTCGCCGTTGTAGGACAGCTCGATCCTCGCCGGGCCGCCCGCGGCCTGGTACAGGCTCTTGGCCTTGGCCGGATCGAACTCGCCGGCCTCGCCGATGGTGTTGTCGCGGTAGCCCGCGACGACCGGCGAGACGAACGAGCGGGCCGGCTGCTGCGAGTCCTTGAAGATCGACTTGGTGATCTCGTCCCGGTCGATCGCCATCGAGATGGCCTTGCGCACGTCCGGGTTGCTGAACTCCTTCTGGAACGTCGGGAAGGCCAGCACCTGGAGCGACGAGGCGGAGCTCTGCTTGAACCGGTCACCGAGGTCGGTGCCGGCCGTCGAGAGGTTCTCGGTCGGGACGGTCTTGATGACGTCCAGGTTGTCCGAGAGCACGTCCGCGTACGCGGCGGTCGGCTGCTGGTAGATCCGGAACTCGACGCCGGCCACCTTCGGCTTCTCGCCGGGGAAGGCGTCGTACTTCTCGACCTCGACCTTGGCGTCGTGCTGCCAGGTGCCCTTCATCTTGAACGGGCCCTGACCCACCGGCGCCTGCTCGTACCCCTCGGCCAGCACGCCGGGCGCGGAGAACGCGGCCTTCGGCATCGGGTAGAAGGCGGTGTAGCCGAGCATGGTCTTGAACTCGCTGTACGGCTGGGACAGCGTGACGGTGAAGGTCAGGTCGTCGACCTTCTTCAGCCCGCTGAGCGTCTTGGCCTTCGGGGTCTCGCCCTGCACGTCCTCGTAGCCGGCGATCTTCTCGAAGAAGTAGCTGGAGTTCTGGCCGTTCGGGGCGTAGGCGCCGTAGTTCCAGGCGTCGACGTAGTTGTCGGCGGTGACCTTCTCGCCGTTGTGGAAGGTGTAGCCGTCCTTCAGCTTGACCGTCCAGGTCGTGTTGTCCTCGGACGTCACCGACTCGGCCGCCATCTCGTAGGGCTTGTTGGCCTCGTCGTAGTCGACCAGCGGGCTGAACAGGGCGGCGAGCACCTGCGAGCCGCTCGTCTCGTTGGTGTTGGTCGGCACCAGGTGCTGCGGCTCGGCGATCTCGATCCGCACGGCCGCGTCGGGGTTGCTCTCGCCGGATCCACCGTCGCCGCCCGAGCCGCAGGCCACCAGGCCCAGGGTCACCGCGAGCGGGAGGGCGGTCCAGGCAGCGAGCCTACGAACACGCATGTAGCCTCCTCATCTCCTCACGCTGCGCAGTCAGACCCGGCGCTGGGTTTACGCTGCGCAACGTTGGGCAACGGTAGGTCGCCGGCTGGCGATCGACAACGGGCGGGTTGCGAACCGATAACGGAGCCACCGTCGGGGCCTTGTCGTGCCGGGCCTGGTCTGCTAATGCCGTACAGCCCGCTAATGTGGCGTGGAGCTGCGGTAACTCTCGACGCGACCGGCGCCCGTCGCGACCGCTCCGCCCCGCTGCGCCGTCCCGGCCCGGCCGTGCCGCCCCGCCCCGCGGATCGCCCCGACGTCCGGATCCGGGCGGAGATCCGGCGGCCCCTGCGTCACTCAGAGTGATTAAGGGCACGTCACTCTTAGTGGTCACATTGCGGGCTTGGCGCAGGTCGTCGGATCGCCGGCCGTCGACCGTGAGACGATCTGGGCGTGACGGCGACGCTTCTGGACGGCAAGGCGACCGCGGCCGAGATCAAGGACGAGCTGCGGACACGGGTCAAGGCACTGGCGGAACGCGGCATCACCCCCGGGCTCGGCACCGTCCTGGTGGGTGCAGACCCCGGCTCCCAGGCGTACGTCAACGGCAAGCACCGCGACTGCGCCGAGGTGGGGATCGCCTCGATCCGCCGGGAACTGCCGGCCGACGCGACCCAGGAGCAGGTCGACGGCGTGCTCGCCGAGCTGAACGCCGACCCGGCGTGCCACGGCTACATCGTCCAGTTGCCGCTGCCGGGCCACCTCGACACTCAGCGGGTGCTGGAGCTGATCGACCCCGACAAGGACGCCGACGGCCTGCACCCGGTAAACCTCGGCCGGCTCGTCCTGGGCTACGACGCCCCGCTGCCCTGCACCCCGCGCGGCATCGTCGAGCTGCTCCGCCGGCACGACGTGCCGCTGCGCGGCGCCAAGGTCGCCGTGGTCGGTCGCGGCAACACCGTCGGCCGTCCGCTCGGTCTGCTGCTCACCCGGCGCAGCGAGAACGCCACCGTGACCCTCTGCCACACCGGCACCCTCGACCTGGCCTCGCACACCCGGGCCGCCGACATCGTCATCGTGGCCGCCGGCGTGCCGGGCCTGCTCACCGCCGACATGCTCACGCCGGGCGCGGTCGTGGTCGACGTCGGCATCACCCGCGTCATCGGCCCGGACGGCAAGGGCCGCTACACCGGCGACGTCGCCGGTGACGCGGCGGAGGTGGCCGGCAAGCTGGTGCCCATGCCGGGCGGCGTCGGCCCGATGACCCGCGCGATGCTGCTGACCAACGTCGTGGAGCGGGCCGAGCGCGACTGAGCGCCCGCCGGGCCCCGCCCGGAGCCGGACGGCGGTGACGTTCGCCCCATCCCGGCGATGGCCGCCGCCCCTGGCCTGTTCGGTGCCAGGATGACTGATACGGTCCGGAAAACCGACTGGTAGCAGGGAGTGGGACGACCATGGGTAAGAAGGTCACTGTCGTCGGGGCCGGCTTCTACGGCTCCACCACCGCACAGCGCCTGGCCGAGTACGACGTCTTCGACACCGTCGTGATCACCGACATCGTGGAGGGCAAGCCCGCGGGTCTCGCCCTGGACCTCAACCAGTCGCGCGCCATCGAGGGCTTCGAGACCAAGGTGGTCGGCGCGACCACCGGCCCGAACGGCGAGGGCTACGAGGCGATCGAGGGCTCGGACGTCGTGGTGATCACCGCCGGCCTGCCGCGCAAGCCGGGCATGAGCCGGATGGACCTGCTGGAGACGAACGCCAAGATCGTCCGCCAGGTCTCCGAGAACGTCGCCAAGTACGCCCCGAACGCCGTCGTCATCGTCGTGTCCAACCCGCTCGACGAGATGACCGCGCTGGCCCAGCTCGCCACCCAGTTCCCGAAGAACCGGGTGCTCGGCCAGGCCGGCATGCTGGACACCGCCCGGTTCACCAACTTCGTGGCCGAGGCGCTGGGCGTACCGGTGAAGTCGGTCAAGACGCTGACCCTCGGCTCGCACGGCGACACGATGGTGCCGGTGCCGTCGCAGAGCACCGTCGACGGCAAGCCGCTGCGTGAGGCCATGCCGGCGGAGCAGATCGAGGAGCTGGTCGTCAAGACCCGCAACGGCGGCGCCGAGGTGGTCGCGCTGCTCAAGACCGGTTCGGCGTACTACGCGCCGTCGGCCGCCGCCGCCCGGATGGCCAAGGCCGTCGCGGAGGACTCCGGCGAGGTCATGCCGGTCTGCGCCTGGGTCGACGGCGAGTACGGCATCTCCGGCGTCTACCTGGGCGTCGAGGCCGCGATCGGCGCCGAGGGCGTCAAGCGGGTCGTCGAGACCGACCTGGACGCCGACGAGCTGGCCAGCCTGAAGGAGGCCGCCGAGGCCGTCCGCGCCAAGCAGGGCGACGTCGCCAGCATGTGATCCACCCGTCGAGGGGGCACGCCGGTCGCCGGCGGGCCCCCTCGCGTCGTGTCCGGCTACAGCGCGACGAACGCCTCGCCCAGGTGCGGGGTGGCGAGCACCGTGGAACCGCGCGCGGCCAGGTCGCGCAGCAGCCCCACCCGCGAGGCACGCGCCGCGGCGGCGTCCTCCTCGTGGGCGTACGCCAGCTCGGGGTCGACCAGTTGCACGGCGTGCACCAGCAGGTCGCCGGTGAGCAGCAGCCGCTCGTCGTCGACCTCCAGCAGCACCGACTGGTGCCCGGGCGTGTGTCCCGGCGTCGGCAGCAGCCGTACGGTCGGATCGAGCCTCTGCGCGCCGTCGGCCACCCGGAGCTGGCCGGCGGCGCGCAACGGCGCGACCAGGCCGGCCGACAGCCCCGGGTTGAGGTGCCCCACGGCGGCCAGCTCGGCCCGCTGGAGCACGTAGTCGGCGTTGGGGAAGTACGGCGTGCCCGGCGAGCCGGTGACCGCCCAGCCGACGTGGTCGGTGTGCAGGTGGGTGAGCACCACCGTGCGTACGTCGGCCGGCTCGATGCCGGCGGCGGCGAGCTCGGCCGGCAGCCGGCCGGGCACCGGCGCCCAGCTCGCGGCGGGGGAGCCGGCCGGGCCGATCCCGGCGTCGACCAGGGTCACCGGCCCGTCCCCGGCGCGGATGGCGAAGCTGCGGAACGGCAGCCACCACCGCCCGTCGGCGGTCACCGTGCCCGGGTCCCGCCGGTCGGCCGCGCGCCAGTGCTCCGGCCCGGCGTCCGGGAACGCCTCCGCGCGGGGCTGGAAGAACGGCCCCTCGCCGTCGGTGAGCGCGGTGACCGTGATAGACCCGAGGATGCGGCTCGACGGCATCCGGCGATCATGCCAGCGGCCCCGTACGCCGTGCACGTCGTTTGTTCCGGCCCGACCGAGGCCGGCTGGGGACTGCCGACCAGTTTCCAGTACGCTCGTACTGCTTGAGCACGAGTCCCCCGAGAGGAGCGCCGGCCGATGGCGAAGATCAAGGTAAACAACCCGGTCGTTGAGCTCGACGGCGACGAGATGACCCGGATCATCTGGAAGCAGATCCGGGAGCAGCTGATCCTGCCCTACCTCGACGTCGACCTGCACTACTACGACCTTTCGATCCAGCACCGCGACGAGACCGACGACCAGGTCACCGTCGATGCCGCCAACGCCATCAAGGAGCACGGCGTCGGCGTCAAGTGCGCGACCATCACCCCGGACGAGGCCCGGGTGGAGGAGTTCGGCCTGAAGAAGATGTGGCGGTCGCCGAACGGCACGATCCGCAACATCCTCGGCGGCGTCGTCTTCCGCGAGCCGATCATCATGTCCAACGTGCCGCGGCTGGTCCCCGGCTGGACCAAGCCGATCATCATCGGCCGGCACGCCCACGGTGACCAGTACAAGGCCACCGACTTCGTCGTCCCCGGCCCGGGCAAGGTGACCGTCACCTACACCCCGGCCGACGGCGGCGCCCCGATGGAGATGGAGGTCGCCAACTTCTCCGGCGGCGGCATCGCCATGGGCATGTACAACTACGACGAGTCGATCCGGGACTTCGCCCGCGCCTCGTTCCGCTACGGCCTGGACCGCAACTACCCGGTCTACCTGTCCACCAAGAACACCATCCTCAAGGCGTACGACGGCCGGTTCAAGGACATCTTCGCCGAGGTGTTCGAGAACGAGTTCAAGGCCGAGTTCGACGCCGCCGGCATCACCTACGAGCACCGGCTCATCGACGACATGGTCGCCGCCGCGCTCAAGTGGGAGGGCGGCTACGTCTGGGCCTGCAAGAACTACGACGGTGACGTGCAGTCCGACACCGTCGCGCAGGGCTTCGGCTCGCTGGGCCTGATGACCTCGGTGCTGCTCTCCCCGGACGGCCGTACGGTCGAGGCCGAGGCCGCGCACGGCACGGTCACCCGGCACTACCGGCAGTGGCAGAAGGGCGAGAAGACGTCGACCAACCCGATCGCGTCGATCTACGCCTGGACCCGGGGCCTGGCCCACCGGGGCAAGCTGGACGGCACCCCGGCGGTCACCGAGTTCGCCAACACCCTGGAGCAGGTCATCGTCGACACCGTCGAGGGCGGCCAGATGACCAAGGACCTCTCGCTGCTCATCTCGCGGGACGCCCCGTGGCTGACCACCGACGAGTTCATGAACGCGCTCGACGAGAACCTGGCGCGCAAGCTCTCCGCCTGATCCTCGTCCATCCGGGGCGGCACGCAGCGCCGCCGCGTCGCTCAGGAGCCCGCCGGCACCCGCCGGCGGGCTCCTGCCGTTCCACTCGCTCGTGCCATCCTGCCGTCCCGTCGAGTGGCGGGAGCGTGGGCTCTGGCGGCCGCTCGCCGAGCGCCTGGGATCTTGGTGAGAAACGGCCCCTCCAGGGGCCGTCTCCTACCAGGATCTGCTCGCCTCGCCCGGAGTCGGCGACGCCCGTGGCGCACGTGCTTGGCGGCGTGTCGGCGGGGGACACGCGGGTCGCGTCACCTGCCTCGGCGCGCCTCGTTGACCTGGGTGGACGAGATGCCAGTCGCGTCCAGGAAGGTTGACCGCGGTCGCCTCGCGGCAAGCGTGCCGATCAGCCAGCCTTCCCGGCTGTCGCGCACAGCCAGCCGTCCCTTCCCTGCGGGGGGCCCTGTCCCGGGCCCCCCGCGCCCTGTCTCCACCCTGCACCATCGCCCGATCACCATCGCCCGACCGGCCGCGCCCGCAGCCGGCGCCGATCATGCAGTTGTGGCGCCCCGCACCAAACTCGATTCAGGACACGACTCCCACCGGAACTGCATGATCGACCTGTGCAGGGGCTCAGGCGGCGCGGAGGAGCTCGGCGGCGCGCTCGGGGGCGATGTCGTTGATGAAGACGCCCATCGCGGACTCCGAGCCCGCCAGGTACTTCAGCTTGTCCTTCGCGCGCCGGATGCTGAACAGCTGCAGGTGCAGGTGGCCCAGCTCGCGGTCGACGCGTACCGGCGCCTGGTGCCAGGCGGCGATGTAGGGCATCGGCACGTCGAACAGCCCGTCGAAGCGGCGCAGCAGGTCCAGGTAGAGCGGCCCGAAGGCGTCCCGCTCGGCGTCGTCGAGCGCGGGGATGTCCGGCACCGGCCGGTGCGGGGCCACGTGCACCTCGAACGGCCAGCGGGCCGCCGCCGGGACGTACGCCGTCCAGTGTTCGTTGGCGGCGACCACCCGGTCGCCGGTGGCCCGCTCGGCGGCGAGCACGTCGGCGTAGAGGTTGCGCCCGCCTGTGCCCTCCGAGTGCCGGCGGGCGGCGGCCAGCAGCGCCCGGGTCCGCGGAGTCACGAAGGGGTACGCGTAGATCTGGCCGTGCGGGTGGTGCAGGGTCACACCGATCTCCACGCCCCGGTTCTCGAAGCAGAACACCTGCTCCACCCCGGGCAGCTCCGCGAGCGCCGACGTGCGGTCGGCGAGCGCGTCGAGGACGGTGCGCACCCGGCGCGGCGGGAGGGACCCGAAGGACGCGTTGTGGTCGTCGGTGAAGCAGACCACCTCGCAGCGGCCCACGCCGGGGCGGACCGGGGTGAACGGGGTGATCTCGGCGGGCTCCTCGGCCACCCGGCCGCTGAGCGAGGGGAACCGGTTCTCGAAGACGGCGACGTCGTAGTCGGGCGCCGGGATCTCGCTCTGCCGGCCGTCGGTGCTGGGGCAGAGCGGGCACTGGTCGGCCGGCGGAAGGAAGGTGCGCGTCTGCCGGTGCACGGCGACGGCCACCCACTCGTCGGTCAGCGGGTCCAGGCGCAGCTGCGACGCGGGCGGTGGCGGGGGCAGCTCGCGCCGGTCCGGCTGGTCCCGGACGGCGTCGTCCCGTTCGTCGAAGTAGATCAGCTCCCGGCCGTCGGCCAGCGCGATCGCGGTGCGCTTCACCTCGCCATCCCCTCATCTGTCGTCGTGGCCGTCCGTCCCGCGCCCGTGGCGGGGGGCACGACCACCAGTTCGCCCACCCGGTCGTCGAGCGTCCGCCGCGCGTCGGGGGACAGCCGGTCGTCGGTGACCAGCACGTGGGCGGCGGAAAGCTCAACGATCGAGGAGATGCCGACGGTGCCCCACTTGGTGTGGTCGGCGAGCACGACCAGCCGGTCGGCGGCGGCCACCAGGGCACGGTCGGTCTCCGCCTCCATCAGGTTCGGGGTGGTGAACCCCGCCCGCTCGGTGATCCCGTGCACGCCGAGGAAGAGCAGGTCCAGGTGCAGCGACCGGATGGCGGCGACCGCCAGCGGCCCGACCAGCGCGTCCGACGGCGTACGCACTCCGCCGGTGAGCACCACGGTCTGGTCGGACCGGCCGCCGGCGTGCAGGATCTCGGCCACCGGCAGCGAGTTGGTGACCACGGTCAGGCCCGGCACGTCGACCAGTCGACGGGCCAGCTCGGCGGTGGTGGTGCCGGCGGAGAGGGCGACCGCCGCCCCGGGCCGGACCAGCTCGGCGGCGCGGCCGGCGATGGCCGCCTTCTCCGCCAGTTGCCGCACCGACTTGGCCCGGAAGCCCGGTTCGTCGGTCGAGCCGGGGCCGGCCGCCGTGGCGCCGCCGTGCACCTTGGCCAGCAGGCCGCGTTCGTGCAGCGCCTCCAGGTCGCGGCGGATGGTCATGTCCGAGACGCCGTACTCGGCGGCCAGCTCGGTGACCCGCACGCCCCCGGTGGCGCGGACCCGGTCGAGGATGGCCGCCTGCCGTTGCTGAGCGAGCATCCGCGGTACCTCCGTGCCAGCCGCGTACCATCACGCGGTCGAACGTGTTCGAACAAAGATGAACACTAGCGCGAAGGAGGGGACCACCGGTAGGCGGAGGGCCGATCAGATCGACTGGAGCCGGGGTTCCACCCAGCCCGTCTCGTTCAGGTGGTGCAGGACGGCCTCGACCGCCTCGTCGATCGTCAGTTCGCTGGTGTCGACCACCAGGTCCGCGTCGGTCGGCACCTCGTAGGGATCGTCGATGCCGGTCATCCCGGTGAGCAGCCCGGCCCGCGCCCGGGCGTAGAGGCCCTTGCGGTCGCGCTGCTCGCAGACCTCCAGCGGGGTCGCCACGTGCACCAGCACGAAGCCCGCACCGGCGGCCAGCGCCATCTCCCGGGCGGTCGCCCGGGCCTGGGCGTACGGGGCGATCGGGCAGCAGATGCCCACGCCGTGGTGCCGGGCGATCTCCGCCGCCACCCAGCCGATCCGCCGCACGTTGAGGTCCCGGTCGGCCTTGCTGAAGCCCAGCCCGGCGGAGAGCTCGCGGCGCACCACGTCGCCGTCGAGCAGCGTGATGCTCCGGTCGCCCTGCTCGCGCAGCACGTCGGCCAGGCCCCGGGCGATCGTCGACTTGCCGGAGCCCGAGAGCCCGGTCAGGAAGACCACCAGGCCCCGGTGCCGCCGCGGCGGCCGGGCCCGGGCCAGCTCCTTCGCCACCGCCGGCGGGGTGTGCCACTCGGGCAGCGGGAAGCCCCGGTCCAGCAGGTCGTCGATCTCCGGCTGGGTCAGCGCCAGGCGCCGGTTGCGCGGCGGGATGTCCTCCCGCCAGCGCCACTGCCCGTCGCGGTTGTCGTAGGCCAGCTCGCGCGGCACCAGCACCCGCAGGCCGGCGCCGGAGAGCATCTCGCCGGTGGAGAGCAGGTGCGTGACGCCGTACGCCGCCGACACCCGGGCCCGCAGCAGCGCGTCGCTGATCTCGTCGCGCCGGCGGGACAGCGGCACGGCGACCAGCGTGGCCGGCGGCATCCGGTCGCGGGCGGCGAAGACGCTGCGCACGAGCGCCTCCGGCGGCAACCCGCCGAGGCCGTCCTCGCCGACCGGGATCATCACCAGCAGGTGGGCGCCGAGCGTGCGGACCGCGTGGGCGATCTGGGCGAGCTGCGGCCGGTGCAGCGGGCGGTCGGCGATCACCCCGAGCACCCGACCGGACGGCAGCAGCGGGCGTACCTCCTCCGGGGTGCGGCGCAGCCGCTGGAACGGGCCGTGGCCGCCGTCGCCGAGCCGGCGGACCGTGCCCCCGACGCCCGCCACCCCGTCGCGGACCTGCCACGCGTCGGCGACCTCCAGCGCCGCGACCGGCGCGCCCTCCCCGTCGGTGAGCACCAGGGTGCGGCGCGCCTCGTCGCGCGGGTCGAGACCCTGGGCGAGCGCCGTCGGCACCTGGAGGGTCACCGGCACCGGCCACGGTGAGCCGTCGGCTAGCCGGCCCCGCCGACTCACCGAGACCAGGTCGGCGCGGGTCATGAAGCCGGCCAGCGGGGCGTACGCCCCGATCAGCAGCAGCTCCAGGTCAGCCAGCTCGCCGGGGCGCGGCGTGTACGCCGGCGCGTCCCGGAGCACCTCGTCGGGCAGCACCCAGCTGTTGCTCATCCATCCCCCAAACGACACTGACCGGCACACAGTTTCTCAGCCGGCCGGCGATCGGTCGAGAGCGCCACTCCACCCCACGCGCGCCGGTAGGGGGGCCGGTGGGTCAGCGGGGCGCGGCCAGGGGTGCGGCCCCGAAGGAGACGGCGAACCGCTTGCACCAGATGGAGACGCTGGTCAGGCCGGTCAGGTCGACGTCGGCCGGGATGTCGTAGCCCTGGTCACCCCGGTTGCCCTTGAGCCGGCCCAGCTCGACCCACCGGCCGTCGTCGAAGACCCGCCAGCCGGCGGTGCCGTTGCGCACCGGCTGGTCGGTGAGCCAGACCCGCAGGTCCGGGCCGTTGGAGGTGGCCAGACCGACCAGTTCGAGCCGGTGCCGCCCGTCGGGGGCGCGGACGATCCGCGCACTGCCCGACGTGTCGTGCTCGTGGGTCACGAAGTCGCCCTGCCCGACGAGGACCGGCCCGGCGGGGGCGGGCGCCGCGCCCGTGGCGGAACCCGTCGGCGCCGGCGTGGCCGCCACGCTGGAAAGCGCCTCGTCGACCTCGGCGTCGGTCACCAGTTTCCAGGGCTGGAACCAGTAGAGGCCGAACGCCGACCCGGCGGCGAGGACGGCGACCACCACCCACGTCAGCGGCGCGCGGAACAGTCGGCTACGCATGGGCACAGTGTGCCGGGCCGGTCGCCGTCCTGTCTGCCCCGGCGTGGCGGACGCGCCGGCGCCGAATTCGTCCGCGAGCGCCGCGACGGGCCCCGAGGCAGCCTGCCGTCGCCGGGACCCTAGGGGACGCGGACCGCCAGGATCAGGGAAGCGCCCGGGGCGAGCCGCTGCCCAGGGCGGTCGTCGCCTCCTACGCTGTACGACGTGACACTCATCGCGACCGAGTCGCTGACCAAGACGTACGGGGGTGGGGTCACCGCGCTGGCCGACCTGACCGTCGCGGTCGAGCCGGGGATCATCGGGTTGGTCGGTGCGAACGGCGCCGGCAAGTCCACCCTGATCAAGATCCTGCTCGGCCTCCTCGCCCCGACCAGCGGCCGGGTCCGGGTGCTCGGCCTCGACCCGACCACCGACTCCGCCCAGGTCCGCGCCCGGGTCGGCTACATGCCCGAGCACGACGCCCTGCCCCCGGACCTCTCCGCCGCCGAGCTGGTCACCCACCTCGGCCGGGTCAGTGGCCTGCCGCGTACGGTCGCCCGGGAACGGGCCTCCGAGGCGCTGCGGCACGTCGGGCTCTACGAGGAGCGCTACCGCCCGGTCGGCGGCTACTCCACCGGCATGAAGCAGCGGGTCAAGCTCGCCCAGGCGCTGGTGCACGACCCCGACCTGCTGCTGCTCGACGAGCCGACCAACGGACTCGACCCGGCCGGCCGCGACGCCATGCTGGCGCTGGTGCACCGCATCGGCACCGAGTTCGGCATCTCCGTGCTGGTCTGCTCGCACCTGCTGGGAGAGGTCGAGCGGATCTGCGACACCCTGGTCGCCATCGACGGCGGGCGGCTGCTGCGCGCCGACCACATCTCCGCAATGACCTCGGCCACCGACGTGCTCGCCGTCGAGGTCAGCGAGGGCACCGACGAACTGGCCGCCCGGCTGGCCGCGCTCGACCTGCCGGTACGCCGGGACGGCCGGCTGCTGCTCGTCGAGCTCGCCGACGACGCCACCTACGACCTGATCCTCGGCGCGGTCGCCGAGCTGGACCTGCCGCTGCACCGGCTGGACCAGCGCCGGCACCGGGTGGCCGAACTCTTCGCCACGAGGGAGCCCAGCCATGCCTGAGCCGACCGGCGTCATCCACGACATCGGCTACCAGCGCTACACCGGCCCCCGGCTGGGCCGCCGGGCCGTCTTCGGCGCGCTCTACCTGCACGGTCTGCGGACGGCGTTCGGGCTGGGCCGCAGCGCGAAGGCCAAGATCTTCCCCTGGCTGGTGGTCGCGATCGTCACCGTGGTGGCGGCCGGGCTCGCTGCGGTGCGCAGCCAGGTCGGCGAGGTGGTGATGACGTACGCCCAGTTCGCCGACAACATGAGCTGGCTGGTCATCTTCTTCGTCGCGGCGGTCGCCCCCGAGCTGGTCTCGCGGGACCTGCGCAGCGGGGTGCTGCCGCTCTACTTCTCCCGGCCGCTGCCGAGGTCGGACTACCCGCTGGCCAAGCTGCTGGCGCTGGCCACCGCGCTCTGGCTGCTGCTCGGCGGGCCGCAGCTGGTGATGTTCCTGGGCGCCGCGTTCACCACCGGCGACGGCATGCGCGGGGTCTGGAACGAGCTGCTCGACCTGCTGCCCAGCCTGCTCTACGCCGGGCTCTGGGCGGCGGTCTTCGCCTCGGTCGGGCTGCTGGTCGCCTCGTCCACCGGCAAGCGGGCGTTCGCGGCCGGCGGGATCGTGGCCGTGTTCCTGATGACCACCCCGATCGTCGGCACCCTGTCGATCATGCCCTCCCAGACTGTCAACGAACTGGCCTTCCTCGCCTCGCCCTCGACGCTGGTGGGCGGAGTGGGCACCTGGGCGCTCGGCGACCTGCTGCTGTTCGAGGGGGAGGGCGGAGTGCCGATCGGCGACTTCGGCCCGGTCTACGGGGTCGCCGCCGTGCTGCTCGTGGCCGGCTGCGTCGCCCTGCTGATGCTGCGATACCGGAAGGTGGCCGCCCGATGACCACGATCAGCGTCGACCAGGCGGCGGGGACGCCGACCGCCGCCGCCAGCACCCTCGACCTCGCGGGCGTCTCCCGCTGGTACGGCAACGTGGTGGCCGTCAACGACGTCAGCATGAGCCTCGGCCCCGGCGTCACCGGGCTGCTCGGCCCGAACGGCGCGGGCAAGACCACTCTGCTGCACATGATGGCGGGCTTCCTGGCCCCGTCGCGCGGGGCGGTCAGCCTGGACGGCCGGCCCACCTGGCGCAACCCCGAGGTCTACCGCCGGCTCGGCCTGGTGAGCGAGCGCGAGGCGGTGCACACCTTCCTCACCGCGTACGAGTTCGTGCTGGCCAGCGCGAAGCTGCACCGGCTGCCGGACCCGGCGGAGGCGGCCCGCCGGGCGATCGCCCTGGTGGAGATGGAGGGCGCGCAGGACCGCCGGATCGGCACGTACTCCAAGGGCATGCGGCAGCGCGCCCGGGTGGCCGCGGCGCTGGTGCACGAGCCGCAGGTGCTGCTGCTCGACGAGCCGTTCAACGGGATGGACCCGCGGCAGCGGCTGCACATGATGGAGCTGCTGCACCGCCTCGGCGACGCCGGCCGCACCATCCTGTTCAGCTCGCACATCCTGGAGGAGGTCGAGCAGGTCTCCGGCACCGTCCAGGTGATGGTCGCCGGCCGGCTGGCCGCATCCGGCGACTTCCGCACGATCCGCCGGCTGATGACCAACCGGCCGCACGTCTTCGCCGTGCACTCCACCGACGACCGGGCGCTCGCCGTCGCGCTGATGGCCGAGGCGTCGGTGACGGGGGTCGAGCTGGGCCGCGCCGGGTTGACCGTGCGGGCCGGCGACTACGGCGCGTTCACCCGCGTCCTGCCGAAGATCGCCCTGGCGGAGGGCATCCGGGTGCGGCAGTTGGTGCCCGAGGACGAATCCCTGGAGAGCGTCTTCTCCTACCTCGTGGAGGCCTGAACCCATGTCTACCGTTTCCTGGATCACCGTGCGGGGGCTGTTCGGGCGTCGCCGGTTCCTCCTGCTGCTGCCGCTGCCCGTGGTGCTGGTGCTGCTCGCCGTGCTCTCCCGCGCGCTCGGGGTGGACCCGGGCGAGTGGGGCCCGCCGGTGCTGGTCGGCCTCGGCCTGGCCGTGGTGCTCCCGGTGGTCGCCCTGATCGTCGGCACCGGCGTGCTGGGCGCCGAGATCGACGACGGCACCGTCGTGCACATCCTGACCAAGCCGTTGCCGCGCTGGCAGATCGTGCTGCCCAAGCTGGCGGTGGCCGCCGGCGTCACCGCGGTCACCGTCGCCGTGCCGATCTACGTGGCGGGCGTGCTGGCCGACTCCGTACGACTCGGACTGGCGCTCGCCGCCGCGTCGGCGGTCGGTGCGCTGGCGTACTCGGCGCTGTTCGTGGCGCTCAGCCTGCTCACCCGGCGGCCGGTGCTGCTCGGGCTGGTCTACGTGCTGATCTGGGAGGGGCTGCTCGGCAACGTCGTCAGCGGCACCAAGGTGCTCTCCATCCAGCAGTACGTGATCGCCCTCGCCGACCGGATGGCCCCCACCGGGCTGCTGGAGGCCGGCGTCTCGGTGCCGGTGGCGGCGGTGATGGCCGCGTTGATCAGCGCGGGCTTCACGCTGCTGGCCATCGACCGGCTCCGCTCCTTCAGCGTGGCCGGCGAGACGAGCTGAGCCCTGACCTGACGGCCCCTCCGGGCAGCCCGACCTCGCGATGGTAGGGCTGCCCGGATGGACCGGGCCGGGCGGCTGGGCGAGGCTGTCGGCGTGAGCGCGGAGACGGGGCTGATGATGTCGCGGGAGTCCTATCCGGGTGCCGGCCGGCACTGGATGGTCAGCTTGGCGGTGGCCGGGCTGGCGGCGGCGGCGACCACCACGGCCGCGCAGTCCACCGGCCACTTCCACTGGTGGGCGGGGTTCGTGCTGATCCCCGGCGCGCTGATCGCCGCCACCGGAGGGCCGCTGCTGGCCAGGGGCGGCGGGCGGGCCTTCGTCGGCTACGTGGTCGCCTGCCTCGGCGCGCTGGTGTTCGCCGTCGGGGCGCTGCTGATGTTCGGCGTGTTCGGGCGGGGCTGGCCCCTGATGGTCGTCCTGCCCTGCCTGGCGGTCGCCGGTACCTACCGCTGGTGGCTGGTCCACCCACTGGCCCGGGGGCTGCACCGGACGGTCTCCCTGCTGGCGCTGGCCGGCGCCCTGCTGCTCGGCGGGACGCTGCAACTGACCCGCGTCGACCTGGTCGACGTCGGGGCGGCCCCCATGTGGGGCGCGTTCCTGATGCTGGCCGGGGTGATCGTGTTGGGCAACGCCGTGGAGCTGACCCGGCACCGGATGCCGTACCGCCTCCAGGCGATCACCCTGCTGGTCGGTCCCGCCGTCGTGGCCTTCCTGCTCGGCCTGCGGCTGCTGCGCGGCTGGTGAGCCCCGCCGCGCCGTAGGGGCGCGGCGGGGCGCCATGGTCAGAACGCGCAGGCGATCACGAGTTCCGGGGTGCGGTCGGGCAGCAGGTCCAGCTTCGTGATCCGGCCGGCGGCCCGGACGTCGTCGGCGACCACGGTCAGCTGTTCCAGCAGGGCCGCCGGGCCGAGCGCCTCGGCCAGCGGCACCTCCGCCTTCATCGACAGTTTCCGCTCCGACTTGGCCCGGCGCACCTGGCTGAGCGCGTCGGCGGCCAGCCGCAGCAGCTCCGGTTCGCCGGCGCCCTGGATCGCCCGGTCCACCTCGTACGTGGTGGGCCAGGTCGCGCGGTGCACCGAGCCGTACCGCCACCACGACCACACCTCCTCGGTCGCGTACGGCAGCACCGGGGCGAACAGCCGCAGCTGCACCGAGAGCGCGGTGGCCAGCGCCGCCCGGGCGGAGTCCGCCCCCGGCCCGGAGCCGTAGGCGCGCTCCTTCACCAGCTCGATGTAGTCGTCGCAGAACCGCCAGAAGAAGGCCTCGGCGACCTGCAACGCCGCCGTGTGGTCGTACGCCTCGAGCGCCGACGTCGCGGCGGCGACCACGCCGGAGAGTTCGGCGAGCATGGCGCGGTCCAGCGGCTCGGTGGCCGGTGCCCGCAGCGCGTCGGCGGCGCCCAGCCCGAGGGCGAACTTCGACGCGTTCAGCAGCTTGGTCGCCAGCCGCCGGCCGACCTTGATCTGGGCCGGGTCGAAGGCGAGATCCATGCCCGGCTTGCCGTTGGCAGCCCAGTACCGCACCGCGTCGGAGCCGTGCTGCTCCAGCAGCGCCATCGGGGTGACCACGTTCCCCTTGGACTTGGACATCTTCTTCCGGTCGGGGTCGAGGATCCAACCGGAGAGCACCGTGTCCCGCCAGGGCAGCACCCCGTGCTCCAGGTGCGAGCGGACCACGGTGGAGAACAGCCAGGTGCGGATGATCTCCTGCCCCTGCGGGCGCAGGTCCATCGGGAAGACCCGGGCGAACAGGTCCGGGTCGGTCTCCCACCCGCCGACGATCTGCGGGGTCAGCGACGAGGTGGCCCAGGTGTCGAGCACGTCGGGATCGCCGACGAAGCCCCCCGGGCGGCCCCGCTGCGACTCCTCGAACCCCGGCGGGGCGTCGGTGGACGGATCGATCGGCAGCGCGGACTCCGCCGGCGTGAGAGGCTGGGACCAGTCCGGCTCGCCAGCGTCGTCGAGCCGGTACCACACCGGCACCGGCACGCCGAAGAAGCGTTGCCGGCTGACCAGCCAGTCGCCGGTCAGGCCGCCCACCCAGTGCGCGTAGCGGTGCCGCATGTGCTCCGGCACCCAGCGCAGCTCACCGCCCCGGGCCAGCAGTTCCTCGCGCAGGCCCGCGTCGCGTCCGCCGTTGCGCAGGTACCACTGCCGGGTCGAGACGATCTCCAGCGGCCGGTCGCCGCGCTCGTAGAACTTCACCGGGTGGGTGACGGGTCGCGGCTCGCCGACCAGGTCGCCGGCGTCGGCCAGCAGCTCCACCAGCGTCCGCCGGGCGCCGTTGACGGTCTGCCCGGCCAGCGCCGCGTACGGCTGCCCCGGCACGCCGGGCGGCGGCTCGGGCAGCAGCCGGCCGTCCCGGCCGATCACCACGCGCGTGTCCAGCCGCAGCTCCCGCCACCAGGTCACGTCGGTCAGGTCGCCGAAGGTGCAGACCATCGCGATGCCCGTGCCCTTGGCCGGGTCCGCCAGCGGGTGCGCCCGCACCGGCACGTCCACCCCGAAGACCGGCGTACGCGCGGTGCCGCCCACCAGGTCGGCGTACCGCTCGTCGTCGGGGTGGCAGACCAGCGCCACGCAGGCCGGCAGCAGCTCCGGGCGGGTGGTGTCGATCAGCACCTCCCGCCCGCCCGGCCCGGCGAACCGCAGCCGGTGGTACGCCCCGGGCCGCTCCCGGTCCTCCAGCTCCGCCTGGGCGACGGCGGTGGCGAAGCCGACGTCCCAGAGCGTCGGCGCCTCCGCCTGGTACGCCTCGCCCCGGGCCAGGTTCCGCAGGAACGCCCGCTGCGAGGCCGCCCGGGCCGCCGCGCCGATCGTCGTGTACGTCAACGACCAGTCCACGGACAGCCCGAGCCGCCGCCAGAGCGCCTCGAAGACCTGCTCGTCGGCGACGGTCAGCCGCTCGCACAGCTCGATGAAGTTCCGCCGGGAGACCGGGGTCGGGTCCTTGCGGGCGGCCTCGCCCACCGGCGCCTCGGGGGCCTGCCAGTCCGGGTCGTACGGCAGCGCCGGATCGCAGCGCACGCCGTACACGTTCTGCACCCGGCGCTCGGTGGGCAGGCCGTTGTCGTCCCAGCCCATCGGGTAGAAGACCGTTCGCCCGCGCATCCGCTGGAACCGGGCCACCACGTCGGTGTGCGTGTACGAGAAGACGTGCCCCATGTGCAGCTCGCCCGATACGGTCGGCGGCGGGGTGTCGATCGCGTACACGTCGGCGCTGCGACCGTTCGGGCTCGGCGCGTCTGACGCCGCGCTGCGCCCCCGAACGGTCGTCTTCGCGCGGTCGAACGCGTACGTGCCGTCCTCCTGCCAGCGGCGCGCCCAGGTCTCCTCGATGCCGTCCAGGCTCGGACGTTCGGGGACGCCGGCGCGCGCCGCCCTCTCCGTGTCGGTCATCCGTCGATGGTAGGCAGCGGCCGGAGGCCGGACCACGGGATAACCCGCGTGCCGCGACGGATGCCCTCCGACGCGCCCGGTCGACGGGTCAGCGGATGGCCGGCCGGGTCAGCGGGGGGACCGGGCCCTGGGTGGCCAGCCGGAGCCGCAAGCCCCCGTGGGTGCGGGCGTTCGCCCGCTCGAGGATCGTGGAGACCGGGGCGTAGGAGTTGCGCTCGTTCGGGTTGGTGCAGGGGCCCTGTCCCGGGTCGCCGTGCGACAGGATGCCCAGCGCCTTGCCGTCGGCCTCGGTGAAGAGCGGGCCGCCGCTGTCGCCCGGGCGGGCACAGATGCGCACGTCGATGCCGCCGCTGCTCTTGCCGATGATCTCCCCGCAGCGGGTGCCGGGCACGTAGCCGGCGCCGGCGCCCGAGTCGACGTACTGCTCGCCGGCCTTCGGGGTGTACGCCGCTCCGGTGGCGCAGACCACCCAGCCGGGCTGGATGGCGCTCCACGGCACGTGCCCGGTGATCGCCACGTCGCGGCTGCCCCGGGTGGCGCAACCGGTGCTGTCCGGCACACACCAGTAGTTGACCAGGCTGGGCACCTGCGTGGCCCCCGCCGGGTACGCCCACAGCCCGGTCGCGCCGGCCTGGTACGGCATGATCGCGTAGTCGTACGGGTAGGCGTTCTCGGCCAGCCCCGGCCTCGACGACTCGACGGTCACCGGCACCTTCGGGCCGAGGAACTGGTGCCAGGTGCGGTCCACCAGCTGGTGCCGCCCCCCGACGACACAGTGCCCCGCCGTCAGCACGTACGCGTCGCGCAGCCCGGCGACCACGTTGAAGCCCGTCGTGCAGCCGCCCACGGTGTCGTCGTCACGCGGCACGTCCAGCCGGATGCCGCCGCGCATCGGCGCCTGCGCGCAGTAGCGCGGGTCGCAGGCCTTCTGCACCACGGTCTCGGCGATCCGGGCCTGCGCGCGGGCCGGCACCCCGGCGGCGCGCAGCGCCCCGGCCAACCGGGGGTCGTCGGCGGCGATCCGGTCGCCGGTCAGCACGACGACCTCGTTGGCCCGCTCGTCGACCAGGACGTCGGCGCCGGCCGTGGCGTCGAGCGTGGTGGCCAGCCGGGTCGCCGCCTCGGTGAGCTGCCGCAGCGGGCGGCGCACCGGCACCACCCGGACGTGCGCCGCGTCCGGCATGCCGGCCAGCGCCGCCCGGACCGGCTCGACGCCGGTGGCGGCGACGGTCAGCACGCCGCCGGCGGCCTGGTCCAGCCACATCCCGCCGTACGCGGCGGGGAACTCCGTGGCGAGCCGTGCGGCCAGTGGCGCGGACAGCTCCTGGAGGGCGAGCCGCCGGGCCGCCTCGTCGGCGTCGACCCGGTAGCGGTCGCGCAGGTAGGAGACCGAGGCGGGGCTGTCGGCGGCGACCTCGGCGGCCGGCCGGGCCCGGAGGGTCACCGCCGCGCCGGGCGTGGCGCCGCCTCGGGGGCGGCTGCCGAGCCCGCTGTCGGCGCGGACCGGCGCGCCCGTCGGGGTGGCGTCGTCACCCGGCGACACCGGGGTCTCCCCGGCGGTGAGCGTGGCCGGTGTCCGGCCGGCGTCGCCGAACGGCATTCCGCCGACCGCCGCCGCACCCAGCGCGCAGGCGGTGACCACCCCGGCCACCATCACCCGTCGTCCGAACCGCACGTCGCAACCCCCCCTCGTCGCCGCCGTCGGGACGACCACCCGGTGGACCGCTCCGCTCGGCCCGGTGAGTCTAGTGGCATCGACGATCATCGGGGGGGGCCTCGACCGGCGGGCGCGACCGACCGGGGCTCACACCAGGGAGTCGCGCCACTGCCGGTGCAGGGCGGCGTACCGGCCACCGGCGACGGCGAGCCGGGCGGGCGGGCCGTCCTCGACGATCCGGCCGGCGTCGAGCACCAGCACCCGGTCGGCCGTCTCCACGGTGGAGAGCCGGTGCGCGATCACCAGCGCGGTGCGGTCGGCCAGGATGGTGCCGAGGGCGTGCTGCACCAGCCGCTCGGTGGGCACGTCCAGCGACGAGGTGGCCTCGTCCAGGATCAGCACCGTCGGGTCGGCCAGGAACGCCCGGGCGAAGGCGACCAGTTGCCGCTGCCCGGCGGAGAGCCGGCCGCCGCGCCGCTGCACCTCGGTGGCGTACCCGTCGGGGAGGGCGGCGATGAAGTCGTGCGCGCCGATCTCCCGCGCGGCGGCCTCCACGGCGGCGTCGTCCGCGCCGGGACGGCCGAACCGGATGTTCTCCGCGACCGTGCCGCCGAACAGGTGGGTCTCCTGGGTCACCAGCACCACGGCGCGCCGCAGCTCCGCGTCGGCGACCTCGCGCAGGTCGACCCCGTCGAGGGTGACCGCGCCCGAGAACGGGTCGTGGAACCGGGCGAGCAGCTTGGCGACGGTCGACTTGCCGGCGCCGGTCGCGCCGACCAGCGCCACGGTCTGGCCGGCCGGGACGGCGAGGTCCAGCCCGGCGACGATCGGCGCGTCCGGCCGGTAGCCGAAGGTGACCGCCCGGAAGACGACCGCCCCGCGCCCCGGCCCGGCGGGCAGCGGCACGGGCCGCGCCGGTTCGGCCACCGACGGTCGTTCGTCGAGCACCCCGGCGAGCTTCTCCAGCGCGGCCGTGGCCGACTGGAGCGAGTTGTAGAACTGGCTCAGTTCCTGCATCGGCTCGAAGAACCGCCGCAGGTAGAGCAGGAACGCCGCCAGCACCCCGATCCCGGTCGCCCCGCCCAGCACCCGCCAGCCGCCGTAGCAGAGCACCACCGCCACGGTCACGTTGCCGATCACCTTGATCCCGGGCGAGTACGTCGCGATCAGCCGGAACGCGTCCCGGCTGGCCCGCCGGTAGTCGTCGCTGACCGCCCCGAAGATCTGCTGGTTGCGCGGCTCCCGGCGGAACGCCTGCACCGCCCGGATGCCGCGCATGGACTCGACGAAGTGGACGATGACCAGCGCCACCGTCTCCCGGGTGCGCCGCCACGCGTCCGCCGAGGCCCGCGCGAACCAGCGGCTCAGCCAGAACAGGAACGGGAACGCGAGCAGCGTCACCGCGGCCAGCGGCACGTCCAGCCAGAGCAGGATGCCGGCCACCGACAGGATCGACAGCACGGCCAGCACCAGGCCGTCGATGCCGCCGCCGACCAGTTCGCCGATCGAGTCCAGGTCGCTGGTGAGCCGGGAGACCATTCGGCCCGAGGTGTACCGCTCGTGGAACGCCACCGACAGGCGCAGGAAGTGCGCGTACACCCGCTGGCGGAGGTCGAGCAGGACGGCCTGGCCGATCCGCGCGGAGAGGGTGAGGAAGCCCCGGCGGGCGGTGTACTCGACGGCGGTGGCGGCGGCGAACCCGGCGGCGACGACCACCAGCGGGCCGGGATCGTCGGCCCGCAGCGGCGCGATCGCCCGGTCGATGCCGAGCATCACCAGGTACGGCCCGGCCATCGCGGCGGCGTTCTGGCCGAGCAGCAGCGCGACGGCCAGCCCGAGGCGGCGCCGGTGCGGGCGCAGCAGGTCGCGCAGCAGCACCCGGCTGCGGGCGCGGAGCCGGGCCACCGCCTCGGGGTCGGTGTCCTCGGCGCGGCTGCGGTCCGCGTCCGGGTCGGTGGCGACGCCGCGCCACCGGGCGAGGTCCGCCCCGTTCGTGCGCCGGCCGGCGTCGCCGGTCACGAACGCACCAGGCCGCGGTCGCCGGGTGGCGCGGGGGTGGGCTCGGCGGAGAGCACCGCGCGGTACGCCGGCACGCCGGCGAGCAGCTCCGAGTGCTGCCCGACGGCCGTGATCCGGCCTTCCTCCAGCAGCGCCACCCGGTCGGCGAGGGCGATCGTGGAGGGCCGGTGCACGACCAGCAGGGCGGTGGTGGTGCGCAGCACCCGCTTCAGCGCGGTCTCGACCAGCGCCTCGGTGTGCACGTCCAGGGCCGACAGCGGGTCGTCCAGCACGAGCAGCGCGGGGCGGCCGAGCACCGCGCGGGCCAGCGCCAGCCGTTGCCGCTGCCCGCCGGAGAGCGACAGCCCCTGCTCGCCCACCCGGGTGGCCAACCCCCACGGCAGCTCGTACGCGAAGTCGGCCTGGGCGAGGGCGAGCGCGGCGCGCACCTCGTCCTCGCCGGCCTCCGGCCGCCCGAGCGTGAGGTTCTCCCACACCGACATGGAGAACAGCGTCGGCTCCTCGAAGGCGACCCCGACCAGCCGGCGCAGGGCGGACAGCCGCAGGTCGCGCAGGTCGTGCCCGTCCAGCGTGATCCGCCCGCCGGTCACCTCGTGCAGCCGGGGCACCAGGGAGAGCAGGGTGCTCTTGCCGCAGCCGGTCGCCCCGACCAGCGCCACCGTCTCGCCCGGCTCGACGGTCAGGTCGATCTCCCGCAGCACCGGCGCGGCCGTGCCCGGGTAGCGGAACGAGACCCGCTCGAAGCGGAGCCGCCCGCGTACGTCGGCGCGGCGCAGGGCGAGCGCGTGCGGGGCGTCCACGATGGCCGGCGGGGTGTCCAGCACCTCGCGTACCCGGTCGGCGGCGGTGGCGGCCTCCTGCCCGTTGGCGATGATCCAGCCCAGCGACTGCACCGGCCAGATCAGCATCAGCTGGAGGCTGACGAAGGCGACCAGTTCGCCGATGGTCAGCACCCCGCCCGCGGCGGCCGCCGCGCCGGCGACCAGCACCACGCCGAGGGTCAGGTTGGGCACCAGGTCGAGCAGGGCGGAGGTGCGGGCCAGCAGCCGGCCCTTGCCGACCCCGGTGTCGTGCAGCGCCCGCGCGCCGGCGGCGAAGCGGGCGGCGAGTTCCGGCCCCCGCCCGTACGCCTTCATCGTGCGCAGCCCCTGCGCGGTCTCCTCGACCAGCGTGGCCACGTCGCCCTGCTGGTCCTGCATCCGCCGCGAGGCCGCGTGGTAGTGCCGCGCGAAGCGCCGGCTGATCAGGAACAGCGGCACCGCGCTGGCCGCCACCAGCAGCCCCAGCGCGGGGTGCAGGCGGATCAGCAGCGTCACCACGGCCAGGTAGGTGACGAGGTTGAGGATCAGGAAGAAGAGGCCGAAGGAGAGGAACCGGCGCAGCACCGACAGGTCGCTGGTGACCCGGGAGAGCAGTTGGCCGGACTGCCAGCGGTCGTGGAAGCTGGTCGGCAGCCGTTGCAGGTGGGCGTAGACGTCCTCGCGGATGGCCGCCTCGATCCGCATCGAGGACGACGACTGCACCCAGCGTCGGATGAAGATCAGCAGCGCCTCGACCAGGCCGAGCAGCAGCGCCAGCCCGGCCAGCCGGAACAGCCCGGCCGGGTCCTGCCGGGCCACCGGGCCGTCCACCACCCGCTGCGCGACCAGCGGTACGGCGATGCCCGCCCCGGTGGCGGCGAGGCCGGCGAGCAGCAGCCAGCCGAACTCGGCCGCGTGCGGGCGCAGGTAGTGGCGCAGTCGCCAGAGGTTGTGCAGCGGGTGCCGGCCGGCATCGACCGGGCAGGCCGGGTCGCCGTCACCTTCCGCAGGCACTACCCGACGGTAGCCTCAAACGGGGCCGGCGCAGGTGTCGGCTTCCCGTCATGGCCGCTCGTGCCCGAGAAGCCACTTCTTCACGTCCAGCCCCCAGCGGTAGCCGCCGAGCGTCCCGTCGGTACGCAGCACCCGGTGGCAGGGGACGAAGAGGGCGGCGGCGTTACGGGCGCAGGCCGCCGCGGCGGCCCGTACGGCGGCGGGGCGGCCGGCCAGCCCGGCGAAACCGGTGTAGGTCACCGGGTCTCCCGGTTTCACCTCGCGCAGCACCTGCCAGGCGTGCGCCATGAACGCGCCCCCCGTGTGCTGCTCCACCGGCACGGCGTCGATCGCGGCCAGCTCGCCGTCCAGGTAGGACGCCACGGCGACGGAGACGGGGCCGAGGTCGGCCCGGCGTCGCAACGGCGCCCGCAGGGCCGGGTGCATCAGGGGGAGCAGGCTCTCCGGGTCGCCGGTGAAGCCCGCCGCCCGGACCGCGCCGTCCGGGCCGGCCACGATGCTGAGCGGGCCGGCGGGGGTGTCGATGACGGTGCTGTCGTTCATGCTCATGCTGCTCTCCAGAGTCGGATCACCGCGTACGAGCGCCAGGGGCGCCAGCGGTCGGCGTACGTGTCGAGGGTCGTGGGGGCGTCGGGGAGGCCGAGGGCGGCGGCGCCCCGGCGTACGGCGAGGTCGGTGGGGAGCAGGACGTCCGGGTCGCCGAGGGCGCGCATGGCGACGTAGCCCGCGGTCCAGGGCCCGATCCCGGGCAGCGCCAGCAGCCGCCGGACGCTCTCCTCGCGGTCCCCGCCGGGCGCCAGGTCCAGCGACCCGTCGGCGATCGCACGGGCCAGCCCGCGAATCGTCTCCCGCCGCCCCGCCGGCATCCCGAACACCTCGTCCGGCACCCCGAGCACCTCCTCGGCACTCGGAAACCCCCGCAGCCAACCGGCCCCCTCCCCGCTCCCCGCCCCCTCGGCTGGTCGATCAAGAGGTTCGGGCTCCCGAGAGCGCTCCCCGGGCGCCCAGACCTCTTGATCGACGCCGGCGGGGTCGGGGGTGGGGGCGGGTGGGCGCAGGTGGGTCAGGAGGCGGGTGAGGGTGGTGCGGGCCGAGCGCACGGAGACCTGTTGGCCGACGATCGCGCGCACGGCCATCTCGAAGCCGTCGACCGAGCGGGGGAGCCGGATACCCGGCTCGGCGGCGACCACCCCGGTCAGCGCCGGGTCGGCGGCGAGCGTGCCGTCGACGGCGGTCGGATCGGCGTCGAGGTCGAGCAGGCGCCGGCAGCGGGCCACGGCGGGGGCGAGGTCGCGCATGTCCGTCAGCCGCAGCGTCGCCGTCACGTGCCCGTCCGCCGGGGTCAGGGCCGCCTCGCCCGGGCCGTGCGGCAACCGCAGGCCCCGCCGGTACGTCCCGTCGCGCACCTCCTCGACGCCGGGCAGCGCGCGCAGCGCGAGGAAGTCCAGCAGCGCCTCGGCGTGCAGCGGCGGGCGGTACGCGAGCCGCAGCGTGATGGTGCCCGCCCCGCCCGGAACGGGGCACCGGCGTCGGGCGGTGCGCAGCTCGGACGGGGCCGCCCCGAACACCTCCCGGACCGTGTCGTTGAACTGCCGCACGCTGCCGAACCCGGCGGCGAACGCGACCTCCGCCATGCCCAGCCCGGTTGTCTCGATCAGGGTGCGGGCGGTCTGTGCGCGCTGTGCCCGGGCCAGGGCCAGGGGGCCGGCGCCCATCTCGGCCCGCAGCATCCGGTGCAGGTGCCGTTCGGTGTAGCCCAGCCGGGCGGCCAGCCCCGGGATGCCGTCGCGGTCCACCACCCCGTCGGCGATCAGCCGCATGGCCCGACCGACGACGTCGGCCCGTACGTCCCACTGCGGGGAGCCCGGGGCGGCGTCCGGCCGGCAGCGTCGGCAGGCGCGCAGCCCCGCCGTCTGGGCGGCGGCGGCTGAGGGGAAGAACCGGACGTTCTGCCGCTTCGGCGTCATCGCCGGACAGGACGGCCGGCAGTAGATCCCGGTCGACGTGACGCCGGTGTAGAACCAGCCGTCGAACCGCTGGTCGCGGCTGTCGACCGCCCGGTAGCACCGCTCGAAGTCCAACTCCACGTCACCGATGATGCCCCTGCTCGGCGCCCCTGGCTCGCGGGAATCGGACCTGGCCGTGCGGGCGTGAACGGGACGTCCGGAGCCGAAAGTGTCGGTTGTGGTCGGTACCGTCCGGCCACCAACTCAAGAAGGGGTGCGGCGATGGCGAGCGTGGCGGGTCGGCGGGCGGCGTCGACACGGGACGGGCACCCTCCGCTGGACGGCGTGGTGGTGCAGCGCTTCTACGACCGGATGCGCGCGGTCGCCCCGGCCGCCGTCGGCGCGATCGAACGGGACCGGGCCGGCGACCCGGGGCGGGCGTTCGGTGACACCGCCTGCGGCCGGCTGGTGCGGTCGCTCGACGCCGACGGCCTGCGCGCGCTGGGCATGTGGGTGCACCACTGGTGCATGCGGTTCTACGACGACGACACCCGGGTGGCGCTGCGCCTGGTCCGGGAGATCGCCGGTCGCGCCGGGCTGGGCTGGACGGCCGACGAGGCGCGCTGGATGCTCCGCGAGTCGTACGCGGCCGGTCCCGCCGCCGAGGCCCGCTTCACCCTGCCGCTGGCCGCCGCCGGGGAGCTGGCTCCCGGTGCCCTGCCGATCGAGGCCGTGGTTCCCCGGCAGGCCGGGCCGCGCGACTGACCGACCGGGCCGCGCGACTGACCGACCGGGCCGCGGGACTGACCCGCCGGGCCAGGCGACTGACCCGCCGCACCGGGCCGGCGCACCGGCAGCTGCCCGGCCACGGTGGCGCCGACCGCCACGGCGAAGCCGGCGAGCTGCCAGCCGGTCATCGCCTGCCCGAGCACGGCCCAGCCGAGCGCGGCGGCCGTCAGCGGGCTGAGCGCGCCGAGCAGCGAGACCTGGGTGACCGGCAGCCGGGCCGCGCCCCGGAACCACAGCGCGTACGCCAGCGCCGTCCCGACCAGCGCCAGCCACGCGTACCCGGCCAGCGCCGGCGCGTCGGGCACGGGCGGCGTCCCCTCGACCAGCAGGGCCGCCGGCACCACCATCAGCCCGCCGGCGGTGAGCTGCCAGCCGGTGGCGGTGAGCGTGCCGACGCCCGGTGGGCGACCCCAGCGACGGGTCAGCACCAGGCCCGCGCCCATCGCGGCGGTGGCGGTCAGCCCGGCGGCGACGCCGGTCGGGTCGAGGCCCGCGTCGGGGCGCAGCACGACCAGGGTGACCCCGGCGAGCGCCGCGAGCGCGGCGGCCAGCGCCCGGGGGTGGGGCCGCTCGTGGAGCACGAGCACCGTCAGCCCCGCCACCAGCAGCGGCTGGGTGGCGCCGAGCACCGCGGCGGCCCCGCCGGGCAGGTGGTACGCGGCGAAGAAGAGCAGCGGGAAGAACGCTCCGATGTTCAGCGCGCCGAGCACGGCCGCGCGCCACCACCAGGCGCCGTGCGGGCGGTGCCGGGTCAGCGCGAGCAGCAGCAGACCGGCGGGGAGGGCCCGGATCACGCCGGACCAGAGCGGCCGGTCGGGCGGCAGCAGTTCGCTGGTGACCAGGTACGTCGTGCCCCACGCGGTCGGCGCGGCGGCGGTGAGCAGGATGTCGAGCCGGCGTCGGTCCACGGTCCCTCACTAATCCTTGATGCTAAGTATCTTGCTACTAAGCTACTTTGCGGCGAGGTAAAGCGGGAGTGCGAGGTGCGGCACAATCCGGGGGTGACCGAGCGGGACGACGTCGACGGCATCGTCGAGCAGTGGCAGCGGGAGCGGCCCGGGATGCGCCCCGAGCCGATGGCGGTCTTCGGCCGGATCTACCGGCTGGCCCGGCTCGTCGGCGACGAGCAGGAACGCACCTACGCCCGCTGGTCGATCAGCCGGGGCGAGTTCGACGTGCTCGCCGCCCTGCGCCGCGCCGGCGCCCCCTACACGTTGGCGCCGAAGGCGCTCACCGCCTCGCTGATGCTCACCTCCGGGGGAATGACCGGCCGGCTCGACCGGCTGGAACGCGCCGGGCTGCTGCGCCGCTCACCCGACCCGGCGGACCGGCGCGGGCTCCAGGTCACGCTCACCCCGGCCGGCCTCGAACTGGTGGAGGAGGCCGCCGAGGCGGGGCTGGCCGTCCAGCGTCGGCTGCTCGACGCCCTGCCCGCCGACGACCAGCGGCGCCTCGCCGACCTGCTGCGTACGCTGCTGGGCGCGGTCACCGACGGCGGGCGCTGAGCCCGGCAGGCGGGTGGCCGGCGCCCGGCGGCGGGCCTCGGGCAGGATGGGCGTCGCCGACCCCGACGGAAGGACGACCGTGCCCGCCAGCGAACCGACCATCCTCGCCACCAGCATGGGCATCTACGCGCCGCGCCACGAGGGCGGGCCCCGACGGGTCAATCCCGTCTTCGACCTCGCCGCCGAGCTGGCCGAGGCCGGGCCGGAGCCGAGGATCTGCTTCCTCAACCAGGCCGAGGGCGACCAGCCGACCACGCTCGCCCGGGTCTACGAGGCGTTCGCCGGCAGCCGGTTCCGCATGACGCACCTGGCGCTGTTCCCGATGCCGAACGTCGACGACGTTCGCGCCCACCTGCTCGCCCAGGACGTGATCTGGGTCGGCGGCGGCAGCGTCGCCAACCTCTGCGCGGTCTGGCGCGTGCACGGCCTCGGCGAGATCCTGCGCGAGTGCTGGGAGGCCGGGGTGGTGCTCGGCGGCGTCTCCGCCGGCTCGATCTGCTGGCACGCCGGCGGGGCCACCGACAGCTTCGGCACCACCCTGCGCGGCTTCACCGACGGGCTGGGCTGGCTGCCCTACGGCAACGGCGTGCACTACGACAGCGAGGTGCAGCGCCGCCCGCTGATGCACCGGCTGGTCGGCGACGGCACGCTGCCGACCGCCCACTGCACCGACGACGGCACCGGCCTGCTCTACCGGGGCACCCGACTGGTCGAGGCGGTCGCCGACCGCGAGGGCCCCTCGGCGTACGAGGTCAGCCGCGCCGAGGACGGCACGGTGCGGGAGACCCCGATCCCGCCGCGCCTGCTCGGCTGAGCCGGCTCACCCGACCCCGGCCCGGTCCTCCGGGCCGGCCCGGTCCTCCGGGCCGATCTTGGTACGGGAGCGCCCCTGAAGGGGCAGTCTCGTACCAAGATCGGTCGGGCGTGGGGCCGGTGCACCGGCCTGCCTGAACCGGGGTGCGGGGCATCGGCGTAAGCTGGCTCGTCGTGAGTCTCACCATCGGCATCGTCGGCCTGCCCAACGTCGGCAAGAGCACCCTGTTCAACGCGCTGACCAAGAACGACGTGCTCGCGGCGAACTACCCGTTCGCCACCATCGAGCCCAACGTCGGGGTCGTCGGGCTGCCGGACGAGCGGCTGCACACGCTCGCCGAGATCTTCAGCTCCCAGAAGGTGCTGCCCGCCCCGGTGTCGTTCGTCGACATCGCCGGCCTGGTGCGCGGCGCCTCCAAGGGGCAGGGCCGGGGCAACGCGTTCCTGGCGAACATCCGCGACGCCTCGGCGATCTGCCAGGTCGTCCGGGCCTTCTCCGACCCGAACGTGGTGCACGTCGACGGCAAGGTCTCCCCGGCCGACGACATCGAGACGATCAACACCGAGCTGATCCTCGCCGACCTCCAGACCCTGGAGAAGGCGCTGCCCCGGCTGGAGAAGGAGGCCAAGCTCCGCAAGGACCGGGCCGCCGCCGTCACCGCCGCCAAGCAGGCCGTCGAGCTGCTCGACACCGGTGTCACCCTCTACGCGGGCGCCAAGGACGCGGGCATCGAGCTGGAGCACCTGCGCGAGCTGCACCTGCTCACCACCAAGCCCTTCCTGTACGTCTTCAACGTCGACGAGGCCGAGCTGGGCAACGCCGAGTTCCTCGACGAGCTGCGCGCCCTGGTGGCGCCGGCCGAGGCGGTCTTCATGGACGCCAAGATCGAGTCCGAGCTGGTGGATCTGCCCGACGAGGAGGCCCGCGAGCTGCTGGAGTCGATCGGGCAGAACGAGCCGGGCCTGGACCAGCTCGTCCGCGTCGGATTCCGCACGCTCGGACTCCAGACGTACCTCACCGCCGGCCCCAAGGAGGCGCGCGCCTGGACCATCCCGGTCGGCGCGACCGCGCCGGAGGCCGCGGGGGTCATCCACTCCGACTTCCAGCGCGGCTTCATCAAGGCCGAGGTGGTCTCCTTCGGCGACCTGGTCGCGGCCGGTTCGATGGCGGCGGCCAAGGCCGCCGGCAAGGTCCGGATCGAGGGCAAGGAGTACGTCATGCAGGACGGCGACGTCGTGGAGTTCCGCTTCAACGTCTGAACCCGGTCGGTCCGCCCGACGGCCTGCCGTGACCTGCTGGGTGAATCGCCCTGGACACAACCGAGCGGTTCCGCAACCCCACGTTGAGCTACGCCGACGTGGGATACGCCCGGCCGTGTCACCGGTCGGCGGCGTGCCGGCGGTGTCCCCGCGTCACCGGAGTCCCGCCCAGGGATCCTCCCGGCGCCACACGGTCGGCAGGTGCAGCGCGACCCGGTCTTGGTCGGCCAGCCGGGTGAGGACGCGCATGGTGAGGTCGAGGTCGTCGCCCGCGTACGGCAGGGCGCGGAGCGGCCGGTCGAGCGGGCGGAAGAAGTCGTCCCAGTGGACGAGGACCACGCGCCGGGCCCCGACGGCGCGTACGGTCTGGGACCAGTAGGTGCGGATGTGGTCCTCGTGCTGCCCGCCGAGCTGGCCGACGCCCAGGTAGACCACATCGGCCCGGCATCCGTCCAGCGCTCCCGGCAGGTAGCCGGCGCTGCCCTGGACCAGGGCCGTCCGGCCGCTCGTGTGTGCGACGAACACCGACCACGCCTCACCGCACCGGTAGGCGGCGGCTCTGGCCGGGGGCACCACGGGTGCGGTGATGGTGCCGGGGAAGCGATCCGGTGGGCAGTGCGTGGACTCAACGAACGTCAGGGTGAAGGGGCCCCGGGTCACCGGTTCGCGGGGCGTGACGACCTGGATGCGGTCGTCGGTGAGACCGGCCCCTCGGCCGACCCAGGCCGCGGACGGGCCACCGGTGAGCACCGCACCGGTGCGTAGGGCGACGGTCGCGGAGTCCAGGACGTGGTCGAAGTGGGTGTGTACCGGGATCACGGCCGCAAGCCGGTGACCACCAGCGTCGTGGTGCAGTCCCAGCCGGGTGAGCGCGGAGCCGATGCGCGCGTCGTCGGGTGCGAGCTTGCCCAGGGCGACCCTGGGCAGGGACGGCCGGGAGAAGAACCCGTCGGTCATGATCGCGGTGTCGCCGTCGTCGAAGAGCAGGCTGGCGGTGCCGAGGAACGTGACGCTGAAGCCCTCGGCCGCGGGCGGGACGTCGAACCGGTCGGCGTACGCGTCCAGGTCGGGGCGGCCGAGCTTCACGCGCATGGCGGGACGCTACCTCCTCACGTGCGGTCGGCGGGTGCTCTCGGCGGCCCGTCCCGCCCCGCGCTGCGGCCGGCCTGACGGCGGGCGCGACCGACGGCCGACCCCTAGCTGGCGAGGCTCTTGGTCAGGATGTGCTCCCGGCGCACGCCGTCGGGCATGAGGTCACCCGGCTCACCCGTGTCCCGGAAGCCGTGCCGCTGGTAGAGCGCCCAGGCGTTGCTGTTGCCCTCCACGACGGCCAGCCGCAACGTCGCCGAGCCCAGTTGCCGTGCCCACTGCTCGATCGCCCGCACGAGGTGGTCGCCCACGCCCCGGCCACGTCCCGCCGGGGCGACGTACATCGAGATCAGCTCGACGACGCCGTCCTGCCCGGTCGGCACCCCACTGGCCATCCCGACGGGCTGCCCGTTCAGCATCGCCAGGATGTTGTGAGAGCCGGGGATGGCCAGCCGACCGCGCCAGCGTTCCTCGCGGTCGCCGTCGCCCTGCCAGTCCGCGAGCTGGGAGCCGAACGCGTACGCCGCCTCCGCCAGCGCGGCGAGCCGCAGTTCCCGCCACATCTTCCAGTCGCCCCCGCTGAGCACCCGCGTCTCGATCATGCCGTGCAGGCTGCCGCAGGGGCGGGAGGCGGGCAACCCGGTATCGGGTGCCTCCGGAGGGCGACGGGCAACGTCGGGCTCGGTGCTCTGCTGGCCTGCCTCGTCGTGCTGTCCTCCGCCGGATGCGCCCGTTCGAGCCACGACACAGCCCGGGACCGGGTCCTGGAGAGGGCCGAGCAGGTCGCCCGCGAGACCGAGGCGTGGGCGACCGACTCGCACAGCCTGAGCGGCTGGGCGAGCAACGAGTCGGTGCTCAACCGGCTCGTCGCCCTGACCGAGGGCGAGCAACTCGCCTCCTCGGTCCACAATTCCGACGATCACGGTGTGGGGCTGCTGGCCAGGGTGGAGGTGGCGATGGTGGGCGCCGCCTCCAATACCTGGCTCGGCGAGAGGACGACGCACTACAGCGTCTGCGTCCGGTTCGACGTGGGTCGGAGACCAGTGGACCCCGCGAGATCGCCCCGGTGTCCGTCGACTGCCCGCCTCGGGTTCCGGAGACCCGGTCACCGCACTGAAGGTGCCGGTGAGCGCGACGTTCCCGCGCTCGGCGGCCCCTACCAGTCGCGCCACCCGTCGGTGAGTTCGTGCCGTCCGACGCCGCGCCGGGAGGTGAGCGCCTCGACGTCCTGGCCCGCGCTCGTCAGCACGACGTCGATGTGCTCGCACAGGTCCTCGCGTTCCCCCGTCTCGATCCTGCCGTGCTCGTCGTTGACGGCGTTGAGGGCGATGACCACCCGCTCCACCGCGGCGAAGACCTCCTCGTCGGAGGGCGAGGAGAGCGAGCGTACGTCCGTCTCGTAGGCGTCGAGAACGGTGTCGACGGCGGTGATGAAGGGTTCGGGCCAGAGGCGGAGGGCGTACGCGGCGTCCTCGGTGAGGGTGCCCGCCGCGATCGCGGCCCGCTGCTCCCGCACACTGCGGCCCCACTTCTCGGTGGGTCTTGTGATCATGGCGCGCAGCCTAGTGGCGGAGTCCGACACCGCCCGTGGTTCAGCCGCTGCGTGGGGCGTACATGATGACGGCGACCCCGACCAGGCAGAGGGCCGCGCCGACGAGGTCGTAGCGGTCGGGGCGGAACTTGTCGACGACCATGCCCCACGCGAGGGAGCCGGCGACGAAGACGCCGCCGTACGCGGCCAGGATGCGGCCGAAGTTCGGGTCGGGCTGGAAGGTGGCGACGAAGCCGTAGAACCCGAGGGCGATGACCCCGGCCGCCACCCACAGCAGCCCCCGGTTCTCGCGCCAGCCCTGCCACACGAGCCAGGCCCCGCCGATCTCGGCGAGCGCGGCGAGCAGGAACAGCAGGATGGAGCGGGCCACCGTCATGGGGTCGAAGGTAGCCGGAGCCTCACCTGGTCATCGGGCGGGCGGCCCGCCGCTGACGGCCGCGATGTGCAGGGCCAGTTCCCGCGCGACGTCCTCCATGCTCTGGCCAGTCCGGGTCCCGGGTCGGCCGCCCATCAGGGCGCCACGGTGAGCGGGTTGCCGGCGGCGCGCGCGGCGTGGAAGCGCCTGGCGACGTCGGCCCAGTCGACCAGGTCCCAGAGGCGGTCGACGTAGTCCGGACGCACGTTCTTGTACTGAAGGTAGTAGGCGTGCTCCCAGGCGTCGAAGACCAGGATCGGCGTCGAGCCGTGGCCGACGTTGCCGTGGTGGTCGTAGACCTGTTCGACGATGAGGCGCTGCGCCAGCGGCTCCCACGCCAGGACGCCCCATCCGGAGCCCTGCACGCTCTTCGTGGCGGCGGAGAGCTGCCCGGCGAAGCCGTCGAACGAGCCGAAGTGCTCCTGAATGGCGGCGGCCAGCTCGCCGTCGGGGCGGTCGCCGCCCTCCGGAGAGAGGTTGTTCCAGAAGATCGAGTGCAGGACGTGCCCGGAGAGGTTGAAGGCGAGCGTCTTCTCCAGGCCGACCAGCGCCGAGTAGTCGCCCTTGTCGCGGGCCTCGGCGAGCTGGTCGAGGGCGTCGTTGCTGCCCTTGACGTACGCGGCGTGGTGCTTGCTGTGGTGCAGCTCCAGGATCTGACCGCTCATGGCGGGTTCGAGCGCCCCGTAGTCGTAGGGCATGTCGGGGAGCTGGTAGACGGCCATGGGGACCCTTTCGCGAGTGGAGGCTCTCCCGGTCAGTATGCCTTATTGCAAAGTGATGGCAACTACGGAATATTGGCAACTGGAGCGGGTCGCACGGGATCCCTCCACGGCCGACACCGTCGGCAGGGCGCGCCTCCACGCCGCGATGATCACCGGTGGAGGCGCGCCCTTCAGCCCTCTCGACCGGTACGAGATGCGGGCCGTGAACTGGCGCCAGCCCCGGCCGTGCCCGGCCTGACGCACCGCGCTCCCTCCCAGGGGGGAGGCGGTCCCCTCGCGCTCGGGAGTCGGCGCGCGGCCCGTCGGACCTAGCGTCGAGGCCATGGACGCTTCTCCTGGTGCGCGGCGATGGCCGGCCTACGCGGTGGCGGTGCTCTTCCTCGCGTACGCCGTGGGCAAGGCTGCCTTCGCTCTCGACTCCCGGCTCGGTTTCCCGGGCGGCCCGGTCGTCCCGGCTGCCGAGCACGAACGCTACGCCCGCGACATGATGGGCGTGGCGACCGCGCAGTGGTCGGCGACCGCGTCGGGGGTGGCGGGCGCCTGCCTGGCCCTCGCCACGGTCACGGCGCCGGGGCGCCGGGTGCCGAGGCCCCTGATGCTGCTGGCGCTGGCGGGCATGCTGCTGGCCGTCGGGGCCGGCGCGACGATCATGGTGGTGGACGGGTTCGTGGGCCTCGGCGTGGGCTGGCAGTGGTACCACGGGGTCCTCGGGCTCGTCATGATCGGGCTGCTCGTGGCGATGATCCGGTCCTACGTGGTGGCGACGAGACGTGCCGCGCACTGACCGGGCGCGGGTGGGCGCGTACGGCGCGGCGGCGTGCGCGTCGGCCTACGGGACGATGAAGCTCGCGCAGGCGCTGGGGGCCAACGCGCTGGCCGACAAGGACCCGCTCCCGCCGGAGCTGCGCGAACGGCTCCTCGCCCGTGATCCGCTGTTCGTGGCGAGCCACTGGGTGCTGGCCGCCGCCGCGGTCGTCGGCGTCGTGGTCGCGCTGGCCACCCTGCGCCCGTGGCGGGCCGCCCTGCCGCGCCGGCTGCTGCTGGCGGTCACCTGGACGCTCGGCATCCTCATGATCGCCCGTTCGGTCGGGGCGCTGGGGCACGGCCTGGTCGGTGACGCGCTGCTGCTGACCGGCGTCCGGCCGCCTCCGGTCGGGCACGCCGCCCTGGCCCGCGACCTGGCGTGGTGGGACCTGTTGCTGTGGTCGCCGTTCTTCCTGCTCTGGGGGACGTGCTGGACGGCGGCGGGATGGCGGCTGGGCAGGCGGCACCGCTGACGCTGCCGTGCGGGTTGCGCGTGTAGAGGGCCGGTGTTGACACCCCTGCGACGTCGTCGGCACCGGCTGACCGTGCGACCGTCGGCGGCCTACGATCTCGCCATGATCACCCCGCCCCTCCCGCCCGACGTGCTCGCCCGCTACGCCGGGCTGGAGAAGCTCGGCCGTACGGCGACCCGGCTGCACCCGCGCCGGGGGGCGGTCACGGCCGCCGGGAGCCACGTCGGCGGGCCGCTGCGCTGGCCGGCCAACGAGCCCTGGCCCACCTGCGAGGCGCCGCACATGGTGCACGAGGAGGTGCCGATCCCGGCCGAGCTGGTGAACCGGATGCGGGCGGCGGAGCGCGGGCGCAGGCAGTCGCACGTCCTGGCCGAGGGCGAGGTCGAGCTGCACCGGGAGGTCGCCACCCTGGTCGGCCCGGGTTTTACCGGCTGGGGCTCGCGCGGGGGCGGCCCGGTCGTCGGCCACCGGTACGTGCCGCGACCGCACCCCGTACCGAACCCGATGGTCGCGCTGGCGCAGTTGCGCGCGCAGGACGTCCCCGACCTGCCCCGCCCCGGCGGGGCGGACCTGTTGCAGGTGTTGTGGTGCCCGTTCGAGCACTCCGAGGGCCCGTGGGGGCCGACGGTGGAGCTGCGCTGGCGGCGGGAGGCCGACCTGACCGACCTCCTCGCGGAGCCGCCGCGCGCGAGGTCGGCAACGACGAGTACGTGCCCCGGCCGTGCCGGCTGCACCCGGAACGGGTCGTCGAGTACCCGTACCCGCAGGAGCTGCCGGCGGGCCTGCGGACGCTTGTCGACGAGAAGGACGAGGAGGGTGAGTACGACGACGACTACGTCGACACCTTCATGGCGCCCGGCTGGAAGGTCGGCGGCTACGCCGACTGGAGCCTCACCGACCTGCGCCCGACGCCGTGCCCCCGCTGCGCCGGCCCCACCACGTTGGCACTCGTCATCGCCTCCTCCGAGCGGGGCACCGGGCGCTGGCAGCCGACGCGGACGGACGGCGATCCGGACGACGACCCGTACGAGCCGACCGGAGTGGTCGTGGGCCGGCACGGCGCGCTGCGCGTCTTCGTGTGCCTGAGCTGCCCGGACGTGCCGTTCCTGCTCGACCAGCAGTGAGGGCGCGAAGGCCGTCGCCAACCCGCCCTCCGCCGCCCCGCCAGGCGTCGTGGCCGACGGGTGGAACACCATGGGTGTCAACGCCCGTCTGTGACAGCGCGAGATTCTGAGATCGGCGGTCGCGCGTTGTCCGGAACCGGGTCGCCCGTTCGTCACCCTGGTGAGAACCCGACATCGAGGAGCGGCATGAAGTACCTGATGTTCGTCTGCACCGACAGCGAGCCGGACACCGACCGGACCGACTGGCCGGACGTCGAGGCGTGGGTCGCGGAGAACGACGCCCGGGGCCGGCGGCTGACGGGTGACGCCCTGGCAGAGACGACGGCGGCCACCACGGTCCGCGTCCGCAACGGGGAGTTGCTGCTCTCCGACGGCCCGTTCGCCGAGACCAAGGAGGTGATCGTGGGCTTCGATCTGCTGGAGTGCGCCGACCTGGACGAGGCGATCGAGGTGGCGCGCGCCCACCCGATGGCCCGTGAGGGACGGCTCGAACTGCGCCCGATCGTGAGCCTGGATGGCTGACGGCCCCACCGGGCGGCTCGCGGTGGCCGACGCCGTCGCCGCCGCGAGCACCGGCTCGTACGCCCGGATCGTCGCGACGCTGATCCGGGTGACCGGCGACTGGACCCTGGCCGAGGACTGCGCCCAGGAGGCGTCGGCGCTCGCGCTGACCCGGTGGCCGGTGGAGGGCGTGCCCGCCAACCCGGGCGGCTGGCTGATGACGGTGGCCCGCAACCGCGCGATCGACGTGCTCCGGCGCTCCTCGGTCGAGCGGCGCAAGCTGCGTGAGCTGGCCGTCCTCGCGCTGACCGGGCCGGAGCCGGAACCGCAGCCGGGGACGGCGGGGGAGGGGGAGATCGTGGACGACCGGCTGCGGCTCGTCTTCACCTGCTGCCACCCGGCCCTGGCGTTGGAGGCGCGGGTCGCCCTGACGCTGCGTACGGTCTGCGGGGTGCCGACCGCCGACATCGCGCGGGCCCTCCTGGTCACCGAGTCGACCATGGCCCGGCGGCTCACCCGGGCCAAGGCGAAGATCGCCGCCGCCGGCATCCCGTACCGCGTGCCGACCGGTCCGATGCTCGCGGAGCGGCTCCCCGGCGTCCTCGCCGTGCTGTACCTGCTCTTCACCCGGGGCTACGACGCCGACGGCGAGCCCGCCTTCGCCGACGAGGCGATCCGCCTGGCCCGGTTGCTCGACCGGCTGATGCCGGGCCAGCCCGAGGTGGCCGCCCTGCTGGCCCTCTTCCTGCTCCAGCACTCCCGGCGCGACGCCCGGCGCGACCGCGACGGCAACCTGCTCACCCTCGACCGGCAGGACCGCGCCCGCTGGGACCACGCCGCGATCGCCGAGGGCGTCGGCATCCTCGCGCGGGTCCCGGCGGACGGCCCGTACGCCCTCCAGGCCCGGATCGCCGCGTGCCACGCCACCGCCGCGTCCGCCGGGGCCACCGACTGGGCCGCGATCGCCGAGGCGTACGACCGGCTCGTCCGGTGGCAGCCGTCGCCGGTGGTCGAGCTGAACCGCGCCGTCGCGCACGGTTACGCGCACGGGCCGGCGGCGGGGCTGGCGCTGCTGGCCGCGGCCCGGGCCGGCGGGGCGCTGGACGGCTACCCGCTCGCCGTCGCCGCCGAGGCCGAGCTGACCGCCCGGCGGGGCGACCGCGAGCGGGCCGCCGCGCTGTTCCGACGGGCCGCCGACGCCCACGGTGGCGCGGAGCGCCGCGCCCTGCTGGAGCGCGCCGACCAGCTCAGCTGATGTGGTGCAGGATCACGTTGTGCACGTGGTGGCTCTTGTCGGAGCCCCGGAACTCCACCTCGTAGGTGTGCGTGCCGACGTGGATCGCGATGGCCCCGGTGGAGAAGAACGAGCCGCCCCACGACTTGTTGCTGACCACGCTGACGCTGGTGATCTTCGAGTACGGGATGCTGGTGATGGCGTACCGCTTGCCGACGAACGAGCGGTCCTGGATGATGACGCGCCGGTCGGTCAGGCCGATGAAGCCGGTGCCGGTGCCGACGGCGTCGTAGACGGCGATGATCTGTTCTCCGTGGAGCAGGCCGCTCTGGATCTGCTGGAACTGCTCCTTGCGGTCGTACGTCGCGTTCGCCATGTCTCCACGGTAGGCAGGGCGCGCCAACCGGAGATCACTGCCGGTGGGCGAGGACGAGGAACTCGCCGTCGCCCCGGCCCACCGGCTCCCCGCCCCAGCCGCCGTGGATCCGGTCCACGACGAACCCGGCCGACCCCAGCGGGCCGCGCAACTCCTCCTCGGTGCGGAAGCGCAGGGTGGCCGAGCTGAGCAGCTCCTCGCCGTCGGTGAAGAGGTAGTGGTGGGTGAAGTCGACCCGCCCGCCGGACACCGTGTGGACCTCCGTCCACGCCCGGACCACCTCGCCGTCGGGGAGCGTGATCCGTCGCCGCGAGTCGACCGGGTTCCAGCGTTCCCACCGCCGGTCCGCCGGGTCGCGCGAGTCGAACGCCAGCCGGCCGCCGGGCACCAGCGCCCGGGCCAGGTCGGCGAGCGTACGGGCCCAATCGTCGTCGTCCACGAGGAACTGCGCGACGTGGCTGGTCAGCACCGCCACGTCGAACGACCGGTCCGCCAGTACGGCCGAGGTGCCCTCGACCCACGTCACCCGCTCGGCGCCCGGCTTGGCGCGGGCGGCGTCCAGCGACGCGCCGGCCGGGTCGACGCCGGTGACGGCGTGGCCGGCCTCGGCCAGGGCGAGGGCGAGCCGCCCCGTGCCGCAGCCCAGGTCGAGGACCCGCGCGGCGGGCGTCCCGCCGACGACGGCGAGAAACCAGTCGTCGTCACGCGACCAGGGGCACTCGGCGTCGTAGACCGCGACCAGCCGTGGATGGCGGAACTCACCGTGCCTCATCGACGTCGATCATGCCAGTGCGGTCGGGCACCCGTCAGGCCGTGTTCGCGTCGGTCGCGGCCCGGACGAACTCGTGGACCCGGGCCGTGCCGTTGCTCTCCCGCCAGACCATGCCCCGCCGGATCGGTGGCGCGTCGCGGATCGGCACGTACGCCACGTCGGGGCGCGGGTAGTAGCGGCGGGTGTGCTCGCCCACCGGCAGCACCCCTCGCCCCATCGCGACCAGCGTCAGCATCTCCGAGAACGTGTTGCCCGCCGGCCCCTTCGGCACCGGCCGCCCCGACGGCGTCTGCTCGGGCGTGCGGTCGCGCTTGAACTCCGCCGAGGTCACGGCCGGGTACTGCACCACCGGGTGGTCGCCGAGCGCCTCCAGGGAGACGGACTCCTGCCGGGTCAGCGGGTGCCCGGCGGCCACCGCGAGCAACCGCCGTTCCTCCAGCAGCGCCGGTCCGCAGGCCATCCCGTCGAAGGGGTACGCGGCCATCAGGACGTCGACGGAGCCGTCGAGCAGGCTCTGCCGGGAGTTGAAGAGCTGCACCTCCCGCACCTCGACCTGGCAGTCGGGGTGGCGTCGCGAGAACAGGGCGACGGCCTTGAGCAGCGTCGGCGCGGTCCACTCGCCGAGGAAGGCGACCCGCAGCCGCCCGGTCACGCCCCGCCCCGCCTCGACGGCCCGGCGTACGGCGTCGTCGATGCCGGCGGCCAGCGGCGCCAGGTCGGCGGCGAGCTGCCGCCCGATCGGGGTGAGCTGGACGACCCGGCTGGTACGGGCGAAGAGCGGGGCGCCGACGCGGCGTTCCAGCTGCTTGACCACCTGGCTGATCCGCCCGGTGGTCACCCGCAGGCGCTCCGCCGTCCGGCCGAAGTGCAACTCCTCGGCGAGGGTCAGGAAGGTCTCCAGCTCGTGTCGTTCCAGCACGTCCCGCCCCATCGTTGACTCCGGCTCAACGATGGTAGTGCGATCGCGTCTTGGTCGGCGTCGCCGGCCGGCGGATCGTGAGGGGCATGGAAACGACGACAGTTACCGACTACCTGGCCGATCTCGACGCCCCGCTGCGGGAGATCGGCGAGAAGCTGCGCCCCGTCATCGAGGCGGCCCTGCCGGGGGCGACCGGGGCGATGTGGCACGGACACCCGGTCTGGGGGCTCGGCGACCGGCCGGGCCGGCGTCCCGTCTGCCTCGTGAAGGCGTACGGCGCGTACGTCACCTTCGGGCTGTGGCGCGGCGGCGAGGTCACCGACCCCTCGGGGCGGCTGGTCGCCGGCGCCCGGCAGATGGCCTCCGTGAAGCTGCGGACCCTCGCCGACGTCGACCCCGCCCTGTTCACCGACTGGCTGCGCCAGGCCCAAGCCCTGGAGGCGAGGTGAGCGCGGTGCGGGTCACGGGCTTCGACCACCTGGTGCTCAACGTGACCGATGTGGAGCGCGCGCTGGACTTCTACTGCGGACTGCTCGGCCTGGCCCCGGTGCGGGTCGACCAGTGGCGGGCCGGCGCCGTCCCGTTCCCCTCGGTACGGGTCGACGCGGGGACCATCATCGACCTCGTCCGCCGGGACCGGGGCGAATCCAACGTCGACCACTTCTGTCTGGTGGTGGAGCCGCTGGACTGGGCGGAGGTCGTCGCGTCGGGCGCCTTCACGGTGATCGAGGGGCCGGTGGGCCGGTTCGGCGCGCGGGGCAGCGCCACCTCGCTCTACGTGCGGGACCCGGACGGCAACTCCGTGGAACTGCGCTGGTACCCCCAGGACGCCGCCTGAGCGGAGGCCGCTGCGGGACCGCATGCCGACCCCTGCCGCCGCGTTCAGGCCGACGCCGCCGGAGCGCGTACCGGCCGGGCGGCCCGGTGGCGGCCCGCAACGCGTGAAGCCCCGCCGACTCGGTCGGCGGGGCTTCGGGCGCGGTGTGGATTACCGGTTGGTGCGCGGGTCGGCGTCGCGGCTGCGGCTGCCGGACTTGGCCAGGCCACGGCTGACCAGGTAACCGATGGTCAGCAGCGTGATGTACCACCAGGCCTTGTCGGCCGCGAAGTAGTCCCCGCCGTTGTCGGCGGCGCCGTCACCGACGGCGTTCGAGGCGATCAGGACGCCGATCACGGAGAGCAGGTAGACGGCCAGCTCCGTGGTCTTCCACGACGGCTTGGTCTCGTCGCCGTGCCGGTGGGCGTGCCGGACGTCGTGGTCCACGTGGTGGCCGTCGTGGTCTGTCAGCCGGTCGGTCACGCGGTTCGCGGTGGGGGTAGCCATGTCAGCTCCAAAAAATGCGTTATCAGGTGTTCAGTCGGTTACGGGGCCTGTTGTCTGCTCCCGCGCCGGATTGATACCCACGCACCTTTCAGGGAAACATCAGCCTTCCCAGCCGACCACGGCTGCCGCGCCGACCGGCTCGGAACGGAGCGCCGGGTGCCGTGTGCGGCGGGTCAGGGCTGGCTGACCGCACGGTAGGCGTCCTCGATGCGGGCGGCCAGCAGGACCTCCCCCTCGGTCAGCGGCGCGTTGCCGTGCCCCACCCGGATCTGGGTCTGGTCGGCTCGGCGGCTGATCTCCGGACGCAGGTGCAGCGCGTCGGCGACCACCTTCACCCGCTCGGTGAGGGCGGCGTGCTGCGAGTCGTCGATGACGAGGGTGCGTCGGATCTGCTCACCCTCGCGGATCCAACCGGTGAGGAGCGTCAGCGCGTCGCTGAGGTAGTCGTGCTTGGATCGACTGCTGAACAGCGCGCGCATCACCGCACCTCCCAGGCGCCGTTGCCGGCTTGTGGCCAAATCGTCGCCGTCCCGTGTCTTGTCGGTGCCTTCTAGTCTGTCCTCGCATGGTGGGTGTGTCCACGCCCACACTTCCGGGTTCTCCTGCCCTGACGGTCGGCCACGCTACCCAAACCGCCGATTGATCTGGCACGCTGGACGCCCGTGCGGACCGAACGGGCGAATGGCGGCGGGCAGGCCGAGCGACGGGACCTCAGGGTGATCGTCGGGGCGGCGATCATCAGGGACGGCCGGGTGCTCGCCTGCGCCCGTTCCGCCCCGCCCGAGGTGGCGGGCATGTGGGAGTTCCCCGGCGGCAAGGTGGAGCCGGGCGAGAGCGAGACCGCCGCGCTCGCCCGCGAGTGCGCCGAGGAGTTGGCCGTACGCGTGGAGATCGGCGACCGGGTGGGCCGCAACGTTCGGATGGCCCACGGCCGCTCGGTGCTCAAGGTGTACGCGGCCCGCCTGCTGCACGGTGACCAGCCGCGGGCCCTCGAACACTCCGCGTTGCGCTGGCTCTCCGCCGACGAGTTGGACACCGTCACCTGGCTCCCGGCCGACGCACCCATCGTCGCGGCCCTCCGGCCCATCCTGACCGCCTGAGCGGAAGCGGACATCCGAGCCGAAAGAGGACGGGGGCCGGCGGCATCAGCCGCGGCCCCCGTCATCGTCAGCGCACTCAGTGCTTGTCCTGCTCCGGGTGGGCGAAGTTCAGGTGCTCCGGCGGCAGCGGGAAGGTCACGTCGTCGCCGAACGGCGACGGCGCCGCCGCCCGGTCGAACGTGAGCTCCGTCAGCGGCAGCTTGCCGTGGTCGTCGACGGCCGGCGCGGTCGGCCTCGGCACCTCGCGGTCCCAGTTGACGCCGCGCTGCGCCTGTACCTCGGCCCGCGGGTCGTGGGAGCCGCCCGCGTGCGAGTGCACGCCCCCGTGCGCCGCGCTGCCGCGCACCGCACCGCTGACGTGTTCGCTGGTCACGCTGGTCTGAGGCACCTGACCCCTCCGGAAGATCTTGCTACCAAGCCACACGAGGGGATCGTACCTGCGGTCGACGACCCGCTCCTTCATGGGGATGATCCCGTTGTCCGTGATCTTGATGTGCTCGGGGCAGACCTCGGTGCAGCACTTGGTGATGTTGCAGAACCCGAGGCCCTGCTCGGCCTGCGCGTACTCCTTGCGGTCGCTCTTCGCGTCCAGCGGGTGCATGTCCAGCTCGGCCGCCCGGATGAAGTACCGCGGCCCGGAGAACGCCTGCTTGTTCTCCTCGTGGTCGCGGATGACGTGGCAGACGTTCTGGCACAGGAAGCACTCGATGCACTTGCGGAACTCCTGCGAGCGCTCCACGTCGACCTGCTGCATCCGGTACTCGCCGGGCGCCAGGTCGGCCGGCGGCGCGAACGCCGGCGTCTCCCGCGCCTTCTCGTAGTTGAACGAGACGTCGGTGACCAGGTCCCGGATCACCGGGAAGGTGCGCAGCGGGGTGACCGTGACCGTCTCGTCCTCCGTGAAGGTGGACATCCGGGTCATGCAGCTCAGCCGCGGCTTGCCGTTGATCTCCATCGAGCAGGAGCCGCACTTGCCGGCCTTGCAGTTCCAGCGGCAGGCCAGGTCGGGGGCGTCGGTCGCCTGGAGCCGGTGGATGACGTCGAGGACCACCTCGCCCTCGTTCACCTCCACCATGTAGTCCTGGAGGTCGCCGCCGTTCTCGTCGCCGCGCCAGATGCGGAACTGGCGCTTCGCGCCCGGCTTCCCGGGCCCCTGGGGGTTCTGGTTACCCATTGCGTCAGCGCTCCTTCTCGGTCTCGACGTCGGCGACCTGGGCGTCGAACTCGGCGAGTTCCTCGTCCGTGAGGTACTTGGCCAGCTCCGCGCGGTCGAAGAGGCCGATCAGCTCCGGGCGCATCCTCGGCAGCGGCTTGCGCTCCAGGCGCACCGTGTCGCCGTCGAGGGAGCAGACCAGGTTGACCCGACGCCACGCCGGATCCATCGCGGGGTGGTCCTCCCGGGTGTGCCCGCCGCGCGACTCCCGCCGCTCCAGCGCCGCCTTCGCGGTGCACTCCGAGACCACCAGCATGTTGCGCAGGTCGAGCGCCAGGTGCCAGCCCGGGTTGTAGCGCCGGCCGCCGCTCGCGCTGACCTTCGCCACCCGCTCCCGCAGCTCCGCCAGCCTGCCCAGCGCGTCGACCAGCTCGCCCTCGCGGCGGATGATGCCGACCAGGTCGCCCATCACCGCCTGGAGGTCCTGCTGGAGGGTGTACGGGCTCTCGCCGGTGTCCCGCTGCAACGGGGCCAGGGCCGTCTCCACCGCGGCCTCCACGGCGGCGACGCCCACCTTCGGGCGTGCGGGGAGGCCGTCGGCGTACGTGGCGGCGTGGCCGCCCGCGCGCTTGCCGAAGACCAGCAGGTCGGACAGGGAGTTGCCGCCGAGCCGGTTGGAGCCGTGCATGCCGCCGGACACCTCGCCCGCGGCGAAGAGCCCCCGCACGTGGCCGAAGGCGGCCCCGCTGTCGGGGTCGACCTCGACGCCGCCCATCACGTAGTGACAGGTGGGCCCGACCTCCATCGGCTCCCTGGTGATGTCGACGTCGGCCAGCTCCTTGAACTGGTGGTACATCGACGGCAGTCGACGGCGGATCTCCTCCGCCGGCTTGCGGGAGGCGATGTCCAGGTAGACGCCGCCCGCCGGCGTGCCCCGCCCGGCCTTGACCTCGCTGTTGATCGCCCGGGCCACCTCGTCGCGGGGCAGCAGCTCCGGCGGGCGGCGGTTGTTGTCCGGGTCGGTGTACCAGCGGTCCGCCTCCTCCTCGGTCTCCGCGTACTGCTTGCGGAAGACGTCGGGGACGTAGTCGAACATGAACCGCTTGCCGTCGGAGTTCTTCAGCACGCCGCCGTCGCCGCGCACCGACTCGGTGACCAGGATGCCCTTCACCGACGGCGGCCAGACCATGCCGGTCGGGTGGAACTGGAGGAACTCCATGTTGATCAGCGTCGCGCCGGCCCGCAGCGCCAGCGCGTGCCCGTCGCCCGTGTACTCCCAGGAGTTCGAGGTGACCTTGTAGGAGCGGCCGACACCGCCGGTCGCCAGCACCACCGCCGGCGCCTCGAACAGGACGAACTCGCCGGACTCCCGGTAGTAGCCGAACGCGCCGGCGACCCGGTCGCCGTCGAGCAGCAGCTCGGTGATCGTGGTCTCGGAGAAGACCTTGATCCGGGCGTCGTACGAGCCGTGGTCGCGCTTGTCCTCCTGCTGGAGCGACACGATCTTCTGCTGGAGGGTGCGGATCAGCTCCAGGCCGGTCCGGTCGCCGACGTGCGCCAGGCGGGGGTACTCGTGGCCACCGAAGTTGCGCTGCGAGATCTTCCCGTCCTTGGTGCGGTCGAAGAGCGCGCCGTACGTCTCCAGCTCCCAGATCCGCTGCGGCGACTCCTTCGCGTGCAGCTCGGCCATCCGGAAGTTGTTGAGGAACTTGCCGCCGCGCATCGTGTCGCGGAAGTGCACCTGCCAGTTGTCCCGGCTGTTCACGTTCCCCATCGCGGCGGCGGCGCCGCCCTCGGCCATCACCGTGTGCGCCTTGCCGAAGAGCGACTTGGAGATGATCGCGGTCTTCTTGCCGGCGAGGCGGGCCTCGATCGCCGCGCGCAGGCCGGCGCCGCCGGCCCCGATCACGACGACGTCGTAGTGGTGTCGTTCGATTCGCGTGGTGTTGGTCATGTCAGGGGCCCTCTAGTTGATGAACCGCAGGTCGTTGAACCAGCCGGCCGCCAGCGCCATGACGTAGAAGTCCGTCAGGGCCAGCGTGCCGAGGGTGATCCAGGCGAGCTGCATGTGCCGGACGTTCAGGGCCGAGACGAAGGTCCAGGTCCGGTAGCGCACCGGGTGCTTGGAGAAGTGCTTGAGCCGCCCGCCGATGATGTGCCGGCACGAGTGGCAGGAGATCGTGTACGCCCACAGCATCACCACGTTGCCGAGCAGGATGATGTTGCCCAGCCCGAAGCCGAAGCCCTTGGGGGAGTGGAAGGCGAGAACCGCGTCCCAGGTGTTGATCAGCGAGATGACCGCGGCGGCGTAGAAGAAGTAGCGGTGCAGGTTCTGCCCGAGCAGCGGGAACCGGGTCTCCCCGCTGTAGGACTTGTGCCCGTCCGGGACCGCGCAGGCGGGCGGCGACAGCCAGAACGACCGGTAGTACGCCTTGCGGTAGTAGTAGCAGGTGAGGCGGAACAGCAGCAGGAACGGCAGCGTCAGCGCCGCGTCCGGGATGATCCACCAGCCGGGCAGGAACCGTCCGAAGTGCGCGGCCTCCGGCAGGCACCGGTCGGTCACGCAGGGGGAGTAGAACGGGGTCAGGTAGTGGTAGTCCTCGACCCAGTAGAAGTCGTGCATGAAGACCCGGACCGTCGCGTACGCCACCCACGCGCTGAGCCCGATCACGGTGATCAGCGGGGCGAGCCACCAGCGGTCGGTTCGCAACGTCTTCGCCGCGATGGCGGCGCGCGCCCGCGCTCCCCGCGGCCTCGTTGCCGTTGATGTCATTCGAGTCGTCTCCCTGACAGGACCCTCACGGGCGGATCAAGTTCCGGTCGGCGCGCGGACCGGCGAACCCGCACCCGCTTGCCACGTCATGCGCACACCAACGACCGCGCCAGCGATACGGCGCAGCTAAGTGACACACGTTACGCCGATCTTCGCGAGCCGTCCGCGCAAGGCAGTGTCCCGTGTGTCCTGGCCGGTGGAAAGCCCTGCACGATGATCGATGTCCGGATGTTAAGAACCTCACCCGACGCCTGTCCGGCGTGCCGGAGCGGCTCGCCCGAAAAGCGTCCCGCGGCGGTGGCCCGTCAGGCCAGCAGGTCCGCCGGCCGGATCGTGGCCCGGACCGGCTCGGTCAGCTCCAGCGTCTCGCCGGCCTTGGTCACCGACCGCTCGACGTAGTGGGCGCCCTGCCGCCGGTAGACGTGCACGGTCAGCGTCTCCTGCTCCACCAGCAGATACCACTCGATGCCGGCCGCCGCGTAGTAGTGCATCTTGAGCACCTTGTCGGTGGCCGCGTTGCCCGGCGAGATGATCTCGCAGACCAGCTTCACGTCGGCCGCCTCGATCCAGGGGTCGTCGAGGTCGATCGGTGCCGTGACGACGAGGTCGGGAATGGGGATGCGACCCGGCCGGAGCCGGACGTTCACTGCTTCCAGGACGCGGAGGCCGGCTTCCCGCGTCGGTCCTCGCAGGGCGGCCCGCAGCTCACCGGAGATGTTCTGGTGGCGGGGCGTAGGGGCTGGGGTCACGTGAAGGCTCCCGTCGAAGAGTTCGACGCGCTGCTGCGTCTCGCCGAGGGCGAGGTACTCCTCTTCGCTCCACGGGCCGTCGTGGCCGAACACCGCCGCGGTCATCGTCACCTCCACCTCGTGCCGGGGGACATCCTTGCGGGACTGCCGCGCCCATCGTCGCACCCGCTGTCCGGGTGCGGGAGGTCAACACCGGTGAATGCCGAGGTGAGGGCTGTTCACGCCCGTTGCAGAGTCGTTACGCTGTGGCCCGCTGACAGCTCCGGTTATGTAGCTTATTTTCACCCTCAGTGCTTTCCTGTAAGTTCTCTTCGTCACTGAGGGAGGGGTCGTGGACAGGCCGGAGTCGGCGCCGTCCGGGAAACCGGACCGCCCCAGCGTGCCGGAGCAGCGCTCCGGCCAGGACCCCTACCTGCGGGTGAGCGACCTGCGGGTCCGGTTCGACACCGAGGACGGCGTGGTGCGCGCGGTCGACGGGGTGTCGTTCGAGGTGGCGCGGGGACGCACCCTCGGCATCGTCGGTGAGTCCGGCTCGGGCAAGAGCGTCACCTCGCTGGCCATCCTCGGGCTGCACGGCGCCAAGCGGACCACCATCACCGGCGAGATCTCCGTCGGCGGCCGCCAGCTGGTCGGCCTGCCGGACGAGGAGCTACGCCGGCTGCGCGGCCGGGACATGGCGATGATCTTCCAGGATCCGCTGTCCGCGCTGCACCCGTACTACACGGTCGGCCGGCAGATCGCCGAGGCGTACCGGGTGCACCACCCGAAGGCCGGCAAGCGCGAGGCGCGCAAGCGCGCGGTGGACATGCTGGGCCGGGTCGGCATCCCGCAGCCAGCCCGCCGCTTCGACCAGTACCCGCACGAGTTCTCCGGGGGCATGCGGCAGCGGGCGATGATCGCCATGGCGCTGGTCAACGACCCCGACCTGCTGATCGCCGACGAGCCGACGACCGCCCTGGACGTGACGGTGCAGGCGCAGATCCTCGACCTGCTGGCCGACCTCCAGGCCGAGTTCCACTCCGCGATCATCCTGATCACCCACGACCTGGGCGTGGTCAGCCAGGTCGCGGACGAGGTGCTGGTCATGTACGGCGGGCGGGCCGTCGAGCACGGCAGCGTCGAGCAGGTGCTGCGCCGGCCGCAGCACCCGTACACCTGGGGTCTGCTCTCCAGCGTGCCCTCGCTGCACGGCGACGCCGACGCGGACCTGATGCCGATCAGGGGCAACCCGCCGAGCCTGATCAACCTGCCGTCCGGCTGCGCCTTCCACCCGCGCTGCCGCTACGCCGACCGCAACGGCGACCGGTCCCGCACGGAGGTCCCGGAGCTGCGCCCGGCGGGCGCGCCCGGCCACCTGGTGGCCTGTCACCTCTCCGCCGACGACCGGACGCTGCTGTACGCGGAGGACATCGCACACGTGGGGGTGGCCCGATGAGTGCCCAGGCCGACACCGCGCCGGTGCGACCGGCCGAGACCGCTGAGCCGCTGCTGCGGGTGCGCGGGCTGGCCAAGCACTTCCCGGTGCGCAACGGCCTGCGGCGCACCGGCCTGGTCCGGGCCGTGGACGGGCTGGACTTCGACGTGCGGCCGGGCGAGACGCTCGGCCTGGTGGGCGAGTCCGGCTGCGGCAAGACGACCACCGGACGGATGCTGGTACGCCTGCTGGAGCCCACGGCGGGCAGCATCGAGTTCGCCGGGCGGGACATCACCCACGCGGGCCGCCGCGAGCTGCGGGCGCTGCGGCAGGACCTCCAGATCATCTTCCAGGACCCGTACGCGTCGCTGAACCCCCGGCACACCGTGGGCCGGATCGTGGCGATGCCGTTGCAGGTCAACGGGATCGACCCGCCGGGCGGGGTGAAGAAGCGGGTCCAGGAGCTGCTGGAACTGGTCGGGCTGAACCCGGAGCACTACAACCGCTACCCGCACGAGTTCTCCGGCGGCCAGCGGCAGCGCATCGGCATCGCCCGCGCGCTCGCCCTGCAACCCAAGCTGATCGTCGCCGACGAGCCGGTCTCCGCCCTGGACGTGTCGATCCAGGCGCAGGTGGTCAACCTGCTGCGCGACCTGCAACGCGACCTCGGTCTGGCGTTCGTCTTCATCGCGCACGACCTGGCCGTGGTGCGGCACTTCTGCCAGCGGGTCGCCGTCATGTACCTGGGCAAGGTCGTCGAGATCGGCGACCGGGACGACATCTACGAACGCCCGCAGCATCCGTACACCCGGGCCCTGCTCTCGGCCATCCCCGACGTCACCCAGCTCGGCGCGGCGGGCCGGATCCGGCTCTCGGGGGACGTCCCGACGCCGCTGGACCCGCCGTCGGGTTGCCGTTTCCGCACCCGGTGCTGGAAGGCGCAGGAGCGGTGCGCCACCGAGGAGCCGGCGCTGGTGCCGCGCGGCGGCGACCAGGCCACCGCCTGCCACTTCCCCGAGACGGGGCCGGTCGGCGCCACCACGGGACCGGCCGGTGACGACGCGCGGCCGGCGGACCCCGGGACGGCCGGGGTCGGCACGACCGCCGAGGAGGTGTCGAAGTGAGCTTGTCCCCGGTCGAGGGCACGGCGCTGGCCGAGATCGAGTCCGGCGGCGACGCCGGCGAGGGGAAGACGCTGGTCGGCCGCTCGCCGGGCCAGCTCGTCCGCAGCCGGCTGCGCGGCGACCGCACCGCCCTGGTGAGCGGCGTGGTGCTGGTCTTCTTCGTGCTGCTGGCGGTGGGCGCGCCCCTGGTCCAGCGGCTCTACGGGGTGACGCCGAACGAGCAGTTCGGCGAGCTGCTGGACAGCACCGGGATGCCGCTGGGATACGTCGGCGGGATCAGCGGCGACCACTGGTTCGGTCTGGAGCCCGGCCTGGGCCGGGACATCTTCATGCGGATGGTCTACGGCATCCGCACCTCGCTGCTGATCGCGCTCGGCGCCGCCCTGATCACCACCACGATCGGCGTGGTCCTCGGGATCCTCGCCGGCTACCTCGGCGGGGTGGTGGACGCGGTGATCAGCTGGATCACCGACGTGGCGCTGGCGATGCCGTTCCTGATCTTCGCGCTGGCCGTGGTACCGACGTTCTCGCTGCGCTTCTACGGCCCGCGCGACGAGGTGCCGACCTGGTTCGCGGTCACCACGCTGATCGTGGTCTTCACCGCGTTCGGCTGGACCAGCACCGCGCGGCTGGTTCGCGGTCAGGTGGTGTCGCTGCGCGAACGCGAGTTCGTGGAGGCGGCCAAGGCCAGCGGCGCGGGGCTGGGGCACATGCTCTTCCGGCAGCTGCTGCCGAACATCTGGGCCCCGGTCCTGGTGTCGTTCTCGCTGCTGGTGCCGTCGTACGTGACCAGCGAGGCGGCGCTGTCCTTCCTCGGCGTCGGGCTGCCCGAGTCGGTGCCCAGCTTCGGCCGGATGATCTACCGGAGCATCGACTACCTGCAGACCGACCCGGCCTACGTCTTCTTCCCCGGCATCACGATCTTCGCGCTCGTGCTGGCGTTCAACCTCTTCGGCGACGCGTTGCGTGACGCGCTCGATCCGAAGTCGTCACGGTAAGGGGTACTGCGCATGGTGCGCTTCCTGGTGAAGCGGGTGCTGCTGGCGATCTCGGTGCTGTTCGCGGTGAGTGTGGTCAGCTTCCTGCTGTTCTTCGCGCTGCCCGCCGACCCGGTGACCGGCATGTGCCCGAAGAACTGCAACGCCGAGCGTCTGGAGCGGGTGCGGACGGAGCTGGGGCTCAACGAGCCGAAGGTGCAGCAGTACGCCGACTACATGAAGGGCATCTTCGTCGGCCGCGACCTGGGCAGCGCGCAGGGCGGCGAGTGCGCGGCGCCCTGCCTCGGCTACTCGTACGTCAACAGCGAGGCGGTCACCGACACCTTCGCCCGGGTGCTGCCGGTGACGTTGAGCATCGTCCTGCCCGCGGCGGTGCTGTGGCTCGCCATCGGGGTCGGGCTCGGCATGGTCTCGGCCCTGCGGCGCGGCTCGCTGCTGGACCGGATCTCGATCGGCCTCACCCTGACCTTCGCCTCGCTGCAGCTCTACTTCGTCGGCGCGGTCCTGTTGCTGGTCTTCGTCTACACCCTGAAGATCCTGCCCACGCCGCGCTACACGTCCATATTCGACGATCCCGTGGAGTGGGCGCGGGGGCTGGTGCTGGCCTGGGTCACTCTGGCGCTGCTCTTCTCCGCCATCTACGCGCGGCTGTCCCGGGCCCAGATGCTGGAGACGCTCTCGGAGGACTTCGTGCGCACCGCCCGGGCCAAGGGCATGCCGAAGCGGCAGGTGTACGGCAAGCACGCGCTGCGCGCGGCGATCACGCCGATCGTCACCATCGCCGGTCTCGACGTGGGCGCGGCGCTCGGCGGCACGGTGATCACCGAGACCACCTTCGGCATCCAGGGGCTGGGGCGTACGGCGGTGGAGGCGGTCCGCCAGGGCGACCTGCCGACCATCATGGCGACCGTGCTGATCGCCGCGCTGTTCGTGGTCGTCGCCAACATGGTCGTCGACCTGCTCTACGCGTTCGTCGACCCCCGGGTGCGCCTCGGCTGACCCGCGGGGCCCCGGGGCCGATCGTTGTAGCCCCGTTACCTGCTCGAAATTTACCGTCATTGAAGGCTAGGCGAAGCTTTCCTTCATCGGCGATCCGGAGGAGTGAAGTATGCGAGCAAGACGCGTCACCGCCCTGGGCGGTGCGATCGCACTGATGGTTTCCCTCGGTGCGTGCAGCGAGAACACCGGTGACGACACCGGCGGGGTGGACACCGCCAAGCCGCGCACCGGCGCCATCGCGACCGACCCCAAGGACTCCCTCGGCCCGGCGCCGGAGGTGCCCGGCGCGGCCAAGGGCGGCACGTTCTACATCCTGCGGGAGAACAAGATCTCCCACATGGACCCGCAGCGGATCTACTCGTTCGCCGGCCTGATGGGAAGCCAGCTCTACGCCCGCTTCCTCACCACGTTCAAGGACGACGGCAAGGGCAACGTCACCCTGGTCGGCGACCTGGCCGAGACCCCCGGCACCAACGTCAACAACGACTGCAAGGTCTGGGAGTTCAAGGTCAAGCAGGGGGTGAAGTTCGAGGACGGCCGGCCGATCACCAGCAAGGAGATCGCGTACGGCATCGCCCGGTCCTTCGACCCGGACCTGACCGGCGGCCCGACCTACCTGCAGGAGTGGCTGGTCGACAGCCCGCAGTACGACACCAAGTGGGACTTCAAGGCCAACAAGACCTCGCTGCCGCCGGGGCTGACCACGCCCGACGAGAAGACCCTGCGCTTCGAGTTCAACAAGCCCCGCTGTGACCTGCCGTTCGCCGTCTCGCTGCCGGCCACCGCGCCGCTGCCGGCCGACAAGGACACCGGCGTCAACCTGGACAACCAGCCGTTCTCGTCGGGCCCGTACAAGTTCACCAAGCACACCCCGGGCGTCGAGATCGTGCTCGAGCGCAACGAGCACTGGGACCCGGCCACCGACGCCGTGCGCCACCAGTACCCGGACAAGTTCGTCTGGTCGCTGGGCGCGGACCAGGCCGCCCAGACCAACCGGGTGCTCGCCGGCACCGGCAACGACGCCGCGGCGGTCGCCACCGGCGGTGTCCCGTCGGAGCTGATCGCCAAGGTCACCGGGGACCCCAAGCTCAAGGAGCGGATGATCGTCGCGGCCACGCCGAACGCGTACCGCCTGACCATCAACACCGCCCGGGTCACCGACCTGTCGGTACGGCAGGCGATCAACCACGCCATCGACCGCACCAGCATCACCAAGAACCTCGGCGGTCCCTACGGCGCCGTGCCGATGACCACGCTGCTGCCGCCGACCACGCTCGGCTACAAGCAGTTCGACGCGTACCCGGCCGGCGACAGCGGCAACCCGGAGAAGGCCAAGGAGCTGCTCGCCGGCAAGACGCAGAACCTGGTGCTGCTCACCTCCGACGTGACCAGCTCCCAGGAGCGGGCCACCCAGATCAAGAACGCGCTGGAGAAGGCCGGCCTCACCGTCACGATCAAGACGATCCCCGAGGACGGCTACCTCGACACGGTGAAGAAGAAGGACAACCCGTACGACCTCTGGGTCGACTCGTGGGCGGCCGACTGGCCCAGCGGCGCGTCGATCCTGCCGGTGCTCTTCGACGGCCGCGGCATCAAGGCCGAGGGCAACAGCAACACCTCGCAGCTCAACAACGAGGCGCTCAACGCGGAGTTCGACCGGATCCTCGCGCTCGACCCGGCCAAGCAGGCCGACGAGTGGAGCAAGATCGACGAGCGGCTCATGAAGGAGACGGCGCCGGCGGTGCCGCTCTACGTCGAGGTGGTCTCCATCGCGCACGGCGAGAAGGCCGGCGGCATCTTCATCGGCAGCATCTTCGGCTGGCCGAGCTTCGTGGACGCCTACGTCAAGCAGTGACACCACCCGTGACGCGATGACACCCCAGCGGTGACACGCACGGACCGACCCCCGGTCGACAACGTCGTCGGCCGGGGGTCGCCGTGTCTGCGGGCCGCCCACCCGCGACCTGCCCACCCGCGACCTGCTCGGCGGCCACCCCGACCGGGTGCCGGCGCCCGGGGTGGAGATCGGCTGCCCGGCGGGAGCCGGCCGGCCCGCGGCGGGGACGGCCAGGCCGGGCGCGCCTAGAGGTGGCGGCGGACGAAGTCGAGTTCGAGCCTGAGCAGGCGTTCGGCGGTGCCGCCGGCGGCCATGTGGGTGGCCCCGGTCAGCGGGAGCACCGAGTGCGGCCGGCCGGTCGCCAGCAGCGCCGCCGACAGCCGCAGCGTGTGCGCGGCCACCACGTTGTCGTCGACCAGGCCGTGCACCAGCAGCAGCGGCCGGGCCTCCTCCGGCCGCTGCACCGGCTCGCCGGCCAGCTCCACCAGCGAGTGGTGCGCGTAGATGTCCGTGCCGTCGTCCGGCAGGCCCAGGTAGCGCTCCGTGTAGGCCGTGTCGTACAGCGCCCAGTCGGTGACCGGCGCCCCCACGATGCCGCACCGGAACAGCTCCGGGTGCCGCAGCACCGCCAGCCCGGCCAGCCAGCCGCCGAACGACCAGCCGCGCACCGCCACCCGCTCCAGGTCCAGGTCGGGATGCTTGCCGGCCAACGCGGTGAGCGCGTCCACCTGGTCGAGCAGGACGACGTCGGCCACCCGCCGGTGGATCGCCTTCTCGAAGGAGGGGGCCACGCCCGGCGTGCCCCGGTTGTCGATGGTGACGACCGCGAAGCCGGCGTCGGCCCACCACTGCCGCTCCAGCCACGCCCCGCGAGCCGCGAGCACCTCCTGGTGCCCCGGTCCGCCGTAGACGTCCAGCAGCACCGGCAGCCGCCGGCCGGTGACGTAGTTGTCCGGGTAGAGCACGGCCGTCGGCAGCCGCCGGTCGGTGACCCGCTCCAGCAGCGGCAGCGGCGCGTACGGCGGGGTGGCGGCGAGCGAGCGCAGCACCGCCACCTCCTGCTCGCCCCGCCACACCGTCCACCGGGTGCCCGCGTGGTCGAGCGAGGCGCTCCCCACCACCAGCACGTCCCCGCCCACGGCGGCGGTGTGCCAGCCCGGGTCGGTGGTGATCCGGCGCGCGTCCACGCCGCCGCCGATGGTCGTGCGTACCCGGAACAGGTGCCGCTCGCTCGGCTCCCCGTCGCTCGCCTCCACCAGCAGGTCGGCCGGGCCGCTGCCGCCGGGCAGCCGCCCCACCACCCGCCGGACGTAGAGCGACGGCGGGGTGAGCAGGGTGCCGTCGGCGAAGAGGCAGCGGGCGTCGTACCCGTCGTGGGCGAGCTCGCCGCCGACGAGCACCCGGCCGTCCGGCAGGTGCGCCGGGGTGCCGGGGATCGGCTCCACCCAGCGCGGGTCGGCCAGCTCGGCGTGCACCTGGGTCTCGCCGGTGCGCGGGTCGATCGCCAGCACCAGGCCGTGCTGCTGGGAACGGCGCAGCACGGTGATCAGCGGGCCCCCCTCGGCCCAGTGCACGGCCGTCAGGTACGGGTAGGTCTCCCGGTCCCAGTGCACGTCGACCCAGCCGTCGTCGAGGTCGAGCAGGTGCAGGCTGACCTCGGCGTTCGCGGTGCCCGCCCGGGGGTACGCGACGGTGGTCGGCGGGCTCGCCGGGTCGGCCGGGTCGTGCAGGTGCCAGCGTTCCACGCGGGACTCGTCCACCCGGGCGGCCAGCACCGAACGACCGTCCGGCGCCCACCAGTAGCCGCGGAACCGGTGGAACTCCTCGGCCGCGATGTGCTCGGCCAGCCCCCAGGTCACCCCGGAGTCCTCGCCGGCCAGCAGGGTGTCCGTGCCGTCGTGTTCGACCACCCGCAGCTGCCCCCGACGGACCCCCTCGGCGGCGTCGGTGACGTACGCCAGACGCTGACCCGTGGGATCGGGCCGGGGGTCGAGCACCGGGCCGACGGTGGCCACCTCGACCACGTCGCCGTGCACCAGGTCGGCCCGGAACAGCCGCCCGGCCAGCGCGAAGACCGCCACCCGGCCGGCGCCGTCCAGCGTGTAGGAGCCGATGCCGGAGGCGCTCAGGCGCAGCCGCTCGCGCAGCGCGCGCTCGCCGGGGCTCAGCGCGTCGGGGTCGGCGTCGGCCCCGAGCAGCGCGGCCGGGTCGGCGACGAGCCGCTCCTCGCCGGTCGCCACGTCGAGCAGCCAGAGCGCGTCGGCCGGGTCCTCGGGGCCGGCCGACCGCAGGAAGACCACCCGGGAGCCGTCGTCGGCCACGGTGACCGCCCGCGGCGCTCCGCGGCTGAACCGGCGGGTGCGGGCGGCCAGCTCCGGAAAGTCCACAGACCAGATCGTAGAGCGGTGACCGGGGGTGATGTGGCCGACCTGCGCGGACGCGTCAGGGCCGGCGGAGGAGAACCGCCGGATAGAGTGACCGGCGTGACGACGCTGCCCGACCGCCGCCTCCTGCTGGTCCACGCGCACCCCGACGACGAGTCCATCGGCACCGGCTCGACGATGGCGCACTACGCCGCCGCCGGCGCCCACGTCACCCTGGTGACCTGCACCCTCGGCGAGGAGGGCGAGATCCACGTGCCGGCGCTGGCCCAGCTCGCCGCGGCCGAGGCCGACCAGCTCGGCGGCTGGCGGATCGCCGAGCTGAACGCCGCCTGCGCCGCGCTCGGCGTCACCGACCACCGCTTCCTCGGCGGCGCCGGCCGTTACCGCGACTCCGGCATGATGGGCCTCGCCACCAACGAGCACCCCCGCGCCTTCTGGCAGGCCGACCTCGACGAGGCCGCCGGGCACCTGGTGGAGATCATGCGGGAGGTACGCCCGCAGGTCATGGTCACGTACGACGACAACGGCTTCTACGGGCACCCGGACCACATCCAGGCGCACCGGGTGGCGATGCGCGCGTACGAGCTGGCCGGCGCGGAGGGCTTCGCCCCGGCGAAGGTCTACTGGACGGCGATGCCGCTCAGCGTGCTGGAGGCCGGCCTGACCCACTTCGCCGAGTCGGCGGACAACCCCTTCGCCGGCATCCAGGACACCTCGGAGCTGCCCTTCGGCACCCCGGACGCGCAGATCGCCGCCCGGATCGACGCCACCGACCAGCACGCCGCCAAGGAGGCGGCGATGCGCGCGCACGCCACCCAGATCCCCGACGCCTCCTGGCTCTACTCGATCGCCGGCAACTTCGGCAGCGAGTTCATGGGCGTGGAGTACTACACCCTCGCGGTGGGCGAGCGGGGACCGGGCAGCGGCCCGTACGGCTGGGAGGACGACCTCTTCGCCGGGCTCGACGTCGCCGACGGCCCGGACCGGTCCCCGGTCACGGCCGGTATCCGGTGACCCTGCCCGTCGCGTCGATGTCGGCCGCCCCGCAGGAGACCGCCCCGCCGCCACCGTCCGGGCGGTCCCGGCGGCTGCTCGACCTCGCCCTGCGGGTGGCCGGCGGGCTGGTCGCCGTCCTCGGTGGGATCCTCACCGCGGTGCTGGAGCTGCTGCTGGCCACGCTCCGGGTCGGCGGGCAGCTGATCGGCGTCTCGGTGCTCATCGCCATCGGCGCGAACATCGCCCTGAGCTGGTTCGCGCACGAGGCCGTCGGTCGCCGGTGGGCCGTGGCGCTGCCCGCGACGCCCTGGTTCGTCCTGATGGCGGTGGCGGCGGTCCGCACCGCCGAGGGGGACCTGCTCGTCACCGGCGACAACTGGGTCGGCCTGGCGATGATCGTGGCCGGCGCGATGACCTTCGCGGTGATGGGTTTCCGGCAGATCCTGGCACCGCCACCGGTCCGGTCGGGGGACTGACGGCGCACAGGTTCCGGTGGTAGACATTCCTGCCAGGAAGCCCGCCGCTGGGGCGGGCGGTACGGCGGGAGGCGTGCGATGAGTGAGCGGTGGCGCGCGACCGGGGTTCTCGCGGTCGCGCTGTTCGCGGTCAACGTGGTCGCCCGGCTGGTCACCCGGTTCGGCTTCGACGGCGACGACACGACCGCCGCCGACCGGGTGTCGCTGGTGATGTTCGCGGTGATCGGGCTGGTCCTGGCGGCGGTCGCCTTCGTGTGGGGCAGGCGTCGGCCCGTCTCGGCCTGGGGCGCCGACCTGGCCGCCGCGGTCGGGATCGCGCTGCTGCTGACGGTGCTGGTCGGGCCGCTGCTGGTCGGTGACAACCCGTTCGGCGGGGGCGCGGGCACCTTCTTCGCCCAGATCTGGCTCTACCTCGCGGCGGCCGGCGTGGGCGTGCTGCTCGGCTACCTGCTCCTCACGGCGCTCGGCCTGGACCACCGCTCGCAGTCGCTCAAGCGGTACGCCGAACTCAGGGCCACCAAGCCCCGCCGCGTAGTCCGCCGCTGACCACCCACCCACCCACCCCGCGTCACCCACCCACCCCACCCACCCCGCGCCCGGCCCACCGCCGCGAGGTCGATCATGAGGTTAGCGCCCTGGAACGCGCTTTCTGAGTGCGCTAACTACATGATCGACGACGCCAGGAGGGCGGGAGGGCGCGAGGCGAGGCGGCGGGAGCGGGCGGGGCGGGCGGGGCGGGAGGGGGCAGGGCCCGGGTGGGTCAGGGGGGTGGGGTGCGGGTGAGGTAGGTGTGGTGGGTGGTGAAGCCGAGGGTGCGGTAGAGGGCCACGGCCGGGGTGTTGCACTGCTCGACCTGGAGGAAGGCGCGCGAGGCGCCGGTCGCCACGCCCCAGTCGGCGAGCGCCCGGATGATCCGGCCCGCCAGGCCCTGCCGCCTCGCCTCGGGCAGCACCTCGACGAGGCTGAGCCCGAGCCAGCGCCCCTGCCCGGTGACCGTGCCCCGACCGATGGCGAGCAGCGTGCCGTCGGCGTACACGTGGGCGAAGCGGACCTGGTCCACGGCGGTGAGCACGTGCCGGGCGGCGTCCGGCAGGCCGCCCTTGCGGCCGGCGGCGACGGCGAGCCAGTCGTCCGACGGATCGGCGGCCAGCTCGACCGGCGGCGCTCCGACGCGCTCCGGCGCGGCCGGCGGCAGCCCCGCCAGCGGCACGGTCTGCACCAGCACGGGCGGCCTGCCGACCCAGCCACGGGCGTCCAGCTCCGCGCCGACCGGGGCGGCGAGCGGCAGCGGCGTGTTGACCATCGGCGGTTGACCGAGGTCGGCGTACCAGCGCTCCACCGCGTCGAGCGCGGCGGGCAGGGGCCGGTCCGGGTCGCCCACGGGCAGCGCCGAGTTGGCCCGGCCGGTCCAGCCGTCGGCGGCGCGCAGCCGCCAGTCGCCGAGCCGCCCCCGCACGGCGGCGGGCCACGCCTCGTCGGCGGCCAGTTCCAGCTCGACCACGGCGGCGGCGGTGGGCCGGCGGGCCGGGGGCACCCGCTTGGCCCGGTGCACCTCGGCCACGGGGACCCGGAGCCGGCCCTGCGCGGTGGCGAGTGTGAGATGGGTTTCGCTCAGCTCGACCAGCTCGCCGAGGGCATCGGAGAAGAGCGGTCGACCTTCGCGAATCCCCACGATCCGGCGCACTACGATCCGGTGTCCCACATCCTGCTGTCGGAGCACGATCGACCCCCTCCCCGGCGAGATACTAGGCTCTAACCGTCGCGGGTGATCGCGGCGTGTCTTGCGGAGGAGAAGACCGGTGACCTACATCATCGCCGAGCCGTGCGTGGATGTGCTCGACAAGGCTTGCATCGAGGAATGCCCGGTCGACTGCATTTACGAGGGCAACCGGATGCTCTACATCCACCCCGACGAGTGCGTCGACTGCGGTGCCTGTGAGCCGGTCTGCCCGGTCGAGGCGATCTTCTACGAGGACGACGTCCCGGAGCAGTGGAAGGACTACACCGGCGCCAACTACGAGTTCTTCGAGGAACTGGGCTCTCCCGGCGGCGCCTCGAAGATCGGCAAGGTGGAGAAGGACGCGACCTTCGTCGCCGCGCAGCCGCCGCGCGGCGAGGGCCACTGAACCGGCCCGCGCCGGTCTCGTCACGGCTGCCGGAGTTCACCTGGGACACCCTGGACGCCGCGGCCGCACTGGCCGCGGCGCATCCTGAGGGCCTGATCAACCTCTCCATGGGTACGCCGGTCGACCCGGTGCCCGAGGTGATCCGGCGGGCGCTGGCCGACGCGTCCAACGCCCCGGGCTATCCGCTGACCGCCGGCATGCCGGTGCTGCGTGAGACGATCGCGGCCTGGGTGGCACGGGCCTGCGGAGCCGGCGTCGACGGCCTCGGCGTGCTGCCGACGATCGGCTCCAAGGAACTCGTCGCCTGGCTGCCGACCCTGCTCGGGATCGGTCCCGGCGACGTCGTCGTGGTGCCCTCGATCGCCTACCCGACCTACGAGGACGGGGTCCGGCTCGCCGGCGCCACCGTCGTGCGCGCCGACTCGCTGACCGCCGTCGGGCCCACCTCCCGGGTGCGCCTGGTCTGGGTCAACTCGCCGGGCAACCCGACCGGCCGGGTGCTGCCGGCAGCCCACCTGCGCAAGGTGGTCGACTGGGCCCGGGAACGTGGCGCGGTGGTCGCCAGCGACGAGTGCTACCTGCCGTTGGGCTGGGCCGCCGAGCCCGTCTCGGTGCTCTCGCCCGAGGTCTGCGGCGGGTCGTACGACGGGGTGCTGGCCGTGCACTCGCTCTCCAAGCGGTCCAACCTGGCCGGCTACCGGGCGGGCTTCGTGGCGGGCGACCCGGCGCTGGTGGCGGAGCTGCTCAAGGTCCGCAAGCACGCTGGGATGATCGTGCCGGCGCCGGTGCAGGCGGCGATGGTGGCCGCGCTGCGCGACGAGCGGCACGCCGACGAGCAGCGGGAGCGCTACCGGGCCCGGCGGGACACCCTGCACGCCGCGTTCACCGAGGCCGGCTTCACCGTCGAGCACTCCGAGGCCGGGCTCTACCTCTGGCTGACCAGGGGCGAGGACTGCTGGGAGACGGTCGACTGGCTGGCCCGGCGGGGCATCCTCGCGGCGGCGGGCGTCTTCTACGGCCCGGGCGGCCGGCAGCACGTCCGGGTGGCGCTGACCGAGTCCGACGAGCACGTGGCGGCGGTCGCCGGCCGGCTGCGCGCCTGAGCGACCGCCGAGGCTCGTGATGGTGGACAGTTCGCGTGGGCGGCCCCGGGTCGCCGTGGTGGGCACCGGCCTCATCGGCGGCTCGGTCCTGCTCCGGCTGCACGAGGCGGGGCTGGACGTCGCCGGCTGGGACCCGGATCGGGCCACCCGGGCGGACGGGCGCGAACGCGGGGTGACCTTCCCCGACGACCTGGGCGGGGCCGTCCGCGACCGCGACGTCGTGTTCCTCTGCGGCCCCCTGCCGAGGCTGCCGGAGACCCTGCTCACCGTCGCCGAGCACGCCGGGGACGGCTGCGTCCTCACCGACGTGGGCAGCACGAAGGGCGCCGTGGCCGCCTTCGCCGCCGCCAACGGGTTGACCGACCGGTTCGTACCGGGCCATCCGATGGCAGGCACCGAACGCTCCGGGCTCGCCGCCGCCGTGCCGGCGCTGTTCGAGGGGGCCGCGTGGGTGCTCTGCCCGACGGCCGAGGGCATCGGGCCGTTCCGGATGCTGTCCGGCCTCATCGTGGACGTCTTCGCCGCCCGGGTGGTGCCGATGTCGCCGGCGGTGCACGACTCGGTGGTGGCGCTCTCCTCGCACATCCCGCACCTGCTCGCCGGCAGCCTCGCCGGCGCGGTGGCGAAGTCGGACCTCCGGGACGCCGTGCTGGGCCTCGCCGCGGGCAGCTTCCGGGACGGCACCCGGGTCGCCGGCACCCCGGCCCGGCGTACCGCCGACATGCTCTTCGACAACCGCGAGCAGGTGGTGCGACAGCTCGGTCAGGTCAGCGCGTTCCTCGACGGGCTGGCCGCCGCGCTGCGCGCCGAGGACATCGACGCCCTGGTCGGTCACTTCGAGCAGGCGCGGGACCTGCGTACCGTCCTCTTCGACCGGGACCTGCTCGCCCAGCGGCGGGAGTTCCCCGCCGACGGCGACCACCGCGCCGAGGTGGAGTTCCTGATGGAGCTGGGGGCCGCCGGCGGCTACCTCACGGAGTGCCGGGTCGACGGCGACCGGGTCGGCTACACGGGCCACCTCCCGGCGACGGTCCACGCCGCCTGAGCCGGACAGGCCCGGGGACGGGGCGTCGGGCCCCGTCGGCGTGCGGTCGGACGGCGGGCGGGCCGGCGGACGCGCGGTTAGGGTGAGGGCATGGTGGACGGGCCGGTGGTGGCGGTGCGCGGCGAGGCGTACCGGGAGGTGGCTCCGGAGATCGCCCGGTTCGCGGTGACGGCCAGGGCGCGCGACCGGGACCGGGAGGCCACCCTGACGCGGCTGGCCGAGCGGGCCGCCGCCGTCCGGGTGCTGCTCGACGGCGAGGGCCCCGGCATCGACCGGCGGGAGACCGGCGAGTTGCAGGTCAGGCCGGAGACCCGGCGTTCCGGTGAGCGGGTGGTGGCGTACAGCGGCAGCGTGACCACCACCGTGACGGTCAGCGACTTCACCGCGCTCGGCGAGCTGATGCTGCGCCTCGCCGACCAGGACCAGATCGAGGTGGCCGGGCCGTGGTGGTCGCTGCGGCCGGACAGCCCGGCCCACCGGGAGGCCCGGCACGCCGCGCTCGCCGACGCCCTGCTGCGCGCCCGCGAGTACGCGGAGGCCCTCGGCGCCCGGGTGACCGCCCTGATCGAGCTGGCCGACGCGGGCGCGGCGGAGCAGCCGATGATGAGCCGGATGGCGTACGCGATGGGTGACGGCGCCGAGAGCGGCCCGCCGGAGCTGGAACTCGACCCGCAGCCGCAGACCGTGCACGCCGCGGTGCAGGCGCGGTTCGCGATCAGCGAGCCGGTCCTCGGCTGATGGCCGGCGCCCGGGTCGTCGGCACCGACGAGCTGGTGGCGCGGGCGCGGGCCCTCGCCGAGGCCGGCCCGCGGCAGCTGCTCGGCATCGCCGGGCCGCCCGGCGCGGGCAAGTCGACGCTGGCGGAACGGATCGTCGAGGCGGTCGGCCCGACCGCCCGGCTGGTGCCGATGGACGGCTTCCACCTCGCCCAGGCAGAGCTGCACCGGTTGGGCCGGGCGGAGCGCAAGGGCGCCGTGGACACCTTCGACGCCAACGGCTACGTCTCGCTGCTGCGCCGCCTGCGCCGGCTGGAGCCGACGGCGGTCTACGCGCCGGCCTTCCGGCGGGACCTGGAGGAACCGGTGGCCGGCTCGATCGAGGTGCCGCCGTCGGTGCGGCTGGTGGTCACCGAGGGCAACTACCTGCTGCTGACCGCGACGCCCTGGGACGAGGTGCGGTCGCTGCTGCACGAGGCGTGGTTCCTCGACCTGGACGCCGAGCTGCGGCTGCGCCGGCTGACCGCCCGGCACGAGGCGTACGGGCGGTCGGCGGAACAGGCCCGGGCGTGGGCGACGGGCAGCGACGAGGCCAACGCCGCCCTGGTGGCCGGCACCGCGCACCGCGCCGACCTGGTCGTCCGGCTCGCCGAGCCGCCGCCGTCCCCCTGAGTGCGGCAGCCCGCCGCGTGCCGGTGGCCGCCGTGCGGGTCAGCCGGGGTCGCGCCTCGGCGCCGGCACGCCGCGGCGCAGCAGCCACGCCACCCGAGAGCGTTCCCGGTGGAACTCGGGCGCCTCCGGGTAGCCGCTGTGGTTGCGGATCGGCGGGTCGGCCACCTCCCCGTCGTCGGGGTGCAGCGCCTCCGGGTCGCGTACGGCCAGGTTCCGTTCCCCGGCGGCGACGGGCCAGCCGAGCGGGTCGGTGTCCCGCCAGAAGTTGGTCCAGCGGATCCGGCCACCGGGCGGGGTCAGCGCCTCGGCCAGCACCGGCAGCCGCTCCGGGCCGAAGTAGCCGGGGAAGACCCGCCCGTAGAGCCGGGTGAGCTGGCAGCCGTACGAGAAGAACCAGATCCGCCGGCGCGAGCGGGCGGGCAGCTGGAGGAGCACCGCCGCGCAGATCACCGTGCCCTGGCTGTGTCCCGAGAGGATGATCCCGTCCACGCTCCGGGGATCGTCCTCGGCTAGCGCCAGCAGCCCGGCGGCGCGGGTCTGCAACTCGGGTACGGCCCGCTCGGCGTAGCTGGGCGGGGCGAGCGGGTGCGCGGTGCGGGGCCAGAAGGTGCCCACGTCCCAGACCACCCCGACCGTGCGGCGGACGAGGTCGTTGCGGTAGACCAGCAGGCCCACCGTGGCGATCAGCACCGGCAGCCAGCCGAGCAGCCGCCCGCCCACCTCGGAGACCCACTCGACCACCGCGGCGCCGCCGGTCGCGGCCGTGGGGTGCGGCGGGCTGCCGGAGAGCAGGGCGGCGCAGCCGAGGGCCGCCAGCACGGCCGCCGCGGCGGCGTAGCAGCCGACCAGCCGTACGGCGTGCTCGCCGACCAGCCGGTGCAGCGCCCGCCACGTGCTGACGTCACGGCAGCGCCGCAGGTCGTGGGCGGAGAGCGGGTCGTCGGTCCGTGCCGTCGCCCGCGCGTACTCGTGCCGGCGCAGGCGGAGGTGGAGCAGGCCGGCCCGGGCGACCGTGGCGGCGAGCGCGAGCAGGGCGACGGCGAAGACGAGCCCGGCCCACAGCACCGGGACCGGGGGCACGACGGGGGAGCGCCCGCCCGGTGCCGGGCCGCCGTTGAGCCGGCCGGTGACCCAGTAGAGCAGACCGGCGCTGTAGGAGACGCAGAGCATCCAGCCGAAGCCGGCGACGACCGCCGGCGCCCGGCCGCCCCAGGCCAGGTCGCTGCGGGGCTCCGGTGGCGGTCGCCCGGCCGGCGACGGGACGCGCCGCAGCAGCAGGCCGGTGGCGGCCAGGGCGACGGCCGGGACGACGACCGTCCAGAATTCCAGCGCCGTGGGCGGCGGCGGCCCGGGCAGCCAGCCGGTGAACCAGGCGAACCCGAGGACGAGCAGCAGGGCGGCCGCCGCCGGCGCGGCCAGCGCCCGCCGCCCGGACCGGGCGACCGACCCGATCGCGATGAGCAGCAGCAACTGCCCCGTGCCCAGCCAGGCGACGATCCAGTCGAGGCCGGGCAGCGACCGGTCCGCCGGACAGGTCGGCGCGGCCTGCCGGGCGCACCCGGGCGTCGGGCGCAGGTTGGCCAGGGGCGTGCCCGCAGGACCGTCGGGCAGCAGCAGGACCAGCACCGTCCCGGCCAGCCCGACGGCGGTGAGCGCGGCGACCGTGAGGCTCCATCCGCCGAGCGGGGTGGCTCCGGCGCGCCGGGTCAGCCCGGGCCGCGCGAGCGCCACGACCGCGACCAGCACGACGGCGGCGAGCGCCGCCACGGTGGGCCAGGCGACGGCCGCCCGGCCGCCCCGGGGCGGGTCCAGGGCGAGGACCGCACCCAGCGGTACGGCGGCGGCGACGACCACCCCGGTGCACAGGTGCAGCACGGCGCCCCTGCGCAACTGGCCCTCGCCGGCCCAGAAGGTGCGGTCCTGGAACGGATTGCCGGGCGGCGGGTCGGGCGCGGCCGGCTCCGCCCCGGGTCGTTCGCGCCCCTCCGCCGGTGCCCCGAGCGGCTGCGGGGCGTGCGCCGGGGCCCCGACCGGCTGCGGGGCGTCGGGCGGGGGGATCGGTTCGGCGGGCATCTGCGCCTCGTACTGGTAGGTCCGCCAGCTCACCAGTCCGAGCAGGGCCAGCACGCCGAGCGGCACGAGCAGGCCGACGGCCAACGACCGCGCGCCCTCGCTCCACCAGCCCCGTCCCAGGAACTCCCAGGGGCCGGGGATCCGGCGCAGGCAGTCGTCGTCGACGCACTGCCAGCCCACGAGGTCGACCCCGACGGCGGTGAGGGTGAGGGCGAAACTGCCGGTGAGGCTCAGGCAGAACAGCCGGATCAGCCACGCCGTGATCCCCGAGGTGCTGTGCCAGCGTTCGGTCGCGGGATCGGCCGGGACGGACGGCCGGGCGTGCAGCGCGACGTTGGCCAGCGTGAACGGAAGCAGCAGCGTCCACAGCGCGCGCTCGACGTCCCGCGCGGTCCGCGCGCCGGAGGTCAACTGCCCCCAGCTGTACGCCTCGACGACGACCGGGTCGGCCGGCTCGGCGGTCGGGGAGCGGTAGAAGCCGGTGACCGGGCCGCCCGCGACGAGCCACGGCGGGGCCGGCGCGTCGACGCCCGGTGCCGGGCGCAGGCCGAGGACCTGACCGGGGGGCGTGTTGGAGACCCCGTGCACGCGCAGTTCGAGCACCCGACCGACCATCCCCGCCTCCCTGTGACGACGTCACCACCCACAGTGCCGCGCGCTGGGGCGGGCGCGCCAGTGGCGGGAGGGTGTTTGTGCAGGTGGCGGGCGTGATGGTGGCTCAGTCGAGCTGGCGTACGACGCGGGCGGGGTTACCCACGGCGACGACGTTCGCCGGCAGGTCCTTCGTCACCACGGCGCCTGCGCCGACGACCGTGTTCTCCCCGACGGTGACGCCGGCGAGCACGATGGCCCCGCCGCCGAGCCAGACGTTGTCGCCGATGGTGATCGGCTTGGCCGCCTCCCACTTGTCGCGGCGGGGCCCGGGCTCGACGGGGTGGGTGGCGGTGAGCAGCTGCACGTTCGGTCCGATCTGGACGTCGGCGCCGATGGTGATGGGGGCGACGTCGAGGAAGACCGCGTTGAAGTTGACGAAGCTGCGCGGCCCGATCCGGACCTGCCAGCCGTAGTCGACGTGGAGCGGCGGTCGGACCCAGGCTCCCTCGCCCACCTCGCCGAGCAGGTCGCGCAGGGCCGCGAGCCGGGCCCCGGGGTCGGCGGCCGGGCCGGTGTTGAAGCGTTCCATCAGCCGCGCAGCCCGGTCCAGGTCGGCGGCGATCTCCGGATCGTCGGCGATGTAGGGCTCGCCGGCCAGCATGCGTTCCTTCATGGATGTCACCGGTCGATCATCTCCGAGGATCGGTCCTGTTCGTTGGCTGCTCCGTCATCTTTGTGACTTCACTTTGCATACTCGGTATGCAAGTCTGATGACTGTCAATGCGTCTCTCCCTACAGGTAGTAACGCCCTACGAGGAGGATCCGTTGCAGCGAAGAAGAAAACTGGTCGGTCTCGGTCTGGTGCTCGGGATGGTGCTCGGCACCCCCGGCATGGCCGTCGCCCAGCAGCCCGCCGAACCGACCACCCGTCCTGACGCGACCCCGTCGTCCCGGTCGGGGGGCGCCGGCAGCCGCCCGGTCACCGTCACCCTGCTCACCGGCGACCGGGTCACCGTCAGCGGCTCCCGGGCCAGCGTGCGACCCGCACCCGGGCGCGAGGACGTCCGCTTCCTGACCCGACGGGAGCGGGGTCACGTCTCCGTCGTACCCGAGGACGCCGTGGCGCCCATCCGGGACGGGCGGATCGACCGGCGGCTGTTCGACGTCACCGAACTGGTCGCCGCCGGCTATGACGACGCCCGGCGCGACGATCTGCCCCTGCTGATCACCGGCGGCACCGGCGCGGCCCGGCGCTCCGCCGTGCCCGCCGGGGTGACGGTCACCCGTGAGCTGCCCGCCGTCGGCGGGCTAGCCGCCACGGCGAGCAAGCGGCGGGCCGCCGAGGTCTGGGCGGCGGTCACCGCCGCCGGCGCGAGGGTCGGCGCGGCAGGGGGTGCCGACCGGATCTGGCTCGACGGCCGGCGGCAGCTCACGCTCGACCGCAGCGTGCCGCAGATCGGCGCGCCGGAGGCGTACCGGGCCGGCTACACCGGCCGGGGCGTGCGGGTCGCAGTGCTGGACACGGGGATCGACGCGACGCATCCGGACCTGGCCGGCCGGGTGGCGCAGGTGCGCAACTTCACCGAGGAGACCGCGCCGGGCGACGTCGTCGGGCACGGCACCCACGTCGCCTCGATCGTCGCCGGCAGCGGCGCCGCCTCCGGCGGCCGGATGCGGGGCGTGGCCCCGGACGCGACACTTCTCGACGGCAAGGTCTGCGAGACCAACGGCTGCCCCGAGTCGGCGATCCTCGCCGGCATGCAGTGGGCGGCGGCCGAGCAGCGGGCCAACGTGATCAACCTCAGCCTCGGCGGCTTCGACACCCCGGAGGTCGACCCGCTGGAGGAGGCCGTCAACACGCTCACCGCGCAGACCGGCGCCCTCTTCGTGATCAGCGCCGGCAACTCCGGCCGGTTCGCGCCGGTCAGTTCCCCCAGCACCGCCGACGCCGCCCTCTCGGTGGGCGCCGTCGACCGGGACGACAGCCTCGCGGACTTCTCCAGCCGTGGTCCCCGCACCGGTGACGACGCGCTCAAGCCCGACATCACCGCCCCGGGGGTGGGGATCGTGGCGGCGCGCAGCCGGGACGCGGTGATCGGCGACCCGGCCGGCAACGGGTACGTCTCGCTCTCCGGCACCTCGATGGCGGCCCCGCACGTCACCGGCGCGGCGGCGCTGCTCGCCCAGAAGCACGGCGGGAAGGCCGACCGGCTCAAGGCCCTGCTGATGTCCTCGGCGAAGCCGCACGCCGAGCTGACCGCGTACGAGCAGGGGGCCGGGCGGGTCGACGTGGCCCACGCGATCCGGCAGACCGTGACCAGCGACCCGCCGAGCGTGTCGCTCGGGCGGGCGCTCTGGCCGCACGGCGACGACACCCCGATCACCCGCACGGTGACCTGGCGCAACGACGGCGCGACCCCGACCGACCTGGACCTCGCCGTGGAGGCGACCGGCCCGGACGGCAGGCCGGCCCCGGCCGGCATGTTCACCCTCGGCGCGAGCCGGATCGCCGTGCCGGGCGGAGGCACGGCGAGTGCCACCGTCACCGCCGACACCCGGGTCGACGGCCCCGACGGCCACTACACCGGCCGGATCGTCGCCCGCTCCGGCGGCGCGGTGGTGGCCGTCACCCCGCTGGCGGTGCACCGGGAGGTGGAGAGCTACACGGTGACCGCCCGGCACCTGAACCGCGCCGGCGCGCTCGCCGGCGAGCACGGCACCACGCTGGTCGCGCTGGACGGGCTCGACCCGTACGACCTGTACGACCCGGACGGCACCGCCGAGCTGCGGGTCCCCAAGGGCCGGTACGGGCTGATCAGCTTCGTGTACGACGTGGCCGGCGAGGAGGTCACCGCGCTCACCCAGATCGTCCAGCCGGAGCTGGTGGTCGCCGGGGACACGCGGATCACCCTCGACGCCCGCCGGGGCGAGCCGGTCCGGATGAGCGTCCCGCAGCGCTCGGCCACCCCGGCGCTCGTCGTCACCGAGGCGATCTTCCTCGCCGAGACGGGCAGCTACACCTTCGGCATGCTGGGCTCCGACTTCGAGGGCCTGCACACCCTCGGGCTCGGGCAACCCGCGTCCGGTGAGCGGTTCATCGCCACGGTCAGCAGCCAGTGGGCCGACCTGGAAGCGGCGAGCAGCCCCTACCTCTACGCCCTCAGCGAGGCCGTGCCGGGCCGGATGCCGACCGGCTTCGTCCGGCACTACCGCACGAAGGACCTGGCCACGGTCACCCACCGGTTCAACGGCGGCAGCCCGGGGCTGGTCACCGACCGCCTGGTCTTCGCGCAGCGCGATCCCGACGTCGGCGGCTGGGCGGTCGGCCTGCGTACCGCGACGCCGGGGCAGCGGGTCGAGCACTACAACACGCGGGGCGTGCGCTGGTACTCCGAGCTGGACTTCGGGGTGCCGACCGACGAGGGCTGGGCAGACCTCAAGGCGATCCTCTTCTCCGAGGCACGCAGCCTGCGCGCCGGGCGGCACTACCGGGAGAGCTGGAACAGCGCGCCGTACGGGCCGTCGTTCCCGGCGGCGGGGATCACCCGCCGGGGCGACCGCATCGAGGTGAGCCTGCCGCTGCACAGCGACGCCGAGGGGCACCCCGGCGGCTCGGTCGCCGACACCGCCCGCACCGCCCTCTACCGCAACGGGGTGCTGGTCGGGGAGAGCGAGGAGCCGGCGTACGGCGGGTTCGACGTGCCGCCGGGCGCGGCCGACTACCGGCTGGAGGTGTCGTCGAAGCGACGCTTCACCGACCTCTCCACCGAGGTGGCGGCCACGTGGACGTTCCGGTCCCGGCACGTCGCCGGGGACGACCCGGTCGCGCTGCCGGCGTCGGCGATCCGGTTCGCGCCCCGGCTCGACCGGGACAACGCCGCCCCGACGGGCCGGAGCTTCGCGATCCCGGTCCAGGTGCAGCGGCAGCCGGGCGCGCCCTCGGCACGGGTCGCCGCGCTGACCGTCGACGTCTCCTACGACGGCGGTAAGACCTGGCAGCGGGCCCGGGTCCGTGGCGGCGGAGACGGCTGGACGGCCACCGTGCGGCACCCCGCCGGCACCGGACACGTCTCGCTGCGGGCCACCGCCCGGGACACCGCCGGCAACACGGTCACCCAGCGCGTCATCCAGGCGTACCGCCTGCGCTGAGGCGTACCCCGCCGGGTCCGCGGCCGATCGCGGGCCCGGCGGGGCGACCGTCAGTCGTTGGCGTGCAGCGCGGCGTTCAGCTCGATGCCCCGGCCGCTGCGCGGCTTCGCCTCCAGCGCGCCGGTGACGGAGTTGCGCCAGAACAGCAGGCCGTCCACGCCGGACAGCTCGCGGGCCTTGACCACCCGGCCGTCCGGCAGCGTGATCTTGGAGGCGGCGGTGACGTAGCAGCCGGCCTCCACCTGGCAGTCGTCGCCGAGCGAGATGCCCACGCCGGCGTTCGCGCCGATCAGGCTGCGCTCGCCGATGCGGACCTTGTCGGTGCCACCGCCGGAGAGGGTGCCCATGATCGAGGCGCCGCCGCCGATGTCGGAGCCGTCGTCGACCACCACGCCCTGCACGATCCGCCCCTCGACCATCGAGGTGCCGAGCGTGCCGGCGTTGAAGTTGCAGAAGCCCTCGTGCATGACCGTGGTGCCGGCCGCCAGGTGCGCGCCGAGCCGCACCCGGTCGGCGTCGGCGATCCGCACGCCCGACGGCACCACGTAGTCGGTCATCCGGGGGAACTTGTCCACCCCGTACACGGCCAGGTGGCGGCCGGCGGCCCGCTCGATGACCCGCAGCTCGTCGACCCGTTCCGGGGGGCAGGGCCCGGCGGAGGTCCAGGCCACGTTCGCCAGCTTGCCGAAGATGCCGTCGAGGTTGAGCTCGTTGGGTCGCACCAGGCGGTGGGAGAGCAGGTGCAGCCGCAGGTACGCGTCGGCGGCATCCTTGATCGGGTCGTCCAGCGAGCCGATCACGGTGACCACCTGGACGGTACGCAGCCCGGGCAGCGCCCGGTCGCCGACCGCCCCCGGCGGCAGGTCCAGCACGTCCGCCTCGTCCTCGCCGGCGACCAGCGGCAGCTCGCCCAGGCCGAGCTTGCCCGTCGGATACCAGGTGTCGAGCACCTGGTCGTCAGCGGTAACGGTGGCCAGGCCGATGCCCCAGGCGGATTCGGACGTCACTGATTCACCTCTCGTTCGTGCTGCGGGCCGGCGAGCCCTCCGCGCCCCGCGTCCCGCGCGGGCCGCCCCGGAACGCTCGCTCCTCGCGCTCGCCGGATCTGACGGTACCGTGCGAACCATGGAGAACCCGCTGACCCCCGAGGTCCTGGCCGATCCGGTGGCGCTGACCCGCGCGCTGGTCGACATGGAGTCCGTGTCGCTCAACGAGAAGGCGATCGCCGACTGCGTGGAGGAGGTGCTGAGGGGCGTACCGCACCTGACCACGTACCGGCACGGCAACACGGTGATGGCGCGGACGGACCTGGGCCGTGACCAGCGGGTGGTGCTCGCCGGTCACCTGGACACGGTGCCGCTGAACAACAACTTCCCGTCGACCACCCGCGGCGACCTGATGTACGGCTGCGGCACCTCGGACATGAAGTCCGGAGTGGCGTTCGCGCTGAACCTGGCGGTGAGCCTGCCCGACCCGCGCTACGACGTGACGTACTTCTTCTACGAGGCGGAGGAGATCGAGTCGAAGTACAACGGTCTCTTCCTGGTCGCCGACGCGTACCCGGAGTGGCTGGAGGCGGACTTCGCGCTGCTGCTGGAGCCGACGCACGGCATCGTCGAGGCGGGGTGCCAGGGCACCATGCGCGCGGTCGTCACCACCACCGGCGTACGCGCCCACTCGGCCCGTTCCTGGCACGGGGTGAACGCGATCCACGCGGCCGGCGAGGTGCTCGACCGGCTGGCCAACTACGAGGCGCGGCGGGTGACCATCGACGGCTGCGACTACCGGGAGGGGATGAACGCGGTCCGCATCCACGGCGGCGTGGCCGGCAACGTGGTGCCCGACCGGTGCGAGGTCGAGGTCAACTACCGGTTCGCGCCGGACCGGAGCCCGACCGAGGCCGAGGCCCACCTGCGCGAGGTCTTCGCCGGCTTCGAGGTGCGGGTCACGGATTCGGCGGCAGGCGCCCCGCCCGGGCTGGAGGCGGCGCCCGCCCAGGAGTTCCTCGCCGCGGTCGGTGCCGCGCCGATCGGCAAGCTGGGCTGGACGGACGTGGCCCGGTTCGCCGCGATGGGCGTCCCGGCGCTGAACTTCGGCCCCGGCGACCCCAACCTGGCCCACCACCCCGACGAGCACGTGGAGATCAGCAAGATCCGGGAGGGCGCCGTCACCCTGCGCCGCTGGCTCGCCTCCGCCTGACGGTCCCCGGGGCAGGGCGTCCCCGCATGGACGGAGGGTCCGCATCGGCCGACGCGGACCCTCCGTGCACGGTGTCGTCGGTGCGGGTCAGACGGTGGTCGACGCGTCGGCGGTGGGCCGGGCGTCGGTCTGGCCGCCCTGGTCGGTGGACGGTTCCATCAGGCGGGCGCGGCGGCGCTCGGCCACCACGTCGCGGATGCGGCGCTGCATCTGCCGCCGGATCCGGATCATCTCGCTGTTGCTGATCACGCTGACTCCTCCCCCGAAGGCGCGCGCCGGGGCATACCCGGTATGTGAATAGTAAGACGTCCGTGCGACCGAATTAGTTGCCCAAGATCCGGAATAATATTTTCGATCGTGGCCCGGCCCGTCTGCGCCCGTCGCCCCCGAGGTCGCGCCGTCCGTCGCCCGAGGTTCACGCCGTCCACGGGCTCGCCCGCCGACCGACGGACGGCCCGGCTCACGGTGCGCGCACCTGGCGCGTGCGGCTCCACTACGGTTGCTCCCATGGGTCAGAGCAACGGGCGGGAGGCCGGCCGCGAGCCGGGACAGGAACGGCACCGGGGGGCCGTGACGCTGCGTCGACAGGCGATGACGGGCAGCACCGCCGACCAGCGCCTGCTCGATTCGCGCGGGCGTGAGGACTGGAAGACCAAGGACGCCTGGCGGGCGCTGCGCATCCTCTCCGAGTTCGTCGAGGGCTTCGACACCCTCGCCGACCTGCCCTCGGCGGTCAGCGTGTTCGGTTCCGCCCGCAGCCACCCGGAGAGCCCGGAGTGCCGGATGGCCGAGGCGCTGGGCGCGGCCCTGGCCCGGGCCGGCTACGCGGTGATCACCGGCGGCGGGCCGGGCGTGATGGAGGCGGCCAACCGGGGCGCCAGCGAGGCCGGTGGGCTGTCGGTCGGCCTCGGCATCGAGCTCCCCTTCGAGCAGGGGCTCAACGACTGGGTCGACCTGGCCATCGACTTCCGCTACTTCTTCGCCCGCAAGACCATGTTCGTGAAGTACGCCCAGGCGTTCGTCGTGCTGCCGGGCGGGTTCGGCACCATGGACGAGCTCTTCGAGGCGCTGACCCTGGTGCAGACCGGCAAGGTCACCCGGTTCCCCGTGGTGCTGATGGGCGCCGACTACTGGAGCGGCCTGCTCGACTGGCTGCGCGACACGATGGCCGCCGACGGCAAGATCGGCCCGGTCGACCTGGAGCTGATCTGCGTGACCGACGACGTCGACGCGGCCGTCCGGCACATCGTGGAGGCCGAGGCCGCCCTCAACGTCGAGCAGGAGGCGGTCCGCGAGGAGGCCGTCGCCGTCACCGCCGCCGACCAGCAGGCCGCCGCCGAGGCGGGCGACGAGAACCGGAAGCGTTGACGTGGCGGCGATCTGCGTGTTCTGCGCCTCCTCCCGTACGCTCGACCAGCGCTGGCTGGACCTCGCGGCCGAGACGGGCGCGGAGATCGCCCGGCGCGGGCACACCCTCGTCAGCGGCGGCGGGTGCGTCGGCATGATGGGCGCGCTGGCGGACGGGGCGCGGGCCGCCGGCGGCCGGACGGTCGGGGTGATCCCGCAGTCGCTGGTCGACCTGGAGGTCGCCGACCTGGCGTCGGACGAGTTGCTCGTCACCGACTCGATGGCCGCCCGCAAGACCCTCATGATCGACAAGTCGGACGCGTTCCTCACCCTGCCGGGCGGGCTCGGCACCCTCGACGAGCTGTTCGAGGTCTGGACGACCGCCACCCTGGCCCTGCACGCCAAGCCGATGGTGCTGGTCGACACCGACGGCTTCTACCGCCCGGTGCTCGACTGGCTGGGCGCGCTGGCCGACCAGACCTTCCTCAAGCCCGCCGGCCTGGGCCTGCTCAAGGTCACCGACACGGTCCCCGCCGCCCTGGACACCCTGGAACTCCACCTCCTCTGACCCCCACCCCCGTCCCACCCCTCTCTCTGCGGCGATCATGAGGTTGGCCGCGCGGATCGCCCCTTTCGTCCCCGCCAACCTCATGGTCGACGCCGATTTCGGGGGCCCGGGTGGGGGCCGGCGGGGTGGCGGGGTGGGGGTGTCGTACCGGCGTGGTGGGATGGACGGATGCAGGCGTACCGGCTGGTGCGCCGGCCTGCCGAGGCGGTCCGGGGGGACCAACGGCCCGGCGGGTCGGCCCGGGGGGACGGTCGGTCCGGAGGGCCGGTCGAGGGTGAGCGGCGGTCCGGGGGGCCGACCGGGAGTGATCGGCGGTCCGGGGGGCCGGTCGGGGGTGAGCAGCGGTCCGGGGGGACGGCCGAGGGGGGCGCGCACCGTGGGGTGGCGCGGCTGACCGATCCGCGCCAGGTCGAGATCGTGGCGCACACCGACGGGCCGATGCTGGTGCTCGGCGGCCCCGGCACAGGCAAGACCGCCACGCTGGTCGAGGCCGTCGCCGCGCGGGTGGCCGAGGGCGTCGACCCGGAGCGGATCCTGGTGCTCACCTTCGGCCGCCGGGGCGCCACCGCGCTGCGCCAGCGGATCGAGGCCCGCGTCGCCGAGGACGGGCACCGCGTGCTGCGCGAGCCGCTGGTGCGCACCCTCCCGGCGTACGCCTTCGGGTTGCTGCGCCGGGCCGCGGCCGAGCGGGGCGAGCCGTCCCCCCGGCTGCTCACCGGGCCGGAGCAGGATCTGATCATCCGTGAGCTGCTCGACGTGGTCGGCGAGGCGCCCGACGACGACCCGGTCGGCTGGCCGGAGGACCTGCGCCCCGCGCTGCGCACCCGGGCCTTCGCGGCGCAGCTGCGCGACCTGCTGATGCGCGCCGCCGAGCGGGGCGTCGGCCCCGTCGAGCTGGCCCGGCTCGGCGAGAAGCTCGGCCGCGCCGACTGGCCCGCCGCCGCACGCTTCCTGCGGGAGTACGTGGCCGTGCTCGCCCTGCGCGACGTCAGCAACCGCGGCTCCGTCGCGTACGACCCGGCCGAGCTGGTCCGGGCCGCCACCGGGATGCTGCTCGACGACCCCGAGCTGCTCGCGGCCGAGCGCCGGCGGCTGGCGTACGTCTACGTCGACGAGCTGGCCGACACCGACCCCGCCCAGCAGGACCTGCTCGCGACGGTGGCCGGGGGTGGCAAACCCGTGGTCGCGTTCGCCGACCCGGATTCCTCCACGTACGCGTTCCGGGGCGCGGACCCGGCGGGGGTGACCACGTTCCCGCACCGCTTCCGCACCGTCTCGGGGGCACCCGCGGCACAGGTGGTGCTCACCACCTCCTACCGGGCCGGTCCCCGGCTGCTCGCCGCGTCCGGCCGGCTGGCGCGCCGGCTGCGCGGCCCGGCGGCGCACCGCCGGCTGCACCCGCTGCCCGACGCGCCGCCCGGCTCGGTCGAGGTACGCACCTTCCGCTCGGCCACCAGCGAGGCGGCCTGGCTGGCGCACGCGCTGCGCGAGGCGCACCTGCTCGGCGGCGTGCCCTGGTCGGAGATGGCCGTGCTGGTGCGCTCCACCGGGCGGCAACTGCCCTCGCTGCAACGCGCCCTGCACGCCGCCGGGGTGCCCACCGTCGTGCACGGCGAGGACCTGCCACTGCACCTGCAACCGGCGGTCGCGCCGCTGCTGCTCCTGCTGCGCTGCGCCCTGGAGCCCGAGCGGCTCGATGAGGAGTCCGCCGTAGCGCTGCTGCACTCGCCGCTCGGCGGCGCCGATCCGCTGGCCGAGCGGCGGCTGCGGCAGGGGCTGCGCGCCCTCGCGCTGGCCGGCGGCGACCGCCGCCCCTCGGGCGAGCTGATCGTGGAGGCGCTGCGCGACCCGGCCGAGCTGGCCGGGATCGAGCGGCACTGGGCGGAGCCGGCGCAGACGGTGGCCGGTCTGCTGGCCGTCGCCCGGGAGGCCGCCGCGCGACCCGGCGCCACGGCGGAGGATGTGCTCTGGGCGGTCTGGCGGGCCAGCGGGCTCGCCGAGCTGTGGTCCGCGGCGACCGGCCGCGGCCAGACGGTGACCGGCGAGGGCGATGTCGCGCGGCGCCGCCGCGCCGAGGCGGCCGACCGCGACCTCGACGCCGTGATGGTCCTCTTCGACGCGGCGGCCCGCTTCACCGACCGGCTGCCCGGCGCGCGTACGGAGGTCTTCCTCGAACACGTCCTCGGCCAGGACCTGCCGGCCGACACCCTCGCCCCGACCGCCGACCGGGGGGAGGCGGTGCGGCTGCTCACCGCCCACGCGGCGAAGGGGCTGGAGTGGGATCTCGTGGCGGTCGCCGGGGTGCAGGAGGGCGTCTGGCCCGACCTGCGGCTGCGCGGCAGCCTGCTCGGCTCGGAGCGCCTGGTCGACGTGCTGGCCGGTAGGACGGCCGGGGCCGGGGCCGTGGCCGCCCTGGTCGGGCAGACCTCGGCGCTGCTCGACGAGGAGCGCCGGCTGTTCCACGTCGCGGTCACCCGGGCCCGGCGGCTGCTGCTGGTCAGCGCGGTCGCCTCCGCCGCGGTGGGTGGCGACGACCACGAGGAGCAGCCGAGCCGCTTCCTCTACGAGCTGGGCCCGACCGACCCGCCCGCCCCGGGCGACGGCCCTGCGTCCCCCGACGGAGGCCCTCCGCCCCCGGGCGGCGGCCCTGCGTCCCCCGACGGCGGGTCGGATGCCGGCGGGCCGGTCACGGGTGGAGCGGCTCCGGCCGGTCCGGATGCGGCGAGGCCGGATCGGGACGCGCCGCAGCGGCCGGGGGACGACGGTCCCGCCGGAGCCGACGAGGAGACGGACCGGCCGGGTGCGTTGCCGGTGAGCCGGCCGCCCCGGGCGCTGACCCTGCCGGCGCTGGTGGCGGAGCTGCGTACCGCCGTCAGTGACCCGGCCGTGCCCTACGCCCGGCGGCAGGCGGCGGCCGCCGAGCTGGCCCGGCTCGCCGCCGCCGGGGTGGCCGGCGCGCACCCGGACGACTGGTGGGGGCTGCGGCAGCTCTCCGACGACCGTCCGCTGGTCGACGAGGGGGAGCCGGTCCGGGTCACTCCGTCGGCGATGGAGAGCGCGCTGCGGTGCAGCCTGCGCTGGCTGCTGGAGCGGCACGGCGGCAGCCCGCCGGCCAGCGCCGCCCAGGGCGTCGGCAACCTGGTGCACGCCGCCGCGATGCTCGCCGAGGACGCCAGCGCCGACCGGGGCGCCCTGCTGGACTACGTCGCCGCCCGGTTCGACGTCATCGAGCTGGCCGCCCGCTGGATGGTCGGTCCGGAGCGCAACCGCGCCGAGGCGATGGTGGACAAGCTGCTCCGCTGGCTGGCCGCGAACCCGCGCCGGCTGCTCGCCATCGAGCACGAGTTCGCGGTGCGCCTCGACGACCCGAACCGGCCCGTCGAACTGGTCGGCCGGGTGGACCGGCTGGAGGTCGACGAGGACGGCCGGCTGGTCGTCATCGACCTGAAGACCGGCAAGTCCACCGCCGTCACGGCCAACGACCTCGCCGAGCACCCGCAGCTCGGCGCCTACCAGGCGGCGGTGGAGGCGGGCGCCTTCGCCGACTTCGGCGAGGAGTCCGGCGGCGCGGCCCTGGTGCAGCTCGGCACCGGCGCGAAGGACGCGAAGGAGCAGAGCCAACCGCCGGCGGGGGAGGGCCCGGAGGCCGGCTGGGCGACCGCGCTGGTGCGGCGCACCGCGGATACGATGGCCGCCGCCACCTTCGCCGCGGTCGCCAACTCCAAGTGCCGGGTCTGCCCGGTGCGTACGAGCTGCCCGGTGTCGGGGCAGGGCCGCCAGGTGGTCGAGCCGCCGACCGCCCGCCGCCCGGAGCACCCGTGAGCGCGAGGAGTGAGCTTGCGAGCCCCGCAGTCGCGAACTGAGATGACACCCGTGAGCGCGAGGAGTGAGCTTGCGAGCCCCGCAGTCGCGAACTGAGGCAGCGCAGTGACGCAGCCCGCCCTGTTCAGCAGCGCGACCCCGGCGCCCCGGGTCGCCGACGCCGGCCCCCGGTACACCCCGGTGGAGCTGGCGAAGCTGCTGCGGCTGCCCGCGCCGACCCGGGAACAGTCGGCGATCATCGCCGCCCCCGTCGAGCCGCTGCTGGTGGTCGCGGGCGCCGGGTCGGGCAAGACCGAGACGATGGCCGCCCGGGTGGTCTGGCTGGTCGCCAACTCGTACGTCCGGCCGGAGCAGGTGCTCGGGCTCACCTTCACCCGCAAGGCCGCCGGCGAGCTGGCGCACCGGGTGCGTACCCGGCTCGACCAGCTGGTGCGGCGGCTCGGGCGGCGGGGGCGCGACCCGCTCGACGATCCGCTGGCCGGGGAGCCGACCGTCTCCACCTACCACTCGTACGCCGGCCGGATCGTGACCGAGCACGGGCTGCGGGCCGGCTACGAGCCGTCCACCCGCCTGCTCACCGAGGCGTCCCGCTGGCAGCTGGTCGACCTGCTGGTGCGCAACTACGACGGCGACATGTCCGAGGTGGACCGGATGCCGAGCACGGTCACCGACGCGGTGCTGGCGCTCGCCGGGGAGCTGGACGAGCACCTGGTCGACCCGGACGCGCTGGCCGCGTGGACGGGCCGCTTCTTCGCCGAGGTGCAGGCGCGCCCCGGCCGGGTCTACGCCGACGTGCGAAAGGCGCTGCAACTCCAGCAGACCCGGCTGAAGCTGCTTCCGCTGGTGCGCGCGTACGCCCGGCGCAAGGAGGACTTCGAGGCGATGGACTTCGCCGACCAGCTCGCCCGGGCGGCCCGGGTGGCCCGGGACCACCCGGGGGTCGGCGAGATCGAGCGGGACCGCTACCGGGTGGTGCTGCTGGACGAGTACCAGGACACCAGCCACGCCCAGGTGGTGCTGCTCAACGCGCTCTTCGGCGGCGGGCACCCGGTGACGGCCGTCGGCGACCCGTGCCAGTCGATCTACGGCTGGCGCGGGGCGAGCGCCGGCACCCTGGACCGCTTCCCCACGGAGTTCGCCCGCGTCGGCGGCGCGCCGGCCGAGGTGCTCGGCCTCACCACGAGCTGGCGCAACCGGCCCGAGATCCTCGGCGTCGCCAACGCCCTGGCCACCCCGCTGCGGGCCGCCGGCGCCCGGGTGCCGGAGCTGCGGGCGGCGATGAGCGTCAAGGAGCCGGTCCCGCACCGCAGCGCCCGCGGTGCCGCCGGCGGCACCGTCCACTGCGCCCTGCTGCGGACGTACGCCGACGAGGCCGACTGGATCGCCGACAGCGTGCTGCACGCCTGGCGCGGCGCGGCGGGGATGCCCGGCGTGCTGCCCGAGCACATCCCGGTGCCGTTGCGGCCCACGACCGCCGTGCTCGTGCGGCTGCGCAGCCAGATTCCGGCGATCGAGTCGGCGCTGCGCGAGCGCGGCCTGCCGGTCGAGGTGGTGGGCCTGGGCGGCCTGCTGGACACCCCCGAGGTGCGCGACGTGGTGTGCACGCTGCGGGTGCTGGCCGACCCGACGGACGGGGCCGCGCTGCTGCGGCTGCTGACCGGCGCCCGCTGGCGGATCGGGCCCCGTGACCTGGTGGCCCTGCACCGCCGGGCGAAGTCCATCGCGGCGGCCCGGCGCAGGCTCGCCGACGACGGCACCCCGGAGATCAGCCCGGACCTGCTGGACGAGGCGACCCTGGTCGAGGCGCTGGCCGACCTGGGCCCGGCCCAGGCGTACTCGGCGGAGGGCTACGCGCGGCTGCGGGCGTACGCCCGGGAGTTGGGCCTGCTGCGCTACCGGCTGGACCAGTCGCTGCCGGAGCTGATCGCCGACATCGAGCGGACGATCGGCCTGGACGTGGAGGTGGCGGTGCGGGCCGGCCGGGACGGGGCCGGGGACGCCGGTCTGGCGCGGGGCCACCTGGACGCGCTCGGCGACGTCGCCGCCCGCTTCAGCGGGGAGACGCCGGGCGCCACCCTGTCGGGGTTCCTGGCCTACCTGACCGCCGCCGAGGACGAGGAGCGCGGCCTCACGCCGGGCGAGGTGGAGGTGGTCGAGGGCGCGGTGCAGATCCTCACCGCGCACGCCGCGAAGGGCCTGGAGTGGGACGTGGTCGCGGTGGCCGGGCTGAGCCGGGGCGTCTGGCCGGGGCCGGTGCGCAACTCCGACCACTGGCTCGGCGGGCTGGGCGTGCTGCCGTTCCCGCTGCGCGGCGACGCCGACGGGCTGCCCGAGCTGGGCCTGCCCGAGGCCGAGGACCAGCGGGGGGTGGCCCGGGCGCTGGAGGACTTCACCGACGCCTGGCGGGCGCACGACGAACGGGAGGAGCGCCGGCTGGCGTACGTGGCGGTGACCCGGCCCCGGCGGCTGCTGCTCTGCTCCGGCTACTGGTGGGGGGAGGGCACCAAACGGCCGCGCGGCCCGTCGGTGCTGCTGCGGGAGGTGCACGACGCCTGCCTGGACGCCCGCGCCGGGCACCTGGTCGACGAGTGGGCGCCGGAGCCGCCGGGCGACGCGGTCAACCCGACCACCGAGGTGGTGCTGCGCGCCGAGTGGCCGGCCGACCCGCTGGGCGCCCGCCGGCCGGCGCTGGCCGAGGCGGCAGCCCTGGTCCGCCGCTTCCTCGCCGACGGCGACACGGCCGGCCGCGCCGGGCGCCCACCGGCCGACGGCGCTGCGGGCGGCCGACCGCCGGGCGCTGCGGGCGGCCGGCCGCCGGGCGACACCGACGACACCGACGGCGAGGGTCCGGACGGGCCGGCCGACGACGCGGACGTGGCGCGGTGGCGGCGGGAGGCCGACCTGCTGCTCGCCGAGCGGGCCGAGCTGACAAGGCAGTCCGGCGCGGTGGAGGTGGCGCTGCCCGGCCAACTGTCGGTGACCCAGTTGGTGGCGCTGCGCCGGGATCCGGCGGCGCTGGCCCGCGCGCTGCGCCGCCCGGTGCCCACCGAACCCAATCCGTACGCCCGCCGGGGCACCGCCTTCCACACCTGGCTGGAGCAGCGGTTCGGCGCCGACCGGCTGCTCGACCTGGACGAGCTGCCGGGTGCGGCCGACGCGGACGCGGCGCCGGACGAGGCGTTGGCCGAGCTCCAGGAGCGCTTCCTGGCCAGCGAGTGGGCCGAGCGGGTGCCGGTCGAGGTGGAGGTGCCGTTCGCCACAGTGATCGCCGGAGTGGTGGTCCGGGGGCGGATGGACGCCGTCTTCGCCCGGCCGGGCGGGCGGTTCGACGTGGTCGACTGGAAGACCGGGCGGCAGCCCGCGGGCGCCGCCGCCGAGGTGGCCGCCGTGCAGCTCGCGGTCTACCGGCTGGCCTGGGCGGAGCTGGCCGGCGTGCCGGTGGAGCGGGTCGGCGCGGCGTTCCACTACGTGCGGGACGGGGTCACGGTCCGCCCGGCGGACCTGCTCGACGCGGACGGGCTGACCGCGCTGATCGTTTCCGTACCGGAAATTCCGGCAGACGGTGGTGCCGGGCCGAATCCGTGATAGGTTGGTCGCGTTGCAGTTATGGTTCCCAGAGACTCTGTGTGCGCCTGGAGGATTGTGGCCCAGGCGCTCTTTGTTGTGTCCGGAGTTCTCCGGGCGGGGCGACCAGAAGCGACAAGCGAGCCAGGCAGTTCCGCGTGGCGCGCTCCTCTTCGAGCCCGCAACAAGTGCGGGTTCGACGTTCCGTCAAGGAGACGAAACAAAAATGGCTATTGGCACCGTCAAGTGGTTCAACGCTGACAAGGGCTTCGGCTTCATCACCCCGGACGGCGGCGGCGCCGACGTCTTCGCCCACTTCTCGGCGATCCAGTCCTCCGGCTACCGGAGCCTGGACGAGAACCAGCGGGTCGAGTTCGAGGTGACCCAGGGCCAGAAGGGCCCGCAGGCGGAGAACATCCGCCCGCTCTGATCTTCGGATCTTCCAGTAACACCCACCGCGCCCTCCGGGCGCGGTGACGGGACCGGCCCGCCGCACCGTCGACCTGCGTGAGCAGGCGGCGAACGGCGGCGGGCCGGGCTCCGTACCCCTTTCGGTTCGTGCTTGTGAGTCACCCGCGGCCTGGTCCGCCGGTGACAGCGCCGCCTCCGGCGCCCTCCCTCGACACGTGCCGCGTCGAGGAAGGCTTCCGCATGACCACCGTCGTACCCTCGTTCGCCCTCACCGGGCTGGCCCCGGCGCTCCTCGCCGAGTTGACCGCCCAGGGCATCACCGAGCCGTTCCCGATCCAGTCGGCGACGCTGCCGGACTCGCTTGCCGGCCGGGACGTGCTCGGCCGGGGCCGCACCGGCTCCGGCAAGACGCTCGCCTTCGGGCTTCCCCTGCTGTCCCGCACCGCCGGCCGCCGGGCCCGCCCGGGCCGACCGCTGGCCCTGGTGCTGGTGCCGACCCGCGAGCTGGCCCAGCAGGTCACCACCGCGCTCGTCCCGTACGCCCGCGCCGTCGGCCTGCGCTGCGCCACCGTCGTCGGCGGGCTCTCGCTGCAACGCCAGGCGGACGCCCTGCGCGCCGGCGCCGAGCTGGTCGTGGCCACCCCCGGGCGGCTGCACGACCTGATCAACCGCGGCGACGCCCGACTGGACCAGGTCGGCATCACCGTGCTCGACGAGGCCGACCAGATGGCCGACATGGGCTTCCTGCCGCAGGTCACCAAGCTGCTGGAGCAGGTCGCCCCGAACGGGCAGCGGATGCTCTTCTCGGCCACCCTCGACGGCGGCGTGGACAAGCTGGTGCGCCGCTTCCTCAGCAACCCGGTCTCGCACTCCGTGGACCCGGGCACCGCCACGGTGACCGCGATGACCCACCACGTGCTGCACGTCGACGCGGTGGACAAGCCCACCGCGCTGACCTGGATCGCCGCCCGCGAGGGCCGCACCATCCTGTTCATGGGCACCAAGCACCGCGCCGACCGGCTCGCCCGGCAGTTGCTGTCCAAGGGGGTACGCGCGGCCGCGCTGCACGGCGGGAAGTCGCAGCCGCAGCGCACCCGGATCCTGGAGCAGTTCCGCACCGGGCAGGTGACGGCGCTGGTCGCCACCGACGTGGCGGCCCGGGGCATCCACGTCGACGGGCTCGACATGGTGGTCAACGTGGATCCGCCCACCGAGGCGAAGGACTACCTGCACCGTGGTGGGCGTACCGCCCGGGCGGGGGAGTCCGGCACGGTGGTCACCCTGGTCCTGCCGGAGCAGCGCCGGGACGTGTCCCGGCTGATGTCGACCGCCGGCATCCGTCCCGAGTCCGTCCAGGTGCGCCCCGGCGACGAGGCCCTGGCCCGGGTGACCGGTGCCCGGGAGCCGTCCGGCGTGCCGGTGACGATCGCACCGCCCCCGCCGCAGGCCGCCTCCCCGGGTTCCGCCGGCGGCCGGTCGGGTGGACGCGCCGGCGAGGGCGGCCGGGCTCCGCACCGCGCCTCGGGGCGGCCCCGCCGCTCGCGCCGCCCCCGCGCCCCGCACGCCTCCTGACCGACCCTTCACGTTCCGCTCCTCCCACCGGCTCCGGGCACCCGTGCCCGGAGCCGGTGTGGCTGAGTCTGGAATCAGCGGACGTTACGTCCGATCGGCGACTGTTTCCGCCGCCGGGGGTGGTGGAAGCTGAGGACGGGGGAAGATCCGGGCGGGACCGCCCGGCGTGGGAGGGGTGACCATGGTGGGCGACGCCGGCTCGGGCGCGGCGCGGGAACTGTTGCTGGTGCTCGCGGTGGCGCTGGCCGGGCTGCTGCTCGCCGTGGTCGCGGTGTTCACGCCGTGGCACGCCACCCCGGACGGGGCCGCACCGGCAGCTCCGGTCGAGCTTCGCAGCCCGACGGAGCGGCCGGTGACCGCCGTCGGCTGACCGTCACCGGGCCCGGCTGCCCGTCGGCCGGAGGAGCCGGTGCGTGGTCAGCGGGCGCGGGTCTCCCCGGCACCGGCCGGAGAGTGCTCCGCCCCCAGCAGGTCGGCGAGGGTGGTCCGGTCGACCACCAGGGCGATCGCGCCGTGCACGGCCAGCCAGACGTCCCGCAGGCCGGTCGCCACACCCGCGTAGCCGGCCCGCTCGGCCGGCAGCCCGCGGACGGTCGTCAGGGACCCGCCGATCGCGCGGAGCACGTCGCCGACGCTGATCTCCACCGCGGGGCGGGCCAGGGCGTATCCGCCCTCGGTGCCCCGGTGACTCACCAGCAGACCGGCCCGGCGCAGGTCGACCAGGATGCCCTGGAGAAAGCTCAGCGGGATTCCCTGGCTGTCGGCCAGCGTCCCCGCCTTGACCAGCCCGCCGCCACCGACCGGAGCCGCGGCGGCGACGGCGACGATGGCCCGGAGCGCGTAGTCACTGCGCGCGGAGACGTACACGTCACTGACCCGCCTGGTCCAGCACGCCCCACCGACGCCGGATCGCCTTGTCCGCCGCCCCGAACGCGGCGTCGACCACCAGGCCCAGCACCAGGATCACGATCATCGTGGAGATCAGCCATGGCGAGTCGGAGAGTTCCCGCGAGTAGGTCAACTGCGCGCCCAGCGAGGTCTGCGAGATGCCGACCACGATCAGCTCGCCGGCCATCAGGCTGCGCCAGGAGAACGCCCAGCCCTGCTTGAGACCGGCCACGATGGCCGGCAGCGCGGCGGGCGCGATGACGTACCGGTACAGGTTCAGTCCCCGGGCGCCGAGGTTGCGGCCGGCGCGCAGCAGCAGCGGCGGCACGTAGTCCACGCCGGCGATCACGCCGTTGGCGATGGACGGCGCGGCGCCGAGCACCACCACGAAGAAGATGGCCTTCTCGCTCAGCTCGAACAGCAGGATCGCCAGCGGGAACCAGGCGATCGACGGCATCGTCTGCAACGCGGTGATCATCGAGCCGATCGCGGCCCGCAGGATCCGCGACCGGGCCACCGCGAGGCCGAGCAGCAGGCCGACGGCGACCGAGAAGAGGTAGCCGAGGGCGGCCCGGCGCAGGGTGGTGACCAGCCCCTCCCAGAGCTGGACGCCGCTGACCTGCCGGAGCAGCTCCTGCCCCACGGCCACCGGGCCCGGCAACGAGTACTCGGGCTTCCAGCCGGTCCAGACCACGACCTGCCAGGCGCCGACGGCGAGGGCGAGGGCGGCCAGTTTCGGCCAGGTCGCCGCCCAGAGCCGGCTGGCCCGGGTGCGGCTGTTCTCCCGGCCGGCCAGCTCCAGGGCGTCCAGCCCGGAGATCTCCGCGTCGGTACGCGGGACGGCGGCGAGGGTGTCACCGGCCATGGCGGCCCACCTCCGTACGCAGGCGGCCGGTGACCTCGGCGGCGATCGCGGCGACCTCGGGGGAGTCGATGCGGCGCGGCCGGGGCACGTCGACCGGGGTGGACCAGATGATCCGGCCGGGCCGGCTGGAGAGCAGGATGATCCGGTCGGCGAGCCGGGCCGCCTCGCGGACGTTGTGCGTCACGAAGAGCACGGTGAGCCGCCGCTCGGTCCAGATCCGTTCCAGCTCGTCGTGCAGGATGTCCCGGGTCATCGCGTCCAGCGCGCCGAACGGCTCGTCCATCAGCAGCACCGGCGTGTCCAGGGCGAGGGTGCGGGCCAGCGCCACCCGCTGGCGCATGCCGCCGGACAGCTCGTGCGAGCGCTTGCGGCCGAAGTCGGCCAGGTGCACCGTGCCGAGCAGTTCGGCGACCCGCTCCCGCCGCGCGGCCCGGGGCAGCCCGCGCAGCTTCAGCGGCACCTCGACGTTGCCCTCGACGGTCAGCCAGGGAAAGAGGGCGGGCTCCTGGAACATCAGTCCCGGCTCGACGCCCTCGTCGAGGTCGATCCGCCCGCCGCTGGCCCGGTCGAGGCCGGCGACCAGGTTGAGCAGGGTGCTCTTGCCGCAGCCGGAGGCCCCGACCAGGCAGACGAACTCGCCGGGCGCGACGTCGAGGGAGACCCCGTCCAGGGCGACGACGGCGTTGGGCCCGCGCCCGTACACCTTGGTGACGCCGTGCAGCGCGACCGAGCCGGTCGCGCTGCGTGGCGTCGTCGTGGTCGACGTCATGGTTGGCCGACCTCGGGCTTGCCCTGGCCCTTGAGCACCTCGTTGAGGTGGGTGAGGTCGTAGAGCCCGTCGAGGCTGACCGGCTGGGTCAGCCCGACCGCGACGGCGTGGTCGAGCCCGGTCTTCAGCGACGAGGCGATCGGGTCGTTGGTGAACTCCAGCGTCGGCCAGGCCTGCTTGATCAGCTTGAGGTCGAGCGGCTTGCCGCTGATCTTCCCGATGTGGTCGGAGATGGCCTGGTGCGCCTCGTCCGGCTTGTCGTTGACGAACTCGTTCGCGGCCACCTGGCCCTCGACCAGCTTCTTCACCACGTCGGGGTGGGCCTTGAGGAACTTGGTGCTGACGATCAGGTTGGTGATGACGAACTTGCGGTCCGGCCAGAGGTCGCGCTCGTCGACGAGCACCTTGCCGCCGGCGTTGACCAGCCGGGAGACGAACGGCTCGGGCACCCAGGCGCCGTCGATGGCCCCGCTGTTGAACGTCTCCACCGTCTGGGCGTTCTCCTGCGGGATGATCTTTACGTCCCCACCGCCCTCCTTGGTCGTCGTGAGGCCCTTCTCCTTGAGCCAGTGGCGGATGGCCACGTCCTGGGTGTTGCCCAGCTGCGGGGTGGCGATCTTGCGGCCCCGGAGCTGCTCCACCGAGGTGATCTCGGGCTTGACGACGAGCGCGACGCCGCCGGAGGCCGCGCCGGAGATGACCCGGACGGCCTCGCCCTTCGACTTCGAGAAGGCGTTCACGGTCGGGTTCGGGCCGATGTACGTGGCGTCGAGCGCGCCGGAGAAGATCGCCTCGATGGCGGCGGGGCCGGCGTTGAAGGTCTTCGTCTCCAGCTTGACGTCGCCGCCGAGCTTCTCGGCGAAGATGCCCTTCTCCACGCCAACCACGGCCGGCGCGTGGGTGATGTTGGGGAAGTAGCCGAGCCGCAGCGTCGTCGGGCCGGAGCCGCCGCCCGCGCCCTCGCTGTCGTCGCCGCAGGCGGCGGTGGTGCCCAGGGTCGCCACGCCGACGACGGCGAGGGTGGCCAGGGAGACCCACCGACGCATGGGGAGCCGTCTCATCGTCCATCCAATCCGCAGTATTCCTACTTAGTTGGTAGGAAGACTGGGGCAGGCGGTGAACTGGCGTCAAGGGCCGACCACATGCCGGGATCGGCGTCCCAGGAAAAGCGGCAATCTCTACTGGTTGGATGGGCTTTGCGGCAGGTGTTCCCGGCTTCGACCCCGGCTGCCGGGGCGGCTGCGCGCGACGCCCCGGGCGCCGGTCGGGGCCGCTGGCGAGAGGTCGCAGGTGGCGGGGGTGCCGACACGCTAGGGTCGACCCCGTGGCGGCGCGGAGATCGAGAATTCCAGCGACGAAGTACCCGGTCGAGCGGTTCACCCTCGACAACGGCCTGCGGGTGGTCCTGACCCCCGACCGCAGCGCCCCGGTGATCGGGGTGGCGGTCGTCTACGACGTCGGCATCCGCTCCGAACCCGAGGGGCGCACCGGCTTCGCCCACCTCTTCGAGCACCTCATGTTCCAGGGCTCCGAGAACCTGGAGAAGCTGGCGCACTTCCGGCACGTGCAGGGGGCGGGCGGCACCTTCAACGGCTCCACCCACCTGGACTACACCGACTACTTCGAGACCCTGCCGAGCAACGCCCTGGAGCGGGCGCTGTTCCTGGAGGCCGACCGGATGCGCGGCCCCCGGCTGACCGAGGAGAACCTGCGCAACCAGGTCGACGTGGTCAAGGAGGAGATCCGGGTCAACGTGCTCAACCGCCCGTACGGCGGCTTCCCCTGGCTGACCCTGCCGCCTGTCATGTTCGACACCTTCCCGAACGCGCACGACGGCTACGGCTCCTTCGTCGACCTGGAGTCGGCGACCGTCTCCGACGCCGCCGACTTCTTCCGCCGCTACTACGCGAGCGGCAACGCGGTGCTGGCGGTCAGCGGCGACATCGACGTCGCCGAGGCGACCACGCTGATCGAGCGGCACTTCGGCGACGTGCCGGCGCGTCCCGCCCCGGAACGGCCCGACTTCACCGAGCCCGACCTGACCGGGGAGCGGCGCACCTCGTACACCGACGAGCTGGCCCCGCTGCCGGCGGTGGCCGGCGCCTGGCGGGTGCCCGACCCGATCACCGACTTCGCCGCCTACCTGCCGTACGTCGTGCTGGCCGAGGTGCTCACCGACGGCGACGCGTCCCGGCTGGTCGAGCGGCTGGTCCAGCGGGACCGGGCGGTGACCAGCCTCGGCGGCTACGTCGGCTTCATGGGCGACCCGTTCGACGTGCGGGACCCGACGGCGCTGCTGCTCCAGGCGCACCTGCCGCCCGGCGGGGACGTGGACAAGGTGCTGCGCACCATCGACGAGGAACTGGACCGGCTGGCCACCGACGGCGTGGCCGAGGGGGAACTGGCCCGCACCCAGGCCCGGATGGCGACCCACCTGCTGCGCGACACCGACGCGGTGCTCGGCCGGGCGTTGCAGATGGCCGTGCTGGAGCAGCAGCGCGGCGAGCCGGGGCTGCTCAACGACCTGCCCCGGCTCGTCGGCGAGGTCACCGACGAGCAGGTCCGCGCCGCCGCGGCCACCCTGCGGCCAGAGCGCCGCGCGTCCATCGAGGTCATCCCCGGAGGTGGCAGGTGAGCGCGAGGAGTGAGCCGGGTTTGCGAGCCCCGCAGTCGCGAACGAAGGAAGACCGGTGAGCGCGAGGAGTGAGCCGGGCTTGCGAGCCCCGCAGTCGCGAACGAAGGAGAGCCAGTGACGGCAACCGCACCGGCCGCGCCCCGGGCGCTGCCGCCGCTCGGCCCCAACCGCAGGCTCAAGCTGCCGAAGCAGGCCGAGCGCACGCTGGGCAACGGGCTGACCGTGATCGCCGTACGCCGGCCGGCGGTGCCGCTGGTGGAGGTGCGGCTGTGGATGCCGTTCGGCCGCGCCCACCTCGCCCGTGGCGCCATGCTCGCGCAGACCCTGCTCTCCGGCACGCGGACCATGTCCAGCGTCCAGATCGCGGCCGAGTTGCAGAAGGTCGGCGGCGGGCTCTCCGCCGGGATCGACCCGGACCGCCTGATGCTCTCCGGCGCCGGGCTGGTCACCGGGCTGGACCGGATGCTGGAGATCCTCGCCGAGGTGCTGACCGACGCGAGCTACCCGAACGACGACGTCGCCACGGAGCGGGACCGGCTGGTGGACCGGATCCACGTGGCGCGCAGCCAGCCGGCGCACCTGGCCCGCACCGCCCTGCTCCGGCGGGTCTACGGCACCCACCCGTACGCGGTGCAGACCCCCGAACCGGAGGCGGTCCGGGCGGTCCGGCCGGGCGTGCTGCGGACCCTGCACGCCCAGCGCGTGCACCCCGCCGACGCCGTGCTGGTGCTGGTCGGCGACGTGCAGCCGGACCGGGCGCTGGACGCCGCCGAGAAGGCGCTGTCGGGGTGGAACGGCGCCGGGCACACGGCCGAACTGCCGCCCGCCCCGCCGCTGGAGCCCGGGCCGCTGCTGCTGGTCGACCGGCCGGGATCGGTGCAGTCCTCGCTGCGGATGGCGCTGCCGGCGGTGCCCCGCACCCATCCCGACCACGCCGCGCTGCAACTTGCCAACCTGATCTTCGGCGGCTACTTCTCCTCCCGCTGGGTGGAGAACATCCGCGAGGACAAGGGCTACACGTACGGGCCGCACTCGCTCGTCGAGCACTCGGTGGCCGGATCGGTGCTGGTCGCCGCCGCCGAGGTGGCCACCGAGGTCACCGGGCCGGCGCTGCTGGAGACGACGTACGAACTCGGCCGGCTGGCCACCCTGCCGCCCCGCGAGGAGGAGCTGGAGCAGGCCCGCCAGTACGCCCTCGGCACCCTCCAGCTCGGCATGTCCACCCAGGCCGGGCTCGCCTCGCTGACCAGCGCGTACGCCGGCAGCGGGCTGCGCCTGGAGTTCCTGGCCGAGCACGCCGCCCGGCTGGCGCAGGCGACCGTGACCGACGTGGCCGAGGCGGCGGCCCGCTACCTCGCCCCAGCGCGGGCGGTCACCGTGGTGCTGGGCGACGCCGAACGGATCGGGCCGCAGTTGGCGGCGCTGGCCCCGGTCACCACCGAGCCGGCACGGCCGTGAGCGGGGAGCCCGCGCCGCCGCTGGCCCGTTCCACCCTGGACCGGGCGGCCCACCGGCGCACCGACCCCGGGTGGCTGGCACAGGCGTGGGGTCAGGCCCGGGTGCTGGTGCTCGACTCCGCCGACGGCGGCCGGGCGCTGGTGCGTACGGACACGTCGCCGCCGGCGCTGGTGCTGGTCGATCCGGCCGGGCTGCCCCGGCCGACGTCGCCGATGTTCCTCGGTGTCGAGCCGGACGGGGTGCCGGTCTTCGCCGTGGACGCCCCTCTGCCGGCGGTGTCGGGGGCCCGGGCGGCGCACCTGCGTGAGGTCGGGCACCTGCTCGGCGACCGCGACGCCGGGCTGTTCACCACCGCGCTGGCGCTGGTCAACTGGCACCTGCGGCACCGCTACTCGTCGGCCACCGGGCACCCGACCGAGGTGGACGAGGCCGGCTGGTCCCGGGTGGACCCGGCCGGGGAGCGGATCTGGCCGCGTACCGATCCCGCGATGATCGTGCTGGTGCACGACGGCGTCCCGGGCCAGGACGGGCGGTGCCTGCTCGGCAACAACGCCACCTGGCCGCACACCGCCGGCGAGCGCCGGTTCTCCTGCCTCGCGGGCTACGTCGAGCCGGGGGAGTCGGCCGAGGCCGCGGTGCTGCGCGAGGTCCGCGAGGAGGTCGGCGTCCCGGTCGACGACATCGCGTACGCGGGCAGCCAGGCGTGGCCGTTTCCCGGCTCGCTGATGCTCGGCTTCCTCGCCACCGCGGATCCGGAGCACCCGGTGCAGGTGGATCCGACGGAGATCGCGTACGCCCGGTGGTTCTCCCGCCGGGAGATCGGCGCGGCGCTGGCGGGACGGCCGGTGGAGGTCGGTGGGGCCCGGCTGGTGCTGCCGCCGCCGTCGTCGATCGCGCTCTTCCTGATCCACCGCTGGCTCGACGGGCACTGCTGAGCCGGTCCCGCCGCGCGCGGGGGTGCCGGTGGGCGGGAGGCCGTGCGCTCCCGGCCCGTGGCCGCCGTTGCCGCGACGGTCACGGGCCGGGATCACGGCCCGTCGTGGTCGGCTGGGGCAAGGAGCACGGCGGGGGAGCCGGTCCGACCACGACGGACGTCTGGGTGCGGGTCAGCTGCCGCGGTCGTCGGGTGCGGCCCGCAGTCCGCGGCCCGGCTCGTCGAGCGGGAGCACCTTGACCCGTTGCTTCCCGGAGCGGACCGCGCCGACCGTGGCGAGGGCCCGGGCCAGCAGCAGCGCGGCGTCGCGTTCCTCGGCGTGCACGATCTGGCGGCGCGGCTCGGGCGTGGTGGTCTCGTCCCGCAGTCGGCCACCGCACGCCAGTGCGGCGGCGATGTCGATGTCGGCGGCAGCGCGGATGTCGGTGCGAACGATCAGGAACCGCATGCGGGTCTCCGGATGAATCGCGAGGGTGGGGAACGGGTGGAAGTTCCACGTCACTCTGCCGCCATGTTACGCCGCGCGGTCGTCTCATCAAGTGAAACGCGACGATTGGTCCGGAGGCTCGTCCGATCAGCGGATGCCTGGTCGGCGGGGTGGAACGGCGCAGACGCGACGGGGCCGCCGGCAGGCTGCCGGCGGCCCCGCGACGATCGACGGATCAGTTCAGATCGAACTGTCCGTTCTTCGCGCCGGTGATGAAGCCCAGCCAGCCCGCCCGGTTGAACAGCAGCACCGGACCGCCCTGGTCCTTGCTGTCCCGCAGGGCCACGGCGGCCGGCCCGGTCCTCAGTGGTGCGACCTCGACGCAGTTCGAGGTCTGGCTGCGCGTGCTCTTACGCCACGGGGCGTGCTCGAGCTGGGCGGGTACGGACGGCGTGTTGCGGATCTCGTTCATCGTGCCACTCCTGAGGTGAACTGCTCCGATGGAACGAGTGGCGCCGCACGACCCGACGGTGGGCCCCCGTGATCACCGCTCCGTCAGGCGCCCGGAGTACCGGCGGCGTTGGGTCGGCGCCGTTGCCGGCCCGTACGCCACCGTGGACGCGGTCGCCGTGCCGGGCAGCCGCCCCGTCGCCTCGATCAGCCAGGAGAGGGTGTCCGGTTTGGAGAGCGCCGCTGTGCATAGCCACTCGAACACCACTTTATAGCGATTTAGGGCGTTTACCTCGGTGGACATGACGTCGGTGAACCCCCCTTCGATCGCCAGCGTCTCCGGATCGAGCGGATCGGCGAACCGGTAGACCGAGAACGCGGTCGGCGGGAGGTACCAGTCGCCGATCTGGGTGTCGCGCGGCAGCACGTGCAGCGTGACGTTCGGCAGCATCGCCAGTTCGCAGAGCTGCACGAGCTGCGCGCGCAGCACCTCCGGCGGCGCCGTCCGGCCGCCGAGCGCCGCCTCCTCCAGCACCGCCGTGTAGCGGGGCGCGTCGGTCGAGCGGGTGAGCAGCGACTGGCGGGCCAGCCGGGCCCGCACCTCGGTGTCGATGTCCTCACCGGCCTCGGGGTCGCCGGCCTCCTCGTCGACCCGCCGGGCCGAGGCGATCCGTACCGACGCGTAGTCCGGCGTCTGGAGCAGGCCCGGCACCAGGACCGGGTTGTATTCCGAGATCTCCGCGCAGCCCGCCTCCAGCTCGGCGAAGCTGCGCTGCTGCTGGGTCATCACCGGGTAGTTCCGCAGCCAGCCGCGGATGTCGCCGGCCTCCTGGGTGATGCCGAGGAGCTCCCCGCGTAGCGCCCCGTCGACGCCGTAGAGGTCCAGCAGTACGTGGACGTCCTCCGGGTCCGGGCGGCTGCGGCCGTTCTCCAGCCGGGACAACTTGGACGCGGACGCCCAGCCGATCCGCTCGATGACCTGGTCTCCCGTGAGACCCGCGGCCTCGCGCAGCCGGCGCAGCTCGGTGCCCAACCTGCGGCGGCGCAGGATCGGGCTGGGTGAGGCAGGAGGCACGACGTCCTCTTTTCCCGTGGACCGCCGCAGACGCGACGGTAACTGTATGAAATTCGCCCCCCACGGTCAGTATGGACGGCGCGCCTCCCGCCGGAGGTCCCGGCGGGGGCGTGTCTCGAAGAAAAGAGGACCGTGGAAGGGCGCGGCGTGCGGTACGACGCCGTCGGCCCGACCGCGCCACCCCAGACCGCGCCACCCCAGACCGCGCCACGCCGCGCACCACCCCCGCCGGAGGGACCCCATGCGCACCGTCCTGCGCCGCCCGGATTTCCGCCTGCTCTTCGGCGGCCTGCTCGCCAGCATGGCCGCCGAGTCGATCCTGCTGCTGGCCCTCGCCATCTGGGTGAAGGACCTGACCGGGTCGGACGGGCTGGCCGGCGCCACCATCTTCGCGGTCATCGCCCCGATGACCCTGGCCCCGCTGGTGGGGTGGATCGTCGACCGCTACCCCCGGCGCCCGTTCTTCGTGGCGGCGAACCTGGTGACGGCCGTGCTGCTCACCCCGCTCCTCGTGGTGCAGGACCGGGCCGACGTGTGGATCATCTACGTGGTGGCGGCCCTGTACGGGCTGTCGTACATCACCCTCAGCGCGGTGCTCAGCGGCCTGATCCGCCAGCTCGTGCCGGTGGAGCTGCTGGCCGAGGCGAACGGCGTGCTCCAGACCGTGCGCCAGGGGCTGCGGCTGATCGGCCCGCTGGCCGGCGCCGGGCTCTACGCCGCCGTCGGCGGCTGGATGCTGGCCGTGATCGGGATGGTCGGCTTCCTGTCGGCGGCCGTCGTGGTGGGCCTGATCCGCACGACGGAGACGCCGCCCACCGGGCCCGGGCTGCGCTGGCGGGCCGAGGTGAGCGCCGGGCTGCGGCACCTGGCCGGGGAGCCGGCGCTGCGCCGGGCGCTGCTCGGCTACGGGCTGGGGTCGCTGGCGATGGGCTTCAGCGAGTCGTTGATCTTCGCGTACGTCGACCAGGGGCTGCGCCGGGACGCCGCGTTCGTCGGCGTGCTGGTCACCGTGCAGGGCATCGGCGGACTGGTCGGCGGCCTGCTCTCCCCGGCCGTGGTGCGCCGCGCCGGCGAGGTGGGCACCCTCGCCGCCGGGGTCGCGTTCTTCGGGCCGGCCTCGCTGGCGCTGGTGTACCCGAACCTCTGGCTGGGCTTCGTCGCGGTGCTGCTGGCCGGGGTGTCGCTGCCGCTGACCATGGTCGGGCTGCACACGCTGATCCAGCGGCGCACCCCGCAGGGGCTGCTCGGCCGGGTCGCCGCGGCCTCGGAGGCCGTGGTCAGCGGCCCGCAGGCGCTCTCGATCGGCGCGGGGGCGCTGCTCGTCGGGGTGCTGGACTACCGCGTCCTGTTCGCCCTGATCGGGGTGGCCACCCTGCTCGCCGGCGGCTTCCTCTGGCACGGCCGCACGCTCAGCCCACCGCCGCCCGTCCGGATCCCCGCCCAACGCCGGCCCGCCGGGGTGCCCGCCGCCGTCGACCCGGTCGACGCGGCGAACCAGGAGGTGGTCGGCACGATCCCACCCGGCCCGGCGCGCTGAGGGCCGAGCCGCCGGCAGCACTCTCTGGCGTGCCCGCGCCGGTCGGCGCGTCGGGTGGCCCTGCCGCAACGCCGTCGCGAAGAACGCGACGAGCGGCCGGCCCGGATGGGTGGGTGGCCGCTCGTCGGCAATGGTGTGTCGGGTCAGGCGTCGATCGTGGCCAGGTGCTGCTTGACCTGGGTGATCGAGGGGTTGGTCAGGGCGCTGCCGTCGGCGAAACGCAGCGTCGGGACGGTCTGGTTGCCGCCGTTGACGCTCATCACGAACTCCGCGGCCTTCGTGTCCTGCTCGATGTCGACCACCTCGTAGCCGATGCCCTCCCGGTCGAGCTGCGACTTCAGCCGGTGGCAGTAGCCGCACCAGGGGGTCGAATACATCGTCAGCATGGTCAGATCCTCCAACGGTCCGCGTGGCGGCTTGCCGATCAAGCCCAGGCTAACCGCTGCAACGTCCGGCGGAGCTGAGACAATTCCTCGCTGTGGTGGTTCACTCAGCATCCGAACGCGTGCTCGCCGGGCTCGACCCGGAGCAGCGGTCGGCGGTGACCGCCCCCGCCGGACCGGTCTGCATCCTGGCCGGCGCCGGCACCGGCAAGACCCGCGCGGTCACCTCCCGGATCGCCCACCGGGCGCTCTCCGGGGAGATCTCCGCCCGGCACGTGCTCGCGGTGACCTTCACGGCCCGCGCCGCCGCCGAGATGCGCGCCCGGCTCACCGCGCTCGGGGTGGGCGGCGTCCAGGCGCGCACCTTCCACGCGGCGGCCCTGCGCCAGGTGCGCTACTTCGCACCCCGGCTGCTCCAGGGGCGGGCCATGCCCGAGCTGCTGGACAGCAAGGTCCGGCTGGTCACCCTCGCCGCGGCCAAGGCCGGCCTGCGTACCGACCGGGCGGCCGCCCGGGACCTCGCCGGCGAGATCGAGTGGGCGAAGTCGTCGCTGGTGGAACCGGGGGAGTACGTCGTCGCGGCGGCGAAGGCGATGCGGGACACCCCGCACGAGCCGGGCCGCGTCGCCGAGGTCTTCGCGGCGTACGAGCGGCTCAAGCGGTCCAACGGGGTGATCGACTTCGAGGACATGCTGCGCGCCGCGGTCTGGGGCATCGAGGAGCACCGGGACGTCGCCGAGCAGGTCCGCGCCCAGTACCGGCACTTCGTCGTCGACGAGTACCAGGACGTCAACCCCCTCCAGCAGCGGCTGCTCCAGGCGTGGCTGGGCGGGCGGGACGACCTGACCGTGGTCGGCGACGCCAGCCAGACGATCTACTCGTTCACCGGCGCCACCTCGTCGTACCTGGTCGACTTCCCGCGCCGGTACCGGGGCGCGACGGTGGTCCGGCTGGTCCGCGACTACCGTTCCACCCCGCAGGTCGTCGGGCTGGCCAACGCGGTGATCTCCCAGGCGCGGGGCGCCGAGGCCCGGCTGCGCCTGGAACTGGTCGGCCAGCGCCCGCCCGGCCCCGAACCGGAGCTGCGGATCTTCACCGACGAGCCGGCCGAGGCCAACGCGGTGGCCGCGCGCTGCCGCGCCCTGGTCGACGCCGGCACCCCGGCGAAGGAGATCGCCGTGCTGTTCCGGACCAACGCGCAGTCCGAGGCGTACGAGAAGGCGCTGACCGAGGCGCAGGTGCCGTACGTGGTGCAGGGGGCGGAGCGGTTCTTCGAGCGGGCCGAGGTCCGGCAGGCGATGGTCGCCCTGCGGGCCGCCACGCGGTCGATCCCCGGGGAGACCCCACTGCCCGCCGCCGTGGTGGAGGCGCTCACCGCGGTCGGCTGGGCCCCCGACGCCGCCCCGGCCGGCGGCGCCGCCCGCGAGCGGTGGGAGGCGCTCGCCGCGCTGGTGCAACTCGCCGAGGAGTACGCCGCCACGCCGCAGGTGCTGCCGATCGGGCCCGCCGCCTCGGTCGAGCGCCCGGTCACCCTGGCCGACTTCAACGACGAACTGGCCCGCCGGGCCGCCGCACAGCACGTGCCGACGGTCGACGGGGTGACCCTGGCCTCGCTGCACTCCGCAAAGGGCCTGGAGTGGGACGCGGTCTTCCTGGTCGGCCTCTCCGAGGGCACCCTGCCCACCACGTACGCCAAGACCGTCGAACAGGTTGAGGAGGAGCGCCGGCTGCTCTACGTCGGCGTCACCCGGGCCAGGGAGTGGCTCTGGCTGTCGTACGCCTCGGCGCGATCCCCGGGCGGGCGGGCCCGGCGGCCCTCGCGGTTCCTGCCGCAGCTCGACCGCTCCGGCGGTGCGGAGCGGGCCGGGGCCACGCCGGCGGCGCGCCGGCCGGAGCGCCGCCGGACCCAGATCGTCTCCTGCCGGATCTGCGGCGCCACCCTGCTCGCCGGGCCGGACCGCAAGCTCGGTCGCTGCCCCACCTGCCCCTCGGACATCGACGAGGAGCTGCACGAACGCCTGCGCGAGTGGCGCCAGCGGGTGGCCGGCGGGCAGCGGGTACCGGCCTATGTGGTCTTCACCGACGCCACCCTGGTCGCGCTCGCGGAGCGGCGCCCCGGCCGGGCGGAGGAGCTGATCGCGATCGCCGGCATCGGGCCCCGGAAACTCGGCCTCTACGGGGAGGCGGTGCTGGCGCTGGTGGCGGGCGCGGCGGTCGACGACGTCTGCCCGGAGGAAACTTTCGAAATCTCGCCGTAAATTCGTTTGCCCTCGCCCCGTGGCGAGGAATAGCCTCATGACACACCTCGCGAGCGGCGCCATTCGGGCTGCTCACGAGGGGTAGAGACCGTATCGGCACGAGTGAACGTCAGAGGAGGTGGCCCCAATGGAGAGCATCTACATCTGCGAGCGTCCGGCGGCGCTGCCCGCTGCCGTCGCTCCGCTGTCGGCTGTCCGGGTGGCCCTCGCCGCTGCGCGACCGTCGGTTTCCCAGGTGCACCGGGTCGAGACTCAGGCCGAGCTGATTCTCGCCACCGCGCCGAACGGAATCCAGGGGACCAGTGGCTTCACGGGCAAGGGCGTCGATGCTGTCAAGCGTCACATGGACGTCCGCGGAGTTCCACCTCGAGGTAGACCGGTCTGATCCTCAGACCAACGGCTCACCTCGAGGCCGCGGAACCCGCTACCGGGATCCGCGGCCTCAGTTTTTTGCCCGCCAAGTACGTCGGAAATGCGATCCACGAGATCGAAGTGAGAGAGAGGTGACCGGGCGATGAGTCTGGCGTTGGCCCCGCTCGACGTGAGCGTCGAGGTGGAGGCGAACCTGCCCTGCCGGAAGTTCGACCCCGACCTGTGGTTCTCCGACTCGCCCGCCGAGCTCGAGCTGGCCAAGTCGCTCTGCGGGGACTGCCCGCTGCGCGTCGAGTGCCTGGCCGGGGCGGTGGAGCGGGCCGAGCCCTGGGGCGTCTGGGGCGGCGAGATCTTCGAGCGTGGCGCGGTCGTCCCGCGCAAGCGGCCCCGTGGCCGTCCGCGCAAGGAGGACCTCGCCCGCGACGCGGCGCTCCGGGTCGAGGCCGAGGCACGACTGGCGGCCAGTGGGCTGTCCGAGTCGCGCACCACGGTCCGGCTGGCGGCCTGACATGCACCCGATCCAACCCACCCACGCCGGTGTCACGCCGGCGACGAGAGAGCTGACCACCATGCTGAACGTTCTTGACGGAGTCGCCGAGATGCAACTACTTCACGAAGCGTTGTCCCGGGCTCGAATGCGCCGGCCTCAGGCCGGTCGTACCACCACGAGCACTGAGGCAACCCTTTCCGCCCGTACCGTCGCCATGAACAGCCGCAACCGAGCGGCGCGCGACCTGGGCGTTCTCTAGTACCCCACCGATTGTCGAGGGGCGGTGGCCGGATTCCGGCCACCGCCCCTCGACGCGTTCCGCGCCACCGCGCCACCGCGCCACCGCGCCACCGCGCCACCGCGCCACCGCGCCGGCCGGCCGGCCGCTCAGTCGGCCCGGCCGCTCAGCCGCCCGCGGGGGGCCGCCCGGCCGACGGGGCGAAACCGGGCAGCCAGCGCTCCAGGATGCCCCGGTAGGGCGCCTTCGCCTCCAGCTGGCAGAGCACGCCGATCGAGCCGAGCGTCACCCGGTGGATGAGCAGGTACGACGGCGGCAGGTTGAGCTGCCGGCTCAACTGGTACGCGGGGGAGCGGGGGCTGGCCAACCGGGTCGCCTCCGTGCGCAGCCAGGCCCGGGTGAACCGGAACTCCTCGGCGGCGATGGGCTCCAGCATCGGACGCAGGAAGTCGAGCACCGCCTCGGCGTCGATCTCCTCGGTGGGGCCGATGAAGCCCTCCGAGCGCAGGCCCGCCACCACCTCGTCGGCGTCGCCCCGCAACGCCAGCGCGGCGATGCGGCCGATCGGCTCGGGCGTGCCCTCCGGCATCCGGGCCACCGCGCCGAAGTCGATCACGCCGAGCCGGCCGTCCGCCAGCAGCCGGAAGTTGCCCGGGTGCGGGTCGGCGTGCAGCAGCCCGGCCCGCTGCGGCGCGGACAGGTGCAGGATCGCCATGAGCCGGCCGGCCTCGTCGCGCTGCTCCTCCGTGCCCTCGCGGATGATCTCCGCCAGCGGGGTGCCCTCCACCCACTCGGTGACCAGGACCCGGGGCGACGCCGAGACCACCGCCGGGATGTGGATCTCCGGATCGTCCGCGTACGCGGCGGCGAAGGCGCGCTGCGACTCGGCCTCCAACTCGTAGTCGAGTTCCTCGGTGATCCGTTCCCGCAGCTCCGCCAGGAGCGGCTTGACGTCCAGCCCGGGCTGGATCGCCCGGAACATCCCACCGAGGCGGGAGAGCTGCTTGAGGTCGGCGAGCAGGGCGTCACCGGCGCCCGGGTACTGGATCTTGACAGCCACGTCGCGGGACTGCGGCGCGCCGGAAGGCCCGTAGCCCGGCTCCCGCCACACCGCCCGGTGCACCTGGCCGATGCTGGCCGCGGCGGCGGGGGTGTCGTCGAACTCCACGAACCGGTCCCGCCAGTCCGGGCCGAGCTGCTCGGCGAGCACCTTGTGCACGCTGGCCGCCGGCAGCGGCGGCGCCGCCTCCTGGAGCTTGGTGAGGGCCTGCCGGTAGGGGGCGGCGATCTCCTCGGGCAGGGCGGCCTCGAAGACCGACAGCGCCTGGCCGAACTTCATCGCACCGCCCTTGAGCTGCCCCAACACGCTGAAGAGCTGCTCGGCGGTGCGTTGCTGGATCTCCGCGGAGATCACGTCGGAGGCGAGCCCCGTGACGCGCTTACCCATGCCGAGGACGGTCCGACCGGCGAAGCCGAGCGGCAGAGCGGCGAGCTTGGCGGTCCGGGACACGGCCCGGCGCGGGATGTCGGTCACCCGGCCATTGTTACCGACTCCGGGGGCCCGCGGCTGCTCTGCCGCCGGGCTGGGTGCCCGTCCCCGCCTTCGGGGGCGTCACCGGCGTCGTCGCGAACATCCGCAGGAGGGGTGCGGCGGCCACATCCGGCGGCGGAGCCGCCCCGCCCCGGTGATCTCCACCGCACAGCCCAGGGTCTCCGGGGTGCCCCCGTCGAGCTGGGCCAGCGCCTCGGCCGCCGCGTACGCCCCGGCCGCCAGCAGGGTCGCGGTGGCACACGCCTGCTCGCCGGCGCCCGTGGCGAGCTGGGCGGCCAGCGCCGGCCAGTCCGGGTCCCGGTCCGCCCGGTGCAGGTCGAGGCAGTTCAGGCAGGGGCCGACGGGCGGGCGGACGAGCGGGCCGACCACGGGCACGCCCTCCCGGAGGCCGAGCAGCAGGTGCGGCTGGCGGCGCTGGGCGTGACCGGCGGCGAGCAGGGCGGCCGGCCGGTCCGTGCCGAGCTGGACGACCAGGTCGACCCGGCCCCGCCGGAGAGGGCCCGTGCCCGTGCCGGGGGCGGCCCGCTCGACGGCGTCGCGTACCGCCCGGGCGAGCGGACGGCCGAGTGCGGCGGCCGGGATGCCCGTGCCGACCAGGTCCGCCGGCCGCACCGGGCCGGCCAGGTCCGGGTGCACGTGCCCCACCCCGGCCTGGGCCAGCGCCAGGGCGACCGGGGCGCCGAGGCGGCCGGTGCCGTTGACCACCACCCGGGCGGCCAGCCGCCGGCGCAGCACCTGGGCGGGCGTGCCGGGCAGCCGCGCCGCGGCCAGGGCGAGCGCCCCCGCCTCGGCGGTGAGCCGGGCCCGGGGCGGGCCGGCCAGGTCCTTCGGCAGCAGGGTGTGCGCAGGCACGACCAGGCCCGCGGCCCGCAGGGCGTCGAGCAGGGCGCGGGCCTCGTCGGGGGCCACCTCGGCGGCGACGGCGTGCGCCAGGACCAGCCGTTCGCTACGGGTGCCGTCGAGCAGGTCGAGCAGGCGGGCGGCCCGGGGATCGGCGATCTCCAGCAGTACGGCGCGGCCCGGTTCGACGCCGAGTTGGAGGGTGTGGCGGTCCCGCCAGAGTCTGGTGAGACCCGGCAGCAGGGTGGGACGGGGCAGGGTGGCACGGCGCATGACACCGATCGTGACCGTGTCCGTGCTCACCGTCGGTCGTTGTCCACAGGTGCGCCGTGCCCTGTCCAGGGTTGTCCACAGGAAATTCTGGGATATCCACAACTCGCCGGTAACCATGTCGGCGAGCCGACAGTGCGCGACCGGGTACGCGGGCGGATCGGATGTGGTGATGCCGGAGGGGGCGGCCGACGGCCGCCCCCTCCGGTGCATCCGTACGGGTCAGACCTTCGCCTTGCCCAGGATGCGGTTCACTGTTGTGCCGCAGACCGGACACTTGCCCTTGGCCATGTTCATCCCGGTCTTCGAGACCTCGACGCGGCCCTCGAAATCCCGCTTCTCCTTGCACTTGACGCAGTAACCGTTGTAGGTCTGGGCCTGGTCGGCCACGGTGCCCTCCTCGTCTCGTCCGCCGGCCGATGCCGTCCCGGCGGGGGTTCCCGGCGGCGGGCCACTCGGGCACCGGCGCTGGGGTCGTTCTCCCACGGCCACGCTCGTGACCGCTGGTCCGCGGACCCTACCCAGGTGCGGGCGGTTCCATGTCAGCTGTGCTTCGTCACTGTGAGCAAGTCGACGTCGAGAGTGTGCATGGCGAATTACGTCGGATAAGTCAGTTTGGCGCGGACACGCCGACCGAACCCGGTCAGATGCCCCGTGCGGGGCACCCCAAGCTGCACCCGCAACGGAGATCACCTAACGTGGAGGGGGCGCCCCGCCGCATCCGACGGAGGCCACCGGTGCCACGCCCTCCGCACCCGCGGACGGCCGCCACGAAGGGTGACGGCGACGAATCACCGTGGCTCGGCAAAGATTTTTTGGGACTCCTGCCGACCAATCACCATTTTCCGGGCGAGTGTCGGGGTGTTGACCCTTGCGGACCCCTGGTCAGTACGCATTAGCTTTCCTTCGTGACAGGAATCCGAGGCTGCGCGGCCCGCTGATGGCAGGGGTGCGGAAGCCGGTCGTCGAGGTGCGGCGCAGCCAGCGTCGGCGACGCACGGTGTCCGCGTACCGCGACGGTGAACGGGTCGTCGTCCTCATCCCGGACCAGTTCTCCCGGGCCGAGGAGAGCGAGTGGGTCGACCGGATGCTCGCCCGGCTCGCCGCCCGGGAGGGGCGCCTCGCCCGGTCCGACGCCGAGCTGCTCGCCCGGGCCACCCGCCTGATCAAGCTCTACCTCGCCGACCACGGCACGCAGGCCGTACCGACGAGCGTCCGCTGGGTCACCAACCAGAACGGCCGATGGGGGTCCTGCACCCCCGACGACGGCACGATCCGCATCTCGCACCGCATCCGGGACATGCCCGACTGGGTCATCGACTACGTGCTCATGCACGAGCTCGCGCACCTCATCGTGCCCAGCCACAACGCCCGGTTCTGGGCCCTCGTCGCGCGCTACCCGAAGTCCGAGCGGGCGCGCGGCTACCTGGAGGGCGTCGCGGCGGCCTCCGGCACCCCGCTGACGGACTGACCCCAGCGCCTCCTGCCGGCGCTGCCGGCAAGACCTTGGTACGAAGCGGCCCCTCCAGGGGCTCGTTCCTGCCAAGATCTCGACGCCGCCTCCCGCGCCCGTCGCTCGTGGCTCGTGGCGCGTCCGGTTAGGGTCGTGGGGTGGGCCGACGTGTGGTGGTGGCGTTGCTCGGACCGGTGACCTGGGCGCCGCCCGGTACCGACCCGGTGGACTGGCGGGCCGCGCTCGCCGAGGACGTGGTCGACCTGCTCGCCACGCTCAACGAGGTGGAGACGGCCGTCGCCGTCACCCCGGCGGATCGGGGGCTGGCCGACGCCGTGGTCTGGCCGGACACGGCCGTGTACGAGGTCCCCGAGGCGACCCCGAATGCCGTCTTCGCCGCCCTCGCCGACACCGGCTACGACCAGGCGGCCGTGATCGCCGGCGACGCGCCGGACGTGCCGGGCCTGACCATCGGCAAGCTGCTGCGCCCGCTCACCACCCGGCCGGTCGCGGTCGCCCCGGTCGAGGGCGGTGGACCGGGGCTGCTCGGCGTGGCCACGCGGCTGCCCGTACCGGCGTGGCTGCCTGCGCTGGACCTGGACACCGCGCGGCCCGCGGCCGTGCGCGCGGCGGCGCCGCGACCCGGCGACCTGGCGGTGACCCCGGCCTGGCGACGCCTGCGTGGGCCGGACGACCTGGCCTTCCTCGACCCGGCGGTGGAGGGCTGGGAGACCACCCGCGCCCTGCTCTCCGGCACCGCACAGCCCCGCTGAGCTGCTGCGGACGGCCAACCCGGCGGTCCCGGCGCGACGTCGACGGCGACCCGGTCGTGGCCGACGGCGACACGGTCGTGGCGGCCGACCGCGCACCGGAAGCAGCCCGCGCCCCCCGGGACCTGGCCGGGCACCCCGGTCACGACCCCCGTCGATCGCCGGCAGGGGCCGCCTGACCCGGGCGGGTCGGGCGGCCCCTGCCGGCGGACAGGTCAGGGCGGGCGTCGCCGTCCTCGGGCAGGTCAGGGGCGGGTGTCGCCGTCCTCGGGCTCGTCGTCCGGGCGCCGCTGCTCCGGCTCGCCCGGGGCCTTCTCCTCCGGGCCGCCCGGCGCGCTGAAGTCGAAGCTCTCCAACTCGCCGAGGTCCCACTCGGACATCGCGAAGGCGACCGGGTCGGCGAAGTCGTCGTCGGAGGGGAGCAGGTCGGGGTGGCCCCACAGGGCGTCCCGGCCGGAGATGCCCCGGTGCTCGGTCAGCGCCGCCCAGAGCGCCGCCGCCTCGCGCAGCCGGCGCGGACGCAGCTCCAGGCCGACCAGCGCCGCGAAGGTCTGCTCGGCCGGGCCACCGGCGGCCCGGCGGCGGCGGAACGCCTCGCCGAGGCTCACCACGTTGGGCAACCGGCCGCTCGCCGCGCTGTCGACCACGTGGCACACCCAGCCCTCGACCAGGGCCAGGGCGGTCTCGAGCCGGGCCAGCGACGCCTTCTGCGCCGGGCTGTCCTCCGGCGTGAAGATGCCCTCCAGCGCGATCGCCTGCATCGACTCCGGGTCGGTCGGGTCGACCCGCCCCATCGCCTCCTCGATCGCCTCCCGGTTGACCCGGATGCCGGCGGCGTACATCTCCACGGCGTTGAGCACGTGCCCGCGCAGCCACGGCACGTGCTGGAAGAGCCGCTGGTGGGCGGCCTCACGCAGGGCGACGTAGAGGCGCACCTCGTCCTCGGGCAGCTCCAGGCCCTCGCCGTACGCCCGGATGTTGGCCGGGATCAGCGCGGCCGTGCCGGCCGGGCCGAGCGGCAGCCCGATGTCGCCGGCGGAGAGCACCTCCGCGGCGAGCGAGCCGAGCGCCTGGCCGAGCTGGCCGCCGAAGAGCGCGCCACCGAGGGTGGCGACCATCGACTGCATCGGGCCGAGCTGGGCGCGCGCCTCCGGCGGCACCAGGTCGCCCATCGCGCCGACCATCCGGCTGGCGACCGGGTCGCAGAGCTTGCGCCAGACGTCGAGCGTCTTGTAGATCCACTCGTTGCGGTTCCAGGCCAGCGAGGTCTGGATGCCCGAGGGCAGGGCGGACGCCGGCTCCAGCCACAGGTCGGCGAGCCGCAACGCCTCCTCCACCGCGTTGCGCTCGAAGGGCGACACCGCCGGGTCGCCCGCGGCGGCGAGTTGGCTGGCGGCCACCTGCCGGGCCAGGTCCCAGTTGACCGGCCCGCTGCCCGACGCGGAGAGCAGGTGCTGCAACTGCGACATGAACTGCTGCATCTGCGCGGGATCGTTGGGGTCTGGTGGTTGCCCACCCGGGAGCGCGAAACCGAACGGAATATCAGGCACGACGTCTACGGTACGCGCGCCGCGCCCCAGGTAGCTGCCGCTGGCGTTGCGCTGAGGGCGAAGTCGCGATTCACCCGCCGGAGGCCCCGATCCCGGTCGGTACGCTCTGCCGCATGAGACGTCGCGGCGTGACCGTCCTGCTCGGTGCTCTGCTCACCGCTCTGCTCAGCATCGGCGTGCTCGGCGCGCCCATCCCGTACGTGGTGCTCGGCCCGGGGCCGACCGTCAACACGCTCGGCAAGGAGAACGGCAAGGAGGTCATCCAGGTCACCGGCCGTGAGACGTCCACCTCCGCCGGCCAGCTCCGGCTGACCACGGTCGGGGTGCAGCCCTCGGTCAAGCTGCGCTCGGCGATCCAGGGCTGGTTCTCCGACGACGAGGCGGTGGTGCCGCGCGAGCTGGTGTACCCGCCCGGGGAGACCCGCAAGGAGGTCGAGGAACGCAACGCGGAGGACTTCAAGGTCTCGCAGACCAGCGCGGAGACCGCGGCGCTGCGCGAGCTGGGGTACCCGGTGCAGGTGGTGGTCAAGACCGTCGCCGCCGACGGCCCGGCGGCCGGCGTACTCAAGCCCGGCGACGTGCTGACCTCGGTCGACGGGGAGCCGGTCCCGTTGGCCGCGCGCCTCACGGAGCTGATCAGGGCGAAGCCGGCCGGGACCGCGCTGGAGCTCGGCTACACCCGCGACGGCGCCGCCGCGACGGCGAGGGTCACCAGCCGGGAGCAGGACGGGCGGCCCCGCATCGGCGTCGAGATCGAGCAGCAGCAGCCGCACCCGTTCACCCTGAGCATCGACCTGGAGGACATCGGCGGGCCGAGCGCCGGCCTGATGTTCGCCCTCGGCATCGTGGACAAGCTGACCCCGGAGGACCTGACCGGCGGGAAGGTCATCGCCGGCACCGGCACGATCGACGACGCCGGCCGGGTCGGCCCGATCGGCGGCATCGCCCAGAAGCTGGTGGGCGCGAAGGAGGCCGGCGCGGTGGCGTTCCTGGTGCCGGCGGCGAACTGCGCCGAGGCCGTACGCAACCCGCAGCCCGGGCTGCCGCTGCTGAAGGTCGGCTCGCTGGACGAGGCACTGACCACGCTGGAGACGCTGCGCGCCGGGGGTCAGCCGACCCGCTGCTGACCATGGGCGCGGGCGTTTCCGGCGTACGTGACGGGCCCGCACCGGCCGCCCGTCCGTCGACGCCTCCGCCGCGCGGCGCGACGCCGTGTGACCTTGGACCGACACGTTCAGGAACACCCCGTACTCTAGGTGCCTGGTCGGAGCCGATCACATCGAGCGTGCGGAGCCAACAGTGGTCATGAAGAGCAGCAGCCCCCTGCCGAGGATGAGCCGACGCGGACGCGTCACGATCGGTGTCCTGGTCGGGGTGTTCGTGCTCTTCACCCTGCTCGGCTGGGGTGTCCAGGCGTGGACGGACTGGCTGTGGTTCGACGAGGTCCGCTACACCGGGGTCTTCACGGGGGTGCTGACGACCCGGCTGCTGCTCTTCTTCGTCGTCGGCCTGGGCATGGCGTTGTTCGTCGGCGGCAACCTCTGGCTGGCCCAGCGGCTGCGCCCCCGGATGCGCCCGCACTCGCCGGAGCAGGCCACCCTGGAGCGTTACCGGATGCTGCTGAGCCCCCGGCTCGGCCTGTGGATCGCGCTGGTCGCCGCCGTGGTCGGCCTCTTCGCCGGGCTGTCGGCACAGAGCCGGTGGAACCAGTGGCTGCTCTTCCGCAACGGCGGGGACTTCGGCGTGAAGGACCCGGAGTTCGGCATCGACGTCGGCTTCTACGTCTTCCAGCTGCCGTTCCTGCGCTACCTGCTCGGGGTGGGCTTCACCGCGGTGGTGCTCTCCGTGATCGGCGCGCTCGCCGTGCACTACGTCTTCGGCGGAGTCCGCCTCCAGGGCGTCGGCGACCGGATGACCAACGCCGCCCGGGCCCACCTGAGCACGCTCGTCGCGGTCTTCGTCCTGCTGAAGGCGCTCGCGTACGTGCTGGACCGGCGCGCGATGCTGCTGGAGTACGGCAACGGCCCCGTCTACGGCGCCGGCTACGCCGACGTCAACGCGCTGCTGCCGGCCAAGGAGATCCTCGCCTACATCTCCATCGTCGTGGCGATCGCGATCATCGTCTTCTCCAACGCCTGGATGCGGAACCTGGTCTGGCCGGGCATCTCGCTCGCCCTGCTGGGCGTCTCCGCCGTCGCCATCGGCGGCATCTACCCCTGGGCGGTGCAGACCTTCGAGGTCAAGCCCAGCGCGAAGGAGAAGGAGGCGCCGTACATCGAGCGGAGCATCAAGGCCACCCGCTCGGCGTTCGGCCTGGAGGCGGCCACCACCACGCCGTACGCGGCGAGCAACCTGACGCCGCCGGCGACCCTCGCCACGGACACCTCCGTGGTGCCGAACATCCGGCTACTCGACCCGCAACTGGTCTCCGAGACGTACACCCAGCGCCAGCAGGTCCGGCAGTTCTACGACTTCGGCGAGAAGCTGGACGTCGACCGGTACGGGGTCAACGGCAAGGTGCAGGACTACGTGGTGGGCCTCCGCGAGGTCAACTACCGGCAGCTGACCACCCAGCAGAACACCTGGATCAACCGGCACACCGTCTACACCCACGGCTACGGGCTGGTGGCGGCGCCCGGCAACCGGGTGGTCTGCGGCGGCCAGCCCTTCTTCGTCTCCGGCTTCCTCGGCGACCCGCAGGAGCAGCAGAAGGAGCAGGGCCAGCAGACGACCGAGCAGTGCGCCTCGCAGACCGAGCAGATCGCCGCGAAGCAGCCCCGCGTCTACTACGGCGAGCGGATGGACGCCAGCGACTACGCGATCGTCGGCCAGACCGACCCGGCGCGGAAGGCGGAGTTCGACCGCCCGGTCGGCGAGGGCGGCGAGTCCTACACCTACACCGGTGAGGGCGGCGTCGAGATCGGCTCGTTCACCCGGCGGCTGCTCTACGCGATCAAAGAGCAGGAGTCGAACTTCCTGCTCTCCGACGCGGTCAACGACAACTCGAAGCTGCTCTACGTGCGTAACCCCCGCGACCGGGTGGAGAAGGTCGCCCCGTTCCTCACCCTCGACGGCGACCCGTACCCGGCGGTGGTCGACGGCCGGATCCAGTGGATCATCGACGGCTACACCACGGCGGCGACCTACCCGTACGCCGAGCGCGTCAACCTCCAGGAGCAGACGGCCGACGAGCTGACCGGGCGGGGCACCTTCCAGCTCGCCCGCGAGAACGTCAATTACATCCGCAACTCCGTGAAGGCCACCGTCGACGCGTACGACGGCACGGTCCGACTCTACGAGTTCGACGAGACCGACCCGGTGCTCAAGGCGTGGAACAAGGCGTTCGGCGGCGACCTGGTGGTGCCGAAGGCGGAGATCCCGGCCGAGCTGGCCGAGCACTTCCGCTACCCGGCCGACCTGTTCAAGGTGCAGCGCAACCTGCTGACCCGGTTCCACGTGACCGATCCCGGCGCCTTCTACTCCGAGACGGACTTCTGGCAGGTGCCGAACGTGCCGGACGCCCCCGACACCGGCCAGAAGCAGCCGCCCTACTACCTCTTCACGCAGTTCCCCGGCCAGGAGTCGGCACGCTTCCAGCTCACCTCGGCGGTCACCCCGAACGGCCGGGAGAACCTCGCCGCGCTGATCTCCGGGTCGTACGTGGACGGGCAGCCGAGGCTGGAGGTGCTCGACCTGCCCGACCAGACCCGGGTCTCCGGCCCGGTGCAGGTGCACCAGTCGATGACCAACAACGCGAACATCCGGCAGCAGCTCAACCTGCTCCAGTCCCAGCAGGCTCAGGTGCAGTACGGCAACCTGCTCTCCCTGCCGTTCGGCGACGGCATGCTCTACATCGAGCCGGTCTACGTGAAGACCGCCGCGCAGAACGCGCCGCCGCTGTTGCAGCGGGTGCTGATGTCCTACGGCGACGGCGGCTCCTACGTGGTGCTGGCCAACAGCGTGGCCGACGGCATCAAGCAGCTCGTCGAGCAGGGCAAGCAGGCCGCCGCCCCGGGCGCCCCGCCGCCCGCCGGTGGTACCCCGCCGCCGGCCGGGGGCACGCCGCCGGGTGGGACCGCACCTCCGCTGACCGGTGAGCTGGTTGAGGCGGCGAACCGCGTCCAGACCGCCATCGCGGAGGTCCGGGCCGCGCAGACCTCGGGCGACTTCGAGCGGTACGGGCGCGCGTTGAAGGCGCTCGACGAGGCGCTCACCGCCTTCCAGCAGGCCCAGCGGGCCGCCACCGGTGCCACCCCGGCCTCCCCGACGCCCGGCGCCAGCGCCCCGGTCTCCCCGGCACCGGGCGGCAGCGCCACACCCACCCCGGGCGGCTGACCCGCACCACCACCCTCGCGGCGCCCCCGGCCGACGGACCGATCCGGTCCCGACGCCGGGGGCGCTGTCGCGTTCGCGACCACCGGCCGGGCGGCCGCAACCCGCCGCCCCGTGGCGCCGTCTCTCCTGCAAGATGCGGGTTCGACCGGGAAGCGTGGGTCGGAGACATGAGAGACGCGACGAGCTTCGACGAGTTCTACCGGAGCACCTCCCGACGGATGCTCCGCTACGGCTACGCCGTGGCCGGTGACCACACCGAGGCACAGGACCTGGTGCAGGAGGCGTACGCCCGGGCCTGGCGGCAGTGGGCCGGACTGGCCGCCCACCCGGCGCCGGAGGCGTGGCTGCGGCTGGTGGTGGCCCGGCTGGCCACCGACCGGTGGCGCCGGTTGCAGGGTTGGCGCGCGGCGCTGAGCCGCACCGGGCCGCCCGAGCCGGTGCCGCCGCCGAACGAGGACGCCGTGCTGCTGGCGGGCGCGCTGCGTCGGCTGCCGGCCGCCCAGCGGCAGGCGCTCGCCCTGCACTACCTCCTCGACATGTCGGTGCAGGACATCGCCCGCGAGACGCGGGTGCCCGCAGGAACCGTCAAGTCGTGGTTGTCGCGGGGGCGGGCGCGGCTGGCCACGCTGCTGCCCGGCCTGCCCGCCGAGGAGTTGGAGGCGAACGATGTCGCGTGAACTGTCCGATCTCTACCGGTCGCTCGCCGAGGACGCCGACGGCCGCACCCTGGCCGTCCCCGAGGACCTGCGCAGGCGCGCCGACCGGCGGGCGCGGCTCCGGATCACCGGCGCCGCGCTCGGGACGGCCCTGCTGGTCGGAGGGCTGGCAACCGGCACCGGGCTGGTGCTCGCCGAGGAGCGCGACCCCCTGCCGCCGCCCGCCGCCGCCCCGCCGCCGGCGACCGTACCGGCCTCACCGACCGCGTCCGCCCCGCCGACCGCCACCCCCGCGCCGAGCGCTACGCGTACGCCGGCGGCCACGCCGGGACGCACCGGCGCCGCGCCGCCCCGAGCGCCCGGCAACGTCCCGGACCGGGCGTTCTTCGTCCAGGCGGCCGCGAACCGGACGGGCATGGAACCGGTCTTCCGGGACACCGACGCGCTGCCGGCGCTCTGCGACGCCCGCTACCGCAGCGACGCCAGGATCGTGCAGCGCCGCACCCGCAACCTGGCCTACAAGCTGCCGCAGACCCCGCAGGGGTACGTCCCGGACGGCAGCTACGCGCATACCGTCACCCTCTACCGGCCGGGCCGGGCCGACGACTTCCTCCGCGAGCTGCGGGCGGCGGTCCGGGACTGCCCCGCGCAACCCGGGGTGGGCGGCGGCAACGTGTCGACCTCCCGACTGCGGCTGCTGGCCGACGACGGCTTCGGCGACGGGTCGGTGCTGTTCGAGATCCGCACGCCGGCCCGGGACGTCGACGGCAACCCCACGGGCGGCGACGAGGTCCGGCTGGTCCGGGCGATCCGGGTCGGCGACGTGGTGACCGTGCTCTGGGAGCAGGGCTGGGAGGGCACCTCCTCGACGCGGTCGCAGGTCGACGCCGACAGCCGGCGGGCGGTGGACGCGATCGAGGGCTGGCTGCGCTGAGGCGTACGCCCGCCCGGGCCTGCCGGACCCCGAACCCGTCCGGCCGGCGAAACGCGGGCCCGGGTGAGGGTCCCGGGGTCGTTTTGCGGCGACGGGGGTCGGTGGGATACGGTGTACGAACCGACGCGGGGTGGAGCAGCTCGGTAGCTCGCTGGGCTCATAACCCAGAGGTCGCAGGTTCAAATCCTGTCCCCGCTACCACGTCGGAACGGCCCCGGACCTCAATCCGGGGCCGTTCCGCATTTCCGGGCCACCCACTGCCCGACGATCCTCCGGCTGGTTCTGGTTCTGGTTCTGGTTCTGGTTCTGGCTCCCGGTCCCGGCGCTGGCGCTGGCTCCGAGCTCCTGGCCGCTTGCCGTCCACCGCTGGGCTCGGACCGCCGCAGGCGTCCCGGATCGTGCGCCACTGGGTTGTGCGTCCGCCGCTCGGCCGCGCGTTCGTCGCCGTGGTGGCCGTTCGCGTCCCGGCGTGACCGGTCGCGGTTCTCGCCGCCGGTGCCGCTTCCGCTCGCTGCGGGCCGGACGGATCACGTGACGCCGGTCACTGCGCCCGATCACTGGCGCGGTGGACGTCTGAGGTGTGGCGCATCTCCGCCACAACCAAGTGCGCCGGTCCAGCGAACGGTGATCAGGACGTGATGGACCTCAAAACGCCTGGATAAGGTCCATGACGTCCTGATCACCGTTCGTTCGCGCGAGAGAAGGCGACGCGCTCGCGCCAACGGAGGTGGCTCGGAAGCGGGCCGAGATGTTCCCTCACAGCCACCGCGGTCGGTCGCGGCGGGAGCCGGGCTGGGGCGTCGGGTGTCGGGGGTCGGGCGCCTCGCGCCGGCCTCCGGCGCCGGTTTGCGCTGGTCAGGGCAGGTTCCACCGCGGGATCGGGGGTCCGCTGATCATCCTGGCGCCAAGTGCGCTAGAGTTAACGAGCCGACGCGGGGTGGAGCAGCTCGGTAGCTCGCTGGGCTCATAACCCAGAGGTCGCAGGTTCAAATCCTGTCCCCGCTACCACGTCGGAGAGGCCCCGGAGATTGTCTCCGGGGCCTCTCCGCATCTCGGCCTCCGGCGTCGGCGTCGACGTGTCGCACCGGTCGACGCGCCCCGTCGCTGTGCCACCGGACGCGGGCCGGCCGGTGCAACGGTGCCGGCTGATCGAGCTGGAGATCGTCCCGGGCAAGGCCAACCGGGCCCGCCTGGGGCGGGGCGGGCCGGTCGGTAAGAGCGGCTGGCCCGGGACATCCAGGACTCCGTGCTCCAGGTGCTTGCGGCGCCGGGCGCGGACCGGCCGGCGGAACGATGCCGGGGGCGGACCGGCCGGCGAACGGCTCCAGGCCCGGGCTGGCCGGAGGAACGCTCCGGGCGCGCCTGGGCGCGGCGCGGATTCCTCGTCGACCGACGTGCCGAGGTTGCGGTTGTCGGCGAAGATGTGGGCATGTCTTTCTTCGGTAAGTGGTGGGGCCGGTTGACCGCCGTCCTCGGTGCGGTCGTGCTGTCGGTGTTCGTGCCCGTCGCGGCCTGGGCGTCCACCGGCACGGGTGAACTCGTGGTGGAGGCCGCACGGCGCCGCCGCGGTGGCGGCTTCGGCTTCATCGGCCTGCTCTGCTGCCTGGTCGTGGTCGCCGGCGTCGTCTTCCTCCTGATGCGCATGATGCGCAACCGCCGGGGCGGTCCGCCGCGCTGACGCGGCCCGCCGGCGCGACGGTGGCCCCGCCGCGCTGAGGGGGGCGCCTGCGTGAAGGTGTCCCGCCTCGGTCGAGGCGGAGCATCGGACCCGGCGTTCCTGTCGGGACAGCCTCGCGGTGACCGGCCCTAGCCGGCCAGCGCCGCGTTCGCCTGGGCCATGAAGCGGGCCGTCGCCGCCCGGGGGCCGGTTTCGCCGCCGCGAATGCCCTCGGCGGCCTCCAGCAGCAGCGCCCGCACCCGGGTATGGCCCTGCGGCGGTGGGCTGGGCGCGGGACCCAGCCGGGCGGCCAGCGCGGTGCCGAGGGCCGCCGCGCGCCGCTGCACCGGATCGGTGATGCTGCCCTCGACGTAGCTGCGTACGGCGAGGCTGGGGCTGAGCCCGCGCTCGTGCCCGAGCACGCTCCCCGCCTCGCCGTTGCCGGTCAGGAAGTTGATCACGTCCGCGACCAGGGCGGGGTGCCGGGTGCCCCGGAAGGCCGCCCAGTACATCGACGCCCGGTGCCACTGCGCCTCCGGGGGACCCGGCATGGCGGCCAGGCCGAGTTCGGCGTCGGTGAGGCGCTGGAGTTCCGGCAACTGGTGCGACCAGGCGAACGAGGCGGCCGTGGCGCCGGTGACCACGAGCTGCCGGGTCGGCTCGCCGCCGTCGGCCTGCTCCACCAGTGCTGCGCTCGGGGTCGCCCGGCCGGACCGGGCCCGCCGCCACAGCTCGAACCACTCGATCAACGCGTCGGCGTCGAAGCCGAGCTGTCGACCGCGGTAGAACTCACCGCCCTGGCCGCGTAGCCAGAGCCAGAACGCCCGGGAGTCGCCGGACGGGTCCATCGTGCCGGCCACCCGGCCCTCGCTCACCCGGGTGACCCGCCGCGCCCAGGCGACGTACTCCGCCCAGGACATTCCCGTGCTCGGCTCGGGCAGCCGCAGCCGGCGCAGCAGCGTGCGGTCGTAGACCACGGCGGCGGCGGTCTGTGCCGCGGCGACGCCGACCGTACGGCCGTCGACCTGCCCGTACCGGACCAGGCCCGGAGGCAGGGTGCGCAGGTCGAGGCGATGGTCGGCGACGTACCCGCTGAGGTCCAGGACGATCTCGCGGCGGGCGTACTCGGTGAGCATGCTGTCGTCGAGCTGGATCAGGTCGGGCACGTTGCCGCCCGCGGCCTGGGTGGCCAGCCGGTCGTAGTAGCCGCCGGCGCCCTGCCAGGTGACCCGGAAACTGACGCGCGGATTGCGGTCGGTGTAGAGCCGCAGCACCCGTTCGGTGAGTTCGGCCCGCTTCGCCCCGCCGTACCAGAACACCGACAGCTCGACCGGCCCGGTCTCCACCGGGGCCGCCCGGCCCTCGGTGCACCCGGTGAGCCCGCCCGTCGCGAGCACCGGCGCACCCAGCATCGCGGCGAGCACCCGACGCCGGCCCGGGTCCGCTCCGGCGCGGGACAGCGGGGATCGGGCGACGGGCACGAAGAACTCCTGGCGGACCGGTGGGGTGGGCGGCCGGATCATTCACGCAGGCGCACGGAAGGGTGTCAACGTACGTCCGGCCACACCAGCACACCCCAGGCGTACGCATCGATGCCCGCAGCCACCGGCGGAGGCCGTACGCGGCCCGCATGGTGTACTAGGGCGCGTGGAACTTCTGCACTCGGGCAAGGTCAGGGACGTCTACGCCGATGGCGAGGACCTGATCCTGGTCGCCTCCGACCGCATCTCGATCTACGACGTGGTGCTGCCGACGCCGATCCCCGACAAGGGCAAGCTGCTCACCGCGCTCTCGCTGTGGTGGTTCGAGCAGCTGGCCGACCTGGTGCCGAACCACGTCATCTCCGCCACCGACGTGCCGGCGGAGTTCGCCGGTCGGGCGATCCGCTGCCGGCGGCTGGAGATGGTCGCGGTGGAGTGCGTCGCCCGGGGCTACCTGACCGGCGGCGGCCTGAAGGAGTACCAGCGCACCGGCGCGGTCTCCGGCGTCGAGCTGCCGCGCGGGCTGGTCGAGGCGTCCATCCTGCCCGAGCCGATCTTCACCCCGTCGACCAAGGCGCCGGTGGGGGAGCACGACGAGCCGATCACCTTCGCCGAGGTGGTGGACAAGGTCGGCGCCGAGACCGCCGAGCGGCTGCGCCGGATCACGCTCGACGTCTACCGCCGGGGGGCCGAGCTGGCCGCCGACCGGGGCATCCTGATCGCCGACACCAAGATCGAGCTGGGCTGGGCGCCGGACGGCACGCTGACCGTCGGCGACGAGCTGCTCACCTCCGACTCGTCGCGGTTCTGGCCGGCGGAGTCGTACCAGCCGGGCCGGGCGCAGTTCTCCTACGACAAGCAGTACGTCCGGGACTGGGCGGTGGAGAGCGGCTGGGACAAGCAGGCCCCGGCGCCCGAGGTGCCGGCCGAGGTGGTCGAGGCGACCCGGGCCCGCTACGTCGACGTCTACGAGAAGCTCACCGGCAACCCCTGGGACTGACCCCGGGCCGTCACCAGGGTTGCGACGAGTTCGCGGCCGGGCGACGCGGCGGTCAGTCCACCCAGTCGAGGGTGCGCTGGACGGCCTTGCGCCAGTTGCGCAGCTCCCGCTCCCGGTGCGCCGGTTCCATCGTCGACTCCCACTGCGCGTCGGAGCGCCACTGGGCGCGCAGCGTCGCCAGGTCCGGCCAGAAGCCGACCGCCAGGCCGGCCGCGTACGCCGCGCCGAGGCAGGTGGTCTCGGTGATCCGGGACCGGACCACCGGCACGTCGAGCACGTCGGCGAGGAACTGCATCAGCAGCCCGTTGGCGGTCATCCCGCCGTCGACCCGCAGCCGGCGCAGCGCCACGTCGGAGTCGGCGTTCATCGCGTCGACCACCTCGCGGGTCTGCCAGGCGGACGCCTCCAGCGCCGCCCGGGCCAGGTGCCCCTTGGTGATGTAACCGGTCAGCCCGGCGACCACCCCGCGCGCGTCGCTGCGCCAGTGCGGGGCGAACAGCCCGGAGAAGGCCGGCACGACGTAGCAGCCGCCGTTGTCGTCGACGGTGCGGGCCAGCTCCTCCACCTCGGGCGCGGTGGAGATCAGCCCGAGGTTGTCGCGCAGCCACTGCACCAGCGAGCCGGTGACCGCGATCGCCCCCTCGAGCGCGTACGCGGCGGGCTGGCCGTGGATGCGGTAGGCGACCGTGGTGAGCAGGCCGTGGGTGGAGGGGACCGGGCTGGCGCCGGTGTTGAGCAACAGGAAGCTGCCGGTGCCGTAGGTGCACTTGGCCTCGCCCGGCTGGAAGCAGGTCTGCCCGAACAGGGCGGCCTGCTGGTCGCCGAGCGCGCTGGCCACCGGCACCCCGGCCAGGACGCCGGTAGCCTCCCCGTAGACCTCGGCGGAGCTGCGGATCTCCGGCAGCATCGCGGCCGGCACACCCATCGCGTCGAGCAGCTCCGGGTCCCAGTCGAGGGTGGTCAGGTCCATCAGCAGGGTGCGGCTGGCGTTGGTGACATCGGTGACGTGCCGGCCGGTCAGCTTCCAGATCAGCCAGCTGTCCATCGTGCCGAAGAGCACCTCGCCTGCCTCGGCGCGCCCGCGCAGCCCGTCGACGTGCTCCAGCAGCCACCGCAGCTTCGGCCCGGCGAAGTAGGTGGCCAGCGGCAGCCCGGTGCGGGAGCGGAACCGCTCCTCGCCGTACGCCTGATCCAGCTCGCGCAGCAGCGGCGCGGTGCGGGTGTCCTGCCAGACGACGGCGTTGGCCACCGGCCGGCCGGTGGCCCGGTCCCAGACGAGCGTGGTCTCCCGCTGGTTGGTGATGCCCACGGCGGCGAGCCCGGCGGCGTCGGTGCCGGCGGCGTGCAGCGCCTCCCGGACCACCCGCTGGACGTTGTCCCAGATCTCCTCGGCGTCGTGCTCCACCCAGCCCGGCCGGGGGAAGATCTGCCGGTGCTCCCGCTGGGCCACGGAGACGATCTCCCCGGCCCGGTCGAAGACGATGCACCGCGAGGAGGTGGTGCCCTGGTCGATGGCGGCGACGTACTGGGGGGTCACGGCAGCACCGTACCCGGCCCGGCCGCTCTTCGCCGGCCGGCGGCGGGCCCCGGCGGGGAACAGGTCCCGTTCCCGTCCGTACGATGTGCGGACGTGCGTGACATCGCCGTCTTCAGTGGTACCGCCCACCCCGAACTCGCCGCCGAGATCTGTGCCCACCTCGATGTGCCGCTGCACCCGGTGCGGGTCTCCCGGTTCGCCAACGACTGCCTGGAAGTGCAGTTGCAGGCCAACTGCCGGGAGCGGGACGTCTTCCTGATCCAGCCGTTGGTACCGCCCGTGCAGGAGAACCTGGTCGAGCTGCTGCTCATGATCGACGCGGCCCGGGGCGCGTCGGCCGGCCGGATCACCGTGGTGCTGCCGCACTACGCGTACGCCCGGTCCGACAAGAAGGACGCGCCGCGCATCTCGATCGGCGGGCGGCTCGTCGCCGACCTGCTCACCTCGGCGGGCGCGGACCGGGTGCTGGCGATGACCCTGCACTCGCCCCAGGTGCACGGCTTCTTCAGCGTGCCGGTCGACCACCTGCACGCGCTGCGCGAGCTGGCCGACCACTTCACCCGCTACGACCTGAGCAACACGGTGGTGGTCTCGCCGGACCTCGGCAACGCCAAGGAGGCGGCGGCGTTCGCCCGGCGGCTCGGCACCCCGGTGGCCGCCGGGGCGAAGCAGCGGTTCAGCGACGACCGGGTCAAGATCAGCGCGGTGATCGGCGACGTGACCGGCCGGGACGTGATCGTGCTGGACGACGAGATCGCCAAGGGCAGCACGGTGATCGAGCTGATGGAGCACCTGCGCGAGCTGAAGGTCCGCTCGATCCGGCTGGCCTGCACGCACGGCCTCTTCTCCAGCGGCGCGTTGCGGCGGCTGAGCGAGCAGGAGGGCGTGCTGGAGATCGTCTGCACCAACACCGTGCCGATCCCCGCCGACAAGCGGGTGCCGAAGCTGGAGATCCTGTCCGTGGCGCCGGCCCTGGCCGAGGCGATGCGCCGGATCCACAACGGCGAATCGGTCAGCGCCCTCTTCGCCTGACCGGTCCCGGGCGGCAGGCCCCCGCGTGAGTCCGCGCGGGAGGTCAGTCGCGGCGGTGGCGGCCGGTGTGCTGGGGGGCCACGGCGGCGGCGCTGATGCGGACCGTCGTGCCGCGCGCGCCGGTCTCCACGTCCATGCTGTCGCTCAGTTCCCGGGCCAGCCAGAGGCCCCACCCGCCGGCGGTGTCGGCGGCGGGGCGGCTCCGGTCGCCCAGCCGCTGCGTGCTGATTCCCTGCCCGTGGTCGGAGACCTCGCAGAACAGTCGGCCCGACTGCCGCCACAGCCGCAGCCAGCCCCGCCCGCCGCCGTGCCGGACCGCGTTGGTGATCAACTCGTTGACCGCCAGCACGAAGTCGTCCAGGCGCTGCCCGCTCAGCCCCGCCGCGTGCGCGCAGGAGGTGACCGAGTGGCGAAGCTCGGTCACCTGGGCCTGGTCGAAGGCCTCGGCAATGAGGAGGGAAGGTTCGATGGGCACAACCGTACGCTGTGCTCCGGGTTCCGCATTCGTCATGGCCCCGTCCCGACAGCGGATCGTTGATGTTTCGCGGCTTTTCCACCGTACGTCAGGGTTTCTCTGAGCGCATCCGGCGGCCCACGGGGCCGTCCTGACGGTTGTGGCATCGTGACGGGCGTGTCGATGCCGCCCGGTGGTTTCGAGGTCCCGCTCTGGCGGGCCATCGCCGTGTTCCGGGTGGCCTCCCTGGCGTACGTCTGCGTGCTGGCGGTCCGGGACGCCGACCGGTACGCCCACCCGCTCGCGGCCGGCGGCCTGGTCCTGCTGATGGCGGCCTGGACCGGCGTGACCGCCGTCGGCTACGCCGATCCGGCCCGCCGGGGCTGGCCGCTGCTCCTGGCGGACCTGGGGGTCGTCGTCGGCATCATGCTGGCCACCCCGTGGGTGATCGGGCGGACGGCGCTCGCCGCCGGCGTGCCCAGCCTCGCGGTGGCCTGGCTGGCCGGACCGGTGCTGGCCTGGGCGGTCTCCGGCGGCCGGCGCCGGGGCACGGTCGCCGCGCTGGTGCTCGGCGCGGCGGACCTCGCCACCCGCGAACGGATCGGCCAGTCGTCGCTCACCGGGGCGATCCTGCTGCTGCTCGCCGGCGTGGTGGTCGGGCACGTCGCCCGGCTGGCGGTGACCGCCGAGGAGCGGCTGCACCGGGCCGTGGAGCTGGAGGCCGCCACCCGGGAGCGGGAGCGGCTGGCCCGGGACATCCACGACTCCGTGCTCCAGGTGCTCGCGCTGGTGCAGCGGCGCGGCGCCCACCTGGACGGCGAGGCCGGGGAACTGGCCCGGCTCGCCGGGGAGCAGGAGGCCGCGCTGCGCGCCCTGATTGGCGGCGCCGCGCCGGTCGGGCCCACCGCGCACGGCGGGTCCGTGGACCTGCGTGGGCTGCTCGGCCGGTACGCCTCGGCGACGGTATCGCTGTCCGCGCCGGCCACCCCGGTGCCCCTGCCCGGGCGGGTCGCCCACGAGCTGGCCGCCGCGACCGCCGCCGCCCTCGACAACGTGGCCCGGCACACCGACGGGCGGGCCTGGGTGCTCGTCGAGGACGAGGGGGCGACGGTGACCGTGTCGATCCGCGACGAGGGGCCGGGGTTTCCGGACGGCCGGCTGGAGGAGGCCGCCGCCGAGGGCCGGCTCGGCGTCGCCCGGTCGATCCGGGGCCGCCTCGCCGACCTCGGCGGTACGGTGCGGATCACCTCGGCGCCGGGCGTCGGCACCGAGCTGGAACTGACCGTTTCGAGAAAGGGGCTCACGTGAGCGCGAGGAGTGAGCCGGGTTTGCGAGCCCCGCAGTCGCGAACGAGGGAGGCACAGCCGTGACAGGCGTACGGGTGATGGTGGTGGATGACCACCCGATGTGGCGGGAGGGGGTGGCCCGGGACCTCACCGAGGCCGGCCACGTCGTCGTCGCCGCCAGCGGGGAGGGCCGGCAGGCGCTGCGGGTCGCCGCCGCCGCCCGGCCGGACGTGGTGGTCCTCGACCTGCAACTGCCGGACGTCTCGGGGGTGGAGGTGGTCCGCGGGCTGCGCGCCGTGCTGCCGGAGGTGCGGGTGCTGATGCTCTCGGCCAGCGGCGAGCAGCAGAGCGTGCTCGACGCGGTGAAGGCGGGCGCCACCGGCTACCTGGTCAAGTCGGCCGCCCCGGCGGAGTTCCTGGAGGCGGTGCGCCGGACGGCGGCGGGGGAGCCGGTCTTCACGCCCGGCCTGGCCGGGCTCGTCCTCGGCGAGTACCGCCGGCTCGCGGCCGACCCGGGCGGCGCCGACCACGCCGCCGGACCCGAAGCCCGGGGCGCCGGCCCGGCACCCCGGCTCACCGACCGGGAGACCGAGGTGCTGCGCCTGGTCGCCAAGGGCATGTCCTACAAGCAGATCGCCGAGCGGCTCGGGTTGGCCCACCGCACCGTGCAGAACCACGTGCAGAACACGCTCGGCAAGCTCCAGCTGCACAACCGGGTCGAGCTGACCCGGTACGCGATCGAGCGGGGCCTCGACGACTGACCCGGGGCCGGCTCAGACCGAGTGCGGCGGTCGCGTCTCGTGGATGGCCAGCTCCTCGGCGCTCGCGCCGCCGCCGGCCGAACCGGCGTCGTACGCCACCGAGTCGGTCTCCTGGTCGGTGTGCGCCCCCTCGTCCGGTTCGACGAGCCGGCCGACCTGGCCGTCGCTGACGCCGCCGAGCTTGCCGTGGTCGTAGAGGGACACCGGCGAGTCCGGGTCGGAGGTGGGGCCGGGGTCGATCACGTCCGCGTCGAGCTGGGCCTGCGCCGCCGCCTCCTCGCTGTCGGCCTCGGCGGCGATGTCCGGGTCGACGGGGCCGGCGAGCGGGTCGTCGGCCGGGCGTTCGTACTGCTCCCGGTCGAGCTTGTAGTCCAGCGACTCGCCGTCCAGCTGCTCCTCGGCGGTGTTCCCGTACCGGTCCACCGCGACCGGCGTCCGGTCGCCCGGCAGCTGGGCGGGGTCCGGGCCGTCCGCCTCGCGCCCGGTCAGGACGTCGTCGTTGGCGGTCGAGTCGTCGTCGGCGGTGTCGGGCAGGCCCTCCGCCTCGGGGTCGGACACGGGGGTCGGGTACTCGTCGTCGCGCATGGCTGATCACTACCCACTGCCCTCCCGGCATAACCGGTGCCGCCCGTGGCCATCCGGGCGGAAGCGGCACGTCGGGGGACGGCGGGGCGGAATCGGGGCGGCGGTCAGCCGTGCTGGGCGGGGGTCTCGTCGTCGGCGTGCAGCACGCACCAGACGACCTTGCCGCCCGGCACCCGGCTGCTGCCCCAGCTGCGGGCGACGGTGTCGATCAGCAGCAGGCCGCGCCCGCCCGCGGTGTCCAGCGGCGCCTGCCCGGTGAACGCCGGCTGCCGTGGCGAGTGGTCGCGTACCGCCAGGTGCAGCGCGCCGTCGCGCGGGGCCAGGCGGACCGTCATCGGAGTGTGCGCGTGGGCGACCACGTTGTTCACCAACTCGGTGACCGCGATGCAGGCCGGCTCGATCAGCTCGGACAGGCCCTACCGCCCGCACCCCTCCGCGACGAGCCGCCGGGCCTGCCGGGCCGCCCCGACGACGGGGGGAAGGTAGGTCTCGACCGCCGCGGCCGGCGGCGCGGCGGCCAGCCCGGCCAGCACCCCGGCCAGGGTCGGCCATGCCGGCACCCCCTCGACGTCGCCGGTCGGATCGCAGAGCAGCAGGTCGGCGGCGGGCCAGTCGCGCACCTCCCGGCGCACCTCGGCGAAGACGTCCCGGGCCGCCGGATCCGCCACCCGCAGGGCGGTGAGGTCGGCGACCACCGGGCCGGGCCGGCCGCAGAACCGGGCGAGCAGGCCGTCGCGCACCACGTCGACACCGGAGCGGTCGAGTGTCCCGGTGAGCCGGAGCACCCCGGATGTCTCGTCCCCGTCCACCCGGCAGCGCGCGTCGGTCGCCATGATCGCCTCATTGTGCACCGCCTGCCCGGACCGCGCACCCGACCGCTCGACCCCCGACATCAGCGGTCCGTTCGCGCGCGGCGGGTCATCGCGGCCACCGTCCCGACGGCCGTCCCCGCCGCCGCCAGCCCGAAGGCGGCGGTCATCCGCACCAGGTGCCGTCGCCGGCCGTGCCAGCCGCCCTCGCGCCGCGCCGCCGCGTCGGCGTGGAAGACGTTGCCGGTGCTCTCGGGCCGTGGGGCGGGCCCGAACTGGGTGCGGTGCGCGTACCAGCCGAGGACCCGCTCGGCGAACGCCGGGGCGAGCCGCCACTGGAGGCCGATCAGCCGGGCGGCCCCGCCGGCGTACGCCTCGCGTCTCGGGCGGCGCAGCAGCCGGACGATCGTCTCGGCCACCACCTCCGGCGGGTAGACCGGGGGTGGCGGCACCAGCTCCTGGCCGCTGTGGTTGGCGGCGTGCCGGAAGAACGGGGTGTCGATGGTGGCCGGCAGCACCGTGCAGATGGAGATGTCGCCCCGCCCGGTTACCCGCATCTCCTGACGGACCGTGTCGGCCAGCCCGCGGATGCCGTGCTTCGCGGCGTTGTACGCCGACTGGTAGGGCATCGCCACCTCGGCCAGCACCGAGGCGTTGTTGACCAGCACCCCGCCACCCGCCGCGCTCAGCTGGGGCAGGGCGGCCCGGATGCCGTACGCGGCACCGAGCAGGTTCACCTCCAGCACCCGGCGGAACTCCTCCACCGGGATCTCGTCGAAGAGCCCGACCGCGCCGACCGCGGCGTTGTTGATCCAGCCGTCGATCCGGCCGAACTCGGCGACCGCGCGGGCGGCGAGCCGCTCGACGGCCGCCGGGTCGGTCACGTCGGTCGGCACCACCAGCGCCCGCCCGCCCAGCTCCCGGCACCGTACGGCGACCTCCTCCAGCGCCGTTTCGCTGCGGGCGGCCAGCACCACGGCGGTGCCGCGCCGGGCGAGGGCGTACGCGGTGGCCGTGCCGATGCCGCTGGAGGCACCGGTGAGCACGACGGTGGCGTCGGCGAGGCTGCGGGTCAGAGGCATTCCTCGCCCGTACCCCCGTCGGCGGGGGTCATGCGGCCGACGGCGGTCGGATAGTCCTGGCCCGGGGCACGGGGTGTCGGCGTCCCGCGAAAGTTGCCGTCGCGCAAGCACCCGCCGGGCTCTTCCCGATCTGCCAGGTTTCGGCTCCCGGGGGTTCGGTTAATGGGACCCTCTGACCGAGGACCACCGCTTGAGAAGATCGCATGGAGGTGACCCATGCGCGTCGGCCTCGTCTGCGCGCACGCCGGCCCACCCAGGGGCACCGACGGCCTGACCGTCGGCACCCACCAGCACATCGCCCGGGTCGCCGCCGAACTCGCCACGCGGGGCCACGACGTCCGGGTGTACGAACGCCGCGACGACCCCGGTCTGCCGGAGACGGCGACGGTCGACGGCTACCGGGTGGAGCGGGTGCCGATCGGCCCGGCCGCCCCGCTGCCCACCGCCGAACTGGTGCCGCACGTGTCCGCGTTCGGCGCCTGGCTGGCCGACCGGTGGACGGGCGACTGGCGTCCCGAGGTGGTGCACGGGCACTACTGGGTCGGCGGGCTGGCCGCCGCGCACGCGGTCCGCGAGACGGACATCCCGGTGGTGCAGACGTTCCACTCCCTCGGCGTCGAGCAGCTGCGCCACCTCGGCCGGCAGTACGACGGGCCGGGGGAGCGGATCCCGCTGGAGCGGGCGCTGACCCGGGCGGTGGACATCGCGGTCGCCCAGTGCAACGACGAGGTCGACGAGCTGACCCGGATGGGGCTGCAACGCGCCTCCGTGGCGATGGTGCCGGCCGGCGTCGACACCGCGCAGTTCCACCCCGACGGCGAGGCCGCCCCCCGCGACCAGCGGGCCCGGATCCTCTCCGTCGGCGGGCTCTCGCCCGGGCACGGTCAGGAGGACCTGATCCGGGCCATGCGACTGGTCGGCGACGCCGAACTGGTGATCGCCGGCGGCCCACCCGTCGGGCAGCTCGGCAACCATGCCGAGGCCCGGCGGCTGCGCGAGCTGGCCGAACGGAGCGGGGTGGCCGACCAGGTGAAACTGGTGGGCGCGGTGCCGCACGAACAGATGGCCACCTGGTACCGCTCGGCGGACGTGGTCGCCTGCACCCCGCACTACTCCTCCGCCGGCCGGGTGTCGCTGGAGGCGATGGCCTGCGGGGTGCCGGTGGTCGGCTACTCCATGGGCGGGATCGCCGACGCGGTGGTCGACGAGGTCACCGGCCGGTTGGTGCCGCCGGGCGACGTCCGCGCGCTGGGCGTGACGCTGCGCCGGCTGCTCGCCGACAACGCCGGGCGGTTCGCGTACGGGCACGCCGCCGTGGACCGGGTGCGGTGCAGCTACACCTGGGAGCGGACGGCGGGCGCGCTGGAGCGCCTCTACGAGCGGGTGGTGAGCCGCCGCAAGCCGGTCGAGGCGGCCTGACCCGGGTCGGCCGACCCCCGCCCGTGGCTCAGAGCGGGCGACCGGGCGCTCCGGCGCCCACCATGCCCCGGTCCCGTTCCCCGGCGACCGCGTGGTGGTGCTGGGGTTCGGCGTACCGGGTGAGACCGATGACCGCCGCGAGGGTGACCAGGAACCCGACCGCGGCGAGCCACTCCCGCCCGGGCCAGATCTTGTCGTTGAGCAGCAGCAGGCCGACGATCGCGGCGGGCACCGCCCCGGCGGCGTCCATCGCCGCCACGGCGGCCGTGGTCGAGCCGCGCTGCATGGCCAGGCCGAGCAGCAGCTGACCGACGATCGAGTGGACGATCAGCAGATAGAGCAGCGGATCCTGGACGAACGCCTCCGGCGTCGGGGCGGAGGCGAGGGGCCGGGCGGCCACCGCGGCGGCGGAGAACGCCAGCCCGGCCAGCGCGCCGAGCGCCACCGAGCCGGGTGCCCCGTGCAGGCGTACGGCGAAGAAGCCGATCACGGCGATCACGCCGAGCGTCGCCGCCAGGGCGATCATGCCGGCGGTGCCGAGCGGCTTGGCCGGCGCGGGCTCGGCGGAGAGCACCAACGCGGTGATCCCGGCGAACAGCAGCACCAGCAGGGCCACCTCGGCGGCCGGCAACCGCCACTTCAGCACCAGCACGCCGAGCAGGGCGGTGACCCCGAGCCCGGCGGCGACGCTGGACTGGACCAGGAAGAGCGGCAGGTCCCGGCGGGCGAGCAGGGCCAGCACGAACCCGGCCACCTGGCAGCCGAGCCCGACCAGGTAGGTGCGGTGCCCCGCCAGCCGCAGCAGCAGCCCCGGGTCGAAGGTGTGGTGCACGGTGGTGCGGGCGGCGGCCACCGACTGGAGCAGGTTGGCGACGCCGTACGCGACGATCATGGCCGCGAGGAAGCACCAACCGGAGGAGACCACCTGGCGAGGATAGAGGCTGCCGGAGGTCAGTGCTCGGTTGGCCGACCCAGCCGGGCGAGGATGTCGGCGTGCAGCGCGCCGTTGCTGGCCACGGCGCTGCTCTCGGTCCCGGCGTTGCCCGAGGGGGCGGGCCGACCGGCCAGATCGGTGAACGTCCCGCCCGCCTCGGTGACGATCGGCACCAGCGCGGCGACGTCCCACAGCGACAGTTCCGGCTCCACCATCACGTCCAGCGCGCCCTCGGCCAGCAGCATGTAGCCGTAGAAGTCGCCGTACGCCCGGCTGCGCCAGGTGTCCCGCATGAGCTGGAGCATCGCGTCCAGCCGCCCGGCGGACTCCCACGCCGTCAGCGACGAGTAGCAGAAGCTCGCGTCCGCGAGGTCCCGTACCGCGGAGACCCGGATCGGCACGCCACCGGCGGCGTCCGGCCCGGCGTACGCGCCCTCGCCGAGCGCGCCCCACCAGCGGCGGCCGAGCGCCGGCGCGGAGACCAGCCCGACGACCGGGCGGTCGGACTCCATCAGCGCGATCAGGGTGGCCCACACGGGCACGCCGCGGATGAAGTTCTTCGTGCCGTCGATCGGGTCGACCACCCAGCGGCGGCCGTCCGGGCCGCTGGCGGGCTCCTCGCCGTACTCCTCGCCCAGCAGACCGTCGCCCGGCCGGTGCGCGGCCAGCAGCGCCCGGATCTCCCGCTCCACCGCGGTGTCCGCGTCGGAGACCGGGGTCAGGTCGGGTTTCGCCTCGACCCGCAGGTCGAGCGCGCGGAACCGGGCCGTCGAGACGGCGTCGGCGGCGTCGGCGAGCAGGTGGGCGAGGGCGATGTCGTCGGCGTACCCGGGCATGCCTAGACGGTAGCGGCGCCGGCTTCAGGACCCGGCGAGCGGGTCGCCCGGATTCCGCTGGTCGGGCTCCCGCGCGTCGCCCTCACCCGACCGGGAGGCCAGCAGCCGGCGGTACGAGGCCAACCGCCGCGCGTCGGCCTTGCCGGCGGCGACCCAGGCGTCCAGCCCGCAGGCGGTCTCGTCCGGCGTGTGCGGGCAGTTGGCGGGGCAGTCGACCGTCCCCTCGACCAGGTCGGGGAAGCCGTGCAGCAGGCTGTCGGCGGAGACGTGCGCGAGCCCGAAACTGCGCACCCCCGGGGTGTCGACGATCCAGCCGGCGGCGGCTCCGCCGCCCGGTGAGTCGCCGGGCAGCCGGGGCAGTCGCAGCGCCACCGCGCTCGTGGAGGTGTGCCGGCCCCGACCGATCGCGCTGACCGTGCCGACCGCCCGGGCGGCGTCCGGCACGAGGCGGTTGACCAGCGTCGACTTGCCCACCCCGGAGTGCCCCACCATGACCGAGATCCGCCCGGCGAGCAGGCTGTGCAGGGCGTCGAGGTCGGACTCCGGGCGGATCAGCACGTACGGCAGCTCCAGCTCGGCGTAGTAGTCGAGCACCGCCTCGGGGCCGGCCAGGTCGGCCTTGGTGAGGCAGAGCAGCGGCTCGATGCCGGCGTCGTACGCGGCCACCAGGCACCGGTCGATGAACCCGGTGCGCGGCGGCGGGTCGGCCAGCGCGCTGACGATGACCAGCTGGTCGGCGTTGGCGACGACCACCCGCTCCAGCCGCCCCTCGGCGGTCGTCTCGTCGTCGTCGGCGGTGCGCCGCAGCACCGACGTCCGCTCGGCGATCCGGACGATCCGGGCCAGCGCCCCGGCCGCGCCGGAGGTGTCCCCGACCAGGCCGACGCGGTCGCCGACCACCACCGACTTGCGTCCCAGCTCCCGGGCCCGCATCGCGGTGACCAGGGGCGCGTCCGGCCCGGCGTCGGGCGGCACGCACGTGTAGCGGCCCCGGTCGACGGCGATCACGAAGCCGTCCACCGCGTCGGAGTGCAGGGGGCGCGTGCGGGTACGCGGGCGCGACGATTTGCCGGGACGGATCCGGACGTCGTCCTCGTCGTACTCCCGCCGCTTGGTCGCCAGGACCCGCCCCTCTCGTGTCAGCTCTTGCCGGTCACCATCGCCGACCATAGTGCCGGAAACTCGGGCATGGTCTTCGAGGTGCACGCCACGTCGCTCAACTCGATGCCCGGCACGGCCAGGCCGGCCACGGCGGCGGCGTGCGCCATCCGGTGGTCGTGGTAGGTCTCGAACACGCCGCCGTGCAGCGGCCGGGGCCGGATCTCGAGCCCGTCGGAGGACTCGGTGATGTCGGCGCCCAGCGAGGCGAACTCCCGCGCCAGCGCGGTCAGCCGGTCGGTCTCGTGGCCACGGATGTGGCCGACGCCGGTGAACACCGACGGCGAGTCGGCGAGCATGGCCAGCGCGGTGAGCGCCGGGGTCAGCTCGCTGACGTCGGAGAGGTCGGCGTCCAGGCCGTGCACCACGCCGGTGCCCCGGACCGTCAGCCCGGCGGTGGAGAGGGTCACCTCGCCGCCCATCCGCTGGAGCAGCGTGCGGAGCTGCTCGACGGGCTGGGCGCTGCTGCGCGGCCAGCCCTGGAGGGTCACCTCGCCGCCGGTGACCAGGGCGGCGGCGAAGAACGGCACGGCGCCCGACAGGTCGGGCTCGATCTGCCAGCCGCGCCCCGTCAGCGGGCCCGGCTCGACCACCCACACGTCGGGGGTGCCGTCGTCGACCGCCGCGCCGGCGGCCCGGAGCATCTGCACCGTCATCCGCAGGTGCGGCGCGGAGGGCACGGGCGGGCCCACGTGCCGGACGACCACGCCCCGGTCGAAGCGCGGCGCGGCCAGCAGCAGCCCGGAGACCAGTTGGCTGGAGGCGGAGGCGTCGATCACCACCTCGCCGCCGGCCACCCGCCCGGCGCCGAGCACGGTCAGCGGCAGGCTGCCGGTGGCGGGGGCGTCCACGCGCGCGCCGAGGGAGCGCAGCGCCCCGATCAGCGGGCCGAGGGGCCGGGTGCGGGCCTGCGGGTCGCCGTCGAACGTGATCCGCCCGTCGGCCAGGCCTGCCACCGGCGGGACGAAACGCATCACGGTGCCGGCCAGGCCGACGTCGACGTGCGCGGGGCCGACCAGCGGGTGGGGGCGGACCAGCCAGCGTTCGTCGTCGCTGATCGACATGTGCGCGCCCATCGCGCGCAGCCCGGCGGCCATCAGCTCGGTGTCCCGCGCGCGCAGCGGCCCGGCCAGGGTCGACGGTCCGCCGGCCAGCGCGCTCAGCACCAGGGCGCGCGCGGTCATCGACTTGGACCCGGGCAGGCGCAGCGTCGCCGCGACCGGGTCGGAGGCGGTCGGAGCGGTCCACGGCTGCGGCGGCCGGGTCGCGATCAGGTTTCCCACGGTTACATTCTGCCGCGTCCGCCGGCGGGTGACGCCGGCCGGCACGCGTCCTCCCGGTCAGCGGGACAGCCGGGCGGCGCGCGGCGGGTTAGCGTGTGCGGCATGTGCGGGAGGTACGCGACGACCCGGAGCGCGGGCGACCTGAGCGCGCTGTTCGAGTCCCAGGACGAGACCGGCGGCGGGGTCGACCCCGACCACAACGTCGCGCCCACCGACCCGGTGCCGCTCGTGCGGGTCAGCCCGGAGGGGCACCGCGCGCTGTCGGTCGGCCGCTGGGGGCTGGTCCCGTCCTGGTCCCGGTCGCCCAAGGGCGCCGCCCGCATGATCAACGCCCGCGCCGAGACGGTCGCCACCAGCCGGGCGTACGCCGGGGCCTTCGCCCGCCGCCGCTGCCTCGTCCCCGCCGACGGCTGGTACGAGTGGGTCCGCTCGGCGGACGGGCGCAAGCAGCCCTACTACATGACCCCGTCGGACGGCTCGGTGCTCGCCTTCGCCGGCATCTGGTCGGTCTGGGACGGCTCCGGCGGTCCGTTGCTGACCTTCAGTGTGCTCACCACCGCCGCGCTGGGCGAGCTGGCCGAGGTGCACGACCGGATGCCGCTGCTGCTGCCCCGCGAACGCTGGGCCGCCTGGCTGGCCTCGACCGACGCGCCGGAGGGCCTGCTCGCGCCACCCCCGCCCGACTGGCTCGCGACGCTGGAGATCCGCCCGGTGGGCACGGCGGTTGGCGACGTGCGCAACGACGGGCCGCAGTTGACCGAGAGGGTGCCGCCTGCCCGGGCCGCCGCGCCGGGGGAAATGACGCTCTTCTGACAGTCCGACACATTGTCGGGCGTGATTTGCCAGAGTTGCGGGCGAAACGTCGCCCCGGCGTTCACCCATATTCGCCGTGAAGTCTTGTCCCGGTGTCCGGAAGTGCGATACAACACAGCGCCGGTAGTGGGCGCGACTCGCACGGGGCGGACGACGCACACCGATCTTGCCGGTCCCACGGGGGAGGTGGGTGGATGACACGGGCACGCATGCCCCGGCCGCACGAGGTGGCCACGGCACGACGGGATCCGCGGCTGCTGCGGGCGTTGCGGGAGCGGCGACAGGACGAGGCGTGGCGCACCAGGGGAACCTGCCAGAACGTCGACCCGGAAACGTTCTTTCCGGCGCCGAACGAACCAGCCGACGCGGCCGTCGCGCTCTGCCGCAGCTGTGACGTGCAGGGCTCCTGCCTGGCCTGGGCGCTGGACGTGGGTGACTGCCACGGCGTCTGGGGCGGCACCACACCGCGCGAGCGGCGGGCGATGCTTGTCGCCTGGCGCGACGAGGTGCAACCGGATCCGGACGCCGCCCGCGAGGCGGGCCCGCCGGTCCGGGACCGGCTGCTCACCCTGGTGCCGCTGAGCTGACCGTCGACTGAACCGGTCACAGCCGGCCCGCCACCTCGGCGGGCCGGCTGCCCGTCGTGCTCCGGACGCCGCAGAATGGGCCGATGCCCCAGGACGACGACCTTTCCACCCCGCGCGGGCCCGCCCGGGTCGACACCGACCTACCGGCGGGTGCGCCGAGCGCCCTGCTGGTGCTCGGCCACGGCGCGGGCGGTGACGTCGACGCCCCCGACCTGCGTGCGCTCCGGGACGCGGCGGTCGGCGCCGGGCTGGTGGTGGCCCGGGTGACCCAGCCGTACCGCGTCGCCGGACGGCGTGCGCCGGCGCCGGCGGGGCACCTCGACGAGGCGTGGACCGCCGTGCTCGCCGTGCTGCGGCAGCGGCATCCCGGCGTACCCCTGCTGGTGGGTGGCCGGTCCAGCGGCGCGCGGGTGGCGTGCCGCACCGCGCCGGCGGTGGGCGCCGCCGGGGTCGTCGCACTCGCGTTCCCGCTGCACCCGCCGGGCCGCCCGGAGCGCTCGCGCGCGGCGGAGCTGGCGACCGGCCTGCCGACCCTCGTGGTCAACGGCGACCGCGACCCGTTCGGGGTGCCGGAGCCGGGGCCGGGGGTGCACGTGGTGACCCGCCCGGGGGAGCGGCACGACCTGCGGGGGGACCCGGCCGGTACGGCAGCCGTGGTGCGCGACTGGCTGCGCGGGCGGGGCTGGGCGCGCCGCTGAGGCGCGCGGCGGGCCGTGTCCGCCTGCCGCGGCGGGTCGTTGCATCGGATGGCGCCGGACGCCCGGTTCGGGCGGGCGGCGCCGGTCCTCCCAGGCCCTTCCTGGTCCCAGCGTCGGCCCGCGCCGGCGCCGGGACCAGGAACGGGGAGGTCAGCGGAATGTCCCGCCCCGTTGGGGGCGTTGCACCCCCCGGGACGACATTTCTGGCGAGGGGGGAGACCGGTGCCGACCGAGACGCGGGTCCGGGAACGGGACGAGCGGGGAGCACGGCAGCTGCGACGGCTGCTGGGCGGCCCGGACTGGCCCGCGGTGGTGCCGCCGGTCGGCCCGGCCGCGGTGAGTACGAGCACACCCGCCGGAAGTGAATCTGCGGGCACGTCCGTACGCGTATCCTCGGCGGGACAGCATCCGACGCGAGGGGATGTGCGGTTGACCACCGAGAAGACGGACGAGCGCAGGGCCCGCTTCGAGCGGGACGCGATGCCATTCGTCGATCAGCTCTACGCTGCCGGGCTGCGGATGACCCGCAACCCGGCGGATGCCGAGGACCTGGTCCAGGAGACCTACCTGAAGGCGTACGCCGCCTTCCACCAGTTCGAGCAGGGCACGAACCTGAAGGCCTGGCTCTACCGGATCCTGACCAACACCTACATCAACTCCTACCGCAAGCGGCAGCGCCAGCCCATCCAGGCGCCGACCGACGAGATCACCGACTGGCAGCTCGCCGAGGCCGAGTCGCACACCTCCAGCGGGCTGCGCTCGGCCGAGACCGAGGCGCTGGACCGGCTGCCGGACAGCGACGTCAAGGAGGCCCTCCAGCAACTGCCGGAGGAGTTCCGCCTGGCCGTCTACCTCACCGACGTCGAGGGCTTCTCCTACAAGGAGGTCGCCGACATCATGGGCACGCCGATCGGCACGGTCATGTCGCGTCTGCACCGCGGCCGACGTAATCTGCGCAAGCTGCTCGAGCAGTACGCCGCCGAGCGGGGCTTCAGCGCCGCGGCGTCGAAGAAGGGCTCGACCGCTTCCGCCGGCCGGGAGGTCTGACATGAGCTGTGGAGATCCGCACGAGACGGATTGCCGCGAGGTCATCGCGGAGGTCTACCTCTACCTGGATCTGGAGTGCGCCGAGGAGCGGCGCACGCTGATCCGGCACCACCTCGACGAGTGTGGGCCGTGCCTGCGCGAGTACGGCATCGAGCAGGAGGTGCGGGCGCTGGTCGCCCGCTGCTGCGGCAACGAGACCGCGCCCGACCAGCTGCGGGAGCGGCTGCGGCTGCGCCTCACCGAGCTGGTCGTCTTCGAGAGCACCGAATCGAAGGAGCTGGCCGACTGAGGTCGGACGGATGCGGCAGCCGACCGGGTCGGTTGCCCCCGCAGACATCAAACGCCGGTGGCCCGGGTCGTGACGACCCGGGCCACCGGCGTCCGCGCTGACTGGTCGAGGCCGGGCCGTGGGGCCCGGCCGCCGGTCAGGAGTTGGGGCGCTTGCCGTGGTTCGCGCCGCTCTTCTTGCGGGCCTTCTTCTTGCGGGCCTTCTTCGCCATGGTGACCTCCTCGTGATGGTCGGATCCCGCCTGCGCGCGATCTCGGCGCCGGTGCACGCACCGGTCCTCCCGGCGCCGGGGTCCGACCCGCTGATGCTAGTGCGGCCGGCACCCGCCGTCGTCCGCCGGGGCCGCCGCCGTACGCCACGCCGCGCGACACGCCGGAGGACCGCCACCCGCCCCGCCGGATCCGCCACCGGCCGGGGCGCCGGGGCGGGCCCGGACCGGAGTCGATCATCACCCGGCCCGGGCCGCTCCACGCCCGCCGGAGGTCGCCCGCATGATTGGATACGTCGGCAGGCAACCGCGAGAGGGAGGGCCCTGAAGATGGCCGAGGAGATCCGCGCCGAGATGGTGGCGAACGTCTGGAAGGTCGTCGCGTCGGCCGGGGACACCGTGTCCGAGGGGGACACGCTGGTGATCCTGGAGTCGATGAAGATGGAGATCCCGGTCGTGGCCGAGTCCGACGGTGTCGTCAAGCAGCTCGCGGTCAACGAGGGCGACGTCGTGCAGGACGGTGACCTGATCGCGGTGATCGATTGACCGGCCTCTCGGTCCGCCGGGCCGGGCCGGCCGACTTCGCGGCGGTGGCCCGGCTGACGGTCGCCGCGTACGAGGCGGACGGCCAGCTCAAGGACGAACACGGCTACGCCGCCGTGCTCGCCGACGTGGCGTCCCGGGCCCGGGACGGCGAGGTGCTCGTCGCCGTCGACGACGCCACCGACGAGCTGCTCGGCTCGGTGACCTTCGTCCTGCCCGGCACCCGCTACGCCGAGCTGTCCCGGGCGGGTGAGGCGGAGTTCCGGATGCTGGCGGTGGACCCGGCCGCGCAGGGGCGGGGCGTCGGCGCGGCGCTGGTCGAGGCCTGCGTGTCGCGGGCGACCGAGCTGGGCTGTTCCGCCGTGGTCATCTGCGTCCGCAGCGGCTTCGCCGACTCCGCCCAGCGGCTCTACCGACGTCGCGGCTTCGTACGGACGCCCGAGCTGGACTGGGAGCCCCTGGACGGGGTGCGACTGCTCGGCCTCCGGCTGGAACTGACCGGCGCCTGAGGCGCCGCAACCGCCGGCGACGACGGTTCACCGGCGCCTGAGGCGCTCCCAGAGGCGGCGCAGGCGGGGGCGCGGCCGGGGGACCGGGGCGGTGGCCGTCAGCGCGGTGGCCAGGGCCGCCGTCTCCGGGTCCAGGGCCGGGCTCGCCAGGGACAGGTGCGCCAGCGACGGCGCGATCGGCACCGGGCGGGTCCGGGCGACCGCCGCCACGTCGGTCAACCGCTCGCTCACCACCCGGGCCACGTCGGGGCGTACCGCCGGGTCGACCCAGGCGGCGGTGACCAGGGCGAACAGGGCCGCCTCGGTGACCCAGTCCTCGACCCCCCAGACGAGGTCCAGCAGGACCCGGCGCCGGGTCGACTCCGCCCACGGCTCGTCGGTGCGGTGGTGCAGCAGGCCCAGGCACGCCCACACCTGGACGCAGCGCACCCAGAGCGAGGGGTCCTGCCCGAGCACCCGGCCCAGCGCGGTCGGCGGCGCCTCCGGCGGGTGCGCCAGCAGGCCGAGCAGGTCGGCCAGTTCCAGGGTGGCCAGGCCCACCGCCGCGTCGTACGCCGCCGGCGGGTGCGGCCACGCCGGGTGGGCGAGCTGCCGCAGCCGCGCCGCCGCCTCCGCCGAGGGCGCCGGCACGGCGGGCACGACCGTCGTCCCGTCGTGGCGCCAGAGCTGCCGGGCGGTCGCCCGCCGGGGCTCGCGCGGGTCCGGGTCGGGCACGCCGGCCACCTCGATGCGCAGCCCGGGGGCGGCCGTCGCGGCGGTACGCAGCGCGCTGGGCGGCGCGGGCGAGTCCAGCCGTACGGCGCCGAGGCCGACGCGCTCGTCGGTGACGGCCTGGCGCAGCGCGTCCACCACCGGCCCGGTCGCCGGGGTGACCTGCCCCAGCCAGGGCCGGCCCCGGCAGCTCTCGGCCAGGTCGCCGTGCTCGTGCGTGTCGTCGGGATGGTCCCGGACGAAGTCGGCGAGCGCGACCAGGTGCGCCACGTCGCCGTCGCGCTGGTGCCGCAGGCGGTGCGCGGTGTGCACGGCGCACTCGAAGGAGGGGTCCCGGGCCAGCGCCCGGTCTATCCAGTCGAGCGCCTCGTCGAGCCGCCCGTTGTCGGCGAGCGTGCCGGCGATGTCGGCGTAGACGGTGAGGTCGTCGGGGTCGTGCGCGACGGCGCGCCCGAGTGCCGCCAGCGCCTCCCGGGTGCGCCCGGCGCTGCGGTACGCGTACCCGAGCCACACCTCGCCGATCTTCGACGGCTCCGCGCGTACGCCCCGGGCGGCCCAGCGGATTGCCAGGTCGACCTCGCCGAGCCGCCGGGCCAGCGCGGACGCCGCGCCCAGCAGCAGGCCGTGCTCGGGGTGGACGGTGACCGCGTTGCGGGCCAGCGCCAGGTAGGGGGACAGGGCGGCCCGGCCGGTCCGGGGCACCGGGTCGGCCACGGCGGCGCAGACCTGCATCAGGATCCGGGCGGCCCGGTCCGGTTCGAGGCGCTCGGCGAGTTCCGGGGTGGTCACCCACGGCACCCCGGCCCAGTCCGTCCCCGGCGCGTGGCCGGTCGCCGCGACCAGCAGGTCCAGCCCTTCGGCGGGCCGGCCGACGGCGGCGAGCAGGTGCGCGCGGGCCACGACGGCGCCGACGAAGGCGTGGCCCTGGAGCGGGAAGAGGTCGACGCCGCCCGCCCCGTCGGCGGCGGCGAGCCGGGCGAGGGTCTCGTGCACCTCGGGCAGGGTCGGGGCCTGGGCCAGCGCGGCGGCGACGTGACCGGCCGCGTGTGCCAGGTCGCCGTCGTCCATGGCGAGACGGGCCAGGGCAAGTTCCTCCGCCGCGGACAGCGACCGGTCGTCCTCGGGCACGTCGTCCTCTCGCTGGTCGGTCGGTGGGGTCGGGCAAGCCTAGGTGATGTTGCGCCGAGATGGTGATCATCTGCGCACTACTGCTCGTTCAATTGCTCGGGACGACTCAAACGTGCAAGACTGAGCAGGAAACGCGCGGCAATCGCGCAGTGGGAGGAGTTTCCGTGACGCGTGCAGGGGCTGGCATGGCGGCCGACATCGACGAGCAGCCGGCGGGCTACGAGCGGCTGCTCTCCGCCGAGCACGCCGGGGCGATCGCCCGGGTGGCGGCGGTCATCGCGGAACGCCGCCCGCGGCACGTGGTCTTCACCGCCCGGGGCACCTCCGACCACGCGGCCCTCTACGGGGCGTACCTGACCGAGATCCGCCTCGGCCTGCCGGCCGGCCTCGCCTCGCCCAGCGTCGTCACCCTCTACGGCGCCCGGCCGGACCTCTCCGACGCGCTGGTCGTCGGCGTCAGCCAGAGCGGCGGCTCGCCCGACCTCGCCGAGGTGCTGCGGACCGCCCGCGCCTCCGGCGCGCTGACCCTCGCGGTCACCAACGCGCCCGACTCCCGGCTGACCGGCGTCGCCGAGCTCAGCGTCGACATCGCCGCCGGGCACGAGCGCGCGGTGGCCGCCACCAAGACCTACACCGCCGAGCTGCTCGCCCTGCTGATGCTCGTCGAGGGCATCCGGGCCGGCGACGGCGCGCTGCCCGCCGCCGAACGCGAGGCGCTCGCCGCCCTGCCCGAGCTGGCCGCGCGCACCCTGGAAGACCCCACCCCAAGCCAGCTCGCGCCCCGCTACCGGTTCGCCGGCCAGCTCGTCACCACCGGTCGCGGGTACGCGTACCCGACCGCCCGCGAGGCCGCGCTGAAGCTGATGGAGACCTCCTACCTGCCGGCGCTCGCGTTCTCCGGCGCAGACCTGCTGCACGGCCCTCTCGCCATGACCGACCCGGACGTGCCGGTGCTCGCCGTGGTCGGCTCCGGGCCGGGCGGCCGGTCGATGGGCGAGGTGCTGCCCCGCCTCGGCGAGCGCCGCGCCGACGTGGTGGTGGTCGGCTCCGCCGACGTCGAGGGCGCCACCCGGATGGCCGTCCCCGAGGTCGACGAGCGGTACGCGCCGCTGTTGGACATCCTGCCGTTGCAGCGCCTGGCGCTGGCGCTGGCGCTCGCCCGGGGCGAGGACCCGGACGCGCCGCGCGGGCTGAAGAAGGTCACCGCGACGATGTGACGCCCGTCGTGGCACGCTGGTCGACGTGTCCACGCTGCGCAACCTCGCCGAGGAGCACACCCGCCTCCGTCCGGCCGATATCGACCACCTGCACCGGATCGCCGGCGACTGGCAGTTGCTGTCCGATCTGTCTTTCGCCGACCTGCTGCTCTGGGTGCCCGTGGACGGTGACGGGGCGTTCCTCTGCGTCGCCCAGGTCCGGCCGACGACCGCGCCCACCGCGTACCTGGACGACCAGGTGGGACGGATCGTCGGCGGGCCCGAGGTGGCGCACCTGGAGGTGGCCCACCGGCAGGGCCGGATCTGGCGGGAGGGCGACCCGGTCTGGTACGGCGACGTGCCCGCCCGGCACGAGGCGATCCCGGTCCGGCTGCGCACCACCGACGGGGAGGCCGGCGAGGTGATCGCCGTGGTGGGGCGGGACACCAACCTCTCCACCGCGCGCACCCCGAGCCAACTGGAGCTGAACTACCTCACCACCGCCGACGACCTGGCCCAGATGATCGCCGACGGGACCTTCCCACCGCCGCGGCATCCCGGGGAGACCACGTCGGCCCCGCGCGTCGGCGACGGGCTGGTCCGGCTCGACGCCGGCGGCAAGGTCACCTACGCGAGCCCGAACGCGCAGTCGGCGTACCGGCGGTTGGGCTACGCCTCCCACCTGGTGGGCGAGGACCTGGCGGCGCTGCACCGCCGGCTGGCGGGCGACCCGCTGGAGGGCACGGACGCGGCGAACGGCATCCTCGCCGCGCTGCGCGGCGAGGCGCCGCCCCGCCGGGAGATCGACGCGCGCGGCGCGACGATGCTCACCCGGGCGCTGCCGCTGATGCCCGCCGGGGTGCCGATCGGCGCGCTGGTGCTGGTCCGCGACATCACCGAGGTGCGCCGCCGCGACCGCGCCCTGATCACCAAGGACGCCACCATCCGGGAGATCCACCACCGGGTGAAGAACAACCTCCAGACCGTCGCCGCCCTGCTGCGGCTCCAGGCCCGCCGGGTGTCCATGCCGGAGGCCCGCGTCGCCCTGGAGGAGTCGGTACGCCGGGTCGCCTCCATCGCGCTGGTGCACGAGACCCTCTCCATGTCCAGCGACGAGGCGGTCGAGTTCGACGGCATCGTCGACCGGGTGGCCAGCGCCGCGACGGAGGTGGCCGCGACGGAGGCCACGGTCGGCATGCGGCGCGAGGGCAGCTTCGGCGTACTTCCCGCCGAGGTCGCCACGTCGCTGGTGATGGTGCTCAACGAGCTGCTGCTCAACGCCGTCGAGCACGGCTTCCCGCCGCCCGCCGAGACTCCCGCCGGCCCGGCCGGGCCCGGAACCCCCGCCCCGGATACGCAGGCCGCGGCCGAGCCACCCGCCCGGCCCGCCCCGGAGGTGGTGTTGTCGGCGCACCGGTTCCGCAAGATGCTGCACGTCTCGGTCACCGACAACGGGCGCGGGCTGCCGCCGGACTTCGACGCCGAGCGGGGCGGCAACCTCGGGCTGCAGATCGTCCGGGCGCTGGTCACCGGCGAGCTGCGCGGCACCATCGAGCTGCGCGACGGCGCGAAGGGCGGCACCGAGGCGACGCTCGTCGTCCCGCTGGTGCGCAACGCCCCTGAGGGCCGCCCCGCCGGCTGACCCGGGGCACCGCTGCCGCTGGTGCGCGCCGTCGCCGCCGTCGCCGCTGCCGCCATGATCAGTTGCTGGGAAACCGGCCTGGGAGCGCCCGCGACACCGGCTCACCGTCCAACGATCGAGCCGGGAAGGGGAGCCAGAGCCTGCGCCACCGGCGGGGTGTGGGTCAGCGGGTGAGCAGGGCGACGGTCAGTCCGGGGCGCGGCCAGACCCGTACGACGGTGTAGTCGGCGCGCAGCGCGTCGCCCTTGGGGCCGGCGACGGCGGCCAGCGGGTCGTCGCGGCGACCGGCCACGACCAGCCAGACCCGCTCCGCGCCGGCCAGGCACCCGGCCGGGCGGGCGCACTCGGCGGCCCACAGGTCGCCCCGGCGTGCCTGGTCCTCCGTCACCAGCACGTCGCGGGGCCGACGGTCGCCCAGGTGGTACGCGAGACCCAGGTCGAGGAAGAGCCAGCTCTGGCGGGGGGAGTAGACGACCGCGTCGCCCGGCCGCTGACCGTCGGCGACGATCCGGGCCGCGCCCCGGTAGTCCACCGTCGCGCTGCGCGGCCACTCGTGGGTACGCCGCAGCGCCGCCTGGTCGGGCAGCCCGAGGAGCCCGGTCAGAGCGACGACGGCCAGCGCGGGCGGCAGTGGCACCGTCGCCAGCGCCGCCCCGGCGAGCAGGCAGCCGAAGGGCACCACGAAGACGAGGTACCGGGGCACCCAGAGCGGTACGACCAGCCCCGCGGCGAAGAGCAGCAGCACGGGCAGCAGCACGGCGAGCCCGGGCAGCAGGGCGCGCCGGCCCAGCCGTGCCGCGCCGAGCGCCGCGAGGCCCACCAGCACCCCGCCCACCACGCCGCTCTGCGCCACCCCGCCCGCGAGGGCGGCCAGGTCGTCGGGACGGGCGGTCGCCACCCAGCCGAGCTGTCGGGAACGCTGTTCCCTGGCGAGCAGCACCAGCGGTGCCAGCAGCAGCACGGTGGGCAGCAGGGCGAGCGCCCAGCGCAACGGGCGGTTCGGCGGCCCCGTACGGCGGCCGGCGAGCACCGCCACCGCGTGCGCGGCGAGCAGGGTGAGCGCGACCAGGTGGGTGAGCCCGAGCGCGGCCACGGCGGCGGCGTACCCGGCCCAGCGCGCCCACCGGGGCCGGGCCGTCGCCTCGACCAGCAGCAGGGTCGCCAGCACCGCCAGGAAGGTGGCCAGCGCGTACGGGCGGGCCTCCTGGCCGTACCGCGAGGTGCCCGGGAGCACCGCGAGGAGCAGCCCGGCGAGCAGCCCGGCCCGGGCACCGAGCAGGCGCTGCCCGAGGAGCGCGGTCAGCCCGGACGTGGCGGCCATGGCCAGTGCGGCGGGCAGCCGCAGCGCGGTCACCGAGTCGCCGAGGACGGCCACCCAGGCGTGCATGAACAGGTAGTAGGGGCTGGTGGCGGCGTCGATGGTGCCGGCGAGGCGGACGAGCTCCCCGGGCGACCTGCTCGCCGCGCTCCAGGTGGCCAACTCGTCGCGCCACGGCTGCGCGTGGTCGATCCCGGTCAGCACGACGGCCAGGGTGGCCAGTGTCGGCGCGATCCAGATCAGCCGGCCCGTGCGATCCGGCCCGCCCACCGCCTCGCGCACCGGCGGGACGCGCTCGCCGGGCGGGTCAGCGGAACCGGTCACATACCGCAGCGTCACACAGTCCGGCCGCCGGGTGCGCCGATCCGCCGATCGCGCGCCGGCGTCAGCCCTCGACCGCGACCCGTGCCTCCCGCCGGCTCACGCTGATCCGCAAGGCGACCGGCCACCCGGCCGCGAGAAGGGTGGCACCGGCCGGTGGGACCGGGCCCCCGACCGGTCTCGCCGCGTCCCCGTGGCGTGGCCCGTGATGTGGGATCCGGCACGTGGTCTTTGGCCGGCCCCCACCGGGTGTGGCAGCATGACTTCCATGACCGCCGCTGTCGTCCGCCGCTTCGTGGCCCGTCGCCACGTCGACTACGGCCGCGTGCGCAGCGCGATCTGTCCGGCCCACTGACGACGCCCGACCACTCTGTCTCGGGCGCGCCTCGCGCCGGCTGTTTCGACACCGTTGTCGCCAGCCCGTTCCGACGGGCCGGCCGTGCGCCTTGCGTGTCCCCGAGGCACCGCAGACAACGGAGGACGCCGCCATGGCGGTCAGCAGCATCCCGGCCCGGGCCGGGGACCCGACGTCCCCCCGACCGGCCCGGACCCCCCGCCGGCCCCGAGGTGAAGGTCAGTGGGCGCTCGGTCACCGCGAGCCGCTCAACCCCAACGAGCGGATCAAGAAGGACGACGACCCGCTGAACGTACGGGCCCGGATCGAGAACATCTACGCCCACCACGGGTTCGCCTCGATCGACCCGCAGGATCTCCGGGGTCGGTTCCGCTGGTGGGGCCTCTACACCCAGCGCAAGGCGGGCATCGACGGCGGCCGTACGGCCGTGCTGGAGCCGCACGAGCTGGAGGACGAGTTCTTCATGCTCCGGGTCCGGGTGGACGGGGGCGAGCTGAACCTGGCGCAGCTGCGGGTGGTCGCGGACATCTCCCGCGAGTTCGCCCGGGACACGGCCGACATCACCGACCGGCAGAACATCCAGTACCACTGGATCCGGGTCGAGGACATGCCGGAGATCTGGCGTCGCCTGGAGTCCGTCGGCCTGCAGACCACCGAGGCGTGCGGCGACTGCCCCCGGGTGGTGCTGGGCAGCCCGGTCGCCGGGGTGGCCCGCGACGAACTGCTCGACCCGACGCCGGCGGTCGACGAGATCGTCCGCCGGTACGTGGGCGACAAGGCGTACTCGAACCTGCCGCGCAAGTTCAAGACCTCCATCTCCTGGCTGGTCGACACCCCGTACGAGGCGAACGACATCTCCTTCCTCGGCGTGGACCACCCGGACCACGGGCCCGGCTTCGACGTCTGGGTCGGCGGCGGCCTGTCCACGAACCCGATGCTGGCCCAGCGGCTCGGCGTCTGGGTGTCGCTGGACGAGGTGCCGGACGTCTGGGCGGGCGTGGTCGGCATCTTCCGCGACTACGGCTACCGCCGGCTGCGCAACCGGGCCCGGCTGAAGTTCCTGGTCGCCGACTGGGGCGTGGAGAAGTTCCGCGAGGTGCTGGAGAAGGAGTACCTGGGGCGGGCGCTGCTCGACGGCCCGGCCCCGCAGCTGCCCGACCGGCCGGTGGACCACATCGGGGTGCACCCGCAGCGCGACGGCCGCCACTGGGTGGGCGCCGCCCCCGTGGTGGGCCGGGTCTCCGGCGGGCAGCTCGCCCGCCTGGCCGACGTGGTCGAGGCGCACGGCAGCGGGCGGGTGCGGCTCACCCCGTACCAGAAGCTGCTGGTGCTGGACGTGGCGCCGGAGCGGACCGACTCGCTGGTGCGCGAGCTGCGCGGGATCGGCCTGGAGGCGCAGCCGTCGGCCTGGCGGCGCGGCACGATGGCCTGCACCGGCATCGAGTACTGCAAGCTGGCCATCGTCGAGACCAAGGCGCGCGGCGAGGAACTGGTGGCCCGGCTGGAGGAGCGGCTGCGCGACTTCGACGCCGACATCTCCATCCACCTCAACGGCTGCCCCAACGCCTGCGCCCGCACCCAGGTCGCCGACATCGGCCTCAAGGGTCAGCTGGTGGTCGGCCCGGACGGCCGCCAGGTGGAGGGCTTCCAGGTCCACCTCGGCGGCGGGCTCGGCATGGCCGAGGGACAGACGGCCGGGTTCGGCCGCAAGCTGCGTGGTCTGAAGACCACCGCCGATGAGCTTCCGGCGTACGTGGAGCGGCTGGCCCGGCGTTACCTGGCGGGCCGGGAGGCGGGCGAGACGTTCGCCAACTGGGTGATCAGGGTCGACGAGGAGGAACTCCGATGAGCGATCGAAGCGAGCGAATCAGCGGTGCCGTGGGGCCTCGTCGCGGCGCCGAGCGAAGCGAGGTGACGCGATGAGCGAAACCCGTTCCGCGCCGCTGTACTGCCCGTACTGCGGCGAGGAGGACCTGCGGCCGAGCGAGGCCGGCCACGGCGCCTGGGAGTGCCACGCGTGCGCCCGGGTGTTCACGGTGAAGTTCACCGGCCTGCTCGGCCGGGCGGTGGCCCGGTGAGCGGGGGCACGGGCGAGCGGCCCGGCCTCGTCTCGGCGGCGGGCCTGGGCCTGGTCGGCCTGGGCGCCCCGGCACCGGCCGACGCGGCCCGGCGCGACCCCGACGAGCTGCGCGCGCTGGCCGAGCGGGCCGGCCGGGAGCTGGAGGGCGCGCCCGCGCTGGAGATCGCGCGCTGGGCGGCCGAGACCTTCGGCGACCGGTTCTGCGTCACCAGCTCGATGGCCGACGCCGTGCTGGCCCACCTGGTCTCCCGGGTCGCCCCGGGCGTGGACGTGGTCTTCCTCGACACCGGCCTGCACTTCCCGGAGACGCTCCGGGTCCGCGACGAGGTGGCCCGGACGCTGCCGGTGAACGTGCGGTCGATCCGGCCGCGCCTGACCGTGGGCCAGCAGGACGGCCAGTACGGCCCGCGCCTGTTCAACAAGGCCCCGGACGACTGCTGCCAGCTGCGCAAGGTGGAGCCGCTGGAGCGGGCGCTCGCCGGCTACGACGCCTGGGCCGCCGGGCTCCGCCGGGACGAGTCGCCGACCAGGGCGAACACTCCGGTGGTGACCTTCGACGCGCGCCGGGGCAAGGTCAAGGTCAACCCGATCGCGGCCTGGCGGCAGGCCGACGTGGACGCCTACGTCGCCCGCTGGAACGTGCCGGTCAACGAGCTGTTCAAGCAGGGCTACGGCTCGATCGGCTGCTGGCCCTGCACCCGCCGCACGAAGGCGGGGGAGGACCCCCGGGCCGGCCGCTGGGCCATGTTCGAGAAGACCGAGTGCGGACTGCACGTCTGACCGGGCCGGTCCCGGGCTCTCCCGCGCCGGGGGCGCCCGGGCCGTGGGGACCGGTCGGGCTGCCGCGACCGCCCGGGTCGCCGGGGGTGGCCGGGTCGCCGGGGGTGGCCGACCCGGTGGTCCTGGTCGCCCACGGCAGCCGGGACCCGAGGGCCGCCGAGGCGACCCGGGCGCTGGCCCGGGCCGTGTCGGCCGCCCGGCCGGGCACGCCGGTGCTGGCGAGCTGGCTGGACCACACCGAGCCGGGACCGGCGACCGTGCTGCGGAACCTGGCCGCCGCCGGGCACCCGCGGGCCGTGCTGGTGCCGCTGCTGCTCACGGCGGCGTACCACCGGCGGGTGGACGTCCCGGCGGCGGTCGCGGCCGCCCGGGAGGCGGGGCCACCGATCGCGGTACGGGTGACCGACGTGCTCGGCCCAGCCGACGGGGAGGTGGACGCCGGTCTCCTGGCGGGTCTGCGCCGGCGGCTGGGTGAGGCGGGGCCGGGGCGTTTCGACGGGCTGGTGCTGGCCGCGGCGGGCACCAGGGACGCCCGGGCGCGCGGGTCGGTGGGCCGGGTGGCCGCCGCGCTGAGCGCCGGTCTCGGCGTGCCCACCCGCGTGTCGTACGCCTCGGCGGCCCCGCCGGCCGTCGCGGCGGCGGTGGCGCGGCTGCGGGCCCGGGGCGCCGGGCGGGTGGCGGTGTCGGCGTACTTCCTGGCTCCGGGCCTGTTCCACGACGCCGTCGCCACGGCTGCCCGGGGCGCCGGTGCGGTGGCGGTGTCCGCCCCGCTGACCGACGCGCCGGAGCTGGCCGATCTGGTCCTGCGGCGCGTGGACGCCGTGAGCCGGGTGGCCGGGCTCACGGCCGGCCCATGATCGGAGGTCGACTCCGCCGGGTATGCAGACGGCATGTGGACAGCAGTACGCCCCGGCGGGCGTACCCGGCCGGGGCGTACTGCTGGTGCGTGGGGATCAGGCGGAGTGAGCGCGCAGCACCCGGAGGCCACCGCGGCGCTTCACAGCCCGCCGTTCCTCCTCGCTCATCCCGCCCCAGACGCCGGCGTCCTGACCGGACTCCAGCGCCCACTGCAGGCACTGGTCGGTCACGGAGCAGCGCCGGCAGACGGCCTTGGCCTGCTCGACCTGCAGGAGAGCCGGCCCGGACGTCCCGATCGGGAAGAACAGCTCCGGGTCCTCGTCGCGGCAGACAGCATGGTGACGCCAGTCCATGGCGGCAACACTCCTCATTCTGGGTGGGTGGCAGATATTGCTTCTGTTGCTTTTCCTATATGCATCCGCAGCGCCGAATGGTGACGGTTCGCGTACGCCTATTCGGCAGTGCGTGAGCAGGCTGTGTCGGCCCCGCGGACCTGCTGGAACAGCTCAACCTGACGAGCATATCCAGGCAATGTCCCGGCAACTCAAGTTCGCTTGTGAATACTTTCACGAACGCCCGGGATGTCAAGGGTGACGCTCGGAAAAACTCCGGGCGGTGAGCAAGCCCACAACCCCTTTGTCCGGATTCCAGCGCCTTCCTGGTTACCCGGCGTACCACTGTCGAGGATCAATATAGTACAGTCCGCGTGACATTGCTGACATTTCCGGCACCTGCCCCTCGGTGTGGCGGCCGTCGCATCGGTCCGGTGTCGCGACCGCGTCGACCTACGGCAGTACCCGAGACCTAGCAGATTACTCTCAGTGCGGCGGGAATGGATGTGAATCTGACTTTCTCCCGCTCGCCAAGGTAGTCGCCGTCGAGCTGGAACGCCTGCGGACGGGCCGAGACCAGGGTGAACTCCGCGACATCGTGCAGCCGCAGCACCTGGCGGCCGTGCGGATCCGGCGTCCGGGAGAAGAACTGCGTCACTGTGCGTGTCGTGCTGGCCACCCGGAGCTGTCGCAGGGCGAGCACGTCCAGGCCCAGATCGAACGACGCCTCCGGGTTCGGGTTGACCTCGCGGTCGCCCAGGTACGTCCAAGGCGCGGTGTTCTGGATGATGACCGTCGCCAGCTCGCCCTCCGCCGGCTCGCCCGGGCGCTCCAGGCTGATCGCCGGATGGCGGCGGTCGGAGTTGAGGAAGTACTGGGCCACGGTGGACCGGAAGTAGAGGGAGGGGGTCGAGACCCGGCCCCGCCGGCGGGCCTGCTCCACCCGGTGGATGACCGCCGCGTCGACGCCGAAGCCCGCGCAGAAGGTGAAGTAGCGGTCGTCGGCCCGGCCGAGCCCGATCGTCCGGTACCGGCCCAGCCGCAGGCCCTCCAGGATCATGCTGGTCCCGTCCGGCCAGTCCCGGGGCAGGCCCAGCGCCCGCGCGAAGACGTTCGTCGAGCCTCCCGGCACGGTCGCCAGGGCGGGCAGCCGCTCGGCCGGCGTGGCGCCGTTGGGCAGGGTCGGCGGCTGCGCCGTCATCAACCCGTTCACGACCTCGTTCACCGTGCCGTCGCCACCCAACGTGACGACGACGTCGACGCCCTCCTCGGCCGCCTCGCGCGCCAGGTCGGTCGCGTGCCCCCGTCGCCGGGTGTAGCGCACGGAGAGGTCGACTTCGCTGCGCAGTGCCCGGACCAGGACGTCCCGGCTGCGCTCGCTGGTGGTGGTGGCCTTCGGATTGACCACCAGGACGGCCCGCATGGGCGGCACTGTACCGCGCGCCACCACGGGTATCGTGGCGCGCGTGACCATCGACTCCGACCCGATCCCCGTCACCCTCCGCTGGGCGGTCCGGTTGCTGCGGGCCGAGGCGGTCGCCGTGGGACTGGTCGCCGCGTGGCTGCTCTGGGCCGATCTCACCGCCACCACCACCGACCTCACGTCGGCGTTGCTGGTGACCGCGTTCGCCATCGGCGCGGCGGCGGCCCTCTGGGCGCTGGGCGGCGCGCTGACGCGCCGGAGGGCGGGAGCCCGGGCCCCGGCGATCGTGCTCCAGCTGATGCTGCTGCCGATCGGCTGGTTCATGGTCCAGGGCGGGATGGCGTGGCTCGGCGTACCGCTGATGGCGCTCGGCCTCGGCATGACCGCTCTGCTGGTCAGCACCCCCACCACCCGGGCCCTCGGCTTCGAGTGACCCCGCCGGGCCGCGTGGGCGCGGCGTCGGGCGGGCGGTCAGTAGCCGGAGGCGCGGCGGGTGAGCAGCGAGATGGTGGCGCGGCCGTCGGCGGCCGTCGCGGCCGCCGAGGTGGTCAGCGCGGTGAGCACCTTCCAGGCGAAGGACGACTCGGCGGGAAGCGTGGCGCCACGGACGGTCGGCACGGTCACCTCCACGGTGAGCGCGTCGTCCGTGACCGCGAAGCGGCAGTCGAGCTCCGCGTCGCGGGTGGCGATGGCGAGCAGCATCGCGCACGCCTCGTCGACGGCGATGCGCAGGTCCTCGATCTCGTCGAGGGCGAACTGCAGTCGCGCCGCGAGCCCCGCGGTGGCGGTACGTAGCACCCCGAGGTAGCCCCCGTCCGCGGGCACGGTGAGGTGCACGACGTCGTCGTCGGTCGTCGGCTGCCCGGTCAGTTGAGTCACCACTCATCCCCCCGGTCGGGGACTCTACCCGCTCGGTCGTCCGGACGTGTGGGGACCGCCACGTCCCTGTGCGGCGAGGGCGGTCAGGGCGTCCCCGCTGAGCCGGTAGGGGACCCACTCCTTCATCGGCTGCGCGCCGATCGAGGCGTAGAAGCTGGCGGCCGGGTTCCAGTCGATCATCCACCACTCCAGCCGCTGGTAGCCCCGCTCCACGCAGATCGCGGCCAGGGCGGCCAGCAGCGAACGACCCGCCCCGGTGCCGCGCGCGGCCGGGCGGACGTAGAGATCCTCCAGGTAGATGCCGTGCACGCCGGCCCAGGTGGAGAAGTTGAGGAACCAGAGCGCGAACCCGATCGGCTGGTCCCGGCCGTCCACCGCCACGTGGCCGTGCAGCGCCGGGGCCGGGCCGCGACTGCTCCGGCCCGGCGCGTCCGACGCCGCGCCGCGTGGCGCGGTCCCGAACAGGGCGGCGGTGAGCTGCTCCTCGGTGAGGTGGCACTGGTCGGCGGCGCGTTCGTACTCCGCCAGCTCGTGCACCATGGCGACGACGGCCGGCACGTCCTCGGGACGTGCCGGCCGGATCGTCGGCGGACCGGTGAGGGTCACGCCTTCTTGGTCTCCCAGAAGATCTTGGAGATCTCGTCGATCTTCTGGAGCAGCTCGTCGGCCTTGGACGGGTCGGTGCCGCCCTTCGCGCCGGCGGCGCCGGCCAGCTTGGTGGCCTCGTTGAACAGCTGGTGCAGGTGCGGGTACTTCTCGAAGTGGGCCGGCTTGAAGTAGTCGGTCCACAGCACCCACAGGTGGTGCTTCACCAGGTCGGCGCGCTGCTCCTTGATCAGGATGGCGCGGGTGCGGAACTCGGGGTCGGTGTTGGCCTGGTACTTCTCGCAGATCGCCTTCACCGACTCGGCCTCGATCCGGGCCTGGGCCGGGTCGTAGACGCCGCAGGGCAGGTCGCAGTGGGCGCTGGCGGTAACGCGGGGCGTAAGGATGCGCGGAAGTCGCATCAGGATCCTCCATGGGAAGTTTGCGATGATCCAAGACGACATTACTCCTGGACGCGCTCCGGGGAGGCCGGGTGGAGGGGAAACCGATGGGGACCGATTACCCGGCGGTGGGCCCCCGGTTGCGGTGGCCGCTGACCGCCGTCCTGGTGACCGGTCCGTCCATGTCGCCCACGCTGCGGCACGGCGACGCGGTGCTGGTCCGCCCCGGCGGCCGGGCGGTGCGCCCCGGCGACGTCGTGGTCGCGGTCTTCCGTAGCCGTCCCGACCTGCTCGTGGTCAAGCGCGCGGTGCGCGCCCAGGACGGCGGCTGGTGGCTGCGCGGCGACAACGACCTGGTCACCGACGATTCCCGGGCGTACGGGGTGGCCGACGTGCGGGGCCGCGTGGTGGCTCGCTACTGGCCCCGGCCCGCGCGGGTGCGCCCGCGTCGGATATGACCCCGCTCACACCGGTGTGACGGTGGCGACACTATGCTCCAGACGTGCCCGGGTGACCCCCGCACCGCGTGCCGCCGCTCGACGCCTCACCTCGCGTCCGCGCCGGCCGCCCCGTCTGCTCGACAGATCCTGGAGTCACCATGTCATCGTCCACCGTGGACCCCGCTGATCCCGTCTTCCGGCTGCACCGGGGCGGCAAGATGGCCGTCGCCTCGACCGTCCCGCTGACCAGCCGCGAGGACCTCTCCCTCGCGTACACCCCGGGCGTGGCCCGGGTCTGCGAGGCGATCGCCGCCGACCCGAGGCTCGCCGACGACTACACCTGGGCGGCGCACACCGTCGCGGTTGTCACCGACGGCTCGGCCGTACTCGGGCTCGGCAACATCGGCCCGCGCGCGGCGCTGCCGGTGATGGAGGGCAAGGCGGTGCTGTTCAAGCAGTTCGCCGGGGTCGACGCGGTGCCGGTCTGCCTGGACACCCAGGACGTCGACGAGATCGTGGCCGTGGTGCGCGCGCTGGCCCCGTCGTTCGGCGGGATCAACCTGGAGGACATCAGCGCCCCGCGCTGCTTCGAGGTGGAGCGCCGCCTCGACGAGGCCCTGGACATCCCGGTCTTCCACGACGACCAGCACGGCACCGCGATCGTCGTGCTCGCCGCCCTGCGCAACGCCGCCAGGCTGCTCGACCGCAAGCTCGGCGACCTGCGGGTGACGGTCAGCGGCGCCGGCGCGGCGGGGGTCGCGGTCACCAAGATGCTGATCGCCGGCGGCGTGAACCCCGACCAGGTGGTGGTCTGCGACTCCAAGGGGATCATCGGCCGGCACCGCTCCGAACTGACCGGCACCAAGGCCGAACTGGCGGCGGGCACCAACGCCGGCGGTCGCGAGGGCGACGTCACCGAGGCGCTGCGCGACGCGGACGTGCTGATCGGCGTCTCGGGCGGGCAGATCCCGGAGGCGGCGGTCGCCGGCATGGCCCCCGGCGGCATCGTCTTCGCGCTGGCCAACCCGACGCCCGAGGTGCACCCGGAGGTGGCCGCCCGGCACGTGGCGGTCGTCGCCACCGGCCGCAGCGACTACCCCAACCAGATCAACAACGTGCTGGCCTTCCCGGGCGTGTTCCGGGGCGCGCTGGACGCCCGCGCCACCCGGATCACCGAGGGGATGAAGGTCGCCGCCGCCGACGCCATCGCCGGCGTGGTGGCCGAGTCGCTCACCGCCGAGGCGATCGTCCCGTCCCCGCTCGACCCCCGGGTCGCCCCCGCGGTGGCCGAGGCGGTGGCCGAGGCCGCCCGCCGCGACGGCGTCACCCGCTGACGATGTGAGAAGGGCCCTTCCCCGTCGCCCGGCGGCGGGAAAGGGCCCTTCCTCGCGTCGGTGCCCTTCTTGTCGGGGGCCCGGCTTGTTACCGTGCCGATCATGCGTGCCGCCTACGTCTCCCGCTTCGACGACGCCAACCCGCTCGCCGCGCTCGCCGTCGGCGAGCAGCCCGAGCCGACCCACCCGGCCGACGACTGGGTGACCGTGCAGGTGCGGGCCAGCTCCCTCAACCACCACGACCTCTGGTCCCTGCGGGGGGTGGGGCTGCGCGCCGAGCAGCTCCCCATGATCCTCGGCTGCGACGCCGTCGGGGCGGACCCGGACGGCAACGAGGTCGTCGTCTACCCGGTGATCCCCACCCCCGGCGACCCGCGCGGTGTCTCCATCCTCTCGGAGCACTTCCCCGGCACGCTGGCCGAGCGGGTCGCCGTACCCCGGTCGAACCTGCTGGCCCTGCCGGCGGGCCTGGCGGCTGCGGACGCGGCCTGCCTGCCGACCGCCTGGCTGACCGCCTGGCGGATGCTGACCACCGTGGGCCGGGTCGACGACGCGGACGCCGTGCTGGTGCAGGGCGCCGGCGGGGGCGTGGCCACCGCGGCCGTCGCGCTCGCCGCCGCGATGGGCAAGCGGGTGTACGCGACCAGCCGCGACGCCGTCAAGCGGGAGCGGATCGCCGAGCTGGGCGCGACCGCCGTCGAGCCCGGCGCCCGGCTGCCGGAGCGGGTCGACGTGGTCGTCGAGACGGTCGGCGCGGCCACCTTCGACCACTCGCTGAAGTCCGCCGCGCCGATGGCCCGGATCGTGGTCTCCGGCGCCACCGCCGGGCACGAGCCGAAGGTCAACCTGCGCCGGGTCTTCGCCATGCAGCTGGAGATCCTGGGCACCTCGATGGGCACCCCCGACGAGCTGGCCGCCCTGCTCGCGTTCTGCGCCGAGCGCGGCGTGCGCCCGGTGGTGGACACCGTGGTCCCGTTCAGCGACGTCGCCGACGCCTTCGCCCGCCTGCACTCCGGCGACGTCTTCGGCAAGGTCGTCGTCGACCACACCGCCTGACCGGCGCAGCGGCTGGCCGCCCGGGCCGGGTGTCGTCGTGCCCGGGGCGGTTGTCGCGCGCTCCGACGGTCGGTGCCCGGGCGGTCGTCGCGCTCCGACAGCGGGTGCCCGGGCGGTCGTGGGGGCTTCGACGGTCGGTGCCCGGGTGGCCGGCGTGCGCGGGTGGTCGGTGCCCGCGTCATCGACGCCCGGTTGGCCGGCGTGCGCGGTGTCCCTCCGCCGGGGTCAGAGGCGGTTGTCGAGGGTGGCGATGTCGTCGCGGGCGGCGTCGGTGGGGATGCGGCCCTTGGCGGCCGGGTCGCCGTAGAGCGACCAGCGCAGGAACTCGACAGTGGTGTCCGAGACCACCCGCAGCGCGGCGCCGTCGCTGAGCAGCGCCCGGCCGTGGTCGCCCTTCGGCAGGCTCAGCATCGCCTTCGGCCAGGGCACCCTGTCGTAGGCGGCCTTGCCTGCGGCGTACTCGACCACCTCGTCGGCCTCGCCGTGCACGAAGAGCTGCGGGGCGGCGGCGCCCGCGAAGGCGGTACCGACGCCGAGCGCCGTGCCGGCGAAGACGACCCCGGCGTCCAGCCGCTCGTCCCGGCCGGCGGTGAACAGGCCGATGGTGGTCACCCCGCCGCCCGAGTGCCCGGCCGCCGCCACCCGGTCCGTGGCCAGCCGGCCGCGCAGCGGGTCGCCAGCGCGGGCGTCGAGGGCGAGCACCTGGGTCAGCACGTACGACACGTCGGCCGGCTGGTTGAGCACGTCGAGCACGTTGCCGTCGCCACCCCGGGCGGTGTGCGGGAAGGTCGGCGCGGCCACCACGAACCCGGCCGCCGTCCAGCGGGTGAGCAGCGTCTCGTAGTCGGCCGGCCGCCCGTTCAACCCGTGGCTGAACATGACGACGGGGAACCTGCCCGTGGCGGCGTCCGCCGACCGCTCCGGCTGCCCACCGGGCTTCCCGGCCGCCGGGTACCAGACGGTCACCGGCAGCGGTCGCTTCCCGTCGCGGTTCAGCTTCAGTTGGCGTACGCCGACGGCGAAGGCCTTGTCGGGCGCGGTGCCGGCGGGCACCTGCGGGGTGGGGGCGGCCGCCTGCACGGGCGGCGCCGGGGCCGTCACCTGCGGAGCCGCCGCCTGCGGGGCCGGCCCGGCGTCGTCGGAGCAGCCGACCAGACCGGCGGTGAGCAGTGCGGAGGCGAGCAGGGCGGGGGTGACACGACGCGGCATGGACCGATTGTGCCTCGCGACTCGCCCCCGCCCCCCAACGATCGCCACCCAACCCCGCCCCACACACCCGCACCGCCGCCACCCCGGCGCTCTGCACCCGCACCGCCGCTTACCCCGTCGCGCCCACCTTTCCCGTCGCGCCCGACCTTCTCGGCCTTCACCCTGTAGCGCCCGCTTGCAGCCCGAAACACCCCGGAGCGCCCGCAGCCACCTCGTGGCACCCGGTGATCAGGACGGCATGGACGTATCCCGGCCCGTTTGAGGTACATGGCGTCCTGATCACCGCTGGTTCGTCCGGCGGTGCCTCCTCAGGGGCCCGTTGCCGGAATGGGGCCGGGGAGGGGACGGGAGCGTCAGCCGATCATGGGTGGTGGTCGGTGGCGGGTGGTGGCGCGGAGGCGGGTCAGGTCGGCGGCGTCCTTGTCCCGCCGGGGCCGGTCCGGCATCCAGACGGGGAACATCTCCTTGAACTCGATCTGGGCGGCCACGGAGATCACCGGGACGGTCAGCGCGCCGATGCGACCGGGCGGGCCGGCCAGCATCCCGTCCGGCAGCGCCGTGCCCGCCCAGGGCCCGGCACCCACCACCACCTGCCCCGTCGCGTCCCGCGCCAGGTACGCGACGCTCATCTCGACGTCCTCGCGGACGAGGTCGAGCTGCACGTCGACGGGCATCCGGGGGTCGGGCCGCCAGCCGTGCCCGCGCAGCAGGCCGGTCAGCCGGTCGGCGTCGGCGCGCCAGCAGTACCAGTCGACGTCGACATGCGGCCGAGTGATCTCACCCAGGTGGAAGTCCGTCGCCCAGCCGCCCCGCAGCCACACCTCGATGCCGGCCGCCGACGCCAGCCCGGCCAGTTCCGCGATGCCGTCCAGTTGCCGCCCCGCGAGATCGTCCACGGCGGCACCCTAGCCGGACGGTCCTCCCCGCGTACGCGCCTTCGCACGCTCGGCCCGCGGTTCCGGGCCGGCGCGGGGGGTCAGCGGGCGGGGTGGGTCTCGAACGCCGTCACGCCGGGGCGGCGGGCGTCGCCAGGTAGGCGGCGGCCGGCGGCCGGGTCGCCGTAGAGCGTCCAGCGGAGGAAATCCGTGGTGGTGGCCAGGACCTGGTCGAAGCCGGGCAGTCCCGGGGTGAGGTATTCGCCGTGGCCCTGCCCGAGCAGGCTCAGGAAGGCGGTCGGGCCAGCCGTGCGGTGGTACGCGGCGCGGCCGACCGTCACCGGCACGATCCTGTCCGCCGTGCCGTGCACGAAGAGCAGCGGGACCGCCGGCCCGGCGAAGCTGCCGGCCGTTCCGCCACCGGCGATCACGATGCCGGCGCGCAGCCGCCCCGAGCGCCCGGAGGTGAACATGCCGGCCGTGGTGAAGCCGCCCGCCGAGTGGCCGGCGGCGGCGACCCGGGCGACGTCGAGGTGCCCGGCGAGCGGGTCCCCGGCCCGGGTGTCGAGCCGCACCAGGTGCCGGATCAGCCGCCAGCCGTCGGCGGGCTGGTGGCGTACGTCGGCACGGCTGAACCGGGCGGCGCCGCGCCGGGTGTGCGGGTAGGCCGGGGCGGCCACCACGAACCCGGCGGCGGCCCAGCGCGCGGTCAACCCGGCGTGCAGCTCGGGCAGGCTGTGCAGCCCGTGGCTGTAGACCACCACGGGGAAGCGCCCGGGGGCCACCGCGCCGCCGTCGGCCGGGTACCAGACGGTCACCGGCAGGGGGCGCGCCGAGGTCGGGTCGACGGTGAACGTGCGTACGCCGACGGCGTAGGCGGCCACGGGCGCCGGACGGGCCGGCGGCGGTGCGCCGGGCGCGGCGGCTCCCGCCGGGGCGCAACCGGCCAGCAGCGTCGTCATCAGTACGGCGACCAGCCGCTTGATCCCCACCGTTTCACGGTAGGTGCCCGGCGGCCCGCAGCGGCCCCGCCGTCCGGACCGGACGCCCCCGCCACCCGGCCGGATCGCCTCCACCGGCCGGCTCGACCTGACCCCGACGCGGGCGTGGAGGACGGCGGCACGGGACCGGCTTGGCTAGGGTCACCGCCATGCCTGAGAACCGCGCCGACCCGAGCGGCAACACCGAGGCGTTCCGCGCCTACGCCCACACCCCCGAGCCCGAGGCGCCGGCCGGCGCGTCCCGGACGCCGCTGCTCGTCGGCGCGGCGGCGGTCGCGGTCGTGCTGGTCGCCCTGCTCGCCTGGCTCGCGCTGGGCTGAGCGGCGTGGAGCCACCGGGGGCGGGCACGCCCGGGTACGCGTCAGCCGGCGGCCTCGACCACGGCCCGGGTCTGGAGGGCGATCTCGCGCTCCTCGTCGGTGCCCACGACGCAGACGGTCACCTCGGCGCCCTCCGGTGAGATGACCCGGTCGCCGGAGGCGGCGTTGCGCCCGGGGTCCACCGCGATGCCGAGCCGCTCCAGGCCGGCCAGGGCGGCGGCGCGGACCGGCGCGGCGTGCTCGCCGACGCCGGCGGTGAAGGTGACCGCGTCGACCCGGCCGAGCAGGGCGTAGTACGCCCCGACATAGCCGGTGATCCGCCGGCAGTAGACGTCGAAGGCGAGCGCCGCCGCCGGGTCGCCGTCCGCCCGGCGGGCGAGCACCTCGCGCATGTCGTTGGCGCCGGTCAGCCCGAGCAGGCCGCTGCGGTGGTTGAGCAGGTCGTCGATCTCGTCGACGGAGAGCCCGCCCTCGCGGCGCAGGTGGAAGATCACGGTCGGGTCCAGGTCGCCGCTGCGGGTGCCCATCACCAGGCCCTCCAGCGGGGACATCCCCATCGAGGTCGCCACGCTCCGGCCGCCGGCCACCGCGCAGGCGCTCGCGCCGTTGCCGAGGTGCAGGGTGATCGTGTTCACCTCGGCGTACGGGCGGCCGAGCAGCTCGGCGGTGCGCCGCGACACGTACGCGTGCGAGGTGCCGTGGAACCCGTAGCGCCGGATGCCGTACCGCTCGGCGGTGTCCCGCTCGATCGCGTAGGTCGCGGCGGCCTCGGGCAGGGTGTGGTGGAACGCGGTGTCGAAGACGGCGACCTGCGGCACCTCCGGCAGCGCCGCCCGGGCGACCTCGATGCCGGTCAGGTTGCCGGGGTTGTGCAGCGGCGCGAGCGGGACCAGGTCGCGGATCGCGGCCAGCACCGCGTCGTCGATCAGCACCGGCTCGCCGAACCGCTTCCCGCCGTGCACCACCCGGTGCCCGACGGCGGCCAACCCGGTCAGGTCCAGCCCGTCGAGGATGCCCCGGACGGCCGTCTCGTGGTCGGCCGGTCCGCCGCCGGCCTCGCCGACCCGCTCCACGGTGCCCTTGTCGACCACCCGGTCGCCGTCGAAGAGCCGGAACTTCACCGACGACGACCCGCAGTTGAGGACGAGGACGCGACCCGCCGGGCGGGGCTGCGGGGCGGCGGGACCGTTCATGACGACTCCTCGGTGGCGGCGGCCTGGATGGCGGTGATCGCCACGGTGTTCACGATGTCCGGCACGGTGGCGCCCCGGGACAGGTCGTTGACCGGCCGGCGCAGGCCCTGCATCACCGGACCGACGGCCACCGCCCCGGCGGAACGCTGCACCGCCTTGTACGTGTTGTTGCCGGTGTTCAGGTCCGGGAAGATGAAGACCGTGGCCCGGCCGGCGACCTCGCTGCCGGGCAGCTTCGTCGCCGCCACCGCCGGGTCGATGGCCGCGTCGTACTGGATGGGCCCCTCGACGAGCAGGTCGGGCCGGCGCTCGCGGACCAGCTTGGTGGCCGCCGCGACCTTCTCCACGTCGGCGCCCGCCCCGGAGCTGCCGGTGGAGTAGGAGAGCATCGCGATCCGTGGCTCGATGCCGAACCGGGCGGCGGTGTCGGCCGAGGAGATGGCGATGTCGGCGAGCTGGGCGGCGTCCGGGTCGGGGTTGACCGCGCAGTCGCCGTAGACCAGCACCCGGTCGGCGAGCAGCATGAAGAAGACGCTGGAGGCGACCGAGACGCCCGGCACGTTCCGGATGATCTCGAAGGCGGGCCGGATGGTGGCGGCGGTGGTGTGGGTCGCGCCGGAGACCATCCCGTCGGCGTGCCCCGTCTGCACCATCAGGGTGCCGAAGTAGTTCGCCTGGGCGACGACGTCGTGGGCCAGGTCGAGGGTCACGCCCCGGTGCGCGCGCAGCTTGGCGTACGTGGCGGCGAACTCGTCGCGCCACTCGCTGGTGACGGGGTCGACCACCTGCGCGCCGGTGATGTCGATGCCCAGTTCGCGGGTGCGTCGCGCGATGTCGTCCGGGCGGCCGAGCAGGGTGATGTCGGCGACGCCCCGGCGCAGCAGGATCTCCGTCGCGCGCAGGATCCGTTCCTCCGCCCCCTCGGGCAGCACGAGGTGCCGGCGGCGGGCCCGGGCGCGGTCGATCAGGTCGTACTCGAACATCAGCGGGGTGACCCGCGCGGAGCGGCTGACCCGCAGCCGGCGGGCCAGGTCGTCGGTGTCCACGCAGCGCTCGAACGCGCCGAGCGCGGCCTCCACCTTGCGCGGGTTGGCGGCGCTGGGTCGCCCCTCGATCCGGCTGGACGCGGCGACGGTGTCGTAGCTGTCGCTGGGCACGGAGAGCACCGCGAGCCCGGTGTTGAGCCCCTCGACCAGCCGCATCGCCCGCGGGTCGGGCTGCTCGCCGAGGGTCAGCACGAGCCCCGAGACGGAGACCTGCCCGGCCACGTGCGCGGCGCTCGCCGCCACCAGCAGGTCGGCCCGGTCGCCGGGGGTGATCACCAGAGCGCCCTCGGTCAGGTGGTCCAGCAGCGTCGGCACGTGCGCCGCGCCGACCACGTAGTCGAGCACGTCGCGGCTGAGCGCGTCGTCGTCCCCGGCGAGCAGGGTGGCGCCGAGCGCCGCCGCCACCTCGGCCACCGTCGGCGCCGACACGGTCGGCACCTCCGGGATGGCGTACGTGGGCACGGGCAGCTCGGGCAGCGTCATCGGGCCGGAAACCCGGTTGGCGATCACCGCCAGCACCGTCGCCCCGAGGTCCGCCAGATCGTGGTACGCCCCGCGTGCGGCGGCCGCGATCGCCGCCGGCTCCTGCCCGAAGCCGTCGACGACGGGCACCACCACGCTGCCGAATTCGGTGGCCAGCCGGGCGTTGAAGGCCAGCTCGCGGGGGCCGGCCCCGTCGCCGCCGTCGGCGAAGTCGCTGCCGACCACGACCACGGCGGGGCAGCGCCGTTCGACTTCCCGGTACCGCTCGACGATGCCGGCGACGAGCTGTTCCCGCCGCCCGTCGGCGACCAGCGCGGTCGCCTCGGCGTAGCTGGTGCCGCTCAGGTCGGCCAGCGGAAGCTCGATCCGGTAGCGGTCACTGAGCAGGGCGAGGATCGGGTCGGGACCGTCCCCGCGCACCAGCGGCCGGAACGCGCCGATCCGCTCGACCTGCCGGGACAACAGCTCGGCCAGGCCGAGGGCGATGGTCGACTTTCCGCCGCCGGACCCCACGCTGGTCAGGTACACACTCCGCGCCACCCACCCACCCTAGGAGATCTTCGGACTCCCGGCTCGGGTCCTTCGCCCCCCTTTCGTTGATCATGATGTTGCCGTCACGACACGCCGGGACCGGCTGCCGGCAACGCCATGATCAACGGCGCTGGGTGCCGCTGGGTGGGGTCGGTGGGGGGTATTGGCGGCGCATCCAGGAGGGCATGTCGGCGAGGCGCTTCTGGCCGAAGCCGCCGCAGATCTGGCAGATCTTCGAGCCGAAACAGACGAAGCACCGCCGCTTTTCGCCGCTGTCGTCGAGGAGGTATCCCCGGGTGAGGCACTCCGGGCACCAGCCGATCCCGTCGCAGTCGAGGCAGAGCACGTGACCGGGCTTGCGGGTGGCTTCGGTGACGACCGGCTCGGGCGGTACGAACCGCTTCGGCGGCGCGGGAGGGGGAGGGGGGCCGATGGCGGTGCCGGCTGGATCCGCGTAGAGCAGGACGGGCGGGGTGCTGCCGCCGAGGTCGGCCCGGGACAAGCCGGGGAACGCCATGAGCCAGAGGAAGAAGCCGTCGCGGGTGGCCGACGCGGTGGCGACCGCCGTCGAGGAGGCGTCGAGACTCGTGTGCCAGCCCTGCGCCGCGAGCCGGTGCGCGATGTGCTGGACGACCTCGGCCGAGCCGAAGTCGGTGGTGAGACGGAGCGTCGCCCGGCGGGCGTACCAGAGTGGTTCGTGCCAGAGGTCCTCCTCCGGCTCCCGGGACATCGGGACGGGGAGCCTCTGCCCGGGGGCGAGGTGGGCGGCGACCCCGAGGATTTCCTCGCGCAGGACGCGACCCTGTCGTTCCAGCGTCCTTCGCGCGCCGGGAACCTCGGCGACGTCCGCCCAGGCGTCGGTCACGGCGCCTCTGCCGGTCGCTCCGGCGCTTCCGCCCGCTCCGGGGCCCTCTGCCGGTCGCCCCGGCGCCCCGCCCGCTCCGGGGCCTGCGCGCGGGCGGGACGGCGGTGGGCGCCGCAGGCCGACGCGACCGTGGCGCCGCTGGGCGTCTCCATGCCGTACCCCGACCCGTCGAGCGGACAGACCGACGTCACTGTAACGCCGCGCCTGTCGACTCGGGTAGAGCTACTCGTCGTCGGGGTCGTCGAGGCGTGCCAGCCAGGTGGCGAAGCGCTCGATCGGGGTCTCGAACTCGGGGTTGAGGTCGACGAAGTCGCGCAGGCGCTCGCCGAGCCACTCCATGCTGACCTGCTCGTCGCCCCGGCGCTGGACCAGTTCCTCGATGCCTCGATCGGTGAAGTACATGCTTTCCGTTGCCTCCTCGTGGTCGGTGTGCGTCCCGGCGCTCCACGCGGGCCGACCCCGCCGGACCCTCGCGCCGGTGGGGCCAGGCCCGCCGGATCCTCGCGCCGGTGTGGCCGGGCCCCGTCGGGCTTGTGCCGTTGTGGCCAGGCGCCGCCGGGTTCTCGCGCCGGTGCGGACAGGTGCCGTCGCATGCGGGCCGGGCGGGCCGGGCGGGACGGCGAGCGGGGCAGAGCCGTCGTGTCGACGGCTCTGCCCCGTGCGCAGGGTGGTGCGTCAGGTCACGGGCGGGGCAGGGCCGCCTCGATCAGCGCGGTCTGCTCGACCTCGTGCATCTTGGCGGAGCCGACGGCGGGCGCGGCGGCGGCCGGGCGGGAGATCCGGCGCAGCCGGACGTCCGTCAGGTGCTCCAGCAGGTTGAGCGCGACGAACGACCAGGCACCCTGGTTGGCCGGCTCCTCCTGCACCCAGGCGAAGTCCTCGGCGTTCGGGTACGCCGCGAGGGCGGCCCGGATCTCCTCGACCGGCATCGGGTAGAGCTGCTCGATCCGGATGATCGCGGTGTCGGTGACACCGCGCTCGGCGCGGGCCTGGAACAGGTCGTAGTAGACCTTGCCCGAGCAGAGCAGCACCCGCTTCACCTGCTCCGGCACCGGAGCGCCCGAGTCGGGCAGCACCGGCTGGAAGGTGCCGGAGGTGAAGTCCTCCACCGAGGAGACGCAGAGCTTGTGCCGCAGCAGCGACTTCGGCGTGAACACCACCAGCGGCTTGCGCTTCGGCGAGAGCGCCTGGCGGCGCAGCAGGTGGAAGTAGTTCGCCGGGGTGGTCGGGATGGACACCCGCATGTTGTCCTCGGCGCACATCTGCAGGAACCGCTCCGGGCGGCCGGAGGTGTGGTCCGGGCCCTGGCCCTCGTGGCCGTGCGGCAGCAGCAGCGTGACCGCGGAGCGCTGGCCCCACTTCACCTCGCCGGAGGAGATGAACTCGTCGATCACCGACTGGGCACCGTTGACGAAGTCGCCGAACTGCGCCTCCCAGCACACCAGCGCGTCGATGTTCTCCACCGAGTAGCCGTACTCGAAGCCCATCGCCGCGTACTCGCTGAGCAGGGAGTCGTGCACGAAGAACCGGGACCGCTCGCCGTCGCCGGTGAGCGACTGCAACGGCAGGTAGTCGTTGCCGGTCCGGGAGTCGACCACGGAGGCGTGCCGCTGCACGAAGGTGCCCCGGCGGGAGTCCTGCCCGGCGAGCCGGACGGTGACCCCGTCGTGCAGCAGCGCGCCGAACGCGATGATCTCGCCGAAGCCCCAGTCGATGTTGCCCTCGACGGACATCTTGGCCCGCCGGTCGAGCAGCTGCTGGATCCGCTTGTGCGGGGTGAAGCCCTCCGGCAGGTTGACGTGCGCCTCGCCGACGGCCCTGACGACGGCCGCGTCGGTGGCGGTCTCCACCTGCGGCTCCGGCTCGTCCTCCCGCTTGGGGCGGCTGAGCTGCCGCGGCGTGGTGGCCGCGTCGCGGGTGGCCTTGAAGACCCGCTCCAGCTGCGACTGGTAGTCGCGCAGCAGCTCCTCCGCGTCCTCCACGGTGATGTCGCCGCGCCCGATCAGCTCCTCGGTGTAGAGCTTCCGGACGGACCGCTTCGAGTCGATGATCTTGTACATCTGGGGGTTGGACATCGACGGGTCGTCGCCCTCGTTGTGCCCGCGCCGGCGGTAGCAGACCATGTCGATGACGACGTCCTTGTTGAACGCCTGCCGGTACTCGAAGGCCAGCCGGGCGACCCGGACCACGGCCTCGGGGTCGTCGCCGTTGACGTGGAAGATCGGCGCCTGGATCATCCGGGCGACGTCCGTGCTGTAGAGGCTGGAGCGGCTGTACTCCGGGGCGGTGGTGAAGCCGACCTGGTTGTTGACCACCACGTGGACGGTGCCGCCGGTGCGGTAGCCGCGCAGCTGGGAGAGGTTGAGGGTCTCGGCGACCACGCCCTGGCCGGCGAAGGCGGCGTCACCGTGCACCGCCAGCGGCAGCACGGTGTAGCCCTCCAGCTTGAGGTCTATCCGGTCCTGCTTGGCCCGGACGATGCCCTCCAGCACCGGGTCGACGGCCTCCAGGTGCGACGGGTTCGCCACCACCGAGACCTTGACCGCGTGGTCGCCGTCGGGGGTGGTGAACTTGCCGTTCTGGCCCAGGTGGTACTTCACGTCGCCGGAGCCCTGGGTGGAGCGCGGGTCCAGGTGCCCCTCGAACTCCGAGAAGATCTTCTCGTACGGCTTGCCGACGATGTTGGCCAGCACGTTGAGCCGGCCACGGTGGGCCATGCCGATGACGACCTCGTCCAGCCCGCCCTCGGCGGAGGCCTCCAGCACCTCGCCGAGCAGCGGGATCAGCGACTCGCCGCCCTCCAGCGAGAAGCGCTTCTGCCCGACGTACTTGGTCTGGAGGAAGGTCTCGAACGCCTCGGCGGCGTTGAGCCGGTTGAGCACGTGCTTCTGCTCGTCGGCCGACGGCTTCTCGTACTTGCGCTCGATCCGCTCCTGGATCCAGCGCCGCTCCTCCGGGTCCTGGATGTGCATGTACTCGATGCCGACGCGCCGGCAGTACGAGTCGCGCAGCACGCCGAGGATGTCGCGCAGCTTCATCCGCTGCTTGCCCGCGAAGCCGTTGACCGGGAATTCGCGGTCGAGGTCCCAGAGGGTCAGCCCGTGCTGGAGCACGTCCAGGTCGGGGTGCTTGCGGATCTTGAACTCGAGCGGGTCGGTGTCGGCCATCAGGTGCCCGCGCACGCGGTACGCGTGGATCAGCTCGTGCACCCGGGCGGTCTTGTTGATCTGGCCCTCGTTGTTGACCGCGACGTCGCGCATCCAGCGCACCGGCTCGTACGGGATGCGCAGCGAGGTGAAGATCTGGTCGTAGAAGCCGTGCTCGCCGAGCAGCAGCTCGTGCATGACCTTCAGGAACTCGCCGGACTGGGCGCCCTGGATGATCCGGTGGTCGTACGTGCTGGTGAGGGTGATGACCTTGCTGACGGCCAGCTCGGCGAGGGTGGCCTCGGACATGCCCTGGTAGGGGGCCGGGTACTCCATCGCGCCGACGCCGATGATCGCGCTCTGCCCCTGCATGAGGCGCGGCATCGAGTGCACGGTGCCGATGCCGCCCGGGTTGGTCAGCGAGATCGTGGTGCCGGAGTAGTCGTCCATGGTCAGCTCGTTGCGGCGGGCGCGCCGGACCACGTCCTCGTACGCCTGCCAGAACTGCCGGAAGTCCATCTGCTCGCAGGCCTTGATGGAGGGGACCACCAGGTTGCGGCTGCCGTCCGGCTTGGTCAGGTCGATCGCGATGCCCAGGTTGACGTGCTCCGGCCGGACCATGACCGGCTTGCCGTCGACCTCGGCGAAGGAGTTGTTCATCTCCGGGTGGGCGACCAGGGCGCGGACCATCGCGTACCCGATGAGGTGGGTGAAGCTGACCTTGCCACCGCGCCCACGGGTGAGGTGGTTGTTGATCACGATGCGGTTGTCGACCAGCAGCTTGGCCGGGACGGCGCGCACGCTGGTGGCGGTCGGCACGGCCAGCGAGGCGTCCATGTTCTGGACGATCTTCGCGGCCACGCCGCGCAGCGGGGTGGTCTGCGGCCCGGTGGCGGTGGGCTTGGTCGCCGCGGGCTTGGCGGGAGCCGCCTTCTCGGGCGCCGGCTTGGCCGGGGCGGCCTTGGCGGCGGGCTTCTCCGGCTTGGGCTCCGGCTTCTTCTCGGCCGGCTTCTTCTCCGCCGGCTGCGCGACCGCGGCGGCCGCCTCCTGCTGGCCGGCGGGCTCCGGCTTGGCGGCCGGCTTCGGGGCCTGCTCAGCTCCGCGCGGCTTCCCGGCGCCGGGCGCCGGGCGGTAGTCCGCGAAGAAGTCGTGCCAGGCCGAATCGACGCTGGTGGGGTCGGCGAGGTAGCGCTGGTACATCTCCTCGACGATCCACTCGTTCGGACCGAAACCCGCCAGTGGGTTCTCCTGCGAAGTCTGCTGGGTCGACACGGCCGGTAATCGCCTCTTTCACGCGGGTTTGTGTGTCACGCGGTGTCCGGTGTCCGCCCTGCCTTCACAGCGCGCACGAGACGGCTCCCAGGCTACGCCGTGCGGATGCCACAGGCATTTCCGCCTCCGACCCGTGGCCCGTTTCACAGAAGATGCCAGAAGTTCACCAAACGCTGCGGGTGTGGTCGGCTGCTGGTAGGGCCCGATGTGGCGGTGAGCCCCACGTCGCACGGCGGCGGGGGTGGTGCCCGGCACCACCCCCGCCGCCATCGCCCGGACGCGTCAGGAGATGTCGCGCCGCCGGGTGATGAGGACGCCGGCGACGCCGCTCACCACCGCGTAGCCGATCAGCACGAGCGCGCCGACCCACCACGCGGGGGTGAAGTCGGTCTGGCCCTCACTGACCATGACGGTCGAGGCGACGGCCGGCCAGATCACCTGCCACTTGACCACGGCCTCGCTGTTCAGCAGGTTCGACAGCAGCACGAAGAGCAGCCCGACGACCTGCGTGCCGACCAGGTAGAGCACCGCCGCGGTGATCACCGCGCCGAGCTGGTTCGTGATCAGCGTGCCGATGCCGATGCCGAGGACCGTCCAGATCGCGTACGCCAGCAGGTTGAGCAGCAGCGCCCGCTGCACCGCCCACTCGCCGAGCTGGGTGCCGTGGCCGTTGGCCGACAGGAACACCGCACCGGCGGCCAGGTCGATCAGCGTGGTCACCAGCCAGAACGCGAAGCCCAGCAGGCTGGCCGCGACCAGCTTGCTGAGGATCACCGACGTGCGCCGCGGCGTGGCCAGGAACGTCGTGGTCGCCGTCTGGTGGAAGAACTCGTTGGTGACCATCAGGATGCCGATGAGCATCACGAACATCAGGCCCAGGTACTGCCCGGAGGTGTAGAGGTTGGCGGCCTGCGCCGCCGCGGAGGCCTGGTCGCCCGTGACGCCCAGCTCCTCGGCGTTGCCGTTCAACGTCTCGTTGGCGACCCAGGCGTTGAAGGCGAAGGCCAGCGCGATCGACAGGAACGCGGCGATGGCCAGCCACCACCACGTGCTGGTGGTACGGATCTTGAGAAGCTCGGACCGGACGAGGTTCATCGGATGCCCGCCTTTCCGGCCGTCAGCTCCAGGAAGACCCGTTCCAGGTCGGGCCGTTCCGTGGTCAGTTCGTGCAGTTCGACGCCCGCCGTCAGGGCGACCCGCCCCACGGTCGGGGCGTCCACGCCGCCCACCAGCAGCACGCCGTGCTCGTCGACGTCGACGGTGGCCGGCCCCTCCTTCAGGGCGGCGGTCAGCGCGTCGGCCTGCGGGGTGCGCACCCGGACCCGGACGCCCTGCGCCATCGAGCCGATCACCTGCTCGACCGTGCCCTGCCGGACCAGCTGCCCGGCCGCGATGATCACCACGTCGTCGGCGAGCAGCTGCATCTCCGACAGCAGGTGGCTGGAGACCAGCACCGTGCGGCCCTCGTGTGCGAGGTTCTTGAGGAACCCGCGCATCCACCGGATGCCCTCCGGGTCGAGCCCGTTGGCGGGCTCGTCGAGGATCAGCACCCGGGGGTCGCCGAGCATCCCGGCGGCGATGCCGAGCCGCTGCTTCATGCCGAGCGAGTAGCCCTTGAACTTGCGCTTCGCCGCCGGGGTGAGCCCGACCTGCGCCAGCGCCTCGTCGGCCCGCTGCTTCGGCAGCCCGGCCGCCGCGGCGATGACCCGCAGGTGGTTGATGCCGGTGCGGCCCTTGTGCGCGCTGGAGGCCTCCAGCACGGCGCCGACGTGCCGCAGCGGGTCGGTCAGGTCGGCGTACCGCCGCCCGCCGATGGTCGCCGTCCCGCTGGTCGGCGTGACCAGGTTCAGCAGCATCCGCAGCGTGGTGGTCTTGCCGGCGCCGTTGGGGCCGAGGAAGCCGGTCACCCGCCCCGGTTGAACGGTGAACGACAGGTCGTTGACGGCCCGGACGTTCTTGTACTGCTTCGTCAGACCGGACACCACGATCTGACCGTCACCGGTGGGGCTTCTCTGCCCGTCAGTCATTGCTCTCCTTCGTGCGGTGGCGTCGGGGTACGCCGTGACACAGCGTGGCGGGCGGGCGCAACCAGGTCAATCAGGCGCACTTCCGAGATCCACCTCCGCCTCAGGCAGGAGGCCCTCATCCCCAGGAACGATTATCGGGCGTCGTCGGCCACGGCGATCCAGGTTGCCCGGGCCCAGGCCAGGAGGGCGCCGTCGGGGGCGTACAGGCTGGTGTGCACGAGCGCCTTGCGGCCCTCGCCGCCGACCATGACGCCGGTCACCACGCACTCGTCGCCCGGCTCCGGCAGCGCCGCGACCACCGCCGCGATCCGGCCGAGGACGTACGGCCGGCCGGGGGCGATCACCGCCCAGCCGCCGGGGCAGTCCAGCGCCGCCCAGACGGTGGCGGTCGTGACCGACCCGGGCACCCGGAACGGCGCGGCGGTACGGCCGTCCGGCAGCCGCCCCGGAAAGATCCGCAGCCCGTCGGCGCGGTCCGGGCCGCAGACGTAGCAGCCCGGGAAGGGGTGGTCGACCAGCCCGGGGTACGCCGCCGAGGCGGCCCGCGCGGCCGGCAGGTCCACCGGCGGCACCACCGCCCGGGGGTCCTCCGTGGGACGGACCTGGGCGACGGCCAGGCCCTGCGGGTCGCGGACCTCCCCGTCGGCGAGAGTGAGCGGGGTCTCCAGCGGGGGTGGGCGACGCAACGTCACCTCGACCGCCCCCGGGGCGCCGGATGCGGCGGCGAAGACCCCGGCGCTCCAGCCGCCGTTGCCCGAGCCGGGTGGTCCGTTGAAGCGCGACTCGATGATCATCATTCACCTCCGGCGAGGGCGCCCGGCCCCGTCGCCGGCGCGTGCCCCCGGCAGCCTCGCACGCCGTCGGCCCGGCCCCGGCACGGGCGCCGCCGTCAGCGGAGCAGCGACCGGAGGGCGCGGACCCGCCGTGTCCAGCGGTGCGACGGAGGCGCCGCCAGTCCCAGGTAATGAGCCGCCGTGTCCAGACTGTCCTCGATCAGGGCGTCGTGCAGCGGGCGGTAGACCGCCGGCCAGCTCACCCACGCCGGCCACCTCGTGGTCATGACGAGTGAGTGACGCAGCAGGCAGCGTTGGTCGGTGACCGGTAGGACCTCGTACTCGTGATGGCCGCGGAAGCCGGCCGGCGCGGAGAACTCGAACCGGATCCGTGCCCCGGGCTGGTACGCGACGACGGTGTAGCCGATCGGCCCGTGCCCGCCGCAGGCGCCCACGCCGAGCGGGCGGTCGAACCGCATGGCCGGCCACTGTCCACGCGGCCACAGCCGGTCGTCCGGGGTGGCCAGGGAGTCGATCAACGCGCCCACGGCTGCGGGAGGTGCCGCGAGCTGCCGCTCGTGGGTGTTGTGGATCATGACTCCCCTAGAGAGCATTCGCTAGTTCAAGTAGAGGGTAGTCTCTACGTCATGCCGCAGCCGGTCAAGCACTCGACCGATGCGATGCTCGACGCCGTCCGCACCCTGGTGCTCTCGGGTGGGCCTGCCGCCGCCTCCGCCCGTGCCGTCTGCCTGGCCACCGGTGCCTCCAGCGGCTCGGTCTACCACCGCTTCCCGCGCCGCGACGACCTCGTCGCCGCCGCCTGGCTGCGCGCGCAGGACCGCTTCCTCCGTGTCTACCTGGAGGCCCTCGGCCCGGCCGACGCGCAGGCCGGCGTCCGCGCCGCGGTCGCTGTCCTGACCTGGTGTCGTGCCCACCCCGAGGACGCCGCCCTCCTCCTGCGCCACGCCCTGCGCGACCTGCTGCGCGGCGACACCTCACCCGCGCTCGCCCAGCAGGCGCAGGCCCACCACCGCGCCCTCGGCGATGCCCTCACCGCGATGGCCCACGCCACCGGGCACCGCCCGGCTGACGTCGTGCTGGCCGTGGTCGACCTGCCCTACGCGGTCGCCCGCCGCGCCATGCGCGACAACGGCACTCCCGGCGAGGACGACGTCGAGGCCGTACGACGAGCGGCCACCCTGCTGCTGTCCGGCCCCTCGGACTCCGCGCGGGCGTCGCCGCCGTGACCGGGGGCTGAGATCGACATCCGGTCGCCCGCGACCGGCCGGAACGAGCGTCCTTCCGGGGAGCCGGCGCACGCCGGTGGCCGTCCGGCCTGTGCCACTGTTGGGGCCGTGCCCAGGACCCACCTGCCGGCCGGCCCGACCCGCGAGGCGGCCCGGCGTCGGCTCCGTTCCCTCGCCGGCTGGGAGCTGCTCAACGTTCCCCTGCAGGCGTGGGTGTGGTTCCAGCTGGTGGGCCTGCCGCCGACGGCGGCGAACCTCGCCGGCTTCGGGGCGTTCGCGGCCCTGCTCGTGGTGGGTACGGCCTACTGGGCGCTCAAGCTGCGACAACTGCGCCGCGGGGAGGCGCGCCTGCCCGGCCGGCGTCACTTCGTCACCGCGCGCGCCGCCCTGCCGTTCCTCCTGGCCGCCGTGATCGGCGCCTGCGCCGTGGCCGCCGTGGGGGCACCCGGCGTGCGGTCGTACCCGGGGCTGGCCTTCGGCCTCTTCGCCGCGCTGGAATACGTCAACTACTTCCACGTCCAGCTCATGCACGACAACCGGGCCGACCTGCGGCGTCTGGTCACGGTGGGGTTCCGGCGCTCGCACCTCGCCCGGGACCTGCGCGCCACCCGCTGAGACGAGCGCCGGCCCCGCCACCGCGACCCCGCCACCGCGACCCCGGCACGGGCCGTTCACCTCATCGACATCCCTCACCCCGCCGGCCGGCAACCCGCGCCGCCTACACAGATCCCATGGCCGTTCTGCACGCCGCTGGCGCACCCCTGACGACCAGCGGTTACACCCTGCTGATCGCCGACGACCCGAGCGAGGTCGCGGCCGCGCAACGCCTCCGTCACGAGGTGTTCGCCACCGAACTCGGCGCCACCCTGCGCCCGGGGGCCGCCGGGCTCGACGTCGACGACCTCGACGCGTACTGCGACCACCTGATCGTCCGGCAGGAGGGCACCGGCGAGGTGGTCGGCACGTACCGGCTGCTCCCGCCGGGCCGCACCGACCGGCGGTACGCCGCGACCGAGTTCGACCTCACCGGGCTCGACCCGCTCCGTGACGACCTGGTCGAGGCCGGCCGGTCCTGCGTGCACCCCGACCACCGCTCCGGCGCGGTGATCAACCTGATGTGGGCCGGCATCGTCCGCTACCTGCACCTGCGCGGGTCGCGTTGGCTCGGCGGCTGCGCGTCGGTGCCGGTGGCCGACGGGGGCGGGACCGTCGCGCGGGTGTGGGACGAGGTCGCGGCCCGGCACCTGGCCCCGCCGCGGCTGCGCGTACGGCCGAGGCGCCCCTGGTTCGCCGAGTCGGACAGGATCGTCGGGCCGGCGGCGGCCGACGGCCCGACGGCGCGGGCCACGGTCCCGCCGCTGCTGCGCGGCTACCTGCGCCTCGGGGCCTGGGTGTGCGGCGAGCCGGCGTACGACCCGGACTTCGGGGTGGCCGACTTCTACGTGCTCTTCTCCCTGGACCGGATGAACCCCCGTTACCTGCGGCACTTCCTCGGCGGGGCCGGGCGGTGAGCACCGCCGGACGCCTCTGGCTGCCCGCCTCGGGGTGCGGGCCGACCTGCCTCCCGGCGGCCGGCGAGGTGCCGGCCGTGTCGCCCGCGCGGCGGGCGGGCCGGACCCTCGCCGTCCTCGGGATGCTGTCGGCGGGCACGGCGCTGGCGCTGCTGCTGCCGGTGCTGCCGGCCGGAGACCGGGCGGCGGCCCTGCGCGGTTGGGCCCGGTGGACGCTGCGCGCGTTCGGCGTGCGCCTCGTGGTGCGCGGCCGGCCGCCCCGGCGGGCGGCGCTGCTGGTCGCCAACCACGCCTCCTGGCTGGACGTGCTCGCGCTGCTGGCCGTCGCGCCGGCCCGGATGGTGGCCAAGCGGGAGGTCCGGTCCTGGCCGCTGGTCGGGCTGCTCGCGGCGGCGGCCGGCACGGTCCTGGTCGACCGGGCCCGCCCCCGCGCCCTGCCCGCGACGGTCGCCCGGGTCACCGCCGCGCTGCGCGCCGGCAGCCCGGTGGCGGTCTTTCCGGAGGGTACGACCTGGTGCGGCACCGCCGATTCGGTCGCCTGCCGCCCCGGCCGGGGCTTTCGTCCGGCGCTGTTCCAGGCGGCGATCGACGCCGGGGCGCCGGTGGTGCCGCTGCGGATCGGCTACCGGTGGGCCGCGACCGGCGTGCCGACCACGGCCGCCGCATTCGTCGGGGACGACGACCTGCTGCGCTCGGCGGGCCGGGTGCTCGCCGCCCGGGGCCTGGAGGTGCGGGTGAGCGTCTCCGCCGCCCTGCATCCTGCCCGGGACGCCGACCGGCGCCTGCTCGCCCTGGCGGCCGAGTCGGTCGTGCACGTCCCCGCTGCCGCCGTCGGGCGGGCGCCGGCCGGATACGCGGCGTGAGGACGGGGGGAGAAGCGGGTCAGCCGACCGGGCCGATCCGCTTGGCCAGGCCGACGAACGACTGCCACGCCCGGGAGTCGAAGTGGAGGGTGCCGCCCTCGCGGTCCTTGGTGTCGCGCACCAGCACGACGCCCGGCACGTTGTCGGCGACCTCGACGCAGGAACCGCCGTTGCCGCCGGACCTCGTCGACTTCCGCCACTGCGGGGTCGTCACGTCCATGACTTCGCCACCTCCTTGATCAGCACGGTCGACTGCCGGCGGGGGAGGGCCTCGTTCCGCACGATCTCCCACGTCCTGGCCAGCCTAGCAATGTCGGTGGATGCGTCGACGATCTGCGCGCTGAGCTGGTTGTCCGCATGGGCCACCCGGGTGCCGTCCGGCAGCTCGGCGATGATGAACTGGCCCGCCAGCCCGAGATACATGCCGGCGTCGACCGGGACGACGTGGAGCTGCACGTGTTCCTGCGTCGCGACGGCCACCAGGTGGTCGAGCTGCTCGGCCATGAGCCCCGGCTGGTCGAGCACCGGCCGGCGCAGCACGGCCTCGTCGACGACGGCGATGAGCTGGGGCGGCCGATCCCGGCCGAGGATCGCCTGACGCTCCAGCCTGGACGCGACGATCCGCTCGACCTCGTCGGCCGTGAACCGGCCCCCGGCCAGCGTGGCACGGGCGTAGCGTTCGGTCTGGAGCAGGCCCGGCACGTATGCCAGCTCGAACCAGCGCAGCGTCGCCGCCTCCCGCTCGAACTCGATCCACTCCCGCAGCCAGGCCGGCGTGGCGTCCAGCCGGGCCAGCTCGCGGAGCATCCGGCCGAACCGCTCGCCCGTGTCGTGCTGGTCGTCGATCGCCTTCATGTACTCCCGCGTCGGCGGGCGACCGCCCGTCTCGACGGAGCTGACGTGCGACCCGGAGTAGCCGATCGTCCTGCCGAAGTCGTCCTGGCTCAGGCCGAGCTGAGCGCGGAACGTGCGTAGCTCACCCAGCACGTAGTTGGTGGCGGTGCCCATCGATTCCCCAGATTCTGCTCGGTCCCGTCGGCGTGTCTCCCGTGCCCGCTCGGCCGGCGCGTTGACCTGCGCGGATGCGGCGAGCATGTGTCGACCGTAGTGGTGTCCTCACCAGACTGTCACCACGCGGGCCCGTTCGCCGTCGTCGAGGACGTGGGCGGGTCCTGCCGGGGCCGCCCTGCTCCCCCGTGGCGGGGCGGCCCCACCTCGACAGCGGGGTGGGGGAGAAGTGGGTCACCGTGGAGGCTGGCACCGGAGTCGGTGCGGACGGCACTGCGCGTGCCCGAACTGCGCGGAGCGGCGGGAGATCCGGAGCCGGCGGCCGAAGCCCGCTCCGGAGGTTCGGGGCGCGCGGCCGAAGCCCGCTCCGGCACCGAACCCGCCACCCCCGCCGAGCAGGCCGGCTCCGTACATCCCCGGCCCGATCGGACCCTTCGTGCCGCCTCCGGTCGGGCCGAGGGCGAACGACGCGACCGAGATCCTGTGGTACGGCGCGGCCGATCTGGCCGCCGCCGGGCGGGCGCGCCGGTTGAACGGGGGGCGCTGGTGAGGCCCCTGCTCTCCACCCGGCTCCCGCAGCCCGGCCCCGGACCGCGCCCCGGGCGCCCCCGCCACCGCATCGAGGGCCGGCCGCCGCACACGCCGCTGCGACCGCACTGGGGTTGTCGCTCGTGCGGCCAGCCGTGGCCCTGCGCGACCGCGCGACTCTTGCTGAAGGCCGAGTACGAGGGCGCGCAGCAGAGCCTGTCGATCTACCTGGCGGGCCTGATGTACGAGGCGATGCGCGACCTCTACCACCTCGACCCGCGCGGCGGTCCCAGCCCTCGGGCCATGTTCGACCGCTTCGTGGCCTGGGGACCGTACCGCCGGCCGCTCGTGGAACCGGTGCCGTGAGGTTGTCACGTCCGCGCTTGTCGTATCGCGATGTATCGCGTTACTGTCCTGCCATCCGACGCGCCGACGACGCGGCGCGTCGCCGAGGGAGGACCGATGACCGACTGGACCGTGCACACCCCGCAGCAGATCACCCTGGACGGGACGGTCACCCGACTCGACGTCCACCTGCTCAGCGGCCGGCTCAACGTGGTGGCCACCGACGGCCCGCCCCGGGTCGACATCACCCGGGTCGGGCGCCGGCCGGTCCTGGTGAAGCACCGCGACGGCCGGCTCTCCGTACGCCAGCAGCGACGCTGGCGGCTCTCGGACCACGTCTTCTGGCTGGGTCCGCTGTCCCGGTTGCCCCGGGTCGACGTCTCCGTCGCGGTCCCGCCCGACGTGCTGGCCGACCTGGAACTGGTGGAGGGCCCGCTGGTCGCGTCGGGCCTGCGCGGCGAGACCCGGGTGGAGGTGACCTCCGGCCGGATCGCCCTGATGGGCCTTCACGGCCGGACGTCGGCGAAGACCATGGCGGGCCCGGTCGAGGCGTTGGGGGTGGCCGGCGACCTGGACCTGGAGACCGTCTCGGGAGAGGTGATCCTCGCCGACAGCGCGGCCGGGCGGGTTCGCGCGCAGACCGTCTCCGGGGCCATCACGTGCGACCTGGACAATCCTCGGCGCAGCGACATCCGGCTCAGCACGATCTCCGGCAGCATCACCGTCCGGGTCCGCGCGGACAGCGACCTGGCCGTCCGCCTGCACACCACGTCGGGCCGGATCACCAGCGGCTTCCCCGAGGTGCGGGGTAGCGCCGTCCCGGGGTCCGTGGTGGACAGCGAGGGCGTGCTCGGCGCGGGTGAGGGTAGGCTCTCCGCGTCCGCCACATCGGGCAGCATCGCGCTGCTCGCCCGGCCGGTGGGCCACGACGAGGAGGAGCTGCCGTGACCGCCGTGTTCAGTCACGGGCGGCTCCGGCTCTACCTGCTCAAGCTCCTCGACGACGGCCCGAAGCACGGCTACGAGCTGATCCGCCTGCTGGAGGAGCGCTTCCTCGGCCTCTACGCGCCCAGCGCCGGCACCATCTATCCCCGGTTGCAGCGGCTGGAGGCCGACGGGCTGGTCACCCACACCGCCGTCGGTGGCCGCAAGGTCTACGAGATCACCGAGGCGGGCCGGGCCGAGCTGCGGCAGCGGGCCGGCGAGCTGACCGCCCTGGAGTCGGACATCGCCGCCTCGGTGGAGGACCTGTCAGCCCTGGCCGGAGAGATCCACAACGAGGTACGCGGCTCCGTCCGCGACCTGAAGCGCGAGCTGCGCGAGGCGGCCCGGCAGACCCGTCGTCCCCGCTGGGCGCCCCCCGGCTCCGGCCCGACCCCCGCTCCCGCCCCCGGCCCGTCGCCCGCACCCCCCGCCGGCCCGACTTCCGCGTCCAACGCGCCGTCGGAAGCTGGGCCGGCGTCCGCGTCCACCGCCACGCTGGCCGAGTTCGACCAGCGGCTGGCGACCTTCGCCGGGGAGGTGGGCGCCCTGGTCCGGGCCCGCCGGCTCAGCGACTCGCAGCTGCGTACGGCCATCCGGCTGCTCGACGGCGCGCTGGACGGGCTGCGTCGACTGCTGCGCTGAGCGCGACGGTCGCCTCACAGGTTCTTTCCAGCGAGTGCCCAGCGCGGACGCAGCGAGAGCACGGATGATGGGCGGCATGGCCGCTACCCAGACCGAGGCGCGACTGCTCGTCGTCGAGGACGATCCCAACATCCTCGAACTGCTCTCCGCGAGCCTGCGCTTCGCGGGCTTCGACGTGGCCACCGCGACGAGCGGCAGCGCCGCCCTCAACGCCGCCAAGGACCACCGGCCCGACCTGGTGGTGCTCGACGTGATGCTGCCCGACCTGGACGGCTTCGAGGTCATCCGGATGCTGCGCGAGGGCGGCACCCGTACGCCGGTGGTCTTCCTCACCGCCCGCGACGCGACCGACGACAAGATCCGCGGGCTGACCCTGGGCGGGGACGACTACGTCACCAAGCCGTTCAGCCTGGAGGAGTTGACCGCCCGGATCCGGGCGGTGCTGCGGCGGACCAGCAGCGGCGAGCAGGCGCCCTCCCGGCTCACCTTCGCCGACCTGGAGCTGGACGAGGAGACCCACGAGGTGCACCGGGCCGGCCAGCGGGTGCAGCTCTCGCCCACCGAGTTCAAGCTGCTGCGCTACCTGATGCTGAACGCCAACCGGGTGCTGTCCAAGGCGCAGATCCTCGACCACGTGTGGAACTACGACTTCCGGGGCGACGACAACATCGTCGAGTCCTACATCTCCTACCTGCGCCGCAAGGTGGACAACACCCAGCCCCGGCTGATTCACACCCTCCGAGGCGTCGGCTACGTCCTCCGCAAGCCGGCGGCGTGAAACCACTCGACCAGGGCAAGGCGCGGCTGCGCAGCGTCCCGCTGCGGGTCAAGCTGGTCGCCGCGGTGCTGGCACTGGTCGCCGCCGCGCTCCTGGTGATCAGCTCACTGACCGCCTTCTTTCTCCGCAACTACCTGGTCGGCCAGGTGGACGGCCAGATCGAGTCGGCCAGCCAGGGGCTCGGGCAACTGCTGCCCGGGCTCCGCAGCGGCAGGGTCGAGGCGATGCTGCCCAGCAGCTACGTCGTTTCGGTCGCCGACGAGAATCAGGTGTACAGGCCGGTCTACGACGACATCAGCCTCAACCCCGAGCAACTGCCCAGTTTTCCCAGCGACCGGAGCGGCTTCATCGCGCTGGAGGGCGAGCCCCGCACCGTCGTGTCCCAGGACGGTCGCACCCGCTGGCGAGTGGTCTACGCGGGACAGAAGGACGGCTCGGTGCTGGCCGTGGGTCAGCCCCTCACCCAGGTGGATCGTGCCGTGAAGCAGCTGGTCTGGATAGACCTGCTGGTCGGCGGCGCGGTGCTGATCCTGCTCGCCTCCATCGGCGCGGCGATCGTCCGGACCAGCCTGAAGCCGCTGGTGGAGATAGAACGTACGGCCGCCGCCATCGCCGGTGGCGACCTCACCCGGCGGGTGCCCGACCCGGAGCAGGGGCAGCCCGTCCCCACGTCCGAGCTGGGGCGGCTATCCCGGGCGTTGAACGCCATGCTGAACCAGATCGAGGTCGCCTTCACCGCGCGGGCCGCCTCGGAGCTGGCCGCCCGGTCCGCCGAGGCCGCCGCCCGGGAGGCGGCCGGCTCGGCGCGGGCCTCCGAGGCGCGGGCCCGCCGCTCCGAGGAGCGGATGCGGCAGTTCGTCGCGGACGCCTCGCACGAGCTGCGGACGCCGCTGACCACTATCCGGGGCTTCGCCGAGCTGTACCGGCAGGGCGCGGCGAGCGCGCCGGAGCAGACCGCCGACCTGCTGCGCCGCATCGAGCAGGAGGCGGCCCGGATGGGGCTGCTGGTGGAGGACCTGCTGCTGCTCGCCCGGCTGGACCGGGAGCGACCGCTCTCCCTCGCCCCGGTGGAGCTGCCCGTGCTGGCCAGCGAGGCGGTCGAGGCCGCCCGGGCGGTGGCGCCGGAGCGCCGGATCGAGCTGGAGGTCACCCCCGGCGCCGGTCCGCTGGTCGTCTACGGCGACGACGCCCGGCTGCGCCAGATCATCGGCAACCTGATGACCAACTCGCTCACGCACACCCCGCCGGAGGCCTCGGTGACCCTGCGGCTGCGCGCCGAGCCCGGGAACCTGGCCGTGGTCGAGGTGGCGGACACCGGTCCCGGGCTCACCCCGGAGCAGGCGGAGCGGGTCTTCGAGCGCTTCTACCGGGTGGACGCGGCGCGTACCCGGCGGGCCGGCGGCAACACCGGCACCGGCCTCGGCCTGGCCATCGTCGCGGCGCTGGTGCGCGCCCACCACGGCACCGTCGAGGTGGCCGAGACCCCCGGCGGGGGAGCGACCTTCCGGGTCCGGCTCCCGCTCGTGCCGGACGACGAGGGCGATGGCGAGTGACTTTCAGCCAACATTCAGGTGCGTTCCAGGCGGATCGCAGTGCCGCGCGTCAAGGTGGACGCATGACCGAGCACGAGTCCGACCCGCAGCGCCGGCCGGCCCACCCCGACGCCGAGCCGTCGCACCCCACCGCCGAGCTGCCGCGCGCCGAGCGCGCGCAGTCCGACTCCGCCCCCGCCGGTGACTCCGCCCCGACCGTCGGGTTCAGCACGGCCCCCGGCGGCGACCCCGCCCCGGCTTCCGGTGAATCCGCCCCGACCGTCGGCTTCGCCCCTGTGCCCGGCGGCGACTCCGCCCCGGCCGCCGGTGGCGCCGCCCCGGTGGGCGGCGAGGCGTCGCGTACCGCTGAGTCGGGCCCGGCCGGCGACGGTGGCCCGCGTGCCGCCGAGCCGGCCCGCGTCCCCGAGGGTGCCGGTCCGGTCGACCGGCCCATCCCGCCCGGCCCCTTCGCGCCCGCCCCGGCCGTAACGCAGTACCCGGTCGCCGGCCAGCCCCAGCATCCGCACACCGCCGGCCAGCCCGGTCACCCGCACGCGGCGGGTCAGCCCGGCTACCCGCAGGCCGCGGGTCAGTCCGGCTACCCGCAGCCCGGTCACGCGCAGGCCGCCGGCCACCCCGGCGCGCCCTGGTACGGCCAGCAGTCCGGCTGGAGCGGCGGGGGACAGCCGGGACAGCCGTACGGTCACCAGCCGCACCCCTCCGGCCAGCCCGTCCCGCCCTGGGCGGCCCCGCAGACGGCGGGCCCCCGGCCCAGCCGGATCGCCAAGTTCGCCGGCGCCGGGGTGGCGGTCTTCGCGCTGATGCTCGGCTCGGGCGTCGCCGGCGGGGCGCTCGCGCTCGCCGTCGACGGCGACTCGGGCATCACCCGCACCTACTCCGCCGCGCCGGTCATCAACGGCGCCGACCTGCCCCGGATCGCCGCGGCCGTGCAGCCCAGCGTCGTCTCGATCGGCACGGACAACGGCGAGGGCTCCGGCGTGATCCTCACCGCCGACGGCTTCGTGCTCACCAACAACCACGTGGTCGCCTCCGCCACCGACGGCAAGGCCGTGGTGACCTTCGCCGACGGCAAGACCGCCGAGGCCAAGATCGTCGGCACCGACCCGAAGACCGACCTCGCGGTGGTCAAGGCCAACGGCGTCAGCGGCCTCAAGGCGGCCACCTTCGGCGACAGCGACGCGATGCAGGTCGGCGACCAGGTGCTCGCCCTCGGCAGCCCGCTGGGCCTCCAGGGCTCGGTCACCGCCGGCATCCTCAGCGCCCGGGACCGCACCATCCAGGCGGGCAGTGGGCAGCAGCGGCAGGACCCGGCGCAGGGGGCCAGCTCGATCGCGGGGCTGCTCCAGACCGACGCGCCGATCAACCCGGGCAACTCCGGCGGCGCCCTGGTCAACACCCGGGGCGAGGTGATCGGCATCAACACCGCCATCGCCACCGCCGGGCAGGGCAGCAGCGGCAACATCGGCGTCGGCTTCGCGATCCCCAGCAACAAGGCCAAGGACGTGGCCGGCAAGCTCCAGCGTGGCGAGAAGGTCAGCCACCCGTCGCTCGGGGTCAGCGTGACGGCCGCCGAGGGCGGCGGGGCACTGGTCGCCGCCGTCACCCCGGGCAGCCCCGCCGAGAAGGCCGGGTTGCAGCGCGGCGACGTGGTCACCCGGTTCGGCGACAAGGTGGTCAACGACTCGGACGACCTGGTCGGTGCCGTGCAGGCCGGCAAGGTCGGCGACCGGGTCGAGGTGACCTACAAGCGCAACGGCACCGAATCCAGGGCGACCGTGACGCTCGCCGAGACGTCGTAGTCGGCAACCGAAGACATTCCTCCTCCCTCCGGGCGGCGGGTGGCGGGGCCAAGGGGGTTGGCTCCGTCACCCGTCGCTCCCTCCGACGGCGGTTCACCCGGTGCGGGTGAACCGCCGTCACCCGTCGCGCCGGGATCGTCGGCAGTCAGGACCGGCGAGGCGTACGGAGGGGTGCGATGACCACGGCAGCGGCCGTTCGGACGGACGAGCGGATCCAGCGGGACGTGCTCGACGAACTGGCGTGGGACGCCCAGGTGCAGCCGAACGAGATCGGGGTGACCGTCCGCGAGGGCGTGGTCACCCTGACCGGCTGGGTCGACGGATACGCGCGGAAGTGGGCGGCGCAGCGCTGTGCGCAGCGCGTACGGGGGGTGCGGGCGGTCGCCGACGACGTCGAGGTGCGCCTGCCCGGCGAGCCGGGGCGTACGGACGCCGAGATCGCCGTCGCGGCGGGCCGGGCGCTGGAGTGGGACAGCTTCGTGCCCGCGGAGCGGCTGGACGTCACCGTGGCCAACGGCTGGGTGATGCTCCGCGGCGAGGTGGAGTTCGGCTGGCAGCGGCGCACCGCCGAGCGGGAGCTGCGCCGGCTGCGGGGCGTACGCGGGGTGACCAACCTCGTCGAGGTGCGGCCCGCCATCCGTCCCGACAGCGAGCGGACCCGGCGCGACCTCCAGCGGGCGCTGAGGCGCGGCATCGGCACGGAGCGGGTGACCGTCGAGGTGGACGGGGACACGGTCGTGCTCACCGGGGTCGTGCGCTCCTGGTGGGAACGGGACGAGGCGGAGCGGGTGGCCTGGTCCGCCGAGGGGGTGCGGGCGGTGCGGGAACGGCTCCTCGTGGGCGGGTGACCGCCCGGATCGTCCCGTTTAGTGGCGCCGCCCCCGGGAAACCGTCGTCGATCCCGCCCGCCCAGCGGGGACCGGTCGCGGTGCGGCCCGGTCCGGTGATGCCACAGCAGTGACCGAGGGGGAGGATTCCGTGGCCGTGAACCATCCGTCGCCCGACCGACCGGAAACGCGGCCGTTGCGGATCGCGATGGTGGTGCCGCCGTGGTTGTCGGTGCCGCCGCCCGGCTACGGCGGGCTGGAACAGGTGGTGACCGGCCTGGTGGAGACGCTTGTCGACCGGGGCCACGCGGTCACCGTGTTCGGGGCCGGCCGGGAGCACGGGACGGCGGCGGCGTTCGTCTCCACGGTGCCCGAACTCCAGTTCGACCGGCTCGGCGAGGCGCTGCCCGAGCTGGCCCACCTGGCCCGGGTCAACCACCGGGTCCACGCGGGGGACTTCGACGTCGTCCACGACCACACCACGATCGGCCCGCTGATCGCCGGCCACCGAGCCGTGCCCACCGTGGCCACCGTGCACGGCAATCCCGTGGGCGAGTACGGCGACGTGCTCAGCGAGACCGACCGGGGGGTCGGGCTGGTGGCCATCTCGCATGCCCAGCGCCGACTCAATCCGCCGCTGCGCTGGGTCGGCACGGTGCACAACGCGATGGACGTCGGGGGCGTGCCGCACAAGACCGCCCCCGGGCGGGGACCGGTGCTCTGGCTGGCCCGGTTCAGCCCCGACAAGGGCCCGGACGTCGCCATCCGGGCCTGCCGGGCCGCCGGCCTGCCGCTGGTGCTGGCCGGCAAGTGCAACGAGCCGGCCGAGCGCCGCTACTACGACCAGGTGGTCCGGCCCCTGCTCGGCGAGGACGTCCGGGTGGTGCTCGACGCCGACCGGGCCGAGGCGCTGCGGCTGCTGGTCGAGGCCCGGTGCCTGATCATGCCGATCCAGTGGGACGAACCGTTCGGCATGGTGATGGTGGAGGCGATGGCGACCGGGACGCCGGTGGTGGCGCTGGACCGGGGGGCGGTGCCGGAACTGGTCCGGCCGGGGCGGACCGGCCTGATCTGCGAGCACGTGGACGAGCTGCCCGGCGCGTTGCGGGCGGCGACGGGCCTCGACCCGGCGGCCTGCGTGGCGCACGTGGCGAAGAACTTCTCCACCGAGCGGATGGCCGCCGGCTACGAGGAGGTGTACCGCCGCTTCATCGCGGAGGCGGCCCTGCCCGAGGCGGCCCGGGAGCCGGTCCGGGCCCCGGCCCGCTGACCGCCGCCGGTCAGACCCGCGCCGCCCCGAGCGCGGTGATCGCGCTGTCCAGCCGGCGGGCGTACGCGTCGGTGAGGGCGCCCTCGCCGCGGCGGATCGCGACCTTCTCGCGGAGCCGGGCGATCCGCTCGCCCAGGTCGCCCGACCGGGCGCGGGCCGCGTCGGTCAGGTTGCGCAGCTCGTTGCGGAAGTCGAGGCCGACGTCGGGTCGGATCCCCCCGTCGTCGAGACCGGCGTTGATCAGCCCGTCGACCCGGTTGGCCGCCTCGATGAGGTCGCCGCGCTCCGGGGGCGTCGGGGTCGGCCGGGGCGCGACCGGCGGGGCGGACGTCGGGGTCGGGGAGGCCGCCGGGGGCGGTGCGGTGACCGTCGGCGTGGGGGAGGGCGGCGGGTCGGACGGGCCCGTGGTGGGCAGCGACCGGGGCGGGCTCGGCTCCTCCTGACGGATCGCGGGCACGGCCAGGGCCACCCCCACCAGCAGTACGACCGGCACGATCAGCACCGGGCGCGGCAGGCGGCGCCGACGGCGCTCCTTGGCGTGGCGGGCACCGCGTGGCTCGATCCCGCCGCCCGGCTCCGCCCCGGCCGGTCCTGCCGCCCCGCCCGCCTCAGCGGGCAGGGTCGGGAGGGTGACCGTCGGCGCGAGCATGGTGGCGGCCTGCGGGTCGGCGGGTAGCAGCTGGTCGCGCAGGAGGGTGGCGACCTGGCGGGCGGTGGGCCGCGCCAGCGGGTCCCGCTCCAGGCAGCGCAGGCAGGTGCGGGCCACCTCGGGCGGCAGGCCCGGCATGTCGGCCAGCGGGGGCGGGCCCTCCCCGGCGAGCGCCTCGCTGAGCTGCTCCCAGGTGTCCGCCGGGTACGGCACCCGACCGGTCAGCGCCTCGTAGAGCAGCACGCCGAGGGAGTACACGTCGGTGGCCGGCTGCGCGGGCGCCCCGTCGAGCCGTTCCGGCGCCACGTACGCGGGCGTGCCGAAGGTGCCCCCGTCCTCGTCGTCGTCCGGCGCGCCGATCCGGGTGGCGATGCCGAAGTCGAGCACCTTGACCCCGGCCCGGGTCATCATCACGTTGGCCGGGGTGATGTCCCGGTGCACGATGCCGAGCCGGTGCGCGGCGGCGAGCGCGTCCGCCACCTGGGCGCCGACCTCGACCGCCTCGGCCCACGGCAGCGGCCCTTCGGTGAGCCGGACCTCCAGCTCCTCGCCGGCCAGCAGCTCCATCACCACGAACGACGTGATCGACCCGTCGGGCGCGACGGTCTCGCCGTAGTCGTGCACCGAGGTGACGTGCGGGTGGACGAGCTGGGCGGCGGCGCGGGCCTCCTCGCGCACCATGTCGCGGAAGCGGGCGTCGGCGGCGAGCGACGGGGCGAGCACCTTCAGCGCCACGACCCGGTCGAGCACCTCGTCGCGGGCCCGCCAGATCACCGACATGCCGCCGGCGCCGATCTGGTCGACGAGCCGGTACCGGCGGGCCAGCAACCGGCCGGGGTGCAGTGCTGGCTTCACGGAACGCACCTGCCTCGCTGTGGGAGCGCTATCAGGTTGCGCGAATGTGACGGGCCTGTCAACGGTCGGCTACCTTCCGGGACCGGACCGCGTCGGCCGGACCCGTGCCCGCCGCCCACGGGCCGGCACCGGACGGCCACTTTCCCGCCCGTGCCAGGATGAACCCATGTCGCGGGGACCGGTGGCGTTCGTGCTCGGAGGCGGGGGAGTCCTCGGCGCGGTCGAGGTGGGCATGCTGCGGGCGCTGTTCCGGGCCGGCATCCGGCCCGACGTGGTGCTCGGCACCTCGATCGGGGCGGTCAACGGCGCGCTGGTCGCCGCCGAACCGTCCGAGGCGGTCACCGACCGGCTGGTCCGGCTCTGGGCCTCGCCCGAGGCGAGCGAGGTGTACGGCGACTCGGTGGCCCGCCAACTGCGCCGCTTCGCCGCCCGTACCCACCTGCACTCGCCCCGCCCGCTGCGCAAGCTGCTGGAGGCCGAGCTGGGTGCGGAGACCACCTTCGCCGACCTCCAGGTGCCCTTCCGCTGCTGCGCGGCCAACATCGAGCGGGCCGCCGAGTACTGGTTCGACAGCGGACCACTGGTGCCGGCCGTGCTCGCCTCCGCCTCGGTGCCGGGGCTGCTGCCGCCGGCCCGCATCGACGACCAGCACTACATCGACGGCGGGATCGTGAACTCCATCCCGATCGGCGAGGCGGTCGCCGTGGGCGCCACGCGGATCTTCGTACTCCAGGTGGGTCGGATCGAGCGGGCCCTGACCCCGCCCCGGCGGCCCTGGGAGATCGCCCAGGTCGCGTTCGAGATCGCCCGGCGGCACCGGTTCGCCCGGGAGATGGCGGCCCTGCCCGACGGGGTGGAGGTGCACGTGCTGCCCACCGGCGGGCTGGAGCCGCGCGACGACACGCCGTGGGCGTACCGGGACATGGCGGCGGTGGGGCGGCGGATCAGCCGCGCCTACACGGCCTCCCGGCGCTACCTGGCGACGCAGTTGGAGCACTGATGCCCCTGCCGCCGCGGTGGGTACGCCGGCTGCTCCTGGCCCCTGGCGTGGTGCTGCTCGCCTTCCTGGTGGTGACGACCCTGCCGGTCTGGGCGCTGCTCGCGGCGGCCGCCTCGCCGCTGGTCCCGGGCCGGCTGCGGCCGCTGCGCCTGCTCTGGCTCGGCTGCGTCTACCTGGTCTGGGACGCGACGGCGCTGCTCGCGCTCTTCGTGCTCTGGGTCGCCTCCGGCTTCGGCTGGCGGGTTCGCTCGCCCGGCTTCCAGCGGGCGCACTACGTGCTCGCCGGCTGGTTCCTGCGGGCACTCTTCTGGCACGCCCGCTGGGCGCTGCACCTGAGCATCGACGTGGTGGGCACCGACCCCGACACCGCCCTGCCCGGCCGGCCCGAGCTGGTGCTCTGCCGGCACGCCGGGCCGGGCGACTCGTTCATCCTGATCCACGCCCTGGTCAACTGGTTCAACCGGGAGCCGCGGATCGTGCTGAAGGACAGCCTCCAGTGGGACCCGGCGGTCGACGTGCTGCTCAACCGGCTGCCGAACCGCTTCCTCGCGCCGGGCCCGGAGGGCCGGGGGTCGGTGACCGAGCAGATCGGGCACCTGGCCCAGGGCCTGGACGACGACGACGCGTTCGTGATCTTCCCGGAGGGCGGCAACTTCACCCCCGGCCGCCGGCTGCGGGCCATCGAGAAGCTGCGCGGCCTCGGCCTCGAACGGATGGCGCGGCGCGCGGAGCGGATGCGGCACGTGCTCGCCCCGCAACCGGGCGGGCTGCTCGCGGCGCTGGACGCCGCGCCAGACGCCGGGGTGATCTTCGTGGCGCACACCGGCCTGGACCGGCTGCTCAGCGTCGGCGACGTGTGGCGGGAACTGCCGATGGACAAGCGGATCACCATGCGCTTCTGGTCGGTGCCGCCGGAGGAGGTGCCGACCGGTCGGCAGGAGCGGATCGACTGGCTCTTCGACTGGTGGGCCCGGATCGACGAGTGGATCGCGGCCAATCGGGACGGTGCCGCGTAGGGTGCGCTGGTGGACCAGATCTGCGTGGTGACGACGGTGGTGGACGCTCGCTCGGTCGCTGACGTGCTGGCGGCCGCGGCCGTCGCCGGTCGGCTCGCGGCCTGTGCGCAGGTGGGCGGCCAGGTGGACAGCACCTACTGGTGGCGTTCCGGGGTCGAGACCAGCACCGAGTGGTCGGTGCAGTTCAAGACGGCGCCGGACCGGGCCGCCGCGCTGGTGGAGCAGATCCGGGCCAGCCACCCGTACGAGGTGCCGGAGATCCTGGTGACCCTGGTGGACAGCGGCGACCCCGCCTACGCCGCCTGGGTGCACGAACACAGCCGACCCTGAGTACCCGCACTCTGGTCAGGTGATCTCCCGGCCACCATGATGGCCGGGTGCAGAACACCGGCTATCCCTGTCCCGCCTGCGGCGCGCCGGCCGACCTCGGCTCCGGCTGCTCCGGCTGCGGCCGGCCGCCGCACCCGGCCGCCGCCGAGGTGGTCCGGCTCGACCGGGAGATCGTCGCGCTCGGCGGCGAGGTCGAGCGGGCCCGGGCGGCGTACCAGGGGCTCGCCGACCGGCTGGGCGCGGCCCGGCGACGTCGGGCGGCGCTGGCCGCCACGGTACGGGCGGAGTTCCCCGTGCCGCGCCCGGCGGCTTCCGCGACCCCGGCGCCGGTGCGCCCCGCGGCCGCCGTGCCCCCGGCGCCGGCCCGCCCGGGCGTGACCCCGCCGCCGGCCGTGACGCCGGCGTGGCCGGGCCGGTGGCCGGTGGCTCCGGTCCCCGCTCCGGCGGGTGCGGGCGTCGGCGGGGCGGAGACCTCCACCCGTACGGTGCAGGGCCTGCTCTTCGTCCTCGGCGGGCTGCTGCTGGGCACCGCCGCGGTGGTCTTCACGGCGGTCGCCTGGGCGGCGGTGGGGGTCGCCGGTCGGGCCCTGATCCTGTTCGCGTTCACCGCGCTCGCCCTGGCCGCGCCGCTGGTGGCGGTGCGGCGCGGGCTGCGCGGCACCGCGGAGACCTTCGCCGCCGTCGGGCTGCTGCTGGTGCTCCTCGACGGGTACGCCGCCTGGTCGGTGGACCTGGTCGGGGTGGCGGACTGGCCCGCCACCCGGTACGCCGCGCTGGTCGGGGGGGCCGGCGCGGCGGTCGCCGCCGGGTACGGCCGGCTCAGCGGACTGACCGTGCCGTGGTTCGCGGCCCTGGTGACCGCGCAGCCGGTGCTGCCCCTGCTCGTCGCCGACGCCCGGCCGGAAGCCGCCGGCTGGGCGATGGCCTTCCTGGGGGTGGCACTGCTCGACCTGGCGGTGCTGGTCGCGCTGCGCCGCCGGGGCGCCCCGGCGACCGTTGCCGAGGCCGTCGGGGTTCCGACGACCGGCGGCCCGACCGTCGGTGGTCCGACCGTCGGTGGTCCGACCGCCGGTGGGGTCGCCGGTGCCGTGGCCCCGGCCGGTGCGGCCCCCGGGACGTCCGGCGCGCGTCCGGCGGTCCTCGCCGGGCGCGTCCTCGCCTGGGTGGGGCACGCGGGCGCGCTCTTCGTGGCCGCGTTCTGCGCGCTCGTACCGCTGGCCCTCGGCCAGGCCGCCGGCGTTCCGCTGCTGGCCGGGGCGCCGCTGCTGCTGGTGGCGCTGACGCTGCTCGGCACCGCGCTGCTCACCGGCGGGGCGGTGTTCCGCGCCGTGGCCGCCGCGCTGCTGGTGCCGGTGCTGGCCGGCGCGGTGGTCCGCCCGATCGCGGAGCTGGGCCTGGCGCCGCTGCTCTCGGCGCTGGTCGTGGTGGCGCTGGCCGGCGGGGTGCGGCTGCTGCCCGCCGGATGGCGGACCGGTCCCCGGGCCGGCGCGCTGCTGGTGGCCGGCGGGACGGCGCAGGTCGCCGTGCTGCTGGCCGTCGCGTTCGCCGGCGCCACCGCCGGCCGGTCGCTGCCGCCGTGGCAGGGGGCCGCCGCCGGGCCCGACCTCGACCAGGGGTGGCAGTCGCCGGTGGTGATCGCGCTGACCGTGGCCGCCCTCGGGCTGTTGCTGCCGAGGGCCGCCCGGCCGGCGTTGGCCGCGATCGGTGCGGCGGCCGTCGTGCTGGCGGTGCCGGCCGGCTGGCCGTCGCCCTGGCCCGCGGTGGTGGCCCTGGACCTGGTGGCGGCGGTGGGTCTGCTGGCCGTCGCGGTGGGGCGCCCGGGCGTCCGGTCCTGGACGGTCCTGGCCGCGGGGGTGGCCGGGACCGTCCTGCTCGGGCACGGACTGGTCGTCGGGTTCGCCGCGCCGGCGGGTGCGGGTGCGGCGCTCGCCGTGGTGCTGGTCGCCGGGACCGCCGTGGCGCTGGTCGGCCGGCGCGGCACGGCCGCGCAGCGCCGGGTGGCCGGGGCGGCGCTGGCCGTCGTGCCGCTCGCGGTGCCGGCCGGCGCGGTCGTCGCCCTCCTCGCCGCCGGTGCGCCGGCCTGGTGGCAGGCGCGGGCGGCGCTCGCCGCCGTCGCGCTGCTGCCCGTCGGGCTGCTCGCGGTCCGCCGGCACTGGCCCGACCTGCGGGCGTACGCCTCCGTCGGGGTCGCCGTGGCGGTCACGGCGGTCGGGTTGGCGCCGGTGGCCGTACGGGCCGACGAACCGGTGACGCTCTACGCCGCCGTGGCGGTCCTGCTGGCGACGCTGGGCGGGGCGGCGCGCTCCGACGTCGTCCTGCGGGTGGCCGGCATCGGGCTGCTCGTGGTCTCGGTCGCCACCGCCGTGCCGGTGACGCTGACGGCGCTCGTCGCCCCGTACGGCGGGGTGTCGCCCTGGTCCGGGGCGCCGACGGTCCGGGCCGATCCGGGGGCGCTTCCGGTGGGCCTGGCGTTGGCCGTGCTGGCGGTGGCCGGGGTGCTGGCCGGCCGGCAGGACCGGGGTGCCGTGCGGACCGGCACCACCGGCGCGGACGCCGTCCCGTCGGCGGGCGCCGGCTGGTGGCGGGCCACGCTGGTCGCGGTGCCGTTCGCCGCGACCGCGCTGCCCGTGCTGCTGGTGGCCGCAGGCGTGCCGTGGCCGGTGCTGCCGGTCGGCACGCTGCTCGGCGGGGTGGCGCTGGTGCTGCTCGCCGCGCTGGCCGCACCACGCCCGCTGCTCGCCCCGGTCGGGTTGCCGGTGGGCCTGGTGCTGGTGGCGTCCGGGCTGCTCGGGCTGCTGGCCACCCGGACGGGCACGGTTGTCGGCCTCGGCGTGCTCGTGGTCGCGGCGACGGTGGTCGGGGTGGCGGCCCGCCGGGACGACGCCCGCCTCGGCGGCGCCCTGGTCGCGGTGGCCGCCGCGACCGGCCTCGCCGTCGTCGCGCCGCTGGCCGGCGGGCTGCCGGTGCGGACGGCCGCGTTCAGCGTGCTCGCCGTCGCGGTGCTCACCCTGGCCGCCGGGGCGGCGGCCGGTCCGGTCCGCCGGGGGCGGGTCACGGCGGCGGCGTTGGACGCGGCGGCCCAGGCGGTGGCGCTGGTCGCGCTGCTGCTCGCGGTGGGCTCGCTCCGCCACGCCGCGGCGGTCTGCGTGCTGTGGGGCGCCGCCGTCGCGCTGCGGGTGCTGCGCCGGGGCGAGTCGGCGGGCCGGCGGTGGGTCTTCGCGGGCATCGCCGGCGGCAGTGAGCTGCTCGGCGGCTGGCTGCTGCTGGCCGCCGGGGACGTGGCGGTGCTGGAGGCGTACACGGTGCCGGCGGCGGCGCTGGCTCTCGTGGCGGGCGTGGTGGCGCTGCGTACCCGGCCCGGGCTGAACAGTTGGCTGGCGCTGGGCCCGGGGCTCGCGGCCGGGTTGCTGCCGAGCCTGGTGTCGGTGCTGGTGGCTCCGGACCCCCAGCCGTGGCGGCGACTGCTGTTGGGCGTCGCCGCGCTCGGCGCGGTGCTCGCCGGTGCGACCCGCCGTTGGCAGGCGCCCGTGCTGCTGGGCGGGGTGACCCTGGCGCTGCTCGCGCTGCATGAGCTGGTCCGCGGCTGGGACCTGCTGCCCCGGTGGATCTTCCTGGCCGTCGGCGGGTTCGCGCTGATCGGGCTCGCCACGACCTACGAGCGACGCCGCCGGGACCTGGCCCGCCTGCGGGCCGCCGTCGGGCGGATGGGCTGACCGGTCCCGGTCACGGGCGTCGGGGGTAGGGCTCGCCCTACCCCCGACCCGGGGGTGGGCAGGGTTACTCAGCGCAACCGTTCGCCGGAGACTGGGAGGGGGACGCGCCGACCGGCGTGCCCCGGGATCGAGGAACGGGAGCCGCAATGGTGCTCGGAGCGGTGACGGACCCGCCGGTACGGCGGGGCAGTGACTACGCGCAGTTGTCCCGGCGGATCAGCGGGGCGGGCCTGCTGGAGCGACGCCCGGGACGGTACGTGACCCGGATCGTGCTCACGCTGGGCGTCTTCGCGGCGGGCTGGGCGGCCGTCGGCCTGGTCGGCGACTCGTGGGCGCAGCTCCTGGTCGCCGTCATCCTCGCCGTCGCCACCACCCAGGTCGCGTTCCTCGGCCACGACGCCGGCCACCGGCAGATGTTCCGGCGGCGCGGGCCGAGCGAGGCCATCGGCCTGCTCACCGGCAACCTGGCGGTCGGGCTCAGCTACGGCTGGTGGGTCGACAAGCACAACCGGCACCACGCCAACCCCAACCACACCGACGAGGACCCCGACGTCGGGGCCGGCGCGCTGGTCTGGACGTACGAGCAGGCCGCCGCGACGCTCGGGTTGGGCCGCCGGCTGGCCCGCCGGCAGGCGTGGCTGTTCTTCCCGTTGCTGCTGCTGGAGGGGATCGCCCTGCACGTGGCGAGCGTGCAGGCGATCGTGGGTCGGGACTCCGACGGCCGGTTCCGCACCCCGATGCGGCACCGGCGGGTCGAGGCGCTGCTGCTGGTCCTGCACGCCGTGGGCTACCTCGGTGCGCTGCTGCTGGTGATGTCGCCGGTGAAGGCGCTGCTCTTCGTCGCCGTCCACCAGGGACTGTGGGGCTTCTACATGGGCTGCTCGTTCGCCCCGAATCACAAGGGCATGCCGATGCCCACCGCCGACGACGACCTGGACTTCCTACGTAAGCAGGTGCTCACCGCGCGCAACGTGCGGGGCGGCCGGCTCGTCGACGTCGCCCTGGGCGGGCTCAACTACCAGATCGAGCACCACCTGTTCCCGAACATGCCCCGGGCCAACCTGCGCCGGGCCCGGCCGATCGTCCGCGCCTACTGCGCCGAGCAGGGCATCCCGTACGCCGAGACCGGGCTGGTCGAGTCGTACCGCCAGGCGCTCGCGCACCTGCACGAGGTGGGCCGGCCGCTGCGCGGCTGAGACGCGCGAACGGGGGCGGCGCCGACCGGCGCCGCCCCCGTCTTCGCGTGCGGTCGGGCTCAGGAGCCCATGGACTCGATCAGCTCCTGCGGGGCCTCCTGCGTGTCGCTCGCGGCGGGCTTCTTCACCGAGACCGGCGCGCCGAAGTTCGAGTAGTTGGTGATCATGGTGCCCAGCGACTCGTGCAGCACCTGGGTGTCGATGGCGAACTCGACGAGCCGGCCCTGGTCGTCGACCCTGGCGGTGAACGGGACGGCCTTGGCCTTGTCACCGAGGGCCTGGATGGCCTTGTCGTCGGGCTTCGTACGGGTGTAGTCGAGGGTGCCGGAGTAGCTGCCCGGGGCGGTGCTCTCGACGTCCACCACGCTGTCGACCATCTGCTTCGCGCCGCCCGGGTCGCCGTCGGGCATCAGGTTGAGCTGGCCGCTCTTGCCGAGCTTGGTGGCGTCCATGTGCATCCACTTCTTCGGCATCCCCTGCATGCCGGTGACCTTCAGGTAGACGTCGTTGCCGAGCATCAGGATCCGGAAGGTGCCCTCCGCGCCCATCTTCAGCGTCATGTCGCCGGTCTTGGTGGCCGGGTCCATCACGCCGCTGCCGTTGATGACCGGCGACGTGAGCTGCATCTTGACGCTCTGCTGGTTCAGCTTCTGCGCGGCGGCGGTCAGCTCGGCGCGGGCGTCGGCGGGGGCGCTGCTGGCCGGTGCCGCGCCGGTGGTGGCGCCACCGTTGCCGGCCGGAGCGTCCGCGTCCGTGCCGCACCCGGTCAGACCGAGGGCGAGCGCGGCGACGAGCGCGACCCCCGTGGTCGCCAGCCGTCGAGTGTTCATGGTGGAAATCTCCTCACGCAGGGTGGACCGGGGCGACGCGTTCGCGGGCCCCGGCCGGGCCGCCGGTCAGCCTAACCCCGCCGGTCCACAGCCGCCCATCTATGCCCTGGCGGTCGCCGGGGCCGCCGTGCCGCCGGGTCGGCCACACCTCCCGCCGCTGGTCGGCGTCGTCGCGCCCGGTCCCGGTAGGGTCTCCCCATGGCAGACGTGCTCACCGCCGAGGCGGTGCGAGACGAGCTGGGTGGGCTGGCGGGCTGGTCGGGAGACCCCGCAGGGATCACCCGCACCGTGGAGCTGGCCAGCTTCCCGGAGGCCATCGCGGTGGTCGACCGGGTCGCCGTGACGGCGGAGGAGCTGGACCACCACCCCGACATCGACATCCGCTGGCGGGCCCTGACCTTCCGGTGCGTCACGCACTCGGCGGGCGGGGTCACGCGGCGTGACCTGGAACTGGCTCGGCGGATCGACGAGATCGTGGGGAGCGTCGGATGAGATTCGAGATCAGCAAGGTGCTGGACGCCATCGAGGGCCGGGTCAGCACCGACCCGTCGCTGGCCCGGGCCGTCGTCGACCTGGCCGAGGTGATCCGCTACCAGGACCTCGACGGCGGCCGGCCGGCGAGCCTGCTCCGCCTCGGCATGGTGATCGACGCCCTCGCCCGCGAGTTGGAGGAGGACAGCGTCCCGGTCTACGCGGTGGTCCACCGGGCCCTGCTCTCCGACGCCGACCTCACCTCCAACGAGCGCATGGTGGTCCGCCGGTGGGCCGACGACGGGCTGGTCGAGGTGCTCGACAACCCGGGCGACCGGATGCTGGAGGTGGCGGACCTGCTCGGGCTGCCCGTGCTCACCCGGGTGCGGGCCGACGGCCTGCGCGGGCGCTACCCGTGGCTGGTCGAGCAGGCCGGCCGGGTGCTCGCCCCGGTGCCCGGCGCCGGCGGGCCGGCCTTCATCGCCCACGTCGGCGGCGGGCACACGCCCGTCGCCGGTGACCGGTCACCGGCCGGCGTGAAGCTGCTCACCCGGCGGTGGCGCTGCGCGGAGCCCGGCTGCGCGCTCTTCGGCGGCGGCGGCGGGGGTGGCGGGGCCTTCGCCGACCTGTCCCGGGTGGTGGAGCGCAGCCCGGCCGGCCAGCCGCCGCCCACGCTGCGCGGCGGCGCGCCGACCTGCCCCCGCCACGGCACCCGGCTCGGCGACGCCGGTCCGCGACCGCGCAGCGCCGTCCTGGCCGTGCGGGTGGGCGGGCTGATCCGCCGCCGCTTCGTGCTCACCGAGGAGGAGCCGGCGGTGGTCGGCCGCGCGCCCGACCAGGCCGGCGGGATCACGCTCGGGCAGTGGCTCAACGACGAGGCGCGCCGCTGGATCAGCCGCAGCCACGTCCGGTTCGAGCTGCGGGTCGGCGAGGTCATCGTGACCGACGTGAGCACCAACGGCTCGGGCATCCGCCCGGGCGGGTCGATGGCGGAGGCCGACCGGGTCCCGCTGGCGCCGCAGCAGTCCCGGGTGCTGGCCGAGGGCGACATGGTGGAGCTCTACCCGGGGGTGCAGATCGGCCGGCCCGACGAGCTTCCCACCGGCGCCCCCTACACGCCGACGTCGGTCATGGCCGAGGCCCCCACGATGGCGATGCGCCTGCCCCGCTGATCCGCCGGGAGACGACGGCGGGCGCCGGGACCGTGGTCCCGCGACGCCCGCCCGTGTCGTACGGGGCTCAGCCGGCCAGCACGGCGGCGAGCTGGGCGACCGCGTGGTCGATCTCCTCCTCGGTGATCACCAGCGGCGGGGCGAGCCGGATGGTGGCGCCGTGGGTGTCCTTGGCGAGCACCCCGCGCTCGGCGAGCCGCTCGCACGCCTCCCGGCCGCTCATCAGGCTCGGGTCGATGTCGAGGCCGGCCCACAGGCCTCGGCCCCGCACCGCGACGAGGCCCCTGCCGACCAGCGAGCGGAGACCGGCGTGCAGCCGGGCGCCCAGCTCGGTCGAGCGGCGCTGGAACTCGCCGGTGGCCAGCAGCCGGACGACCTCGGTCGCGACGGCGCAGGCCAGCGGGTTGCCGCCGAACGTGGAGCCGTGCTGGCCCGGCCTGAGCACACCGAGCACGTCGGCGTTCGCGGCCACCGCGGAGACCGGCACGATGCCGCCGCCGAGCGCCTTGCCCAGCAGGTACATGTCGGGCGTGACGCCTTCGTGGTCGCAGGCGAAGGTGTCCCCGGTCCGGCCGAGGCCGGACTGGATCTCGTCGGCGATGAAGAGCACGTTCCGCTCGGTGCAGACCCGGCGTACGCCCGGCAGGTAGCCCTCCGGCGGCACGACGACGCCCTGCTCGCCCTGGATCGGTTCGAGCAGCACCGCGACGGTGTTCTCGTCGACGGCGGCGGTCAGCGCCGCCAGGTCGCCGTAGGGGACGACCGTGAATCCCGGGGTGAACGGCCCGAAGTCGGCCCGCGCGTCCTCGTCGGTGGAGAAGCTGACGATGGTGGTCGTCCGGCCGTGGAAGTTCCCCTCGGCCACCACGATGTTGGCCTGCCCCGGCGCGACGCCCTTGACCTGGTAGCCCCACTTGCGGGCGACCTTGATGCCGGTCTCCACGGCCTCGGCGCCGGTGTTCATCGGCAGCACGAGGTCCTTGCGGCACAGCTCGGCCAGCTCGCGGCAGAAGTCGGCGAACTGGTCGTGGACGAACGCCCGGCTGGTGAGGGTCAGCCGGTCGAGCTGCGCGTGCGCGGCGGCGATCAGCGTCGGGTGGCGGTGGCCGAAGTTCAGCGCCGAGTAGCCGGCCAGGCAGTCGAGGTAGCGGCGGCCGTCCACGTCGGTCAGCCAGGAGCCCTCGGCGGAGGAGACGACCACCGGCAGCGGGTGGTAGTTGTGCGCGGTCCACCGCTCCGCGTCGCGGATCGCCTCCGGCGTCCGCAGCATGTCGTCGATCACTGGCTCGCCTTTCCCTGACGGAGTCGCAACGTGCAGCACTTCGGTCCGCCGCCGGCCTTGCGCAGCTCGGAGAGGTCGACACCGATCGTCTCGTAGCCCCGGTCGCGCAGCTTCGCGGCCAGGCCGGTGGCCTGCGCCGGCAGCACCACGTGCCGGCCGTCGCTGACCGCGTTCAGCCCGAAGACCTCGGCGTCGGCGAGGGTGGCGTGCACCGCGTCGGGGAAGAGCCGGCGCAGCACCGCCCGGCTGCCCGGCGAGAACGCCTCCGGCAGGTACGCCACCGTCCGCTCGTCGAGCACGGTGAGCGCGGTGTCCAGGTGGTAGAAGCGCGGGTCGACCAGCTGCATGGTCACCACCGGGTAGCCGAAGACCTCCTGGAGCTGCGCGTGCGAGGCGTGCGCGGTGCGGAAGCCGGTGCCGGCCAGCAGGAAGTCGCCGGCCAGCAGGATGTCGCCCTCGCCCTCGTTGACGTGCTTCGGGTCGTACATCCCGAAGCCGGCGGCCTCGAACCAGGCGCGGTAGGCGGGGGCCTCGTCGGCGCGCTGCGGGTCGCGGAACTGCACGGCCATCGCCTTGCCGTCGATCACCGTGCCGCCGTTGGCGGCGAACACCATGTCGGGCAGGCCGGGCACCGGAGCGATCTCCTCGACGGTGTGGCCCAGGTCCCGGTAAATCTGGCGCAACTGCTCCCACTGCCGGACGGCGAGGTCGACGTCGACCGGCGCGGTCGGGTCCATCCACGGGTTGATGGCGTAGTCGACGGCGAAGTACGTCGGCCGGCACATCAGGAAGCGCTGGCTGGTGGCGTCCATCGTCATTGTCCTGCTCCCAGGGGTCGGGCGCGCCCGGCCACCTTCGGCCCACGGGCTGGCGCCGTTGCTCAACGTTATGCGGCCGGGGGCGACACAATCCACCGGCGATGCTTGCGTCGAACGGCTGATCGTTGCGTATCCGAACCCAGGGAGGGCGATATGTTGCGGCACGGTGCCCGGACGGCGGCGATGCGCTGCTTCAGCCCTGCTCCACCCCGAGGTGGGCCTGCCGGTGCCGGGGCGTCTCGATCTCGTCCAGCAGCGCGACGGCGAAGTCGGCGTACGGGATCCGGCTCGCCGCGTCGGCCGTCGCCCACCGGTAGCGGCCGACGCCGGTGCCGTCGTGGTCGAAGTCGCCGGCCGGGCTGAGCACCAGCCAGTCGAGTTCCGGCCCGGCGTGGCGCAGCGTCTCCGTCCCGGCCGCGTGTCCCAGGTAGAAGGACCGGTACTCCTGCGGATAGCCCGTCGTGTCCATGAGCAGGTCACCGCCCGCCGTCGGCAGCACCGAGGCCAGCCCGACGGCCAGCAGCCGGCGGGTCCCGGCCGACGCCAGCCCGGCGGCCAGCGCCCGGGCGGCGGCGGGGAAGAAGACGTCCGGCGGCGCGGCCAGGTCGGCGGCGGCGTGGATGGCGGCGTCGTGTCCGACGGCCAGTGCGCCGACGCGGCCGGCGTCGGTGACGTCGCCGCCCGCCACCCGCACGGCGTTGGTCGAGGCCAGATCGGGATGCCGGCCCGGGTCCCGGACGACCGCGGTGACCTGGTGCCCCCGGGCCCGCGCCTCCCGCACCGCTGCCCGGCCGGCCCGCCCACCGGCTCCGAAGACAATGATCCTGCCCATCGTCGTACCCCTCGCGCCCGTCGTCCCGGCCGGTCGCCGGAACCGCGACGGACGCTAGTCGGCACGGTGGTTACCGATGGGATACCAACTACTGTGGCGGGCATGGCCACGTCGCTCGACCCGGAGATGTTCGACCCGGTCTGCCCGTCGGACCTGTCCCCGATCCGGTTCCGCGACAAGTGGGCGGGCATGATCATTCGTTGCCTGGAGGCCGGTCCCCGGCGCTTCTCGGAGCTGCGTGTGCCGCTGCGCGGCATCACCGCGAAGGTGCTCACCCGGTCGCTGCGGACCCTGGAGGAGGACGGTCTGGTCGGGCGCACCGTCCACACCGGGCCGGTCCGGCGGGTCGAGTACGCGCTGACCCCGCTCGGGCGCAGTCTGCTCGGACCGATGGACGTGGCGTGCGAGTGGACCCGCCGGCACTGGGACGAGTTGCTCGACGCGCGGGAGGGCGTGACCCTCGGCGCCCCGGAACTCTGAGCCGGCCCCGGCCCGCCGGATCGCGCCCGGTGACCGGGCGAGCGTCAGTTGAGCGCCGGATGCCGTCGTGCCGACCGGCGGCAGCGCCACCGTGAGCAGGGCCGGCCACCTGGGGAAACACTTCGGGGGCGGCGAACCGCCGCCCCCGAAAAAGGGTTGCCCGGCTGGTGAACCACCAGGCTGGTCGGGCGTCGCCGGTGAACCACCGGCGCTGCCGGCGCACCGCCGGCGAGCCGAACAGTGCCCGCTAGAAGCGGTCCACAAACTGTGAGTCAAGCCACTCGCGGAACCGCTGCACCCAGTCCCCGTCGGTGGTCGGCCAGTCGAACTGGCCGGTCATCGCCAGCACGCCGAGCACCACCGCGCCGAGGCCCAGGGCGACGCCGAGCAGCGCGTCGGTCTTGCCGGCGATGTGCCGGCGGCGGGTGGCCATCAGGCCCAGCACCGCGAGGACCGCGCCGAGGGCGCCGAGTCCGATGCCGTACCCGGCGAGGGTGCCGGTGAGCACGAAGAGCGCCCCGGCGACGCCGACGATCAGACCCAGCGTGGCGAGGATGCTGGCCCGGGGCTTCGGGCCGGCGACCACCGGCCGCTCCGGCTCGCGGTCGGGGACGCCGTCGCCGTCGCGGTCGACGGGCCGCTCCACGGTGCGGTCCCGGTCGACGGGCCGCTCCACGGTGTCCCCGTCGAGCGGGCGCTCCCCGGCGCGGTCCGTCCGGGCGCCCAGCGCCGCGTTCCGGTCCAGATCGGTCGTCCGACCGTCGAGGGTCCGTTCGAGCGTTGGGTCGGGCTCGGTGGTCCGGGGGGCGCGTCGGTGGTCGTCGTCGATGGGTCGGGCCGTGGCCGCCCGGGCGACGGCCGCCCGCTCGGCCGCCCGCCGCTCGGCGGCGGCGTCCCGCCCGGCGCCGTCGGGCGCGGCGCCGCTGCGGTAGGTCGTCTGCTCGCCGTCCCGGTCGGTGACCACCGGACGGCTGGGCCCGTTGCCGCCGTCGGCGTCGGCCCGCGTCGCGTCGTCCCGGCCGGCGGCAGCGTCGCGGCCGTCGAGGTTCTCGTCCCGTGTCGGCGCCTCTTCCGACCGGCGGGACAGCGAGGGAATCTTCACCACCACACACCTCCTCATGAATGCGTGGTGGCCGATGCAACGACGCCGCCCACGCGGTACGCCTCTGCAATACCCAGGCGGTCGTTCCGCGACACCGGGGTGTGCGCGGCGGTGGGCCGGTTCGGTGCGGAAGACGTTCCGGTCCACGCGTGCAGCCGGCGTGCCGGTCTACGCGTGGGCGTCGGTGCCGGGTCTGCGGCGAGCAGCTGCCGACCGGGCGCGGCGTCCTACCGCTGCCACGTGTCGAGGGCGCGGGCGGCGGCGCGGGCGAAGTCGTCCATGAGGTCCGGGCTGCCGCTGGTGCCTTCCCAGCCCTGGTCGTGGAGCACCGTCGTGACGTCGTCGGCGCGGATCACGGCGATCTGGCTGACCGCGTCGCCGCCGGTGCGGCTGCCCTGCAAATCCGTCTGCGGCCAGGTCTGGGTCACGAGCAGGGCCTCGTCGCCGACGCCGGGCAGCGGGCGGGTCCGGACCTCGACGGTGGCCCCCGACCGGCGGAAGGACTGGCACGAGTCGAGCGAGGCGCGCACCCGTCGCAGGTAGTCCGAGGCGCCCTCGCCCTGGAAGATGAAGATGGTCTGCGTGACCGTGCCGTACGGCACGTTCTCGGGCGGGTCCTCGATCTGCTTGTAGACGTTCATCATCGAGGCGCTCGCGGTCACCGCCCGACCGCCGGTGCCGAACTCCTCGCCGCACAGCTTGGGCAGGGCGTTCGCGACGGGAGTCGTCGTCCGGGGCGACTTCCGATGTTCCGGCGGCAGTTCGAGGAAGGCCGAGGTGGGAATGGTCACCGGCGCCTTTCCGGTGGGCGAGGGTGGCGGAGCCGTCGCGGTGGACGCCGGCACGGTCGCCGACGGGGTGGGTGCCGCGCTCTGACCCTGATCGTCGGCCGGGGCGGTGCAGCCACCACCGAGGCCGATGGCACCGAGCAACGACACACCGAGGGCGGTGGATCGCCGCAGTCTGGTGGCGGGGCGCCGGGGGGTGCGGTGATCCATCGTGGTGCCTCCCTGTGTCGGCCTGCCCCGACCTCTTCCCGGCAGCGGGTCGACCGAAACGAGGGGGTGCTGCCCGGCAGCCGGGCAGCACCCCACGCTGGGTCGAGGCGCGTCAGGCGGGCACCGTCCACTTCTGGTTCGCGCCACCGGTGCACGTCCAGATCTGGGTCGGTGTCGCGTTGGCCGAGCTGTTGTCCAGCACGTCCAGGCACTTGTTCGCGCTGGCGCTGACCAGATCGCGGGCCGCCGTCGCGGTCCACCGCTGGTTCGCCGCGCCGGTGCAGGTCCACAGCTGGGTCCGGGTGCCGTCGGCGGTGGCGTTGTCCCGCACGTCCAGGCACTTGCCCAGGGCCCGTACGGTGCCGTCGCCGCCGAGCGTCCACTGCTGCGCGGCGCTGCCGTTGCAGTCGTACAGCTGGACGGCGGTGCCGTCGGCGCTGTCGGCCCCGGCGACGTCGAGGCACTTGCCGGCCAGGCCGACGATCGGGCCGGTCCGCCCGCCGCCGCCGGACTGGCTGCCCGACCAGGTGAACGTGGCGGTGGTCCGGGCCGGCAGCGAGTACGTGAAGGACTGCCCGCCCCACACCACCTTGACCGACTGGCTGCCGGCGCCGCCGTTGTGCGCGATGAGCGCCTTGGACCCGTCCGGGTTCACGTACGCCACGTTCTGCACCGTGCCGTTGGCGGTCGAGTCGATCCGGTACGCGCCGGGTCGGACGAACTTCGTCAGGTGCCCGGTGGTGTAGTACTCGACGGTGTAGTCGACCTGGCCGGCCCGGGGGCCGCCCTCCTGGACGGTGACCAGGCCGGTGCAGACGTCGCAGCCGCCGTTGTGCGGGCCCATGTTCTGGTTGAGGGCGAGGCTCCACTTGACCAGGCTGCTGCTGTAGTTGCGGGCGTAGTTGACGATGTCGGCCAGGTCCTCGTTGTGCTGGTTGCCGATCCAGGTGCCGCCCGAGTGCTCGGTGCTGAACTGGCGCACCGACGGGTACTGGTTGCGCACCTGGGTGCCCACGGACGGCTCACCGAAGTAGCCGTGCCAGGCGATGCCGCCGAAGAGCGGGTCGTTGCGGATGCCCGGGTCGGCCAGCAGCACCGCCCCGAAGCCGGAGTAGTCGCCGTAGTTCCAGTCGTGCACGAGGACCTTGGTGCTGAGGCCGGCGGCGCGCAGCGCGGGATAGAGGTGGTTCTTGGTGAACTCGACAAGCCCCGACCCGTTCCAGCTCATGCCCGGGTAGTTCATCTCGGTCGGCGCGGCGGGCTTGCAGCAGTTCGGCTCGTTCTGCACGGACAGGTAGTTCACCGGGATGCCGGCGGCCTGGTAGGTCTGCACGTACCTGACCAGGTACTGGGCGTACATCGGGTAGTACTCCCACTTGAGCCAGCCCATCTGGTCCATCCGGCCGTTGTCCTTCATCCAGCCGGGGGCGCTCCACGGCACCCCCTTCACCCGCAGCTCCGGGTTGAGCGACCGGGCCTGGGCGGTGAGCAGCCGCACGTTGGTGTCGTAGCCGTTGCTGTAGAAGTCGTCGAGGTCGCAGCAGGTGTCGTCGAGGGAGACGTTGCCCGGGCGGGAGAGATCCGAGGCGCCGATGGGGTTGCGGACGAAGGAGAGCCCGATGCCGTCGGTCGGGGAGAAGAGCCTGCGCATCACGGCGTCGCGGGTGGCCGCGCTGATCGGCCCGCCCCGGAACAGGTACGCGGTGGTGTCCGTGATCGACGCGCCGCCGCCCTCGAACTGCTGGTAGCGGGTGTTCTCGTTGACGGTGATGGTGTGCGTCGCGCCGCCGCTGGAGGGGGCGAAGGCGAGCGGGGCCTGCTGCTGGAGGCCCCGGCTGACCTGGCGGCCACCGGGGTCCGTGGTGGTGGTCAGCCAGACGTTCACCGGCTCGTTGGCGGCGGACGCCGGCGCCGGGAGCGTGACCGTGGCGGCGGCCACGGCGGTGCAGAGCGCGAGCAGACCTGCGGACGCGACTCGGCGCCGGGCTCGCCGGCGGTGACCGGCCGTGGCGGGTACGGGGGTGGTGGACATCGGGTGTTTTCCTCTCGCGCGGCGGTGGTGGCGATGTGCGAACGTGCACGAACCGGCCGGTAGCGGGCGCGTTGATGTCACGGATTGCCCGGACCTGTCCGAACCTCCGCGAGACCCAGTCAATATTCCTTCGTAATAGAAGTCAATGAATCCGTCCGACTGTCTGCCGGCGTGGCGGGTGTGCGCGGCAGCAGGGACCCGCCCCGTCCCGCGCCGACCTCCGCCCCCGGCGCGCTGGTTATCCTTGGCACCCGTGCCAGAGGGACACACCATCCACCGCCTGGCGGCGCGGCACGCCGAGCTGTTCGGCGGGGACAAGCTGCACGCCGCCAGCCCGCAGGGCCGCTTCGCCGAGGGCGCGGCCCGCCTCTCCGGCACCGTCCTGGAGGCCACCGAGGCGTACGGCAAGCACCTGCTGCACCACCACGCCGACGAGCTGACCCTGCACGTGCACCTCGGGCTCTACGGCAAATTCGCCGACGGCGCCGGGGAGCCGCCGGAACCGGTCGGCCAGGTGCGACTGCGGCTGACCAGCGACCGGCACTGGCTCGACCTGCGCGGCCCCACCGCCTGCGAGCTGCTCACCCCGCCCGAGGTGGCGGCGCTGCGCGCCCGGCTCGGCCCCGATCCGCTGCGCGCCGACGCCGACCCCGACCGGGCGTACGCCCGGATCTCCCGCAGCCCGACGCCGCTGGCCGCGCTGCTGCTGGACCAGTCGGTGGTGGCCGGCACCGGGCTGATCTTCGTCACCGAGGCGCTGTTCCGGGCCGGGCTGCCGCCCACGCTCCCCGGCCGGCGGCTGACCCGCGCCGGCTGGGACGCGCTCTGGGCCGACCTGGTGGCGCTGATGCGGCTCGCCGTCGTACGCGGCCGCATCGACACCGTCCGCGACGCGCACCTGCCCGGGGCGATGGGCCGCCCCGCCCGCGTCGACCGGCACGGCGGCGAGGTGTACGTCTACCGCCGCCCCGGCGAGCCCTGCCACGTCTGCGCCACGCCGGTGAGCCGGGGCGGGCTGGCCGGCCGCAACCTCTACTGGTGCCCCACCTGCCAGCGGAGCTGACCCCTCCCCGGCCGCGCCGCACCGATTCCGCGCCGGCCTGCGCCCGCCGCGCTGAGCGCGTCCCCGCCGCCGCGCGGATCCCGCGCCGTTCTCAGCCCGCCGCGCGGAGCAGGCTCCGCCGCCGCAGGGGTCAACCGGCCGCGAGCAACCAGCGGACCACCTCCACCTGGTGGGGGAAGACCTTCCCCTCGCCGATGCTCCAGGCCAGCGTCTGCCCGATCGTCCAGCCGCGTACCCGCTCCCGGTCGAGCCCCAGCTCCGCGCTGAGCCGGTCCAGCCGGTGCCGGACGGCCTCCGGCGAGTGCCCCAGCTCCGGGCCGCGCACCAGCGGCACCACGCCGAACTCGCGCTCGCCGGTCAGCGGCTTCGGGTCGATGAGCAGCCACGGCTCCCGGGTCGCCCGCAGCACGTTGCCGGCGTGCAGGTCCTGGTTGACCAGCACCTGCTCGCCCTGGCTGCCGGCCAGGTCCGTCAGCAGCCCCAGCGCGGCGTCGAGCAGCCGCCGCTCGTACGGCCGGCCGGCCCGCTCCCAGTTCACCGGCAGCCGCTCCAGCCAGCCGGCAGCCTCGTCGGCGAGCGGGGTGAACGGCGGGCCGGCCGGGCGCCACAGCCGGGGCAGCAGTCCGACCGCCACGTCCAGCGCCGCGTCGGCGGGCAGGGCGTGCAGCGGCGTGCCGGGCGCGCACCGCTCGACCAGCAGCGCCCGCCGCTGCGGATCGTGCCCGAGCAGCCGGGCCGCCCCCGCCCCGGCCCAGTGCTCCAGTGCCGTCGCCTCGTGCACGCTGTCGGGGTCCGGGTACTGGAGCTTGAGCACCGCCGGGGTGCCGTCGGGCAGTTCCGCCGGCAGGGCCAGCGACGCGAAGGCGTACGGGAAGGGCGGCCCGAGCCGCAGCGACCAGCGCGCGGTGCAGGCGGCCAGGCGCTCCGGCAGGGCGGCCAGCCACTCCCGCCCGGCCGGCACGTCCCGCACCCAGCCCAGCCCTTCGGGGATCAGCAGTCCGGAATCCATCCGGCCATCCTGGACCAGCGCCCGCCCACCCCGCACCATCGATTCCCCCGCCCCCGCCGGTGGCGGTGATCAAGAGGTTCGAGTCCACCACGGAGATCGAACCGGACGCAAACCTCTTGATCACCGCGCCCGGGGACGGGGGAGGGAGGTGGGGGTGGGGGTGGGGAGCGCGGTCAGCGAAGGCGGCGGATGTCGCCGTGGGCGCGGTAGAAGCCGCCCCGGCCGGACTCGCGGACCTGGGTGACCAGGTAGCGCGCGCCCGGCTCGCGGATGCCCTTGGGGAACTGCACGGACCAGTCCCGGTGGTAGCCGGGGGAGACCACGTGCACCCGCAGCCGGCCCCGGTCCTCGACGCACTGCACGACCACGCCGCCGTCGACGTCGCTGGTCACCTCGACCGTCGTCCAGGCCGCCGGCTCCGGCATCCGGGGCGGAGCCTTGACGTCGACCACCTCCGGCACGTCGCCGGCCTCCGCCGCCCGGATCGCCGGCTCGCTGGCGTCGATGCAGGCCAGGTGGCCACCGGTGGTGACCACGTAGAGCCGATCCTCGTGGTACTGCATCGAGTAGGCCGAGCCGCAGCCGGTGCCGAGCTTCCACAGCCGGTTGCCGGCCGCGTCGAAGCAGTAGATCGAGGACTGGCTGTCCCCGGCGAAGACGTACCGGCCGCCCTCGGCCGTGGCGCAGGAGAAGACCGGGGCGTCGCAGCGGTAGGTGCGCTCGGCGCGGCCGTCCTTCGCCAGGCGCACCACCTCCCGGGTGGCGGTGCCCGCGAACACCGCGCCGGGCTCCTGCCAGCCGAAGAGCACCGAGCCGGTACGGGTGTGCCACAGCTCCTGGCCGGTCCGCCAGTCGTAGCCGGTCACGCCCTGCGAGTGGCCGTGGTAGAGCGCGTCGGCGTCGCAGCGCACCATCCACGCCGACCGGCCGCGGCCCTGCCGGCGCCAGAGGAACTCGTCCTCGTGGTCGACGGCGACGATGCCGCCACCGGCGTCGGAGACGCCCAGCACCCCGTCGTGGATGTCCAGCCAGTAGATGTCGATCTCCGGCGCGATCTCGTAGGCCACCCGGGGCACCTTGCCGGACAGGTCGTAGACGTTGCCGTCGTCGCAGCCCGCGTAGATCCAGGCGTCGTCGGCGACGATGCACTTCACCCCCTCGGGGAGGCGGACCTGGTTGAGCACCCGGGCGTCGTGGCCGAGCGTGGTGATGACCCCGTGCTCGTTGCCGACCATGCAGCTCTGCCCGTCGACGAAGATGCCGAAGGCCGGGGCGCCCGAGTCGTAGCGCCAGAGCACCGGGGCGGTGCGGGCGGTGGAGCGGGTGCTGACGATCTGCCGCCGGGAGACGGCGCGCTTCTGCCGCACGCCGCGCACCGCCGGGGCGTACCCCTTGCGGACCTTCTCGCCGATCTTCTTCGCCGCCGCCGCGCGGGCCTTGGCGTTGTCGGCGAAGGCCGTGGTCTTGACCTGGCCCTGGTCGCCGATCCGGCCGTAGCGGACGGTCAGCGCGGAGTCGTCGACGACGACCTCGTAGAACTTGTGCGCACCGTCCGCTTCGGACAGTTCGAGGTAGGTCGTCTCCTGCGACATGGGGGCCCTCCGAGGGGGTCAGCGACCGGCCTGACGTGGCCGGCGCGGCGGCAGCGGGCACACGCTAACCCCCGCCCCCGACAAAGCCCACCGGAGGTGTGCGGCCGTCACCCGACCAGGTCGGCGCCGCGGTAAGGGCTACCGGCCGACGGCGGCCAGGGCGTCGACGGCCTTGCGGGCGGCGATCAGCACCGGGTCCCAGACCGGGGCGTACGGCGGGGCGTAGCCCAGGTCGAGCGCGGTCATGTCGTCCACCGTCATGCCGTTCCACAGGGCCACCGCGAGGGTGTCGATCCGCTTGGCCGCCTCGGACCAGCCCACGATCTGCGCACCGAGCAGCCGCCCGCTGGGCTTCTCCGCGATCAGCTTCACCGTCATCTGCCGGGCGCCCGGGTAGTAGCCGGCGCGGTTGGTCGACTCGGCGATCACCGAGACGAACTCGAACCCCGCCGCCGCGGCGTCCTTCTCGCGCAGCCCGGTGCGCCCGACCTCCAGCTCGCAGACCTTGGTGACGGCCGTGCCGATCACCCCGGCGAATGTCGCGTACCCGCCGCCGATGTTGATGCCGGCGACCCGGCCCTGCTTGTTGGCGTGGGTGCCCAGCGGCACGTGCACCGGCAGCCCGGTGACCCGGTGCACCGTCTCCACGCAGTCGCCGGCGGCCCAGACGTCCGGCACCCCCTGCACCCGCATCCGGCGGTCCACCCGGATCCCGCCGGTGGTGCCCAGCGGCAGGCCGGCGGCCTCCGCGAGCGCGGTGTTGGGGCGTACGCCAAGGCCGAGGACGACCACGTCGGCGGGGATGGGCCCCTCGGCGGTGACCACCGCGGACACCCGGCCATCGGTCTCCTCCAGCCCGGTCACCCCGAGGCCGGTGCGGATGGTGACGCCGATGCCCCGCATCGCGTCCGTGACCAGCTCGGCCATGTCCGGGTCCACGGTGGCCATCGGCTGCTCGGCCTGCTCGACCAGGGTGACGGCGAGCCCGCGCTGGATCAGCGCCTCGGCCATCTCCACGCCGATGTAACCGCCGCCGATCACCACCGCCCGGCGCGGCCGGGGCTCGGCGTCCAGCCAGTCGCGCAGCGCGGCGCCGTCGTCGAGGGTCTGCATCCCGAAGACCCCGCCGGCGGCGGTGTCCGCCCAGCCGGGCTTCTTGGGCACCGCCCCGGTGGCGTACATCAGGGTGTCGAAGCGCTCCCGGACCTCGCCGCCGCCGTCGAGGTCCCGCGCGGTGACCTCGCGCCGGTCGAGGTCGATGGCGGTCACCTCGTGCCGGAGCCGGACGTCGATGTCGAACTTCTCCCGGAACGTCTCCGGGTCGCGGGCGATCAACTGGTCCCGCTCGGGCACCAGCCCGCTGATCCAGTACGGGATGCCGCACGCCGAGTACGACGTGAAGTGCCCCCGCTCGAAGGCGACGATCTCCAGGTCGCCGCGGTCCCGCCGGCGTCGAGCCTGGGACGCCGCCGCCATCCCCGCGGCGTCCCCACCGATGACGATCAGCCGTTGCGCCACGGTCACCATCCTGTCACGACCGGCTCGCGCCACGGGTCTGCCGCGCGACGTCCTCCACCACGTCCACGAGCTTGCCGGTACGCGCGAAGACGGCGCGCTGCCGGGCCGCCCCGCTGCCGTGCCGGCGCAGCCCGGCGACGAGGTCGGTCACCTCGTCGAGGTCGCCGTGCCGTTCCAGCGCCGGGCGCAGCCGCTCGATCAGCTGGTCGAACAGCTCCCAAACCGGCCGCAGTTCGCCGTCGGTCAGGTCGACGCCGTCGCCCTCCAACCCGTCGTGGGCCGCCCGCCAGTGCGCGGCGACCAGCAGGTGGTGATCGGTGCGCAGGGCGGGCCGACCGGCCGCCATGTCGTCCATCGCGGTCGCCACCATGGCCCGGACCAGCGCGGCGACGAGCACCGCGTCGTCCACCGACGGGCAGACGTCGCCGATGCGGATCTCCACCGTCGGGTACTTGGCCGACAGGCGGGCGTACCAGTAGAGCATCCCCTCGTCGAGCATCACGCCGCTGGCGATCAGCTGCCGGATCAGCCGCTCGTAGTGCTCGTGCGACTCCAGGTACGGGGTGGGCGCCACCGACGGCCAGCGCTCCCACTCCACCGACCGCCAGCTCGCGTACCCGGTGTCCTCGCCCCTGGCGAAGGGGGAGTTGGTGGTGACCGCTTGCAGCACCGGCAGCCAGGGCCGGACGTGGTTGAGCACCTGCACGCCGGTCTCCGGGTCGGGCACCCCGACGTGCACGTGCATGCCGTTGTTGCCGGGGCCGGGGACCAGCAGGCGGAACCGTTCGATCATCCGGTCGAAGCGGGGCTTGTCGACCACCGGGGGCACCGGACCGTCGACCGGCCCGGTGCCGATGGCGAGCAGCCGTACGCCGGCCCGCTCGGCCGCGTCGGCGAGCGCGGCCCGCAGCACGCCGAGGGAGTGCCGGATCGAGGAGAGTTCCAGGCCGGGCGGGCTGCCGATCTCGATCTGGCTGGTCTGGAACTCCCGCTCCACCTGACCGCGCAGCTCGGGCGGCACCTGCTCCATGACGAGGTCGACAGCGGGCACCGCGGCCCCCGTGTGCGGGTCGACGAGCAGGAACTCCTCCTCGACACCCACCGTGAGCAGGTCGGTCCCCTCGGCCGACCCGCTCGGAGCCTCCGCCACCTGGCCGGTCATCGCCACCACCGTCCGTTCACGCCCGGTAGCGGTCCGTCCGCGCCGGGTCGGTCAGTGGTTACCCACCGTGCGGAGGGGGAGAAACGCGGCCCCGGCGTGTCGCCCGTCGCGCACCGGCAGGGGGGATCACGCCGCGCGGGACCCGCAGGTCACCGCGGCCCGCGGTTCTCGCCGTCCCGCACCAGGGCGCGGATGCGGCGCAGCGTGGCGTCCGGGGCGAGGATGGCCTCCCGCCACCGCTCCAGCGTCCGGCGCAGGTCCCAGACCGTGGCCCGCAGCTGCCGTTCCTGCTCGCGGGCCGAGTCGAGCTGCGCCCGGGCGAGCAGCGCGGCCTCCTCCAGCTCGGCGACCCGGGTGCGCAGCGGCTGCACCAGCGTGAGGGCGGCGTCGGTGAGGGTGTCGGCGGCGTCCGCCTTGAACTTGCCCCGCTGCACGATGACGGTGGCGATGACGGCGAGACCGCCGGTGCCCCCGAGCACGCCGAGGACGGAGAGCAGGACCTGCACCCAATGCGGGGCGGACGGTGCCGAGGTGTTCACGTCCCACCCCTGGCGGAGAAGGTGCCACCGACGGCCACCCCGGCGAGCTGGGCGGCCTGGCCGGCCCGGGTGAGCCGGCGCAGGTCGAGCGCGATCTGGACGGCACGCCACCCGGAGCCGGCGGCCACCGCGACGACGAACGACGTCGCCGCGACCCCCTGCGGGCCGGTGACCACCGCCAGGGCGACGGCGTACATGCCGGTGATCGTGCCCAGCATGAGCACCGACGCGAGTTCGATCCCGAGGCCGGTGGAGAGCCGGCCCGGCCAGAGCACGCCCAGCAGCCCGGCGACGCCGGCCACGATGAGGCCCGACTCCCACCCCGCCTGGATGGGCCCCGGCATCGCCACCTCCACCGACTGCGGCCGGACGTCGAGGACGATCAGGAGGACCCCGCACACCGGGGCGGTCGCCATGATGGCGATCTCGAAGGGCTGGTGCCTGGAGCGGATTCGGTTGTGGGGCACGGCGGCTCCTTACGATGGCCCGCCACTCGTCGAGGCGGCCCGTCGGCCGGGGCGGGCGCCCGGTGCCGACGGTGTACCGGGAGGGGCCCGCTCCCATCGCCCGGGTCGGCGCGGCATGCCCGACGACGCGGAGGCACACCGGCGACCGAAGAGGACGACACACCGACGTTGGCTGTCGACGCACCAAGTCGTACCACCTCCGCCGCGCCTCCGTCCACCCCGGACCTGTCGTATAAGCGCAGGTCAGGGCGGGTGCGGCGGGCTTGTCGCGCGAATGGGCCGGATGGCGTGACAACGGGTCCTAGGCTGGTCGGCGTGCCGGGGCCGCTGGGGATCGTGCTGGGGACGTGGGCGTACGCCCTCGTACACCTGATCCTGCTCGCCGACCGCCCGGCCGGGCTGCTCGCCGGGGCCGCGCTCGCCGCGGTGGCGCTGCTCGCCGTCGCGGTCGCGGCGCACGCGGCCGGCGTCGTCGACGCGCCCCGGGCCGGCCGCGCCGCCGCCCTGCGCGCGCGGGCCCGCCGCCGCCGGGTGCCCCGGCAGGTCGACCCGGACGCCGCCGGGCGTCCCCGTCCCCGTGCGCCCGGGCCGCGACCCTCGGCCGCGTAGCACCGCCGCGCGGCCGATTCCGCCGCCATCCGCCCGTCCGGCGACCGCCTTCCCGCCGGACCGGCACCCGGAATCGGACCGAGGGGTCACCCATGCTCGCCTTCGCACCTCTGCACGACGCCGTCGGCGTCGCCGGCCGCGCGCTCGCCTGGTTCACCACCCTGCTCGAACCGCTGGCCGGCGACGCGGCCACGGCCGCCGCCATCGTCGTCCTCACCGTCGTCGTCCGGTTGCTGATCTCGCCGCTGACCCTCGCGCAGGTCCGTGGCGAGCGGCGCCGCGTGGCGCTCGCCCCCGAGGTCCGCGAGCTCCAGCGGCGGTACGCGGACGATCCCGGCCGGTTGCAGGGCGAACTGTTCGCGCTCTACCGGGCCAACGGCGCCAGCCCGGTGTCCGGCTGCCTGCCGCTGCTGCTCCAGGCCCCGTTCCTGCTGGTGATGTACCGGCTCTTCACCACCGCCGAGGGCGGCACGGGGCTGTTGACCGAGCGCCTGGCCGGTGTGCCGCTGGGGCACCATCTCGGCGACGGGGCGGTCGGCGGCGCGTTGCCGCTGTTCGGCGCCCTGCTGGCGGCCCTGCTCGCGCTCGCCTGGTGGACGTCGCGGCGGATGCGTCGCGCGGCGGCGGCGAGCGGAACGGTGGCCGGTACGCCGACCGAGGGGCCCGGCGCGGCGGTGCTCGGCCGGCTGCTGCCGCTGCTGCCGTACACGACGGTGCTGGTGGCGCTGGTGCTGCCGCTGGCCGCGGTGATCTACCTGGTCACCACCACCGCCTGGTCGGCGGGGGAGCAGGCGGTGCTGCGCCGCCCGCGGCCCGAACCGGCTCGCATCGATGGGCGTTGACATCTGCGGAAGCGGCACGTACAACTCGTGAGAGAGCGCTCTCTCGACCGTCCCCGTAGAGAGGCACGTCAATGACACCTGCCCCGGCGGCGCCCGCCGCCCCGCCCCCGCGACGCCGGCTGACCCTGGCGTTGACCCTCCTCACCGCCGCCGCGACCGCACTGGTCGGCACGACCGTGACCGCGAACGCCGCCGTCCCGGCGCCCGCGCCCGGCTGGAGCCTGGTGTGGAGCGACGACTTCACCGGCGCGGCCGGCACGCTGCCGTCCGCCGGCAACTGGATCATCGACACCGGCACCAGCTATCCCGGCGGCCCGCCGAACTGGGGCACCGGGGAGATCCAGACGTACACCAACAGCACCGCCAACGTCAGTCACGACGGAGGCGGCAACCTGCGGATCACCCCGCTGCGCGACGCCTCGGGCCGCTGGACCTCGGCCCGGATCGAGACCGTACGCAGCAACTTCAAGCCCCCGTCCGGCGGCGTGCTGGCCATCGAGGGTCGCATCCAGATGCCCAACGTCACCGGGGCCCAGGCGTCCGGCTACTGGCCGGCGTTCTGGGCGCTCGGCTCGCCGTACCGGGGCAACTACCAGAACTGGCCGGGCATCGGCGAGTTCGACGTGATGGAGAACGTCAACGGCCTCAACTCGGTCTGGGGCGTGCTGCACTGCGGCGTGGCCCCGGGCGGGCCGTGCGACGAGTTCAACGGCATCGGCGCGTCCCGGGCCTGCCCCGGCAGCACCTGCCAGTCGGCCTTCCACACCTACCGGTTCGAGTGGGACGCCTCGGCCAGCCCGCAGCAGCTGCGCTGGTACGTCGACGGCCAGCTCTACCACTCCGTCAGCCAGTCCCGGGTCGGCGAGCCGTACTGGTCCCAGATGACCAGCCACGCCGGCTACTTCCTGCTGCTCAACGTGGCGATGGGCGGGGCCTTCCCGAACGGGGTGGCCGGTGGCGCCACGCCGACCGCCGCCACCGTCCCCGGCCGGCCGATGCTGGTCGACTACGTGGCGGTCTACAGCCGGGGCGGCGGCAGCACGCCTCCGCCCACGACCCCGCCGCCGACGACCCCGCCGCCCGGCGGGGTGCGGGACGCGTACGCGACGATCCAGGCGGAGTCGTTCAACGCGCAGAACGGGGTGCTCGTCGAGGCGTGCGCCGAGGGCGGGCAGAACATCGGCGCGCTGCGCGACGGCGACTGGGTGCGGTTCGACAACGTCGAGTTCGGGGCCACCCCGCCACGCGACTTCGTCGCCCGCGTCGCCTCCGGCGCGGCGGGCGGGGCCAGCGGGCTGGTGGAGGTGCGGCTGGACAGCCCGACCGGCCCGCCGATCGGCAGCTTCGCGATCGGGAACACCGGCGGCTGGCAGAGCTGGCGCTCGGTTCCCGGCAACGTCGCCGGCCCGACCGGCCGCCGGACGGTCTACCTGACCTTCAGCAGCGGGCAGCCCGCGGACTTCGTCAACGTCAACTGGTTCACCTTCCGCCGCTGAGCCCTGAGCCCTCTTCGGGCTCCGGGTCCCGTGGAGCCCCCGGCCTCGCCGGGGGCTCCCGCCGGCCCGCCCTGGACAGAAACAGTTAACACTCCTAATAATGGGCGTCAATGTCGATGCCGATGGATGGCGTCCGGGTGTGGAGGGTGTCGTGAAACGATCCAGATCTCTGGTGTTCTCGCTGGTCACAGCTGTCGTGGCGGCACTCGGCGCGGTGTGGGTGGCGATGCCCGCGTTCGCCGCCGGGGTGACCGCCAGCTTCGTCAAGACGTCCGACTGGGGCTCGGGCTGGGAGGGGAAGTACACGATCACGAACGGTGGCGGATCCACCGTCGACGGCTGGACCGTCGCCTTCGACCTGCCGGCCGGCACCACCCTCGGCAGCTACTGGGACGCGCTGCTGACCTCGTCGGGCCAGCGGCACACCTTCACCAACCGGTCCTGGAACGGCCGCCTCGCCCCGGGCGCCTCGGTCTCGTTCGGCTTCCTCGGCTCCGGGCCGGGCGCGCCCACCAACTGCCAGCTCAACGGCACGGCGTGCGGCGGCGGCGCCAACCCCACCACCGCGCCGCCCACCACCGCACCCCCGACGACCGCACCCCCCACCACGCCGCCCCCGACCACGCCGCCGCCGACGAGCCCGCCGCCGAACACCGGCCTGCCGAAGCACATCCTCACCGGGTACTGGCACAACTTCGACAACCCGGCGGTCGAGCTGCGGCTGCGCGACGTCCCGGCCGAGTACGACGTCGTCGCGGTCGCCTTCGCCGAGGCCACCGCCACCCCCGGCCAGGTCACCTTCGCCATCGACCCCGGCCTGTCGACCGCGCTCGGCGGCTACACCGACGCGGACTTCTCCGCCGACGTGCGCACCCTCCAGTCCCGGGGCAAGAAGGTGATCATCTCGGTCGGCGGCGAGACGGGCCGGGTCGCGGTCAACGACGCCGCCTCCGCCGCCGCGTTCAGCGACAGCGTCCACGCGCTGATCCAGCGGTACGGCTTCGACGGCGTCGACATCGACCTGGAGAACGGACTCAACCCGACCTACATGGCCCAGGCGCTGCGCTCGCTGCGGGCCAAGGTGGGCTCCGGGCTGATCATCGCGATGGCCCCGCAGACGATCGACATGCAGTCCCCGCAGAGCAGCTACTTCAAGCTGGCGCTCGACATCAAGGACATCCTCACCGTCGTGAACACCCAGTTCTACAACTCCGGGGCGATGCTCGGCTGCGACCGCAACGCCGCGTACGCCCAGGGGACGGTGAACTTCATCGTCGCGCTGGCCTGCATCCAACTGGAGGCCGGGCTCCGCCCGGACCAGGTCGGTCTCGGCCTGCCGGCCGGTCCCGGCGCGGCCGGCGGCGGCATCGTCGCGCCCAGCGTGGTGAACGCGGCGCTGGACTGCCTGGCCCGCGGCACCAACTGCGGCAGCTTCCGCCCGCCGCGCACCTACCCGGGCATCCGCGGCGCGATGACCTGGTCGGTCAACTGGGACGTGAGCAACGGCAACACCTTCGCCCGCACGGTTGCCCCCCACCTCGACACCCTCCCCTGACCCACGAGACCAGGGTCGATCATGCAGTTGTGGTGGTCCGCAGAAGCCGCGTACGCGGTCGAAACCGGCACCACAACTGCATGATCGACGGGATGGGTGGTGGGGAGGGGGAGTCAGGGGGTGGCGTCGGCGTGGGCGCGGCGGCGACGGGTCTTCTTGATCACCCACCAGGCGATCATCACGACGAAGACGGCGATGATGCCGTAGTCGAACCACTTGCTGTACTGCTCGATCTGCTGCCAGCGGGAGCCGAGCGCGTATCCCAGGCCGACGAAGAGCGCGTTCCAGATGCCGCTGCCCAGCGTGGTGAACGCGATGAACTCCGGCAGCGGCATCCGGTTGGCCCCGGCGGGAATGGAGATCAGGCTGCGTACCACCGGCATCATCCGGCCGAAGAGCACCGCCCACCGGCCGTGCCGCTCGAACCAGCGGTCGGCCTTCTCCAGGTCGTCGAGGTCGACCAGGGGCAGCCGGTCGAGCCAGCGCTTGAGCCGGTCCTCGCCGGCAGCCGCGCCCAGCCAGTAGAGGACGAGCGCCCCGCCCAGGGAACCGGCGGTGGCGGCGAGCCCCACCAGCACGACGTTGAACCGTCCCTCGCTGGCCAGGTAGCCGGCCATCGCCAGGACGATCTCGCTCGGGATGGGCGGGATGATGCTCTCCAGGGCGACCAGCAGGGCCACCCCGACGGCGCCGGCGGCGTCGATCACCCCCGCCACCCATCCGGTCAGGCCGCCGAGTTCGGTCGGGTCGACGTTCTCGGCGAGTGCCATCGCGATCCTTTCGGCCGGGTCCGGATCAGATTTCTCTACCCCTTGCCCCGGCCGCCACACCTGCCCGTGAGTCGGGCCACCCGGTTCAGCCCTCCGGGTGCAGCGCCGCGTCGGCGGGCCCCCGCCGCCAGCCGGTGAACCGGACCCGCAGGCCCGCCCGGGTGGGGGAGCAGCAGTACGGCCCGGCCGCCGCCACCGCCTCCTGGGCCAGCGGGGCGAGCCGGACCAGCCGCCACGGCTCGTCGTCGGACCGGGCCCGTACGGTGAGCGCGTCCCGGTCGCGGCTGACCCGGACGGTCACCTCCCGCCCGGCCCACATCGGCACGGGGGCTACCGACCAGTCGGAGACCTCCCGGGTCACCACAGCACCGACCTGCGGCTGGCCGTCGCTGACCTCCACCCCGGCCTTGACCCAGTTCCGCTCGTCCACCCGCACCAGCACGCCGGCCTGGTCGAACTGCTCGCCGTAGTCGAGGACGAAGGCCACCTCCACCGCCTCGCCGACGGGCAGCGGCGCGAGCAGCGCCGGGGCGTCGTCGTGGACGAAGCCGTAGGACGTGTGCCGCCACAGGTCGCTGCCCTCGGCCGGCTGCACCAGCAGCTCGCCCGCCGGCCCGGTCTCGGCCCGCACCGGCTCGTTGCACCACTCACCCTCGGCCCAGTCGACCGGCCGCTCCGCGTCACCCATGCCGGCGACCGTACCGCCGTGGCCCGCCCGGATGCCGGCACGGGCCCGGTCGCGTCGGGTGGCTGCCGGCCGGGATGACCGTCCGGTGTCGCGTGGCGGTGCCGTCAGCCGGCGTCACACACGTCCCGCAGGTGCTGGGCGTCGCGGTCCGTCCTGGCCTGCACCACCTCGTAGTCGCTCGCGACCATGCCGGACAGGATGAAGCGCAGCTCGGAGAAGTCCTGCGACAGGGCCACCGTGGCCTGGTGGACGCCGCTCTCGGCCTGGAGGCTCGCGCCCATCATGCCCTGGTACGCGGTCGTGGCGGCGGCCTGCCGGCTCTGCCTGGTCGAACCCGCGGTCCGGTAGAACCGGTCGACGACGGCGAGCGCCTCCTCACAGCCGGCCGGTTGCAGCGGCACCAGCGACGGCAGTGGACCCGGGGCGGGCGGCCGCGGCGTTCTGGTGACGGGGTGGTCCTTCGTGGCGTCCGCCGTGGGCGTCATCGTCTGCACCGGCGGGGTCCGGTCGGGCCTGGCCTGGGCGGGCGTGGTCGGGTCGGGCCCTGCTGACGGCCCCGCTCCGGCTCCCGGGACCGGCGGCGGCGCGGAGGGCTCCCGTGGCAGCACGTACGTGAGCAGGGTGAGCACGGTGGCCACCACACCGGCGATCGCGCCCACCGCGGCCCAGTCCGGGCTACGCGACGCGGAGCCGGCTCCGGACGGGCTGCGCCCAGATCGTTGACTGCTGATGTCTCCAATGTAGCGGCGGGCCGGTCCGTGGGCGGTCCCCGTTCTCCGCCGAGGGCTCGCAATACGCTGCCGGCCGATGCCACCACCCCTGCGCGCACCGCCGTCCGGTCAACACCTGACGGCCCCGGCCCGAACGTCTTCGCCGCCACAGCACGGGCGCGGGGAGGACGCCGGCGACTGCCTCGTCTATCTTGTCTCCCCAGTTGTATCGATGCCAATGAGATCGCGAGGCCTGGCGTGGGCAAGGAGACAGCGGGTAGGCGGCTGCGGGCGCTGACGGTGGCCGCGGCGGTCCTGTGCGGACTTGCGCTCGTGCCGGCGCAGCCGGCGGCCGCGCAGACCGGGGCCATGATCCAGCCGGTGGGCGGGCGGGTCACGGGGGTGTTGTCAAACAGGTGCGGGACCACCGACAGCGACCACTACGGGGTGGACGTCGCGGGCAACGCCGGGATGGCGATCGGGGCCGCCTATCCGGGCACGGTCGCGTTCGCCGGTTGGACCTCCGGCGGGGGCAACTCGGTGACGCTCTCGCACGCCGGCGGCTACCAGACCCGCTACCTGCACATGGTGCAGCCGGCCTCGGTCGCGCCCGGGCAGCAGGTCGGGCAGGGGCAGGTGCTCGGGTACGTCGGCAGCACCGGCAACTCGACCGGCCCGCACCTGCACTTCGAGATCCGCCGCAACGGCGCGGTCCACAACATCGCCCCGGCGTACGCCTGCGGCGCCACGGTGACCAAGGGCGCGCCGATCAACCTTCCGTTCCCGGACCTGACGCCGGCCGGGGCCGCTCCCGACCGGTTCGCGTTCGTGAATTCGGCGGGGGTGTTGTACGCGAAGGATGGCGCGTACTCGTCGTGGCAGGCGGTGAACTCGGGTGGGGCGACGAGGGTGGTGCTCTCCGGTAACCGGATCGGTTGGGTGCAGGGCGGCAACTTCTACGCCAAGGACGGCATCCAGGGCGGTTGGCTCACCATGGCCGAGGGCGGGCAGGTCAGCGACGTCGCGGTGGGCGGCGACGACTGGTTCGCGTTCATCGGCGGCGGGAACTTCTTCGCCAAACAGGGCGTCCACGCCGGGTGGCTGACGATGGCCGGCGGCGGGCAGGTCGGCGACGTCGACATCGCCACCTGACGGGCCGCGCCCGCCGGCCGGGCGGTGCGGGCGAGGTCGTGCCCGTACCGCCCGGCCGTCGCGCTGTCGGCCCACCTGCCGGGCCACCCAGGAACTCGGAGCGCCGGGCCCGGGGTTTGCGGGAAGCCGGGATCGGAGACATTAGCCAGGCATGGCTGACAGGTGGTACTCGGAGGCGGTCGTCTACTGCCTCGACATCGACACGTACGCGGACTCCGACGGCGACGGGGTCGGTGACATCCGGGGGCTCATCGGCCGGCTGGACTACCTGGCCCGGCTGGGCGTGACCTGCCTCTGGCTGCACCCCATCCACCCGTCACCCAACCGGGACGACGGCTACGACGCGACGGACTTCTACAACATCGACCCGCGCTTCGGCACCCTCGGCGACTTCGCGGAGCTGCTGCACCAGGCGCAGAACCGCGGCATCCGGGTGATCATCGACCTGGTCGTGAACCACACCTCGAACGAGCACCCGTGGTTCCAGTCCGCCCGCTCCTCGCCCGACTCGCCGTACCGGGACTGGTACGTCTGGTCCGACCACGAGCCGGCCGACCGGCACCAGGGCATGGTCTTCCCCGGCGAGCAGCACGAGACGTGGAGCTACGACCGCACCGCCAAGGCCTGGTACTACCACCGCTTCTACAAGTTCCAGCCGGACCTGAACTTCACGAACCCGGCGGTCCGCGAGGAGATCAAGAAGATCGTCTCGTTCTGGCTCCAGCTCGGCGTCTCCGGCTTCCGGATGGACGCGGTGCCGTTCATCATCGAGCTGACCGAGCCGGGCAACCCGAACTCGCCGAAGGACTTCGAGTTCCTCACCGAGCTGCGCCAGCACGTGCAGTGGCGCCGGGGCGACGCCGTCCTGCTCGCCGAGGCCAACGTCGAGCCCGACCAGCTGCCGACCTTCTTCGCCGACAGCGGCGGCTCGGGCAACCGCCTGCACATGCTCTTCGACTTCATGCTCAACGGGCGGCTGATGCTGGCCCTGGCCCGGCAGGACCCGGAGCCGATCATCGAGGCGCTGCGGGACACCCCGGCGCTGCCCGAGGGCGGGCAGTGGGCCACCTTCCTGCGCAACCACGACGAGATCGACCTTTCCCGGCTCACCGCCGAGCAGCGCAACCAGGTGTACGCGGAGTTCGGCCCCGACGAGAACATGCGCATCTACGACCGGGGCATCCGCCGCCGGCTCGCCCCGATGCTCGGCAACGACCGCCGCCGCATCGAGCTGGCGTACGCGTTGCAGTTCTCGCTGCGCGGCACGCCGGTGCTGCGCTACGGCGAGGAGATCGGCATGGGGGAGGACCTGTCGCTGCCCGGCCGGGAGGCGATCCGCACCCCGATGCAGTGGTCGTTCCAGCCGAACGCCGGATTCTCCACCGCCGACCCGGAGAAGCTCGTCCGCCCGGTGATCGACAAGGGCGACTACTCGTACGAGAAGGTCAACGTGACCGCCCAGCGCAGCGACCAGAAGTCGCTGCTCGCCTGGTTCGAGCGGATGATCCGTACGCTCCGCGAGGCCCCCGAGGTGGGCTCGGGCTCGACCACCCACATCGACGTGGCGATGCCGCCGGGCGTGCTGGCGCACCGGGCCGACGGGCGGACCGGCACGATGGTCTTCGTGCACAACCTCGGCACCACCGACGCCGAGGTGGATCTCAGCCTGGTGGAGCCGGAGGCGGACCTGCCCATCGACGTCCTCGCCGACCGCAACTACGGCGAGGTCGGCAAGCTGGACCGCCTGAAGGTCGCCGGCTACGGCTACCGGTGGATCCGCCTCTGCCGGGGTCGCGGCCTCTGACCGGTCACTCCCGCCAGCCGGCCAGTTCGACCCCCTTGGCCAGCTCCACCCGGAAGCCCAGGGTGATCTCGCCACTCTCCCCCGGCCCGAGCCGCAGCCGCCAGGTCAGCTCGCCCAGCTCGGTGCGCTCGGCCGGGGGCGGGACGAGGGTGGACTCCCGCACGACCACCGCCTCGTCCCGGGACACCGGCAGCTGGTCGCGCACCTCCACGCTCGCCGGGCGGGGCGTGTGGTTGGCCACGCTGATCCGGTACTCCACGTCCCGCCGCCGGGTCGAGCCGAGCGTGGCCCGGGTGTCGGCGCGCCGGCCCAGCTTCCGCTCCACCCGTACCCGGTCGTCCACCCCGAGCGCCAGCTCGGTCTCCTCGCCGGGCGCCCACACCGGCAGCCGGGTGGCCGCGACGAAGTCGGCGCCGTGGAAGACCGCCGCCGGGCCGGGGAGCAGCGTGTGCGACGAGGTGTTGCGGACCGTCGCACGCAGGTGCGCCTCGGCCGCGCGGACCGGCACGGTCACGTGGTCCAGCCGGGCCGGCAGCTCCAGCACGGCGATGGTGGCCCGGTGGGCGCTGCCGTCCGCCGGCACCGCGACCGGACGGGCCGGCCGGTAGGTGGCCGCCGTGACCCCCTGCTCGACGGTGGCCACGCTCTCCCGCACCTCCGGGCGCGGCGCGCCGGATCGGGCCACGGCCCCGGCGGGCGGACCGCCGGGCGCCGCGGGGGCCGGCATCGCGCCGAAGCTGGCCGCCCTCGGCATCGGCGGCTGCACCGGCCGGAGCCGGTCGAGATACCAGGGCGTCAGCTCGGGTACGCGGGTCGCCGCCGCCGGCCGGGCCGTCGAGAGTTCGAGCACGCACTCCGGCCAGTCCTCGCCGGTGTCCTGGCTGACCAGCCCGAACCAGGTGACGGTCATGGTGTCGTCGACCAGCCGCAGGTCGTAGGAGGGCTGCCAGCGGGCCCCGTCGATCAGGTAGCTCAGCTCCAGGTCCAGCTCGTCGTCGTCGGCGTCCACCGACACGGTCACCTCGGCGACCAGCTGGTCCGGTCTCCGCTTGCCGCGCGTGGCGTCCAGTTGCCGCTCGACGGCCGCCAGCTCCTCGGTCAGGTCGGTACGCCGCCGGGCCAGCGCGCGACGGCGGCGCTGGGAGTCGGCGAGCTGGCCGGCGACCGAGTCGGCGAAGGTGGCCACGTCGGTCGGGGCGGCGTCACCGGAGGCCAGCGCGCGGGCGTACGTGCCGCCGGCCCGGTCGGCCAGCCGGGTGAGGAACTGCCCCCGCTGCGTCTCGACCTCGCCCGCGTCGTCGATCTCGGCCAGCTCGTCGGCCAGCTCAAGGCTCCGCTGCTCCAGCTCGTGGACCTGCCCGTCGGTGCTGCGCGCCTGCCGCCACGTCGTGACGTCCACGCCGAGCACGGTGGCGGCACCCCGGCCGCCGACCCGCAGCGAGTCCCGCCGCAGGCCCATCGGCAACGGTGCGACGCGTACGCGGTGCTCACCGGCGGTCAACCGGGTGCTGCCCCGGCGGGTGACCCGGGCGCGGTCCGGGTAGACGGTGACACCGACGACGGGTGCTTCGATCTCCACTGCCTTCACGGCGGCGAGAGTAGCCGGGCGATGCTCGTGAGCGGCGTCCCGCGCGGGGCCGGCGTCGGCGTACGGCTGGGTTAAGCTCCTTCGATCGAGCGTAAGTTACCGGGAGGTAGGCATGTCGGAGGAGCAGCGGGTCGCCATCGTCACGGGCGCGGCGCGGGGGATCGGGGCGGCCACCGCCCGGCGGCTGGCGGCCGACGGCCTCGCGGTCGCCGTGGTCGACATCGAGGAGTCGGCGACGAAGGAGACCGTGGACGCCGTCGCGGCGGCCGGCGGCCGGGCGCTCGGCGTCGGCGCGGACGTGTCCGACCGGGCCCAGGTCGAGGCGGCCGTGGAGCGGGTCGCCGCCGAGCTGGGCGCCCCGACGGTGCTGGTCAACAACGCCGGCGTGCTCCGCGACAACCTGCTGTTCAAGATGACCGACACCGACTGGGACACTGTCATGGGGGTGCACCTGCGCGGCGCGTTCCTGTTCAGCCAGGCCGCCCAGAAGCACATGGTCGAGGCGAAGTGGGGCCGGATCGTCAACCTGTCCAGCACCTCGGCGCTGGGCAACCGGGGCCAGGCGAACTACGCCGCGGCGAAGGCCGGCCTCCAGGGCTTCACCAAGACCCTCGCCATCGAGCTGGGCCCGTTCGGGGTGACCGTCAACGCGGTCGCGCCCGGCTTCATCGTCACCGACATGACCGCCGCCACCGCCGCCCGGATGAAGGTCGACTTCGAGGCGCTCCAGAAGCACGCCGAGTCGGAGATCGCGGTACGCCGGGTCGGCCGCCCCGAGGACGTCGCGCACACCATCTCGTTCCTGGCCAGCGAGGGCGCCTCGTTCGTTTCCGGCCAGGTCATCTACGTGGCCGGCGGCCCCAAGTCCTGACCCCCTCCCCCTTCCCACCCCTCCCCGCGAGCCCGTCTGCCATGATCGCGCCCGCTCCGGGGCGGGGCGGGAGCGCGGGTGGGTGGGTGGGGTCAGGGGTTGGTGGGGCGGGTGCGCCAGAGCCAGAGCAGGCCGAGCACCGGCAGGACCAGCGGGATGTAGCCGTACCCGCTGCCGAACTGCGACCAGACCGTCTCGTCGGGGAAGAGCTCCGGGTCGGCGAGGCTGAGGGCCCCGACGCCGAGCACCCCGGCCAGCTCCACGGCGCAGCACGCGAGCGCCACGCGGCGGCCGGCGGCCCCGGCGCGGGCCAGCCCCACCGCCGCGACGATGTAGATGGCCGCGGCGAGGGCCGAGAGCAGGTACGCCACGGGCGCCTCGTCGAACTTCGTGGCGATCTGGAGGCCGGCGCGGCTCGTCGCGGCGATCGCGAAGAGCAGGTAGACCGCGATCAGCAGCCGCCCCGGGCCGGCGTTGGTCCGCTTCACCTCCGGGGCGCGTACGTCAGCCACCCAGCACCTCCCAGGTCTGCTGGAGCCGTACGACGACCACCGGGGTGACCAGGCAGACCGCGCAGACGATCGCCGAGCCCCAGCGCGTCGGCTCCATCCGGGCCAGCACCCAGGCCAGCGGCGGCAGGCAGACCACCGTCGCGAGGTAGCCGAAGAAGGCGCCCGGCTCGTCCGGCCGCTCGCCGTCACCGAGGGCGACCAGCGCCACCGCGGTCAGCACGAGCAGCGCCACCTCCAGCACGGCCAGGCCGGCGAACTGCGCCCGGTCCGGCGCGCGGTGCCGCAGCGTCGCCACCAGCGCCCAGGCGGCGACGAGGAGCGACAGCACGATCGAGGCGGTCGCGAGGAGCCCGTCCACCGGCGAACCCGCCGACGCTGCGCTGGTCATCGGGGCCGTCCGGGGCGTGGTTCGGTCACCGGCACAGCCTACTAACCCGCGTAGTACACCCCATCACCCGCCGCCCCCTCCTCAGGGGGCCGCCGCCCGCCCGGCCCGGCTCCCGGGGGTCCGACGGCGTCGGACCGGCGGGCGTGGGAGCGAGTCCGGCCAAGGCGGCGACGAATGTCGTCAGAGGACAGTGGGGTACCCCTATCAACCCCTACTCGCCGGTAAGCAGAACGTTGCGGAACGTTATTCTCTCGTCATCGTCGCCACCTCCGACGGCACGTTCGTCTGACGGAGAGGATCCCCATGTCCTTGCCCACCATCCCCCCGGCGCTGAGCGTGGTGATGCCGACGTACCAGGATCCGCAGTGCCTCGCGCTGACCCTCCGGGCGCTGACCCGGCAGACGCTGCCGCCGGAACGCTTCGAAGTGATCGTGGTCCGGGACGGTGGTTCGTCCGACAGGTACGCCGAGGCTCTCGCCGAAGGCGCCGGTCTCCGCCTGCGGGTGGTGGAACTCCCCCGGCGCAAGGGCCGCTCCGTCGCCCGCAACGAAGGGGCGCGGCACGCCACCGCACCTCTGCTCGTCTTCCTCGACGCCGACTCGTGGGCCGTGCCCGACCTGCTGGAGAGGCACCTGACGTGGCACAGCACGCCCGGCAACGCGGCGGTGCTGATCGGCCGGCGGGACGAGATCGGTCTCGCGGACCTCCCCGCCGTGCTGTCCGGGGAGTCGGACACGATCGCGCGCAGCTTCCCGCACGGTGGCGACCTGCGGTTCGCGACGGGACTCCCGGACGACGGCGGCGACTGGCTGAGGGCCGGCTGGGTGATCGCCTACACGCACAACATCTCGCTCTCCACCTCGCTCTTCGCGAAGGTCGGCGGCTACCGCGAGGCGTTCGGTCTCAGCTACGGCGTGGAGGACGTCGAGCTGTTCTACCGCGTGGACCAGAGCCTGCCGGACGGCGTCAACTTCGGCTACGACGACGAGGCCCGGGTCGTCCACCTGCCGCACCACAAGAACATCACCCGCAACTGGATGGAGATGAAGGCCAACTTCCAGCAGGCCGCGAGGTTGTACCCCTGCCTGGAGTGGGAGTTCCTCACCGCGGTCATGGGATACGAGGCGGTCCGGCGGATCCTGTACTACCGGTCGCTCGTCGACGAGTGCGTCGAGCGGTCGGCCTGCGCCATCGGGCCCGCCGCCGCGCGCCTCGCGGGCAAGTTGCGGGGACCCAGGGCGCTCTGGATCGGCACCGGCCGCGCCGAGGCGAGGCTGCCCGCCACGGCGCTCACCTTCGACTACTCCGCACCCATCGGCCCGACCAACTTCCACCTGCTCGGCGTCGCCCCGCCCATGCCGGCGGGCAGCCTGGACGCGGTGGTCAGCGTCGACTTCTGGCGGTACCTGCTGTGGCCGGAGCTCTGCCAGTTCATCTCCGCCTCGGTGCAGCTGGCCGGCGAGGTCCACCTGGTCGCCACCGCCGACGCGACGCCGGGGATGTGCGCCGCCGACCCGCAGACGCTCGACTACCTGCGCCAGGCACAGGCCGCCGAGTACGCGGCCGAGCTGCGCGCGGTCGAGGGGCTCGGCGACGTGTTGACGCTACGGGCCCGCCAGCCCGTGACCGGCGCCGCGCGCCGGGTGCCCGGCCAGGTGACCACCAGGGCGCGACCCACGGCAATGGCGCCGGGCCGCCCTCCGACGGGCTAGCAGATCGACGGTGCGGCCGGACCCGACGTGCTGGGTCCCGGCTCGCTCCACCGCGCCCGGATCCGCCGCTACAGACGGAAAGGCGAGCATCATGCGCGTACTGTTGTCGACCCTCGGGTCGCGCGGCGACGTCCAACCACTGGTGGCGCTGGCATCGCGGTTGAAGGCTCTCGGTCTGCAGGTTCGCCTCTGCGCCCCACCGGACTTCGCCCGGTGGGTGGCCACCTTCAAGATCCCCTTCGTGCCCGTCGGCCCGCCCTGGCGCAGGTCGGCGGCGCCCAGGCCGCGGGCCGCCGTGCCCCGCCCCTCGCCGGCGCAGGTGCGTCAGCTGGCCGAGTCCTCGGTCGGCATCCAGTTCGAGGTGCTGTCGAAGGCGGCCCGGGACTGTGACGCCGTCGTGGCGTCGACCGGCCTCCAGATCGCCGCCCGCACCGTGGCGGAGAAGCGGGGCATACCGTACGTCTTCACGGCGTTCTGCCCGGCGGCCCTTCCCTCACCGCACCACCCGCCGCTCCCGCTGCCGGCCCTCGGGGAGGTGCCCGCGCCCGCGTCGGCCGACAACCGCGAGCTGTGGGCCGCCAACCAGCGGCACGTCAACGACACCTTCGGCGCGCCGCTCAACGCGCTCCGGGCGACGATGGGACTGGTCCCGGTCGACGACGTCAGCGACCACATCCACACCGACCAGCCGTGGCTGGCGGCCGACCGGACGCTGGCGCCCTGGCCGGACACCGCCGACCCGGCCGTCTACCAACCGGGCGCCTGGCTCCTGCCGGACGAGCGGGCCCTGCCGGCCGAGCTGACGACCTTCCTGAACGCCAGCGACCAGCCGTGCGTCTACGTCGGATTCGGCAGTGTCGCCGCACCCCCGGGCGTGCTGGAGACGGCCATCCAGGCGGTGCGCGCGGTCGGCTGCCGCCTGGTCGTCTCCCGGGGCTGGGCACCCCTCTCGATGGCCGGCCGGGCACCCGACTGCCTGGTCGTCGGCGAGGTGAACCAGCAGGCACTGTTCAAGGAGGTGGCCGCGGTGGTCCACCACGGCGGCTCGGGCACCACGACCACGGCCGCGCGGGCCGGGACCCCGCAGGTCGTCATCCCGCAGGTCTACGACCAGCACTACTTCGCGCGACGCGTCTCCGCGCTCGGCATCGGCGGCGCACACCCCGGCGCGGTGCCGACCGTCGAGTCGCTGACCGCGGCTCTCAGCGCCGCGTTGCGGCCCGAGACGGCCGGCCGCGCCCGCGCGTTCGCCGCCGCCATCAGCACCGACGGCGCCCAGGCCGCCGCGGAGCGGTTGACCGCCACCCTGCGGGCCTGAGCACCCGGTCACCGCCGGATCGTCCGCGACGACCAGCGGACGAAGGTGAGCGGGCACGTGCCGGCCGGGCAGCATCGGGGCGGGGAGGCGGGAGGTCGGACCCAGCCGCGACCCCGATGGCCGATCCCGGAAGGACGGAGGCACCGGCGACATCCGGCACAGGGCCCGGCGCGGCTCGTGGCCGCGGGTACCGTGGTGTGACGACGACGGTGGAGGTGCTCGTGGTGCGGTTCGGGTTGTTCGGCACCGGTCACTGGGCGGCGGAGACGCACGCTGCGGCGCTGCACGCCCACCCGGGGGTCGCGTTCGCCGGCGTGTGGGGCCGGGACCCGCGCAAGGCCGCCGCCCTGGCCGAGCGCTACGGGGTGCCGACGTTCGACGACGCCGACGCGCTGATCGACGCCTGCGACGCGGTCGCCGTGGCCCTTCCGCCGGACGTCCAGGCCGGCATCGCGGTCCGCGCGGCCACCGCCGGCCGGCACCTGCTGCTGGACAAGCCGCTCGCGTTGAGCGTCGCCGACGCCGACCGGGTGGTCGACGCCGCGCAGGCGGCGGGCGTCGCCTCGGTGGTCTTCTTCACCGGGCGCTACCAGCCGGACGTCGCCGGTTTCCTCGCCTCGACGGCGGCCGTCGGCGGGTGGCACACCGCCAAGGCGATCCGGTTCGGCTCCATCTTCCAGCCCGGCAGCCCCTACGGGGCCTCGCCCTGGCGCCGGGAGCACGGCGCGCTGTGGGACATCGGCCCGCACGCGCTGTCGCTCATCCTGCCGGTGCTCGGCCGGGTCACCCGCGTCGCCGCCATGGACGGGCCGCGTGGGCTCGTCCACCTGCTCCTCAGCCACGACGGCGGCGCGACCAGCACGGTGTCGCTGACCCTGGACGCCCCGCAGGAGGCGGTGAGCCGGGAGTTCGTCTTCTACGGCGAGAACGGCGTCGAGACCGTACCGGCCGGCGAGGGCGACTCGGCGACCGCGTTCGGGGTGGCGATCGACCAGTTGCTGGAGGAGATCGGCTCGGGCACCCGGGATCACCGCTGCGACGTGCGCTTCGGCCGCGAGGTCGTCGCCGTGCTCGCCGCCGCCGAGACCGCCCGCGCCGAGGGCCGCACCGTCGACCTGCCGAGCTGAGGGCGCACCGCGGAGGCGGAAAAGCGGTCGCCTCCCGGGACGGGCGCGGCTAGGGTCGCCGCATGTCCGCGCACGCTCTGATCGAGGGGGTCGGTACGCCGGCCGTCCTCGGGTCGCTACTGGCGGCCCGCCTGCGAGTCCGGCGTCCGGCCCTGGCCGGCGCGACCCGCGACTGACCCGCATCGCACACCCGGCGTCCCCGCCCCGGCATTCCCGGGCGCGACGCCGCCCCCGCCACGCCTCCGGTTGCCGTCCCGGGGCTGAGTGCCGCCCGTCGGCGCCACCCCGGTGGTCGCCCCCGACGTGGCGCCACGCCGTGCGCCGCCGATCCCGCGTTCCGCGTCCCGCACAGGGCCGTCCGAGTCCCCGGACCATTCGGACAGGCCCCGCTCGCGGCTGCCTGTCCGCTCCGTCGCCGCCCGGCGACAGACAGGACGACGACCCGTGGCGCCTCGCCGTACCCGAGCAACCGAACGCGACCGGTCCCGTCGCGTACTCTCCCAGAACTTCCTCGCCGACCCGGCCGCCATCGCCCGGATGGTGCACGCCGCCCGCCCCGGGCCCGACCGGCTCCTGCTGGAGGTGGGCGCCGGCCGGGGCCAGCTCACCCGGCCGCTCGCGGCCCGCTGCCGGCACCTGACGGCGTACGAGGTGGACCCGGCCGCCGGAGCCGAGCTGGCCAGGGTCTGCGCGGCCCTGCCGAACGTGACGCACCGGCAGGTCGACTTCCTCACCGTCACCCCGCCGCCGGAGGAGTTCGACGTGGTGGGCAACATCCCCTGGTCGCTGACCTCGGCCGTGGTGCGGTGGTGCCTGGCCGCGCCCGGTCTGCGCGCCGCCACCCTGCTCACCCAGTTGGAGTACGCCCGCCGGCGTAGCGGCGACTACGGCCGGTGGACCAGGCTGACCGTGCTGACCTGGCCGGAGTTCGGCTGGCGGCTCGCCGGGCGGGTGCCCCGCACCGCGTTCCGCCCCGTGCCGAGGGTGGACGCCGGCATCCTGCGCGTCGAGCGGCGGCCGGAGCCGCTGCTGGCCGCGTCGGCGCTGCCCGCGTACCGCCGGATGGTGGAGACCGGCTTCGACGGGGTCGGCGGCTCGCTCGCGGCCTCGCTGGCCCGGCACCACCCGCGGGCGCGGTTGGCGGCGGCGCTGCGGGCGACCCGGCTCGACCCGGCCACCCCGGTCGGGCACGTCTGGCCCGAGCAGTGGCTGGTGCTGTTCCGGCTGCTGCACGCCCGCTGAGCGGTCAGGCCAGCGTGTTCAGGGCCTCGCTCAGCTCGGCGGGGGAGTCGAACTCCTCCGCCGGCAGGGCCCGGAGCGTCTGGAGCGTCGCCGTGCTGACGCCGTTCTCCTGGCCCCAGCGGATGAGGTCCTCCCGGGAGACCGGGTAGTCGAGCCCGGCCAGGTACTCCTGCAACTGCACGCCGGTGACGGTCATGCCGGCGGGCTACCCGCTCAGCCCGCCGGCACACGCCCGCCGATCGACGATCGGCGGTTTGCCCCGGCGGCGCGCCGGGTAGCCGCCGGCATGCTGGTTCAGCGGCTCGGCGCGCCGAGCGACTTCGACCCGTTGCTGGAGCGCGTCCGGGACGCCCGGATCGTGATGATCGGTGAGGCGACGCACGGCAACCACGACTACTACCGGCTGCGCGAACAGCTCACCCGCCGGCTGATCGCCGAGTGCGGGTTCTCCTTCGTGGCCGTGGAGGGGGACTGGCCCGACTGCGACCGGGTGCACCGCTCGGTGACCGCCGCACCGGGCGGGGCCGCCGACCCGCGCGTCGCGCTGGAGCGCTTCGAGCGCTGGCCGACCTGGATGTGGGCGAACGCCGAGGTGGCCCGCTTCTGCTCCTGGTTGCGGGCGTGGAACGTGGAGCGGCCCCAGGACGCGCGGGCCGGCTTCCACGGCCTGGACGTCTACAGCCTGTGGGAGTCCATGCAGGCGATCTTCGACTACCTCGGCGAGGAGGACCCGGGATCGCTGGAGGCGGCGCAGGACGCGTACCGCTGCTTCGAGCCGTACGGCAAGCGGGTTGAGGAGTACGGGATGGCGAGCCGGTTCGTCTCCGCCCGCTGCGAGGAGGAGGTCGTGCGGCTGCTGGCGCGTACCCGCGAACAGGCCGCCGGGGACGGCCCGGACAGCTTCTCGGCCTGGCAGAACGCGGAGGTGGTGGCCGGCGCGGAGCGCTACTACCGGTCGATGGTGCGCGGCGGGCCGGAGTCGTGGAACATCCGGGACACGCACATGGCGGACACCCTGGACCGGCTGCTGGAACGCTACGGCCCCGGCGCGCGGGGCGTCGTCTGGGCGCACAACACGCACGTCGGCGACGCCCGGGCCACCGACATGGCCGGCGACGGGATGGTCAACATCGGCCAGCTGGCCCGCGAGCGGCACGGCGCCGACGAGGTGGTCCTGGTCGGCTTCGGCGGCTACCGGGGCACGGTGATCGCCGCGCCCCGCTGGGGCTCGCCGGCCGAGGCGATGGTGGTGCCGCCGGCCCGCCCCGGCTCGGTCGAGCACCGGCTGCACGAGCTGATGCCCGAGCGGGCCGTGCTGGTCTTCGGCGGCGACGACCAGCCCGGCTGGGTCACCGGGACCGCCGACCACCGGGCGATCGGGGTGGTCTACGACCCGTCCTTCGAGTCGTGGGGCAACTACGTGCCGACCCGGCTGGGGGAGCGCTACGACGCCTTCGTCTGGTGCGACGAGACGACGGCCCTGCACCCCCTCCCGGCCCTGACCACCCCGGGCGAGATGGAGACCTACCCGGCCGGCGTCTGACCCGCGCCCCCGCTCCGATCCCGCTGATCATGCAGTCGTGGTGCCCGCTCCGACCGGTTTCGCCGGTTGTGCGGGGCACCACGACTGCATGATCGACCGAGCGGTCGGGCGGGTCAGGTGTGGGCGGGGGACCTGTCGTCCAGGTGGGCGCGCAGGCCCTCGCCCTCGATGTCGACGTTGGGCAGGATCTTGTCCAGCCAACGGGGGAGCCACCAGGCCCGCCTGCCGAGCAACGACATCACGGCCGGCACGATGGTCATCCGGACCACGAACGCGTCGATGGCGACGCCGATGGCGAGCGCGAAGCCCATCGACTTGATGACCGGGTCGTCGAGGAAGACGAAGCCGCCGAACACCGAGATCATGATCAGCGCGGCGGCGGTCACCACCCGGGCGCCGTGCCCCATCCCGTTGATGGTCGCCTGGTGCGCGGTGTCGCCGTGCACGAAGTCCTCCCGCATCCGGGAGACCAGGAAGACCTCGTAGTCCATCGCCAGGCCGAACAGGATGCCGATCAGCAGGATCGGCAGGAAGCTGACCAGCGGGCCGGGCGTGTCCAGGCCGACGAGGTCGGCGAGGTGCCCCTGCTGGAACACCGCCACGGTGATGCCGAAGGTGGCGGCGACGGTGAGCAGGAAGCCCAGCGCGGCCTTGACCGGCACCAGCAGCGAGCGGAAGACCAGCATCAGCAGCAGCACCGAGAGCCCCACCACCAGCAGCAGGTAGACCGGCAGGGCGTCGGAGAGCTTCTCGGAGACGTCGATGCCGATCGCGGTCGCCCCGGTCAGCAGCACGTCGACGTCGCGGAACTCGCCCACCGCCGCGCGGACGTCGTTGACCAGGGTCTCGGTGGCCTCCTCGGTCGGGCCGGTCTTCGGCACCACCCCGAGCAGCGCGGTGCGGCCGTCCGGGCTGAGCTGCGGCGGGGCCACCGCGAGGACGTTCTCGGTGCGCTGGACCAGCGCGGTGACCTGCGGGATGGCGGCCGAGGTCGCCTCCGGGGTGTCCCCGGCGACCACCACCGCGAGCCGGCCGGTGAAGCCCGGACCGAAGCCCTCGGTGATCACGTCGTTCGACTCCCGGGCGGCCGAGCCGACCGGCGCGGTGCCCGCGTCGGGCAGCGCGAGCCGCATGTCGGGCGCGGGCAGCGCGAGCAGCCCCAGCCCGATCAGCCCGACCAGGATGACCGGAATCCGGAACCGGGTGACGAAATGCGCCCAGCGGAACCCGAAGCCCGACCGGTCCTCGCCCGGCGGGGTGCCCGCGTCGACGGCGTCGGCCGCCCGATCCCCGGCCGGCACGGTGGTGCGCAGCTTGCGGGGCAGCACCCGGCGGCCGGCGAAGCCGAGCAGCGCCGGCTGGAGCGTGATCGCGACCAGCACCGCGATGGTGACCGTGCCGGCGGCGGCCAGACCCATCACCGTCAGGAACGGGATGTTCACCACGGCAAGCCCGGCCAGCGCGATGACCACGGTGGCGCCGGCGAAGACCACGGCCGAGCCGGCGGTGCCGACCGCGCGGCCCACCGCCTCGTCCGGTGGCAGCCCCTCCATGAGGTTCTGCCGGTAGCGGGAGGTGATGAAGAGCGAGTAGTCGATGCCGACCGCGAGGCCGAGCATCAGGGCGAGGATCGGCGCGGTGCTGCTCAGGTCGACCACGCTGCTGATCGCGAACAGACCCGCCATGCCGACGCCCACGCCGATCAGCGCGTTGAGCATCGTCATCCCGGCCGCCACCAGCGAACCGAAGGTGACCACCAGGACGATCGCGGCGACCGCCACACCGATCGCCTCGGTCGAGCCGACCTCCGGCACGCTGCTGAGCACCTCGCCGCCGGGCGCGACCTCCCAGCCCTGGGCCTCGGCCCGCTCGCCGACCTTCTCGTACGCGTCGCGCTGGGCGTCGGTCACCTCGTCGGCGCCCGTGGCGAACTGGACCTGGACCAGCGCGTACCGGCCGTCCGGGGAGACCGCTCCCACCTGGAACGGGTCGACGGCGCCGACGACGCCGGGCAGCGTGGCGGCCTCCTGGGTGAGTTCCTTCACCACGGCCTGCCCCTGCGGGCCGGCGAGCGCGCCGTCGGCCGGCGCCTTGACCGCGATCGTGCCGGTCGCGCCGCTCGCCGCCGGGAACTGCTCGGCGAGCAGGTCCAGGGCGCGCTGCGACTCGGTGCCGGGCATGGTGAAGTTGTCGGCTATCGGGCCGCGCAGGGTCGCGGCGGCGAGGCCGAGACCGACGAGTACGACGAGCCAGATCGCCGCGACGAGTCGCCGCCGGCGCATCGAGCCCCGGCCGAGCCGGTAGAGCAGGGTGGCCATGAGTTCCTTGTCCTCGGTCGTGGATGGTTGGGTACGGATCAGTCGACGGGCTCCAGTGCCCGCCGGGCGAGTGCCAGCAGGGCGGTGCGCAGCTCCTCGTCGGGTACGTCGGCGAACTCCCCGCAGGTCTCGGAGATGCCGGCGAGCAGCACCAGCGCCGCGATCCGGGCGGACGGGCGTGCCGGGTGTCCGGCGAGCGCGTCGACCAGTCGCTCGGACATCCGCTGGATGTGCGCGAAGGCGGGCTGCTTGAGCAGCTCCGGGAACTCGCCCCGGAGCAGGGCGATCTCGCGACGGAAACGGACCGCGAGGTCGACGAAGCCCTCGGCGGCGACCCGCTGGGCGTCCGCGCCGCGATGCGCGGAGATCCGCTCGTCGAGCGCCTGGAGGACGTCGATCGCCGGGGCCATCAGCTCGGTGAGGATGGCCTCCTTGTTGGCGAAGTGGTAGAGCACCGCCGCCTTGGAGCAGCCGACCTCGCGCGCGATGTCCTGCAACGAGGTGCCCCGGTAGCCGGTCGTCGCGAAGCGTCGGGCCGCCGCCGAAAGGATCTCGTCGTGCGTCTCCGGAACCATCCGCGCCATGCCGGTCCACCTCCCCGACCAGCATGCCTGACCGATCGGTCAGACCCTGACCGATCGGTCAGATCGAGGGCGTGGCGTTCCCCACACCCGGTCGAGGTTTACCCCTCCGGGGCGTGCGGGAGCGCGTCGTCGGCCGCGCCGTGCGCCCGGTCGTACGCGGCCCGGGCCTCGGCGATCGCGCTGCGGTGCCGCTCCGCCCAGTCCGTCAGGGCCACCAGCGACCCGTGGAGCTCCAGCGCGATCGGGGTGGCGGTGTACTCCACCTTCGGCGGGACGGTCGGATGGACCCTCCGGTGCAGCAGCCCGTCGCGTTCCAGGTTGCGCAGGGTCAGGGTGAGCATCCGGCGGCTGATCCCCGCCACGCGGCGCTCCAGCTCCGTGAAGCGCACCGGGCCCTGGCAGGCGGCCACGAGGATGCCGACGCTCCACTTGCCGCCCACCCGGTCGAGCACCTCGCGGACCGTGCACGCCTCGGCCTGACCGGGGGCGGAGGGCTCGTCGACCGCCCCGCACGCCGGGGACTCCCGCCCGTCGGTGACATCGTTGTTCCCCTGGGACACGCAGTGCCTCCTCACGCTCCGCCGCCCCTCGGCGAAAGGCGAGGCGGCCCGTCCCGGACCGCGTCGCGCGGCGCCCGCCCCAGCCCTCCGGCGCCCGTTCCAGCCTGCCCGGCGGTCGGCCGAGGGATCCGCCCGGGGGTCGGCCGAGGCGCCCGCTCGAGACGCGGGTCGGCGCCGGGAGCGGCCAGTCCATCGGTGCGGGATTGGAGCTTAGAGCCGGGCCCCGGCCCGTCGAGAATCGGCGTATGACCGACGATATCGCCGACCGGGCGGCGACGCTGCGCACGCTGCACCGGCCCGGTGACCCGCTCATCCTGCCCAACGCCTGGGATGCTGGCTCTGCCCGCCTGGTCGCCGCCGCCGGCTTCCCGGCCGTGGCCACCAGCAGCAGCGCCGTGGCCGAATCGCTCGGCCACGCCGACGGCGAGGCCACCCCGCCCGGCGAGATGTTCGCCGCCGTGGCCCGCGTCGCCCGCGCCGTCGCCGTTCCCGTCACCGCCGACCTGGAGCGGGGGTACGGGCTGCGCCCCGCCGAGCTGGTGGAACGCCTGCTCGACGCCGGGGCGGTCGGGCTCAACCTGGAGGACTCCGACCCGCGTACCGGCCGGTTGGTCGACGCCGGGGCGCAGGCCGACCTGCTGGCCGAGGTCCGGGCGGCGGCCGACGCGGCCGGGGTGCCGGTGGTGCTCAACGCCCGGATCGACGTCTTCCTCGCCGCGGGCGGCGACCCCGCCGCCCGGCTCCCGGAGGCGGTCCGCCGGGCCACCCGCTACCTCGCCGCCGGCGCGGACTGCGTCTACCCGATCCTGCTCGCCGACCCGGCGGTCCTGTCCGAGCTGGTGGCGGCCGTGCCCGGGGCGGTGAACGCGCTCGCCCGCCCCGGCGCCCCGACGGTGTCGGAGCTGGCCGCGCTCGGGGTGGCCCGGGTCAGCTACGGCGGGGGCCTGTACGCCGCCGCCCACGGGCACACGCAGCGGCTGCTCGACGTCGTCCGGGCCGGCGGCGACCCGTTCGCCGCGGTTCGCCCCGCCGCGTCCGGTTGACCGCCGGCCCCCGGGCCGCGAAGGTGGTCGGATGAGTGGCGCTGACGAGACCCGGGACGGGGTGTCGCTGACCAACCTCGACCAGCCGTTGTTCGACGGTGCCGACGCGACCAAGCGGGACCTGGTCGACTACCTCGACGCGGTGCACGAGCGGATCCTGCCGCAGCTGCGGGGCCGGCCGCTGTCGGTGATCCGGGTCCGGCCGGGGCAGCCGCCGTTCATGCAGAAGAACCTGCCGAAGTACACCCCGGACTGGGTGCCCCGCACGCCGGTCTGGGCGGAGGCGTCGCACCGCGAGATCTCGTACGCGCTCTGCGACGACCGGCGCACCCTGCTCTGGTTCGCCAACCAGCGCGCGGTGGAGTACCACCCCACCCTGGCCACGGTCGACGACCTGCACCGCCCCACCCACCTGGTGCTGGACCTCGATCCGCCGGAGGGAGACTCCTTCGCGCTGGCGGTCGCCGCCGCACGGCTGGTCCGGCAGGCGCTCGCCGACGCGGGGCTCGCCGGTGCGGTCAAGACCAGCGGGGCCAAGGGCGTGCACGTCTTCGTGCCGGTCGCGGAGGGCGCCACGGTGGAGGACATGGCCGCCGCGACCCGGGCGGTGGCGGCCCGCGCCGAACGGCTGGACCCGGCGCTGGCCACCACGGCCTTCATCCGCGAGGACCGGGGCGGCAAGGTGTTCGTCGACTCGACCCGGGCCGGCGGGGCGACCGTGGTGGCCACCTACAGTCCGCGGCTGCGGCCGGGCGTGCCGGTCTCCTTCCCGGTCGACTGGGCCGACCTGGGCGACGTGACCCCGGCGGACTTCACCATCCGCACCGCTCCGGCGCTGATCGCCGGGCGCGACCCCTGGGCCGAGCGGCTGCCGGCGCCGCAGCGGCTCCCGGCGGACCTGGTCGCCGAGGGGCACACCATCCCGGTCGCCCGCGTGCAGGCCATGCACGAGGGCAAGCGCCGGGCCCGCGCCCGCCGCGCCGCCGGCTGACGTACGCCCACCGCCCTCGGCCCCCTCCGTCGCCTGTCGCCGGCCACCCGTCGGCCTGTCGCCTGTCGGCCCTCCGTCGCCTGCCGTGGGTCGCCCCTCGACCATGCCCGTCGGCCACCCCGGCTACGTCGGGAAGCGACGCCCGACCGCGCGGGCGGGCGACCGGTCCGTGCCGCCGTACGTCCGGAGTCGACCCCGCGTTCGCGCCGTCGGGCGGCAGACGGGCGGCGGCGGCCGACCTAGCGTCGACGACGACCCCAGCGGACGGCGCCGGCACGGCGTCGACTGGATCGGCAGGAGGACCCATGACCCGCGACAGGCTGACCTGGACGGTGCTCATCGCCCTGGTGTGGACGGCCATGATGTCGTTCGGCGGCGTCGCCGCCGAGACCGTGATGCTCTACCCCAACATCTTCGGCGACCCCCCGGCGTCCCTGGACCGGGCCCGCGAGTTCCTGGTGGCGGGCGGCCCGAGTGACTACTTCCCGCCGCTCGGCGCGACCGTCGTGCTCGCCTGCCTCGCGGCGGCGGTGCTCACCTGGCGCGACCGCCGGCTGCGCTGGTGGGTCGCCGGCGCGGCCGTGGTCTTCGTCGCCTGCGAGTTCCTGTTCTCGGTCTTCTTCTTCTGGCCGCGCAACGAGATCATGTTCGTCGACCCGGTCGGCACGCACTCCCCGGAGTACCTGCGTCAGGTCGCGGCCGAGTTCGTCGCCGGGCACCGGGTGCGGCTGGTGGGCGGGGCGGTGACGGCCGCGCTGGCGTTCACCGCGCTGCTGCGCTGGGCCCGCGCGACCGCCCCTCGGACCTGACGGACGCCTTCCGCCCGCCCCGACCGGGCGGCGGCCGGAGCACGGGAGAGGTCGTCGACCAGCCAACCTGGTCGGCGGCCTCTGCTGGCGACCATGATCCAGTAGGTAGTCTCCCGCTCATGATCGCGCTGCCCTCGCCTCGCGTTCATGGCGAGCCCGCGCCGCTGCGGGCCCGCCCCGCCGCCACCCGTGCTGCGGCCAGTCCAGCTCTGAGGAGGATCTGGTGATCAGAGCCCATGCGAAGACCCTGGCCTTGATTGTCGGCGTGCTTCTCGTTCCGTTGATCCTGGCCGGATGCGCAAGAAATGAGGATTCGGGGGAGACCAGGATCTTCGAGATCGAGAACACGGAGGAGGTCTTCGGCAAGAAGGACGAAGACCACGTGACCGTCAGGAAGCATTACATGATCCTGAACCCACCCGAGGATCTGACGGAACTGAAGGAGCTGGTCGAGAAGTACGGCAAGGAGCACCCAGTCGAGGGGAAGATCGAAGCGGCGGCGGGAAAGACCCGCTTCTTCCACATGTACTTCTACCGGGAGAGCGCCGACCTGCCGAGGGACTGGCAGCCGGACGAGGGCTACCTGAGCACGGATCGGATGGAGCACCACAAGAACGATCTCATTGCGGCGGTAGATTGGTCGGACGCAGACCCGCAGAAAGAATACTCCAGTTATGAGAAAAGCAAGGAAGGGAAGATCGTCAAGCGGATGCGTTTCGTGGAAGACCAGCTTGTCGGGTGAGGCTGGAGTCTCCAACAGATGTGCAGTGGCTGCGATGGCTTCCGCATGCGCCGCACCTGCTCCGCGGCCGCCCGCCTGATGATCCGGCTCAGCCACGCCAGGCGACGGCCGGGTTCAACTTCGGCACGCATCGGGTGCAGGCGCCCGTCACGGGCCGCTGAGAGCCGAACGCGGCCGGACGTACGACAAAGGCCGCTGCCTGGGCTTGCCCTGGTCAGCGGCCTTGATCGTGCTCATCGTGGTGCCCCCGGCAGGATTCGAACCTGCGCCCCCGCCTCCGGAGGGCGGTGCTCTATCCCCTGAGCTACGGGGGCTCAGCGACTCGAGAAGACTAGCAAACGCCTCCCCGGAACGCCGAATCGGTATCCGGTGCCCGCCCTCGTGTCGCCCTGCCCGGTGCCGCCTGCGCCGCACGCCGCTCCAGGGGGAGGGCGGACGCCCTCGGGGCGGCACGAGTGAAACCTCACGGTTGTGTCCCGTCGTCCGATGCGGCCATGGCGTTCCACTCGTCGTTGCCCGCCCGGCCACTTCGGCCGTCGCGCCGGGGCGGGCCGGCCCCGGCGCGGGCCGTCGCACCCGATGTCGGGCGTACGGTGCGGGCGCCGGCGCTGTGGGTGGTCAGGCGGCGACGACGCGGCCGCAGCTGGGCAGCGGGTGCAGCACGATGCGGCGGGGCAGGCGCCGGGGCCACTCGTTGCGGGGCCAGGAGCCGTCCACGATCAGGTGCACGGTCCGCTGCTCCTCGCCGCTGAGCCGCAGCACGAAGTCGCGGGGGAGCGGCGGGTCGACCGACGGTGTGGTGATCATGAAGCGCACCCGGCCGCGGGAGGAGACGGCGGAGATGACGTCCGCCGCCGGCATCGTGCCGCGCAGGCGTACGCGGCCGATCCAGTAGACCTCGGCGAGGTGCTCCTGCGCCGCCCGGGTGATGGTCGGGTACTCGCTGCGTACCCAGCGCTCCACCGCGCCGACGCAGAGACCGCAGGCCCGCTCCCGGGGCTCGCGCGGGCCCAGCCCCCAGGCCCGCAGGTACGCCCCGACCGCCCCGGCGTCCATGGGCGCCGCGAAGCGGTGCTGGATGAGGGCGTGCAGGCTCTGCCGCGTCCACAGCTCCTCGTCCAGGCCCAGCTCGTCGGGGTAGACGCCCCGCAGGACGTCGATGAGTTCGAGCTCCTGTTCGCGGCTGAGCGTTCCCGGCTCGCCCTGCCGCTGTCCGCGACGGACGGCTGCCACCGCCCCGTCACCGCCGATGGTGTGGCGCCGGCACCAGCTGGTGACCGAACGCCGTGCGTCTCTCAGTGCAACCCCCACGTCCTGCGCAACGAGCCCGAATCGCAACTGGTCACGATATGTGTGGAGAAAACTCTCTTAGTGTCGTAATCGGTCGGATCGCACGAGGGGTCGCTTAGTCCTTAAAACGGACACGGGCGAGATCGCTTCCGGCGCCGCCCCGCACGGGCCGGACGTTCGAGCCGGCCCGCTTCGGCCTCGGGGCGGAACGGCGAGAGGCCCGCGGCGGCCGGGGCGAACCGGCGGCGACGCGGACCTCTCGACGGACAGCGGTGCGGTGGCGCGGGGTCAGCCGCCCAGCCGCTTCAGCGCGTTCTGGAGATTGGTGAGGTCGTTGCGCTGGGTGTTCTTCATGGTCTGCGCGGTCCTGACCACGTCGGTCTCGTCGCTGACCTCGAGGATCCCGTCGATCATGTGGATGCCGCCCAGGTGGTGCTTGATCATCAGTTGCAGGAAGAGGACGTCCAGCTCCCGGCCCTCCGCCGCGTGCAGCTTCGCCATCTCCTCGGGAGTGGCCATGCCCGGCATCAACCCGTTCCTGACCAGGCCCGCGCCGTCGGACATCCAGGACATCGACGGCTCGCTGCCCGCCGGGTCGAGCCCCCACGAACGCAGCCACGTGTGCATGGTGCCGATCTCGCCCTGCTGGGCGGTGGCGATGTCGCCGCCGATGCTGCGGACCTCCGGGTCGCTGCCCTTGTCGAAGGCGACCAGACCCATCTCCACCGCCTGCGCGTGGTGGGTCAGCATGTCCCGGGCGAAGCCCGCCTCGGGCGAGGCGTCGCCCGGCCGGGTGAGCCGGGGCGTCAGCATGCCGCCCGCGTACCCGAGGAGCAGCCCGACCACGACGGCCAGGGCCAGCGCGGCCGTGCCCCAGCGGGCCGGCGACCGCCGCTCCTCCGGAGCCGGGCTGGCCGGCTCGCTGGTCTCGGTCATGGTCGGGATGCTCATCGCTCTCCTCAGCCCTGCGGCATCTGCTGGGCGTCGTCACGCGGCGTGGTGCCGGTGGCGGTGATGCCCTGGCTGCACAGCGCGGTCGGGCCCTCCACCGAGGCGTTGACCTTCAGCGTCTTGATGAACTCGTCGATCCGGCCGTCGTCGGCGTTGTCGACCTTGAGCTGGTAGCCCCACGCCTGGAGCGAGATCGGCTTGTCCAGCCCCTCGAACGGGCTGAGCATCAGCTTCTCCTTGCCCCGCACCTTGTCGGCGAGCTTCGTCACCTGGTCGGCGGGCAGGTCGGGGCGGTAGGTGATCCACACCGTGCCGTGCTCCAGGCTGTGCACCGCGTGCTCGTTGGCGATCTGGGCCGGGTAGACGTCGCCCATGCAGTTCTGCCAGGCGGCGTTGTGCGGGCCGGCCACGGGCGGCAGCACCGTGTAGGTGATGGGCCCCGTCTTGTGGTTGCCGCCGGCCACGAGGTCCTTGTCCTTCTCGCGGTAGTTGACGATGCCGTCGATCGCGTCCGCCCGGTCCTCCCAGGGCTTGGCGCCCTGGAACGTCGCCCAGGCGCCGTAGCCGATGATCGCCACGGCCAGCACACCCACGGCGACGAAGAGCGCGATCGGGCCCCAGGAGCGGCCCTGGCTCACCTTCACCGGGGCGATGGGCTTGCGGCCCTTGCCTCCCGCGCCGGGGCGGGTGCCGGTCGGCTTGCCGGACCCGGTCTTGGCGCCGGAGCCGGTCTTCGCGCCGCCGGACCCGGTCTTGGCGCCGGCGGCCGGCCGGCCCGCTGCCGGCTTCTTGCCGGTGCTGACCACGTTCGGGCGCCGCTCGGGGCCGCCACCCGGTGTGCTGATGCTCATCGTGCCTCGTCAGGTCGGTCGGTCAGGGGATCCGGCGGGCCGGTCTCACACACTGGGTCGCCGCCGCGGGTGCCGAGTCTACCCCCGATAACATGGATCGGTGACTCCCGCAGAACTCGCCGAGGTCGTCCTCTCCGCAGCCCACGCCGTCTTCACCGAGCGTGGCCTCGACCGCTCCGCCCTGCCGGAGCGGACGGCGGTCGAGCGACCCCGCAGCCCCGAGCACGGCGACTACGCCTCCACGCTGGCCCTCCAGCTCAGCAAGAAGGTGGGCGTCCCGCCGCGCGAGCTGGCCACGGCCCTCGCCGAGCAACTCGGCCGGGCCCCGGGGGTCAAGTCGGTGGAGATCGCCGGCCCGGGCTTCCTCAACATCCGGCTCGACGCGGCCGCCGCCGGGCAGCTCGCCCGGGTGATCGTCGAGGCGGGCGAGGCGTACGGGCGCAGCGACCGGCTCGCCGGGCAGAAGATGAACCTGGAGTTCGTCTCGGCGAACCCGACCGGCCCGGTGCACATCGGCGGCGTCCGCTGGGCGGCCGTCGGCGACGCGCTGAGCCGGCTCCTGCGCGCCACCGGCGCCGAGGTCGGCACGGAGTACTACTTCAACGACGCGGGCTCCCAGATCGACCGGTTCGCCCGGTCGCTGCTCGCCGCCGCGAAGGGCGAGCCCGCCCCCGAGGACGGGTACGCCGGGGCCTACATCACCGAGATCGCCGAGGCCGTCCGGGGTGTCCGCCCCGACGTGCTGGAGCTGGACGACGCCGCCGCCCAGGAGGTCTTCCGGGTCGAGGGCGTGCAGCTCATGTTCGCCGAGATCAAGTCCTCGCTGCGCGGCTTCGGGGTCGAGTTCGACACCTACTTCAACGAGAAGGACCTGCACGACCGGGGCGAGCTGGACCTGGCCCTCGATCGGCTGCGCGAGCAGGGCCGGGTGTTCGAGTCCGACGGGGCGACCTGGCTGCGCACCACCGACTTCGGCGACGACAAGGACCGGGTGCTGCGCAAGTCCAACGGCGAGTGGACCTACTTCGCCGCCGACTGCGCCTACTACCTGGACAAGCGGGAGCGCGGCTTCGAGCGGGTCGTGATCATGCTGGGCGCCGACCACCACGGCTACATCGGCCGGATGAAGGCGATGGCCGCCTGCTTCGGCGACGACCCGGAGCGCAGCCTGGAGATCCTGATCGGCCAGATGGTCAACCTGGTCCGCGACGGCGCACCGGTCCGGATGAGCAAGCGGGCCGGCACGGTGGTGACCCTGGAGGACCTGGTCGACGCCATCGGCGTGGACGCCTCCCGGTACGCGCTGGCCCGCTACTCCAGCGACTCCCCGATCGACATCGACGTCGAGCTGTGGACCCGGGCCACCCGCGACAACCCGGTCTACTACGTGCAGTACGTGGCGGCCCGGACCGCCAGCGTGGGCCGCAACGCGGCCGAGGTGGGGCTGACCCGGGGCGACGCCGAGGCGTTCCGGCCGGAGCTGCTCGGGCACGAGAAGGAGAACGAGCTGCTCAAGGCGCTCGCCGAGTTCCCCGCCGTGGTCGCCACGGCGGCGGAGCTGCGCGGCCCGCACCGGGTGGCCCGCTACCTGGAGGAGCTGTCCGGGGCCTACCACCGGTTCTACGACGAGTGCCGGATCCTGCCGCGCGGCGACGAGGAGACCACCGACCTGCACCGGGCCCGGCTCTGGCTCAACGACGCCACCCGCACCGTGATCGCCAACGGCCTGCGCCTGCTGGGCGTCTCGGCCCCGGAGAGGATGTGAGCGCCGTGCGAGCGCGAGGAGTGAGCTTGCGAGCCCCGCAGCCGCGAAGCGGGGACAGCTGAGATGCGTGCTCACGAGGCCGGTGCGCTGCACGGTGACATCGGCGTCCGGGGGCCGGCGTGGCTGCGCCCGCCGGCCGACGTCAACGCCCTGGTGCCGCAGCTGTGGCCGCGCAACGTCACGCGCGGCGGCGACGGCGTGCTCGCCGTGGCCGGCCTCGGCGTCCGCGACATCGCGGCCGAGTTCGGCACCCCGGTGTACGTCCTCGACGAGGACGACCTGCGGTCGCGCGCGCGGGACTTCCGCACCGTCTTCGACGGCGTCGACGTCTACTACGCCGGCAAGGCGTTCCTCTGCCGCGCCGTGGTCCGGATGATCGCCGAGGAGGGCCTGCACCTCGACGTGTGCACCGGGGGCGAGCTGGCCACCGCGCTGTCGGCCGGGATGCCGCCCGAGCGGATCGGCTTCCACGGCAACAACAAGTCGGTGACCGAGCTGAGCCGGGCGCTGGACGCCGGGGTCGGCCGGATCATCCTCGACTCGTTCGACGAGATCGGCCGGCTCACCGCGCTGGCTCGCGAGCGGGGCGTCCGCCCCCGGGTGATGATCCGGGTCACGGTCGGCGTCGAGGCGCACACCCACGAGTTCATCGCCACCGCGCACGAGGACCAGAAGTTCGGCTTCTCCCTCGCGGGCGGGGCGGCGGCCGAGGCGGCCTTCCGGGTGCTCGACGAGGGCGTGCTGGAGCTGCGTGGCCTGCACTCGCACATCGGTTCGCAGATCTTCGACGCCAGCGGCTTCGAGGTCTCCGCCCGCCGGGTGCTCGGCCTCCAGGCGCAGATCCGCGACGCGCGCGGGGTGGAGCTGCCCGAGCTTGACCTCGGCGGCGGCTTCGGCATCGCGTACACGACCCAGGACGACCCGGCCGCCCCGCAGGACCTGGCGAAGCGGCTGCGCCGGATCGTCGAGGCCGAGTGCGCCGCCGAGCGGCTGGCGGTGCCGCACCTGTCCATCGAGCCGGGCCGGGCGATCGTCGGGCCGGCCGTGTTCACCCTCTACGAGGTCGGCACGGTCAAGGACGTCGACGGGATCCGGACGTACGTGAGCGTCGACGGCGGGATGAGCGACAACATCCGTACCGCGCTCTACGACGCCTCCTACTCCGCGACGCTGGCGTCCCGGGCGTCGGCCGCCGAGCCGCTGCTCGCCCGCGTGGTGGGAAAGCACTGTGAGTCCGGGGACATCGTGGTGAAGGATGAATTCCTGCCCGCCGACGTGCAGCCCGGAGATCTTGTCGCGGTGCCGGGCACCGGCGCCTACTGCCGGAGCATGGCCAGCAACTACAACCACGTGCCCCGCCCCCCGGTGGTCGCGGTGCGGGACGGCCAGGCGCGCCTGATCGTCCGGCGGGAGACCGAAGAGGACCTGCTGGCATTGGATGTGGGATGACGTCACCTGTGCGCCTGGCACTGCTCGGCTGCGGCACGGTCGGTAGCGAGGTGGTCCGGCTGCTGCACGAGCAGGCGGCCGACCTCGCCGCCCGGATCGGCGCCCCGCTGGAGATCGCCGGCATCGCCGTACGCCGTCTCGGCCGCGACCGGGGCGACCTGCCCGTCGACCCGACCCTGTTCACCACCGACGCGCTCGGCCTGATCAAGCGCGACGACGTGGACGTGGTCGTCGAGGTGGTCGGCGGCATCGAGCCGGCGCGGGGCTGGCTGGTGGAGGCGCTGCGGGCCGGCAAGAGCGTGGTCACGGCCAACAAGGCGCTGCTCGCCGAGGACGGCGCCGCCCTGCACGACGCGGCGGCCGAGGGCGGCGGCGACCTCTACTACGAGGCGTCCGTGGCGGGGGCGATCCCGCTGCTGCGTCCGCTGCGCGAGTCGCTGCACGGCGACCGGATCAACCGGGTCACCGGCATCGTCAACGGCACCACCAACTTCATCCTCTCCGCCATGGACGCCACCGGCGCCGGCTTCGCGGAGGCGCTGGAGGAGGCCACCGAGCTGGGCTACGCCGAGGCCGACCCCACCGCCGACGTGGAGGGCTTCGACGCGGCGGCCAAGGCGGCCATCCTCGCCTCGCTGGCGTTCCACACCCGGGTCGGCGCGGCCGACGTGCACCGGGAGGGCATCACCGAGGTCACCGCCGCCGACGTGGCCAGCGCCAAGGCGATGGGGTGCACCATCAAGCTGCTCTGCATCGCCGCCCGGGGCGCCGACGCCGCCGGCCGGGAGACGGTCAGCGTGCGGGTGCACCCGGCGATGATCCCGCTGGGCCACCCGCTGGCCAGCGTCGGCGACGCGTTCAACGCGGTCTTCGTCGAGGCCCAGGCGGCCGGGCCGCTGATGTTCTACGGTCGGGGCGCGGGCGGCGCGCCCACCGCCAGCGCGGTGCTGGGCGACGTGGTGGCGGTCTCCCGCAACCGGCTCGCCGGCGTGCGGTCGGCCAGCGAGAGCGCGTACGCCGACCTGCCGGTGCGGCCGATGGGGGAGGCGCTGACCCGCTACCACATCAGCCTCGACGTGGCCGACCGGCCGGGTGTGCTGGCGGCGGTGGCCGGGGTGTTCGCCCGGCACGACGTGTCGATCGCCACCGTGCGGCAGGGCCCGGCGGGCGGCGGCGCGGCGGGCCGCGGCGAGGACGCCGACCTGGTCATCGTCACCCACGTGGCGCCGGACGCGGCGCTCGCCGCCACCGTGCGGGAGCTGCGTGGGCTGGACATCGTCCGCTCGGTGGCGAGCGTGCTGCGGGTCGAGGGCGGGCTCTGAGCGGTCCGCTCGCGGGAGCGGGTCGGCCCTCGACCGCCGGCGTCGGGCGCCGGGCGGTGCCGGGGCCGCTGCGCGGCACGCGCCGGGCGGTGCCGGGGCCGTGGTGCGGCCCCGGCGGGGCGGACGCCTCCGCGTCTCGCCTGATGGTTAACTGCGGGTGCGCCGGCGGGCACGCGGCGAGACTGGTCCAGGCTGGAGGCGTACCCGACTCGGCGGGGCGGTAGAGGCGAGGGAGAACGACATGTGGCGGGGTCTGATCGACGCGTACCGGGACCGGCTGCCGGTCACCGACGCCACCCCGGTCGTGACCCTGCACGAGGGGAACACCCCGCTGCTGCCCGCGCCGGTGCTCTCCGCCCGGCTCGGCTGCGACGTGTACCTGAAGGTGGAGGGCGCCAACCCGACCGGCTCGTTCAAGGACCGGGGCATGACGCTCGCGGTCTCCAAGGCGGTCGAGGCCGGCAACAAGGCGATCATCTGCGCCTCCACCGGCAACACCAGCGCCTCCGCGGCGGCGTACGCGGCCCGCGCCGGCCTGACCTGCGCGGTGCTCGTGCCGCAGGGCAAGATCGCGCTGGGCAAGCTGGCCCAGGCGCTCGTGCACGGGGCGAGGCTGCTCCAGGTCACCGGCAACTTCGACGACTGCCTGTCGCTGGCCGCCAAGCTCGCCCAGGACTACCCGGTCGCCCTGGTCAACTCGGTCAACATCGACCGGCTGCACGGTCAGAAGACGGCCGCGTTCGAGATCGTCGAGGCGTTGGGCGACGCCCCCGACATCCACTGCCTGCCGGTCGGCAACGCCGGCAACGTCTCCGCCTACTGGATGGGCTACTCGGAGGAGCAGCGGGACGGCAACGCCACCCGGGCCCCGAAGATGTACGGCTTCCAGGCGGCCGGCGCCGCCCCGATCGTCACCGGGCAGGTGGTCCGCGAGCCGTCCACGATCGCCACCGCCATCCGGATCGGCAACCCGGCGAGCTGGACGAGGGCGCTCGACGCCCGGGACTCCTCGGGCGGGCTGATCGCCGCCGTCACCGACCGGGAGATCCTGGCCGCGTACCGGCTGCTGGCCCGCGAGGTCGGGGTCTTCGTCGAGCTGGGCAGCGCGGCCAGCGTGGCCGGGCTGCTCCAGCAGGCCGCCGCCGGTCGGGTCCCGGCCGGCTCGACGGTGGTCTGCACGGTCACCGGCCACGGCCTGAAGGACCCGGAGTGGGCCATCTCCACCGCGCCCGTGCCCACCACCATCGCCAACGACCCCCTGGCCGCCGCCCGCTGCCTCGACCTCGCCTGAGCCGCCAACGGATCGGCGCTGGCCGAGGTCGACGGGAGGAAACCGGCGCGGCGTAGGCGAGTCCTGTGCATCGGACTGGGGCGGGGCCGACCGGGGCCGGTCCGGCCGGGTGGGGGAGAATCCGTACCCCCGCCAATCGCCTTTTCCAGGAGTGAGTCACGCCGATGTCGCTGCTCGCCAGATTCAGCCTCGCCAACCGAGGGCTGATCGCCCTCATCGCGGTGGTGACCACGCTGTTCGGGGCGTTCGCCGTACCGTCACTGAAGCAGCAGCTCCTGCCGTCGCTGGAGTTCCCGGCGGCCTTCATCGTGGCGGTCTACCCCGGCGCCGGGCCCGAGGTCGTCGAGTCGCAGGTCACCGAGCCGATCGAGAACGCCCTCCAGGGCATCCCGGGGCTGGACCAGGTCACCTCGACCTCCCGCGAGGGCTCCACGACCGTCCAGGTCCAGTACGAGTTCGGCACCGACCTGGACGACGTGGTCAACAAGATGCAGACCGCGCTCAACCGGATCGACGCCCAGCTGCCCGAGGGGGTCGACCCGCAGGTCATCGCCGGCAGCACCGACGACCTGCCCGCGGTGGTGCTCGCCGCCTCCGGCGGCGACGACCAGCGCGTCCTCGCGGAGAAGCTGCGCGCCACGGTGGTGCCCGAGCTGGAGGCGATCGAGGGGGTGCGGACGGTCGACCTGACCGGCGCCCGCGACGACGTCGTCGTGGTCACCCCGGACCCGGCCAAGCTGGCGGCGGCGAAGCTCCAACCGACCGCGCTCGGCGCGGCGTTGAAGACCAACGGCGTGACGGTGCCGGCCGGTGCCGTGACCGACGGCACCCGCGCGCTCCCGGTGCAGGTCGGTACCCGGCTCGCCACGCTGGACGACCTGCGGGGCGTCGTGGTCGCGCCGGCGACGGGCCGGGCGGCCCCGGTCCGCCTCGGCGACGTGGCCACCGTCGAGCAGCAGCTCGCCCCGGCCACCGCGATCACCCGCACCAACGGCAAGGACAGCCTGGGCATCGCGGTCACCGCCTCCCCGGACGGCAACGCGGTGGAGATCTCCCACGAGATCCGGGACCGGCTCGCCGAGCTGCGGGAGGCGTCCGGCGCCGAGCTGACCGTCGTCTTCGACCAGGCGCCCTTCGTCGAGAAGTCGATCGAGAGCCTGACCACCGAGGGCCTGCTGGGCCTGGTGATGGCCGTCGTGGTCATCCTGGTCTTCCTGCTGTCGGTCCGCTCCACCGTGGTCACCGCGGTCTCCATCCCGCTCTCGGTGGTGGTCGCCCTGATCGCCCTCTGGATCGGCGACTACTCGCTCAACCTGCTCACCCTCGGCGCGCTCACCATCGCGGTCGGCCGGGTGGTCGACGACTCGATCGTCGTGCTGGAGAACATCAAGAGACACCTGGAGTACGGCGAACCGAAGCGGCAGGCGATCCTCGCCGCCGTCCGCGAGGTGTCCGGCGCGGTGACCGCGTCCACCCTCACCACGGTCGCCGTCTTCGCGCCGATCGCGCTGGTGGGCGGCTTCGTCGGGCAGCTCTTCGCGCCGTTCGCGATCACCGTCACGGTGGCCCTGCTCGCCTCGCTGCTGGTCTCGCTGACCGTCATCCCGGTGCTCGCGTACTGGTTCCTGAAGCCTCCGAGTGGCACGGCGGACGACGCCGCGGTGCGCCGGGCCGCCGAGGAGAAGGAGCTGCGTAACCCGTTGCAGCGGGCGTACCTGCCGGTGATCGGGTTCGCCACCCGCAAGCGGGCCACCCGGTGGATCACGCTGGGGCTGGGCGTGCTCGTGCTGTTCGGCACCTTCGGCCTGTCCCGGCAACTGGAGACCAACTTCATCGACGACTCCGGCCAGGACACCCTGAGCATCACCCAGGAACTGCCGGCGGGCACCGGCCTGGTGGGCACCGACGCGGCGGCCAAGCAGATCGAGGCGGTGCTGGAGCGCACCGAGGACGTCGAGACGTACCAGGTCACGGCCGGCGGCGGGGACAACCCGTTCGGCGGCGGCGGCAACAACGTCGCCAACTGGTCGCTGGCGCTCGGCGACGGCACCGACGCCCAGCAGATGCGGGAGAAGCTGCGCCGGGAGTTCGACGCGCTGGGCCCGGCCGTCGGTGAGGTCAGCTTCGGCGCCGGTCAGGGCGGGGCGGCGGCCAACCAGATCGAGGTGGTCGTCCAGGGCGCCGACCCGGAGGCGCTGACCCGGGCCGCCGAGGAGGTCCGGTCGGCGATGGCCGGGCTGGCGGGCGTCGAGGACGTCTCCACCAGCCTCGCCACGCGGGTGCCGCGCGTCGACGTCACGGTCGACCGGGTCGCCGCCGGTCGGGTCGGGCTCACCGAGGCCGCCGTCGGCCAGGTGGTGGCCCAGGCCTTCCGGGGCTCGCCCCTGGGGCAGGTCACGCTCGACGACGGGCAGCGGGACGTGGTGCTGCGGTTCGCGGGCAAGCCGCCGACCACGGTGGAGGAGCTGCGCGCAATGCCGGTCGGGCCGGTGAAGCTCGACGACATCGCCGACGTCACCCAGACCGAGGGCCCGCAGCAGGTGAGCCGGATCGACGGCGAGCGCAGCGTCTCCGTCACCGGTACGGCCACCGGCTCGAACCTCGGCGCCATCACGCAGGAGCTGCAGAAGAAGCTGGACGGGATCGACGTGCCGGGGGCGACCTTCGCCATCGGCGGCGTCAGCGCCGACCAGGAGGAGGCCTTCGCCGACCTGGGCCTGGCCGTGCTCGCCGCCATCGCGCTCGTCTTCCTGATCATGGTGGCGACGTTCCGGAGCCTGGTCCAGGCGCTGATCCTGCTGATCTCCATCCCGTTCGCGGCGACCGGCGCGATCGGCCTGCTGCTCGCCACCGGTACCCCGCTGGGCGTGCCGGCGCTGATCGGCGTGCTCATGCTGGTCGGCATCGTGGTGACAAACGCGATCGTGCTGCTGGACCTGGTCAACCAGTACCGGGCGCAGGGCATGGGGGTCCAGGAGGCGGTGGTCGAGGGCGGCCGGCGCCGGCTGCGACCGATCCTGATGACCGCGGTCGCCACCATCTTCGCGCTGCTGCCGATGGCGCTCGGCCTCACGGGGGAGGGTGGCTTCATCTCCAAGCCGCTGGCGATCGTGGTGATCGGCGGGTTGCTCAGCTCGACGCTGCTCACCCTGATCCTGGTGCCGACGCTCTACGCCATGGCGGAGAACACCAAGGAGTCGTTCCGTTCCCGGCGGGCCCGCCGCTCCGGCGGGATGGCCCCGGCCACCGGCACGGGCGACGGCGACCCGGCCGGCGACGACGGCGGGGCGCCCGCCGCCGAGCCGGTCCCGGTGCCCGCCACGGGTGTCCCGTCCACCGCCGGCGCGGAGGCCGCCGACGCCCCGGCGTCCCGGCCGAAGCCGTCGGGCGCGCTGGTGGACGGCACCGACCAGTTCGAGGTGCTGCGGCTGCCGAAGAGCCGCACGTCCCCGCTGCCGCCGACCGAGTAGCGGTAACTCTGCGAACGCCCCCGACGGGTCCCGCCCGCCGGGGGCGTTCGCGTTCGGTCAGGTACCCGCAGGACGCCCGGCCCACCGGCCGGGGCCCGGTAGGGTATCCGGACGTGCCGTCCACCGTCTCGGTCCTCACCCGCAACCGGAACTTCCGCAATCTCTTCCTCGCGGAGCTGGTGGTTTTCGGTGCCGACTGGTTCGTCATGGTGCCGCTGCTCGTGCTGCTGCCGGACCTGACCGGCAGCGGCGTGTGGGGCGCGCTGGTGCTCGCCGTCGACACCGGGATCGTGGCGTTGCTGCTGCCGTACACGGGCACGATCGCCGACCGGTTCGACCGGCGCAAGATCATGATCATCTCGAACGTGGCGGCCCTGCTCGGCGTGCTGCTGCTGCTCGGGGTGCGCAGCGCCGGGACCGCCTGGCTGGCGATGGCCGGGATCGGTGTGGTGGCGGTCGCCAAGGCGTTCTACTCCCCGGCGGCCCAGGCGGCCCTGCCCAACGTGCTCGACCCGGACGACCTGGCCGCCGGCAACGCCGTCGCGGGATCGGCCTGGGGCACCATGACCGTCGTCGGCGCCTCCCTGGGTGGCGTGCTCAGCGCCGCCGTCGGCCCGTACGCCTGCTTCTGGGTGGCGGCGGTGGGCCTGGTGGTCGCCGCGGGCCTGGCCACGCTGATCCGCCGGCCGTTGCAGGCGCCCCGCGACGCGGCCCTGCCGGCGCAGCGGACCTGGCCGGCGATCCGGGAGGCGCTGGGCTACATCGGACACCGGCCGAGGGTGCTGGCGCTGGTCACCGTGAAGTCGGCGGTCGGCCTCGGCAACGGCGTGCTGACGGTGTTTCCGCTGCTCGCGGCGGTGTATGGCGTGGGCCCCGTCGGCACCGGGCTGCTCTTCGCGGTCCGCGGGGCGGGGGCGCTGGTCGGGCCGATCCTGATGCGCCGGGTGCTGACCAACCGGGCCTGGCTGCTGCCCGGGCTGGCGCTGTCGATGTCCCTCTACGGCCTGGCCTACCTCGGCACCTCGGTCGCCAACTGGTTCCCGCTGGTGCTGGCCCTGGTCTTCGTCGCCCACTTCGCGGGCGGCAGCAACTGGGTGATGTCGAACTTCGCCCTCCAGGGCGAGGTGCCGGATCGGCTGCGGGGCCGGGTCTTCGCCACCGACATGATGCTGGCGACCCTCGCCGTCTCGGTCAGCCAGCTCGCCGTGGCCGCCGTGGTGGACACCGTGGACGAGCGGGTGGTGCTGGCCAGCTGCGGCCTGGTCACGGTGGTCTACGCGATCGGCTGGCGGATCGCCACCCGCCGGCTCTCGCTCACGGACCCGGCCGCGCAGCCGGCCCCGAGCGCCGCGCGCTGACCCGGCCGCGCAGCCTGCCCCGAGCGCCGCGCGCCCGCAAGGGCCCCCGCTGACCCGTTCGGCGGTCAGGGTCGGTCCGTGCCGGCGCCCGTCGGCGCGTCCGGCCGGGACCGGCCGCCCCACTGCGCCGGCACGTCGGCGTCGCCCGCCACGGTCCACCCCGGGCCGGTCGGCGGCACCGGTTGGGCGGCGGGCGCCGGCGCGATGGCCGGCACCGGGTCGCCGTCGGCGAGCGGTCGTCCGCCGAACGGACCGGCCTCCGCGCCGCCCGCCCGTCGCCCGACCAGCACCGCCGCGATCAGCAGACCCGTCCCGATCGCGTACGCCAGGGCCTGCACCCCGCCGTAGACCAGGGTCATCAGCCGGAAGTTCGAGTACCCCCAGTCGAAGCTGAACGCGCGGGGCAGCAGCAGGGACCAGGCCACGTTGAGCAGGGCGATGGCCAGCAGCACACCGAGCCCGGACAGCGCCAGCAGCCGGGGCTTGCGGGGCAGTCGCTGCCCGGCCGTCGCGGCCAGTACGAGGCCGGCCAGCAGCACCAGCACCGTGGGCGCCTCGAAGACGACCGCCGTCGCCATGTACCCGAGTTCGCGCATCCCTGCCTCCAGCCGCCGTCGGTCGGGCCAGGCTAACGGACCGGCGGTGCCACCACCGCCCGGTGACGAGGCCGTCCGGCCCGGTCCCATCCGGCGGGCGGACAACCGCCCCGTCGGTACGCGGCCCTACCATGAGCCCGTGCCGACGAACTTCATCTCCGGCCCGGTCCGGGTCCGGGTCCCCGCCACCAGCGCCAACCTGGGGCCGGGGTTCGACGCCCTGGGGCTCGCCCTGGCGCTGCACGACGACGTGGCCGCCGAGGTGACGGCGGGAGGCGTCACGGTGACCGTGGCCGGGCAGGGCGCCGGGGAGCTGCCGACCGACGACCGGCACCTGGTCGTCCGGGCCATGCGGGCGGCCTTCGACGGGCTCGGCGGGCAGCCGCCCGGGCTGGCCGTGGAGTGCGTGAACCGCATCCCGCAGGCCCGTGGGCTGGGGTCCTCGTCCGCGGCGATCGTCGCCGGCGTGCTGCTGGCCCGCGCGCTGGTCACCGACGGCGAGGCCCGGCTCGACGACGACGCCGCGCTGCGCCTCGCCGCCGAGATCGAGGGCCATCCGGACAACGTGGCGCCGTGCCTGCTCGGCGGCTTCACCCTGGCCTGGACGGAGCCCTCCGGTGCCCGGGCGGTGTCGCTGCCGGTCGCCGACGGCGTACGACCGACGGTCTTCGTGCCGGCGGAGCGCGGCCTGACGGCGACCGCGCGGGCCGCGCTGCCGGCCACCGTGCCCCACGGCGACGCGGCGCTGAACGCCGGCCGCGCCGCGCTGCTGGTGCACGCGCTGACCGCCGACCCGGGTCTGCTGCTGCCGGCCACGGTCGACCGGCTGCACCAGGACTACCGCGCCGACGGCATGCCGGGCAGTGCCGCCCTGGTGAAAGTGCTGCGTGAGGCCGGTGTGGCCGCCGTGATCAGTGGTGCGGGCCCGACCGTCCTGGCCCTGACCGCCCCGCCCGAGGGCTTCGACCCGGGAACAGGTTGGGAGGTCTGGCGGTTGGATCCAGACGGGCGCGGAGCACAGGTTGCCCGGGGTAGACTGGGACACGCAGAGCGGGACCCTGTTGCCGCAGGTCGGAAGAGTTGATTACGCTCTAGACTTAGCACAGCCGCGAAGCATGCGATCTCCCTGCGGGTCGGCGCACCCCCGAAGCTTTCGGCGGTCAGCCCGTCACCCCTGCCTAGGCCCACGCCGCACCGCAGTCTTCACAGGTCGCCGCAGACGGCGAGACCTGCTCACCGACGTTCGGTGAGTCGGGAAACCGACCGGCTGCTGTGCTACAGACTCCCGCGACGCGTCCTTGCGAGGCGGGTGCACCGAGGCCGCCCGGCCACCTTGCTTTTCGACTCCGGGCAGTCCCGGCCTATCGAGGGAAGGAATCCATTGAGCGACACCACCGACGTGACGTCGGATGTTTCCAACGTCGCTGGCGATGCCACCACCGCCGCCGCCCCCGCCCGTCGTCGGCGCAGCGGCACCGGCCTGTCGGCGATGCTGCTGCCGGAGCTGCAGAGCCTGGCCGCGTCGCTCGGCATCTCGGGCACGGCCCGGATGCGCAAGGGCGAGCTGATCAGCGCGATCTCCGAGCGGCAGGGCGGCGCCGCCGCCGGGACCCCTCGACCGCGGGCCGAGGCCGCTGCCGCTGCCGCTCCCGCCCGTGAAGAGGCCCATGCCGAGGTCCGCGAGACCACCGAGCGGCCGGCGGCCGGGCGGCGCACCGCGGCGCAGGCTCCGGCGGAGCCCGCGGCGGCCGAGACCGAGCCCCGTGGCCGGACCCGGCGCAGCCGGGCCGCCACCTCCGAGGCACGGGCCGCGGAGGCCCGTCCGGCGGAGGTTCGTCCGGCGGAGGCGGCCCGTCCAGCTGAGGCGGCCCGTCCGGCCGAGACCCGTCCGGCGGAGGCCGAGGCCGGCGAGCGTGCCGACCGTGGCCGTGAGCGCGGCGAGCGTGCCGAGCGGGGTGACCGTGCCGAGCGCGGTGACCGTGCCGAGCGCGGTGACCGTGCCGAGCGGGGCGAGCGTGCGGAGCGTGGCGAGCGTGCGGAGCGGGGTGACCGTGCCGAGCGTGGCGAGCGTGCGGAGCGGGGTGACCGTGCCGAGCGGGGCGAGCGTGCGGAGCGCGGTGACCGTGCCGAGCGGGGTGACCGTGCGGAGCGCGGTGACCGTGCCGAGCGGGGTGAGCGCAACGAGCGGGGTGACCGCGGCGAGCGTGCGGAGCGCGGCGACCGCAACGAGCGGGGCGAGCGTGCCGAGCGGGGCGACCGCGACCGCAACGAGCGCGGTGACCGGGGCCAGCGCGTCGAGCGTGACAACGACGACGACGACGAGAGCGGTGGCCGGCGTGGCCGGCGCAGCCGGTTCCGGGACCGCCGCCGTGGCCGCGGTGAGCGGCCCGAGGGCGGCGGCGACGGTGGACGCGAGGGCGGGCGCGAGCCGCAGGTCGGCGAGGACGACGTGCTCGTTCCGGTGGCCGGCATCATCGACGTGCTCGACAACTACGCGTTCGTGCGGACCACCGGCTACCTGGCCGGCCCGAACGACGTCTACGTCTCCATGTCGCAGATCAAGAAGTACGGCCTGCGGCGCGGCGACGCCATCACCGGTGCGGTGCGCGCCTCGCGCGACGGCGAGCAGCGGCGGGACAAGTACAACCCGCTGGTGCGGCTGGACACCATCAACGGGATGGAGCCGGACGAGGCGAGGCGCCGGCCGGAGTTCTACAAGCTCACCCCGCTCTACCCGCAGGAGCGCCTGCGGCTGGAGACCGAGCCGCACATCCTCACCACCCGGGTCATCGACCTGGTCATGCCGCTCGGCAAGGGCCAGCGCGCGCTGATCGTGTCGCCGCCGAAGGCGGGTAAGACGATGGTGCTCCAGGCCATCGCGAACGCGATCACGCACAACAACCCGGAGTGCCACCTGATGGTGGTGCTGGTGGACGAGCGGCCCGAAGAGGTCACCGACATGCAGCGGTCGGTGAAGGGTGAGGTCATCGCGGCGACGTTCGACCGTCCGCCGCAGGACCACACCACGGTGGCCGAGCTGGCGATCGAGCGGGCGAAGCGCCTGGTCGAGCTGGGCCACGACGTGGTCGTGCTGCTCGACTCGGTGACCCGCCTCGGTCGGTCGTACAACCTGGCGGCGCCGGCCAGCGGCCGGATCATGTCGGGTGGTATCGACTCCACCGCGCTCTACCCGCCGAAGCGCTTCCTGGGTGCGGCCCGCAACATCGAGAACGGCGGCTCGCTGACCATCCTCGCCACCGCGCTGGTGGAGACCGGGTCCATGGCGGACACGGTCATCTTCGAGGAGTTCAAGGGCACCGGCAACGCGGAGCTGAAGCTGGACCGGAAGATCGCCGACAAGCGCATCTTCCCGGCCATCGACATCCACCCGTCCGGTACGCGCAAGGAGGAGATCCTGCTCGCGCCGGAGGAGCTGGCCATCATCCACAAGCTCCGGAAGGTCCTGCACTCGCTGGACTCGCAGGCGGCGCTGGACCTGCTGCTGGACAAGCTCAAGCAGACCCGCACCAACATCGAGTTCCTGATGCAGATCGCCAAGTCGACGCCGGGGGAGTGACCCTTCCCGGGTGAGACAGCGAGAAGGGCACGGCCACGAGGCCGTGCCCTTCTCGCGTCCCTGTCTCCGGTTCCGTTCAGTGCTCCGGTGCCGCGTCCGCTCCGGTGCCGCGTCCGCGGACGGACCGGCCCGGAGCGATCTACCTTGCCGGCCCGGGTCGGTGACGATCGGTGACATTCGCCTAGAACGGGCTCCGACGTGACTCTTCGTGTCCGAATGCGGTCGCACGGAGAGCTTTCCTGCACGGCCGCCACCGCTGCGGCTTCCTGACCAGGCACTCTGTCCCGAGGCCCGATCCTGCCGCACCATCCCCCACGCCCCCTTTGCTCTGCATCCACATACGCAACGCTTACGCTCGGTGTCCGGTGCGGATATGGCTGCAGAGCAAAGGGGACGGAGCGAGGGTGGGCGGGGCTCAGGGCCAATCACTCTCCGTGGCTGAAGGCGGGTGACCGCGGTCGCGAGCGCCCGCTACCGTGCGGCGTGCGGGTGTGCGGGGCGTGCGGCGTGCGGGTGCGGCGTGCGGGTGCGGCGTGCGCGGCGGTGCGGCGCGCGGGTGTGGTGGTGCGGTCCGCCGTGCCGGAAGCGGCCCTGCCTGCGCGGCCCAGGAAGCGTGGCGCGGGTGCCGCCGTCTGCGGGGCGGTGCCGTAGCGGCGAGGACGGCAGCCGGAAGGGTGGAGTTTTCCTTCGCTTTGGCCGGCAGCTATTGAAACTTCTATTCACCGTCCGGTTGACTGTCGCCCATGCGTACCCGCAGACGATCCGCCCGGCTCGCAGGCGTCCTGCTGCTGACGCCGCTGCTCACCCTGGCCGGCACCGTGCCGGCGAACGCCGGTGCGCCGGCTCCGGCCACCGACCCGTCCCTCACCGCGGCCGAGGACGCACCGCGTGCCTCCTCGTACTCCACGGGCTCCGTGACGCTCGCCAGCGACCCGGCCGCGAGCATGTCGGCCGCCGCGGCCCCGACCGGCGTGGAGCCGGCCGGCGGGCTGGAGACCGCGAAGACCACCCGCCCGGTCGCCCCGGGCCTCAAACTGACCTCCTTCGACCGGTACGACGCCGACGGCTGGCTGCGCGCGGACGCGCTGACCGCCGACCTCACCGGCGGCCTGACCGTGGACTACGTCAACTCCGGCGCGGTCAGCCGGGCCGAGCCGCTGCGCGGCGCCGTCGACGCGGCCCGTGCGGTCGCCGCCGTCAACGGTGACTTCTTCGACATCAACAACTCCGGTGCCGCCCAGGGCGTCGGCGTCCGCGACGGCCAGCTGGTCCAGTCCGCGGTCAACGGGCACCGCAACGCCGTCGCGATCACCACCGAAGGGCTCGGCCGGGTCATCGAGGTGAACTTCGACGGCACCGCGACCCTGCCCACCGGTCCGGTGACGCTGACCCAGTTCAACAACATGATCCAGGCGAACGGGATCGGCGTCTTCACCGCGCTCTGGGGGTCGTACACCCGGCAACGCGCGGTCGAGGGCGCCGCCCGCGTCACGGAGGTCACGGTGATCGACGGCCGCGTCGCCACCGTCGGCGGCACGGCCGGAAGCGGGGCGGTCCCGGCCGGCACCACCGTGCTGCTCGGCCGTGACGCCGGTGCGGACGCCCTCGCCGGGCTGCGCCCCGGCGACCCGGTGACCGTCGCCTACCAGCCCAAGCCGGCGGACGGCAGCACCCTGCACGCGGCCGTCGGCGGCGGCAACGTGCTGGTCCGCGACGGAGTGGTGCAGAGCATCGCCGACGCGTCGCTGGCCCCGCGCACGTCCGTCGGCTTCTCCGCCGACGGTCGCCGCATGATCATGCTGACCGTGGACGGCCGGCAGGTCGACAGCCGCGGCGTCACCCAGACCGAGATGGGCCGCATGATGGCCGAACTCGGCGCGCACCACGCGCTCAACCTCGACGGCGGCGGCTCCTCGACGCTGCTCGCCCGGGAACCGGGTGCGGCGGCCGTGCAGGTGGAGAACAGCCCGTCCGACGGCAGCGAGCGCGCCGTGCCCAACGGCCTGGCCATCTACGCGCCCAAGGGCAGCGGCCGGCTCACCGGGTACTGGCTGGAGACCGCCAGCGACCCGACCACCGCCCCCGGCGTAGCGCCGGTGCGCGGCGGTCGGCCCGACCGTGTCTTCCCCGGCCTGACCAGGCAACTCACCGCCGCCGGCCACGACGAGACGTACGGCCCGGCGGCCGGCGCGCCGACGTGGCGGGCCAACCCGGCGGTGCACGGCGTCGTCGACGGCAAGGGCCGCTTCCGGGCCCTCCTGCCCGGCAGCACCACGGTCACCGCCTCGCGGGGCGGGGCCCGTGGCACCCTCGACCTGACCGTGCTCGGGCCGCTGGCCCGGATCGACTCCACGGTGGACCGGGTCGGCCTGACCGGCGCGCAGGGCAGCGCGCTGTTCGGCGTCGTCGGCTACGACGCCGAGGGCAACACCGCCCCCATCGAGCCGGCCGACCTGAAGCTCGACTACGACAAGGAACTGCTGAAGATCGCCCCGACCGCCGACGGCAACCTCGCCGTCACCGCCCTGCGGGACACCGGCTCGGCGCTCGTCACCGTCCACGTCGGCCGGAGCAGCACCGTCCTACCGGTCACCGTCGGGCTCACCGACGTGCCGGTCGCCGGCTTCGACGACGCGGCGGCCTGGAAGTTCAGCCAGGCCCGGGCCAGCGGCGCGGTCGCGCCCGCGCCGGGCCGCACCGGCACGGGCCTGAAGATGACGTACGACTTCAGCCAGTCCACCGGCACCCGGGCCGCGTACGCGGACCCGCCGGCCTGGATCGAGGTCGCCGGCCAGCCGCAGGCGTTCGGCATGTGGATCCACGGCAACGGCACGGGGGAGTGGCCCAGCCTGCACCTGCACGACGCGCAGGACACCCAGCACGTGCTGCGCGGCCCGCTGATCACCTGGACGGGCTGGAAGTACGTCGAGTTCGCCGTGCCCGCCGGGGTGCAGTACCCGGTGCGGGTCCGCCGGTTCTACGTGGCGGAGACCAACGCCGCCGCGCAGTACCGCAGCGAGGTGGTCATCGACGACCTGGTGGCGAAGGTGCCGCCGACGGTCGACGCGCCGGCCGAGAAGCCGCGTACCGACCGGGTGGTGCTGCGTGACGGCACGGTGGACGGGGCGCCCTGGCGCTTCGCCGTCATGTCCGACGCGCAGTTCGTCGCGGCGAACCCGGACAGCGACCTGGTCGCCCAGGCCCGCCGTACGCTCCGCGAGGTCAAGGCCGCGAAGCCGGACTTCCTGGTGATCAACGGTGACTTCGTGGACACCGCCTACCCGGCGGACTTCGCGCTGGCCAAGCGGCTGCTGGACGAGGAACTCGGCGGGGAACTGCCGTACTACTACGTGCCCGGCAACCACGAGATCATGGGCGCCCCGATCGCCAACTTCCGGGCCGCCTTCGGCGACACCGAGCGGACCTTCGACCACAAGGGCACCCGGTTCGTCACCCTGAACTCGTCGACCGGCTCGCTGCGCGGCGGCGGCTTCGACCAGGTGCGGATGCTGCGCGAGGCGCTCGACTCGGCGGCCGGTGACCCGGCCGTCGGGTCGGTGGTCGTGCTGCACCACCACCCGCCGCGCGACCCGAGCCCGGCCAAGGCCAGCCAGCTCGGCGACCGGAAGGAGGCGGCGCTGCTGGAGCAGTGGCTGGCCGACTTCCAGCACCGCACCGGCAAGGGCGCGGCCTTCGTCGGCGGGCACGTCGGCACCTTCCACGCCGACCGGGTCGACGGGGTGCCGTACCTGATCAACGGCAACTCGGGCAAGAACCCCTCCACCCCGGCCGACCAGGGCGGCTTCACCGGGTGGACGGAGTTCGGGGTGGACCCGGTGAGCCCGGCCGAAGCCGACCGGGCCCGGCGCAACCCGCTCGTCGAGGGCCCGCGCTGGGTCGCCGCCGAGTTCCACGCGCACGCCGACGCGCTCGCGTTGGCCGCCCCGGCCAGCGTCGCGGTCGGCGCCCCGGCGACGGTCACCGCCACGGTGACCCAGCCCGGCGGGCGTACGGTGCCGGTGGCGGCGCCGGTGAGCGCGGACTGGTCCGCCTCGCCGAACGTGCACGTCGGCTCGATCCTCGGGCTGAAGCCCTGGCACGTGGCCCGCCTCGACCCGGCCACCGGCAAGCTCACCGCCCTGCGCCCCGGCGCGCAGGTCAAGCTGGTCGTCGACGTCAACGGCGCACGCGCCGAGGCGACCGTCACCCTGACGGCCGCCGCCGTGGCCCCCGCCGCCTAGCGGTAGGTGAGAAAGGGCCCCTTCCCCGACGCTCGGCGCGTGGGGGGAGGGGCCCTTTCCGACGCCTGTGTGAGACCGCACCGGTGCTCCGAGGCCCGCGCCGGTGACCGGTGCGGGCCTCAGAAGTCGCCCTCGGCGACCTGGAAAACGGTGAGGCCGAGGGTGCGCCACATCCGCACCACCTGCTGGCGGTCGTCGAAGACGCCGACCACCCGGTAGCGGTCGGCGATCTCGCGCTCGTAGATCTCCCGCTTGACCACGGAGTCCTTCCGGCTGTCGCCGACGGCACGCAGGTGCAGCCCGAGGTAGGGGACCCGGACGTGCCGGGCCAGCCACGCCTCCGTGGCGGTGCGGGCGGTGGCGTCCCGGCCCGAGCAGAACACCACCCCGTACCCGGCGGCGTGCATCGCCCGGACCGCCGCGATCACGGCCGGGTTGGGCTCGTCCTCGGCGACGCGGGTCATGTCGTACGGGCTGCGCGAGACGTTCAGCGCGACCGTGCCGTCGATGTCGACCAGGACAATCTCCGGCGGCTCGGTCGACGGGGCGTGCACCGTGGCGGGCCGCCCCGTCCGGGCCTGCGGCACGGGCAGCGGCAGCGTACGACCCTCCAGGTAGCGCTCGTGCAGCCGGCGGATCCACGCCTCGCCGACCCGGTCGGCCTCGGGGCGGGCGGCGTCGCGGCGCAGGCACTCCGCGAGCGGCACGTCGGTGAAGTCGTGCACCTCGAACTCGGCGCCGTGCCGGGCGGCCAGGTCGGCCCAGTCGCGCAGGGTCCGCGACCGCAGGTTGGTGTCGTCGACGCAGACGTCGGCGCGGGCCCGCAGCAGCGCCTCGACCTGCGCCCGCTGCACGACGGTGACCTGCCACTCCGCCCACTGGGTGAACAGCCGCTCGCCGTGCAGCATCCGGCGCAGGTCGTCCCGGTTGACCCGGACCACGGACGGCTGGAGCGTCCGGGCGAACGTGGTCTTGCCGGAGGCGGGCAGTCCCCGGGTGGCGATCAGGCGGGCCATCAGGTCCTCCGTGTCGTACGTCGTCGGGCGGTCCCGCCGCCCCCGGCGCGTGCCCCGGGCGGGGCACGACGCCGACGGCGGCGTGCCGGGATGAATGCCCGGCCAGGCGTCGGGAATGCGGGAGGTGGGGCGTGCGTTGTCGATGCCGGACCAGCCGTGCGGCCCGATTGCCGGGTCGGCGTACGCCCATGGCACACTGGTCAATCGGCCACCGGTTCCGGTTCACGCCCGAGCCCGTCGCGCGCCGCGACGGACACCGACGGCGACCCGGCGACCATCCACGAGAGGACCGAGGCGAGATGAAGTCCAACATCCACCCGGAGTACGTGACCACCGAGGTCAGCTGCTCCTGCGGCAACACGTTCACCACCCGCAGCACCGCCAAGGGCGGCTCGATCCACGTCGAGACCTGCAGCGCCTGCCACCCGTTCTACACCGGCAAGCAGCGCGTCCTGGACACCGCGGGCCGGGTGGCCAAGTTCCAGCAGAAGTACGCCAAGGTTCAGGCCAAGAAGGCCAAGTAGCTCCTCGTTCGGCGCCCGCGCCCGGTTTCGTGCCGGACGCGGGCGCCGTCCGTATTCCCCCTGGTCCCGTCCTCGTCGTCGAAGGAGCCTCCCCCGCATGAGCAGCGAGCGTCTGGCCGCCCTCCTCGACGAGTACGCCGAGCTGGAGAAGCGGCTGGCGGACCCGGCCATCCACGCCGACCAGGGCACCGCCCGCCGGGTCGGCCGTCGGTACGCCGAACTGGTCCCGCTGCACAAGGCGGCCGGGGAGCTGGAGCAGGCCCGCGCCGACCTCGCCGCCGCACGGGAGCTGGTCGCCGAGGACGCGTCCTTCGCCGCCGAGGCCGAGTCGATCGCGGAGAGCCTGCCGGCGCTGGAGCAGCGGCTGGCGGAGTTGCTGATCCCGCGCGACCCGCACGACGCCAAGGACGTGATCGTCGAGATCAAGGCGGGCGAGGGCGGCGAGGAGTCCGCGCTCTTCGCCGGCGACCTGCTGCGGATGTACACCCGCTACGCCGAGCGGCGCGGCTGGCTCACCGAGGTGCTCGACGCGCAGGACTCGGACCTGGGCGGGGTGAAGGACGTCTCGCTGGCGATCAAGACCAAGGGCGTGCCCGAGGGCGGCAACGGCGTCTGGTCCCGGCTCAAGTGGGAGGGCGGCGTGCACCGGGTGCAGCGCGTACCGGTCACCGAGTCGCAGGGCCGCATCCACACGAGCGCCGCCGGGGTGCTGGTGCTGCCGGAGGCCGAGGACGTCGACGTCACCATCGACCCGAACGACCTGCGGATCGACGTGTTCCGCTCGTCGGGGCCCGGCGGCCAGTCGGTGAACACCACCGACTCGGCGGTGCGGATCACGCACGTGCCGACCGGCATCGTGGTCTCCTGCCAGAACGAGAAGTCCCAGTTGCAGAACCGGGAGCAGGCGATGCGGATCCTGCGCGCCCGGCTGCTGGCGGCGGCCCAGGAGCAGGCCGACGCGGCCGCCTCGGACGCCCGCAAGGCGCAGGTGCGCACCGTGGACCGCTCCGAGCGGATCCGCACCTACAACTTCCCGCAGAACCGGATCACCGACCACCGGATCGGCTACACCGCGTACAACCTGGACCTGGCGCTCGCCGGCGACCTGGACGGGGTCCTCGACGCCCTCGTCGAGGCCGACCGCGCCGCCCGCCTCGCCGGTGACACCGAGCTGACCCGCCGCTGACGTCGCGGCCCGGCGCCCGGGGTCAGGAGGCGCGGGGGCGGGTCTTCGCCGCCAGCATCGCGCGGTCGGCGGCCTCGAACGCGGTGCCGAGGGCGTCGCGCAGGCCCGGACCGGTGGCGCCCACCTCGGCGAAGCCGACGCTGACCCCGACCGGTGTGCCGGGCACCAGCGACTCCCAGTCCTCCGTGCGCACCGCGGCGTCGATCCGGCGGCCCACCTCGGCCGCCTCGGTCATCCCGGCGCCGGGCAGCACCACCACGAACTCGTCCCCGCCGTAGCGGGCCACGAAGTCGCCCCGGCGCATCACCCGGTTGATCACCCCGGCGATGCGCTGGAGCACCAGGTCGCCGGAGTGGTGCCCGTGCCGGGTGTTGACGGCCTTGAAGCCGTCCAGGTCGCAGACGCCGATCACCACCCGGTCGCCGTGGGCGACCAGGGTGGCGATGTAGCGCTCCAGCCGCCGCCGGTTGGGCAGCCCGGTCAGCGGGTCGGTCAACGCCTCGCCCTCGAAGCGGGCCGCCTCGCGGCGCATCTCCTCGTGGTCGATGCGCGCGGCGATGCCGTCGATGTAGACGTCCCGGAGCCGGTCGTTGCGCTGGGCGGCCAGCCGGAACGCCAGCCGGTCGGCCCGGTGCGCGCCCGCGTGGTCGCCGGCGCGGGCCAGGGCGATGCTGCGCAGCCGGGCCGGTTCGGCCGCGCCCAGCGTCTCGGTGGAGACCTGGACGGTGTCCAGCCGGGTGACGGCCTCGATCGGCCGTCCCTCGGCGACGGCCAGGCAGACCTGGCCGAGCTGGCGCATGTCGCGGGCCCGGGCGCTGTCGCCGCCGTGGCCGAGCAGCCGGCCCGGGGCGGTCTCCGTGTCGACGTCCCACCGGTCGCCGAGGGCCGCCCGCCGGGCGGCGGCGTAGCCGTACGCGGCCAGGCTGCTCGGGCGCAGCTTCCCGGCCCGCCCGCTGCGCCGGAACCGGTCCAGGTCGGCGGCGACGTCGCGCAGCACCCGCAGGCAGCCGTCGCTGTCGCCGTTGTGGTCCAGCGCCACGGCGTTGCGCAGCCGGATCCCGGGGGCGGCGAAGGTCTCCTCCGGAATCTCGGCGGCGCTGCCGAGCTGCCGGGCCCGTTCGATCGCGCCGAGGGCGTAGCCGTGGAAGCTGAGGTACGAGTAGGCCATCGCCAGGTCGTGCCAGCCCCACGCGGTGTCCCGGTCGGGGTCCTCCACCGCGCCCAGCGCCCGCGCGGCCTTCACCAGGTGGGTGACGCAGCGGTCCAGCGCGCCCTGGTGGTGCGCGGCGAGCGCGGCCAGCGCGTTGAGGTGCCCGAGCAGGTAGGGCTCGGCGAGGTCGCGGACGGCGGTGGAAGCCTCCTCGACGGCCCGGGTGTACTCCGCCGTCCGCCCGAGGTTGATCACCGCGGAGAGGCGCTGCACCAGGGCGTCGGCCCGCGCGTACGGGTCGGTGGTGGTGGCGGCGACCCGGTCGAGGATCGCGTACGCCTCGGCGGACTGGCTGGACTCCTGCAGGGCCCGCGCGCGCGACAGGGCGTCAACCTGGTCGGTGACCCGGTCGAGCCAACCCACCGCGACCTCCTGTCGGTGTGCGTCCGGACGCATCCGCTCGTGATGTCCAGCGCGACGCCCCATGATTATCTCGTGACCACCGTGCCGCAACACCCGTCCGAAGGGACGAGACGGCAGCGCCCTTCCGTGGCGTTGGCCCGGGCGTCCCGGGCCCTCGCCGACGCCGGTGTCGCCTCGGCCCGCGCCGAGGCGGAGCAGCTGGCCGCGTACGTGCTGGCGGTGCCCCGCGGGCGGCTGGCGCTGGCCGACGACTTCACGGCCGACCAGCTCGACCGGTTCGACGAGCTGGTCGCGCGGCGGGCCGGGCGGGAACCGTTGCAGCATCTCACGGGCAGCGCCGGCTTCCGGCACCTGGAGCTGGCCGTCGGGCCGGGCGTCTTCGTGCCCCGGCCGGAGACCGAGCTGCTCGCCGGCTGGGGGATCGCGCAGGGCCGACGCCTGGATGCCGCGCTGGTGGTGGACCTGTGCAGCGGCTCGGGGGCGATCGCCCTCTCGGTGGCCCAGGAGCTGCCGGCGGCCCGGGTGGTGGCGGTGGAACGGTCGGCGGCGGCGCTGCCCTGGCTGCGGCGCAACGCGACGGCCCGGGCCGCCGCGGGGGACCGGCCGATCGAGGTGGTGGCGGCGGACGTCACCGCCGCCGACCTGCTCGCCGACCTGGTGGGCCGGGTCGACGTGCTGCTCTGCAACCCGCCGTACGTGCCGTCGGGCGTGGCCGTACCCCCGGAGGTGGGGCGGCACGATCCGGCGAACGCGGTCTTCGGCGGCGCGGACGGCCTGGCGGTGATCCGCCCGGTGATCGCCCGGGCGGCGGCGCTGCTGCGCCCGGGCGGGGTGCTCGGCGTGGAGCACGACGACACGCACGGCACGGCGGTGCCCGACCTGCTCGCCGCGGACGGCCGGTTCGAGGCGGTCGCCGACCACCCGGACCTGACCGGACGGCCCCGCTTCGCGACCGCGTCCCGGCGGACGGACGGCCAGCACGCCGCCGCCGACGCGACGTGGCAGACTGACTCCTCGTGATGCTCTACGACTGCCGGTCGCCCGCCGACCGGGACCGCGGCATCGCCGCTGCCATCGAGGCGGTCAAGAACGGCGAGCTGGTCGTCCTGCCGACCGACACGGTCTACGGGATCGGCGCGGACGCGTTCACCCCGTACGCGGTCAAGGCCCTGCTCGACGCCAAGGGCGGCCGTCAGGTGCCGCCGCCCGTGCTGATCGGCTCCCGGCACACCCTCGACGGCCTGGTCTACTCGCTGCCCCAGGCGGCCCGGGACCTCGTCGAGGCGTTCTGGCCCGGGGCGCTGACCATCATCGTGGCGCACTCGCCCAGCCTGCGCTGGGATCTCGGCGACTCCTCCGGGACGGTGGCGGTGCGGATGCCGCTGCACCCGGTGGCGCTGGAGGTGCTGCGCGAGACCGGCCCGATGGCGGTCGCCTCGGCCAACAAGACCGGCCAGCCGGCCGCCCTCACCGCCGAGGAGGCCCGCGACCAGCTCTCCTACTCGGTGCGGGCCTACCTGGAGGCCGGGCCCTGCCCGGATCCGGTGCCGAGCACGATCGTGGACCTCACCGGCGAGGTGCCGCAGGTCCTCCGCCAGGGCGCCGTCGGGCTGGAGAAGCTCCGCGACGTGGTGCCCGACATCCTCGCCGGCCAGGGGGTCTGAGTGCCTCCGTTCACCGTGCTGCACGTCTGCATGGGCAACATCTGCCGGTCCCCGATGGCCGAGCGGCTGCTGGCCCTCGCCGTCCGGGGACGGCTGGCCCGCCGCGAGGTCGACCCGGACCGCGCCGACGAGCTGCTGCACAGCCACAGCGCCGGCACCGGTGGCTGGCACGCCGGCGAGGAGATGAACCCGCCGGCGTCGCGCCAGGTGACGTCCCGGGGCGGCAGCGTCGCCGGCTTCGCCGCGCGCAAGCTGCGGTCGGACCACATCGACGCCGCCGACCTCGTCCTCACCGCCACCGCCGACCAGCAGGAGTACGTGGTGGCGCTGCGGCCCGACGCCGCGTCGCGCACGTTCGTGCTGGGCGAGTTCGGCCGGCTGCTCGCCGGGGTGGACGCCGCCGCGCTGCCGGCGGCCGAGGCGACCCCCGACGCGGTGTACGCGCGCGGCGTGGCCCTGGTGGAGGCCGCCCACGCCGCCCGCCTGGGCACCACCTCGCTGCCCACCGACGATCTCGACGATCCGTGGGGGCGCGGCGACCAGTGCTTCAGCCGGGTCGCCGACGAGATCGAGGAGAGCGTGCACCCCCTCGCCGCCGTGCTCCTGCCGTGACCCTCCCGAGGTACCCGCCCGCGTGAGTTTCCTGCGGGTTTGGGGGAAAGGGGCGGTCAAGAGGGACTTTCGGGTCATTCTGGGTGGGTCCTGACCGGCTCCTGCGGGGAGAGCTGATGACCCGGGCACGCCTCGACAAACTGTTCACCGTACTGATCGCCGGCGTGCTGGCCGGGCTGGCGCTCGCGGTGGCGGCCCTCCCGGCCGCGCTGGTGTTCGGCATCGGGTTCTCGGCGCTCGCCGCGCCGTACTCGGAACTGCCGAACACGCTGCGCACGCCGCCCACGCCCCAGCGCTCGAACCTCTACGCCAACGACGGCACCACGCTGATCACCTCCTTCTACCAGGAGGACCGGGTGGACGTGCCGCTGGCCGACGTGGCGCCGGTGATGCGGCAGGCGGTCATCGCCGCCGAGGACACCCGGTTCCACGAGCACAGCGGGGTCGACCTGCGCGGCGTGGTGCGGGCCTTCACCGTCAACCAGGGGACCGGGGAGACCCGACAGGGCGCGTCCACGCTGACCATGCAGTACGTCCGCAACGTGCTCAGCAACGACCCCCGGCTGAGCGAGCGGCAGCGCGCCGCCGCCACCGAGATGACCACCGCGCGCAAGATCCAGGAGATGCGGTACGCGCTGGCCCTGGAGCGGGAGCTGACCAAGGACGAGATCCTCGCCCGCTACCTCAACATCGCCTACTTCGGAGCGGGCGCGTACGGGGTGGCCGCCGCGAGCCGCCGCTACTTCTCGAAGCCGCCGGCGGAGCTCACCCTGGCCGAGGCGGCGCTGCTGGCCGGCCTGGTCCGCTCCCCGCACACCGACGACCCGATCAACGGCGACGCGGACGCCGCGCTCGCCCGCCGGGCGTACGTGCTGGACCGGCTGGTGGAGTCCGGGCAGGTCCCGGCCGAGGCGGCGGACCGGGCCAGGGCCGAGCAGTTGAAGCTGCGCCCCAGCCAGACGCCGAACGACTGCACGGCGGTGCCGGCGGAGCACAACGACTGGGGCTTCTTCTGCGACTGGTTCACCCGCTGGTGGAACGCCCAGCCGGCGTTCGGCGCGACGGTCGACGAGCGGCAGCGAACGCTGCGCCGGGGCGGGTTCTCCATCGTCTCCTCGCTCGACCCGGCGGTGCAGCGCGCCACCACCGAGCAGGTCCGCCGGATCTACTCGGTGGACGACCGCCGGGCGGCGCCGACGGCGGTGGTCCAGCCCGGCACGGGCCGGGTCCTCGCGATGGCGGTGAACCGGAACTACGGCGTGGCCGCCAACCCGGCCGGGCAGAAGAACCACCCGAACACGGTCAACCAGCTGGTCGCCGGGGGCGGGGCGATCGAGGGCTACCAGGCCGGCTCCACGTTCAAGGTCTTCACGATGCTGGCCGCGCTGGAGTCCGGGCTGCCGCTGAGCACGGAGTTCGACGCGCCGGAGCGGATCGTGACCGACTACTCGGCGAGCGGGGCGGCGAGCTGCGACGGGTACTGGTGCCCGCGCAACGCCAGCGCCTCCATGGACGGCCCGCACACCATGTGGACCGCCTTCGGCGAGTCGGTCAACACGTACTTCGCCTGGCTGACCGAGCGGGTCGGCGCGGACCGGGTGGTGGAGATGGCCGAGCGGCTCGGCATCGCCTTCCGCTCCGAGGACGACGCGCGGCTGGCCCGCCACGGCGCGCGCGAGTGGGGGCCGTTCACCCTCGGCGTCTCCGCCACCACCCCCCTCGACCTGGCCGGCGCGTACGCCGCCGTGGCGGCCGAGGGCTCGTGGTGCGCGCCGCTGCCGGTCGTCTCGATCGCCGACGCGGCCGGCCGGCCGGTGGCCGCCGCGCGGCCGCACTGCCGGCAGGCGGTGGACGCGGACGTGGCCCGCGCGGCGGCCGACGCGGCCCGCTGTGCGGTCGGCGACCAGTCGATGTACCGGGAGTGCGACGGCGGCACCGCGGAAGGGCTGCGCCGGCAGCTCGGCCGGCCGGTGGCGGGCAAGACGGGCAGCTCGGACGGGTACGCGACGGAGACCGTGGTCGCCTTCACCCCGCAGTTGGCGGTCGCCTCGATCGCCGCGAACCCCGACGACCCGCGCGACGCGGTGGGCCAGCGGGTGCAGCGGCAACTGGTCGAGGCGGTGGGGGAGGTGCTCGCCTTCGCGCTGCGCGACGAGCCGGTGCGCGACTTCGTGCCGCCCAGCGAGGCGACCGCCTTCCAGCTCACCGGCTCCCGCGCCGGCAACTGAGCCCGCGCCGCCGGCGACTGGGCCCGTGACCGGCGCGCGCGGCGGCTCAGCGGCGCAGGAACGGGGCGGCGGGCCGGCGGGCCGACTGCTCCGCCTGGCGGGCGATGTTGCGGGCCATCCCGCCGAAGACCACCGCGTGGAAGGGCGCCACCGCGCCCCAGTACGCGTGCCCGGGCAGCCCGCGCGGCAGGAACACCGCCCGCTGCTGGTAGCGGCTGCTCTCCCCGTCCACCCGCACCACGCGCATCTCCAGCCAGGCCCGGCCCGGCAGGCGCATCTCGGCGCGCAGCCGCAGCAGTTCGCCGGGCACGATCTCCTCCACCCGCCAGAAGTCCAGCGCCTCGCCCACCTGGAGGTGGTGCGGGTCGCGCCGGCCGCGGCGCAGCCCGACGCCGCCGATCAGCCGGTCCAGCCAGCCCCGCACGGACCAGGCCAGCGGGAACGAGTACCAGCCGTGCTCGCCGCCGACGCCCTCGACGACCCGCCACAGCTCCTCCGGCGGGGCGTGCACGGCCCGTTCGCGGACGTCGGTGTAGGCGGTCCCGCCGGACCACTCCGGGTCGCTGGGCAGCGGTTCGGCCGGCGCGTCGGGCCCGCTCGCGGTCGACCAGCGGGTCTCCACCTCGCCGTCGCGGACCTTCGTCAGGGCCGCCGCGACCGCCTGGTCGAAGCCGGTCAGCCCCTCCGGCGGGTCGGGCACGTACGCGGCGATGTCGCGCTCGTGGGCGACGGCCTCGTGGACCAGGCTCTCCACCAGCGGCCGGGCGATCGCGTTGGGCACCGGCGTGACGAGCCCGACCCAGTGCGAGGAGAGCGACGGCGTCAGCGGTCGCACCGGCACGATGGTCCGCCGGCGCAGCCCGGCCACCCGCGCGTACCGCTGCATCATGTCCTGGAAGGTGAGGATGTCCGGCCCGCCGATGTCGAAGGCGCGGTTGACCTCCGGCGGCAGGCTCGCGCAGCCGGCCAGGTAGCGCAGCACGTCCCGGACGGCGATGGGCTGGATCCGGTTGCGGACCCAGCGGGGGGTGACCATGGCCGGCAGCCGCTCGGTCAGGTAACGCAGCATCTCGAACGAGGCCGACCCGGAACCGATGATCACCGCCGCCCGCAGCACCGCCGTCGGCACCCCGCTGTCGAGCAGGATCCGCCCCACCTCGGCCCGGGAGCGCAGGTGCGCCGACGGGACCTCCGAGTCCGCCGCCGGCTCCGGCCCGCCCAGGTAGACGATCCGGCGTACGCCCGCGGCCCGCGCGGCCTCGGCGAACCGGGTGGCGGCCTCCCGGTCGGCGGCCTCGAAGCCGGCCTGGCCGAGCGAGTGCACCAGGTAGTAGGCGACGTCCACGCCCGCGAACGCGGCCGGCAGCGTCTCCGGCCGGCGCAGGTCGCCCTCGACGATCTCGGTCCGCGCCGCCCACGGCACGTCCCGCAGCCGTCCCGCCTTGCGGGCGAGGCAGCGCACCGTGTGTCCCTCGGCCAGCAGCCGGGGCGCGAGGCGCCCGCCGATGTAACCCGTCGCTCCGGTGACCAGGCATCTCACGGTCTCCAGTGTGCGGCCCAATAGACTCTGGCGCTGTGGCTACTGAGACGAGCACCTTCTGGGGGCCGGACTTCGACCAGCTCCGTGCGACCGACCCGGAGATCGCCGGGGTGGTGCTCGGCGAGCTGGACCGGCTCCGGGGCGGACTGCAACTGATCGCCAGCGAGAACCTCACCTCGCCGGCGGTGCTGGCCGCGCTCGGCTCGACCCTGACCAACAAGTACGCCGAGGGCTACCCGGGCCGGCGCTACTACGGCGGCTGCGCCGAGGTCGACCGGGCCGAGGAGATCGGCATCGCGCGGGCGAAGGAACTCTTCGGCGCCGAGCACGCCAACCTCCAGCCGCACTCGGGGGCGAGCGCCAACCTGGCCGCGTACGCCGCGCTGGTCCAGCCGGGGGACACGGTGCTCGCCATGGACCTGCCGCACGGCGGCCACCTCACGCACGGCAGCCGGGTCAACTTCTCCGGCAAGTGGTTCCACACGGTCGGCTACACCGTCCGCCGCGACACCGAGCTGATCGACTACGACGAGGTGCGCGACCTGGCCCTCGCGCACCGGCCCAAGATGATCATCTGTGGCGCGACGGCTTACCCGCGGTTGATCGACTTCGCCCGGTTCCGCGAGATCGCCGACGAGGTCGGGGCCTATCTGATGGTCGACGCCGCACACTTCATCGGGCTGGTCGCCGGTAAGGCCGTCCCGTCGCCGGTGCCGCACGCCGACGTCGTCTGCCTCACCACGCACAAGGTGCTGCGCGGCCCGCGCGGCGGCATGATCCTGTGCCGGGAGTCGCTGGCCCAGCGCATCGACAAGGCGGTCTTCCCGTTCACCCAGGGCGGCCCGCTGATGCACGTCGTCGCCGCCAAGGCGGTCGCGCTGCGGGAGGCCGCCCAGCCCGAGTTCCGGGCCTACGCCGACCGGGTGGTGGCCAACGCGCGGGCGCTCGCCGCCGGGCTGGCCGACGAGGGGATGCGCCCGGTCTCCGGGGGCACCGACACCCACCTCGCCCTGATCGACCTGCGCGAGGTCGGGGTGACGGGCGCGGACGCCGAGGCGCGCTGCGACGCCGCCACCATCACCCTGAACAAGAACGCGATCCCGTACGACCCGCAGAAGCCGATGGTCGCCTCGGGCATCCGGGTGGGCACCCCGAGCGTCACCACGCAGGGCATGCGCGAGCCGGAGATGCGCCAGGTCGCCTCGCTGATCGCCCGCGCCGTGCGCACCGATCCCGCCGCCCCCGGGGGCGCCGACACCCTCGCCGGGATCGCCGGCGAGGTCGCCGAGCTGGTCGCCGCCTTCCCGGCGTACCCCCGATGAGCGCGCCGCGCGCGGGCGAGCCGGGCGCCATCCGGGCCCGGCTGCCGCACCTTCGCCTGCCGTTGCTGGCCTGCGCGGTCCTCGCGCTGGTGGCGGTCCCGACCGCGGCGGTGCTGCGGGGCGCCACGGGCGCGGCCGGGGTGGCCGCCGGGATCGCGCTGGTCATCGCCAGCTACCTGGTCTCCGGCGTCTCGGTGGCCTGGGCCGACGCCGTCAACCCCCGGATGATCATGTCGGTCGGGCTGGTCACCTACGCCACGAAGATCGTGGTGCTCGGGGTGGTGATGGCCGCCGTGGCGGCCACCGGCTGGCCCGGCCTGCCGGACATGGGAGTGGCGATCATCGCGGCCGTGGTGGTCTGGACGGGCGCCCACCTGACGTGGGCCCTGCGTACGCCGCTGCCCACATTCGAGCGACGCGGTGAGTGAGCGTTCTGTCGGATCTGCGTCCGGCATTTCGGGCTGCCGCGGCGGGCCGCACGGGAGTAACCTGACCAACGACTTTCGCGCCCGCACCACGGCCCGCACGCTGTCCGCAGTGTGGGGGGTGCCGCACACTCCCGCGCGTCCCTGCTGATATTGTTCGCCACGTCATGGCCGAAGACCCACACCCCCGCAGGTCCGACGAGCACTCGTCGGAAGGCGTGGCAGGGGCCGTTCTGGGCTACCTCCTCGCCGGCATCGTGGTGTGGGGCTTCCTCGGGTGGTTGGCGGAGCGACTTCTCGATCTGCCCACCGGCGTCGGGGCCGCCGTCGGCATGATCTTCGGCGCGGCCGGAGCGATTTACCTGATCATGAAGAGGCTCAGTGCTTGAGTGCCAGCACGCGCGGGTCTGTCGAGTGCGGAGGATGACACGGTGAGTGGACAGCTCGTCGCCGCCGAGGGGCTTCCCTGGCCCCCCAGCGTCGGAGATTTCTACCCGCCGGACGTGGCTGGCCCCTGGGTCACCAAGTTCGGGATCATGATCTGGCTCGCGGTCGCGTTGCTGATCATCTTCTTCATGCTCGCCTACCGGAAGCCCAAGCTGGTCCCCGGTAAGGCCCAGTGGTACGCGGAGTCGGTCTACGGCCTGGTCCGGGACAACATCGCCCGCGAGCAGATGGGCAACGCGGGCATCCGTTTCGCGCCCTACTTCACGGTGCTGTTCAGCTTCATCGTGCTGACCAACTTCTTCGCCATCGTGCCCGGCCTGCAGATCTCGCCCAACTCGCACATCGCCTTCCCGATCGTGCTCGCGCTGATCTCCTACGTGATGTACCTCTACATCGGCGCCCGCAAGCACGGCCTCGGCAAGTACCTCAAGATGAGCCTGATCATCCCGGGCGTGCCGTGGCCCATGCACATCCTGCTGATCCCGATCGAGTTCCTGCAGACGTTCATCGTCCGACCGGTCACGCTGGCCCTGCGGCTCTTCGCCAACCTGTTCGCCGGCCACCTGCTGCTGCTGGTCTTCACCGTCGGCGGCTTCGTGATGCTGAACTCGAGCAGCCTGTTCATCCAGGTGACCTCGGTCTTCTCCTTCCTGATGGCGATCGTGATGGCCTTCTTCGAGGTCCTGGTCGCCGTGCTGCAGGCCTACGTCTTCGTCACGCTGAGCGCGAACTACATCGGAAGTTCGCTCGCCGACGAGCACTGATCGGGCTCGGCGGGCCGCCCGGCCCGACCAAGCTTCTGGTACCGACCCGCGTACGCGTGAGAACTCACGCGTCGAACAGGAGGAATACCCGCAATGACTGTTCTTGCCGAAATCGGCGGCAGCGTCAACACCATCGGCTACGGCCTCGCCGCCATCGGCCCCGGTATCGGTGTCGCCCTGGTCTTCGCGGCCTACATCCAGTCGAGCGCGCGTCAGCCGGAGTCCGCCGGCTACAACCGCACCTGGCTGGTCCTGGGCTTCGCCCTGGTCGAGGCGCTCGCACTCTTCGGCCTGGTGCTCGCCTTCGCCGTCCAGGGCTGACGAGAGCTCTCTCCCGACCCGGAGGTCTGACATGTTCATCGCCGCAGAAGGTGTGGAGCACAACCCGATCCTGCCCATCTGGCAGGAGATGGTCATCGGGACCATCGCCTTCGCCCTGCTCTGCTTCGTCCTGCTGAAGTTCGTCATGCCCCGCATGGAGGCGATGTACCAGGCGCGGGTCGACGCGATCGAGGGTGGCCTCAAGCGGGCCGAGGCCGCCCAGGCCGAGGCGAACCAGGTGCTGGAGCAGTACCGGGCCCAACTCGCCGAGGTGCGTACCGAGGCGGCGCGGATCCGGGACGACGCCCGCGCCGACGCCGAGGGCATCCGCCAGGACATCCTCGCCAAGGCGCGGGAGGAGTCCGACCGGATCATCGCCGCCGGCAAGGAGCAGCTCGCCGCCGAGCGGGCCACCATCGTGCGCGAGCTGCGCACGGAGGTCGGCACGCTCGCGGTCGACCTGGCCAGCAAGATCGTCGGGGAGTCCCTCGCCGACGAGGCGCGTCGCAAGGGCACCGTCGACCGGTTCCTGAGCAACCTCGAGAGCGCGGGGGCCCGCTGATGCAGGCCGCCAGCCGGGAGTCGTACAAGGTCGCGGTCGAGCACCTCGACGCGTACGTCCGCGGCGCGGAGCCGTCGGCGGTGGCCACCACCGCCGGCGACATCCTCTCCGTCGCCGACCTGCTGCGGCGCGAACCGCGGCTGCGGCGCGCGCTCTCCGACCCGGCCCGCTCCGGGGCCGACCGTGCCGGGCTGCTCGGCGAGCTGCTGCGCGGCAAGGTCGGCGCCGAGGCGCTGGACTTGGTCGCCTCCCTGGTCGCCGGCCGCTGGTCGGTGCCGTCGGAACTGCTCAGCGCCACCGAGCAGTTGGGCATCGACGCGCTCCTGGCGAGTGCCGACTCCGCCGGCGAGCTGGGCGAGGTCGAGGACGAGCTGTTCCGCTTCGGGCAGGTCGTCGCCGGTTCGCCGCAGCTGTCCAGCGCGCTCTCCGACTCGGCAGTCCCCGCCGAGCGGCGGGCCACGCTGGTCGACCAGTTGCTCGTCGGCAAGGCGCGGCCGATCACCGGCTACCTCATCGGGGTCGCGCTCGCCGGTTTCGGTGGACGCAACCTCTCCGGTGCGCTCAGCCGGCTGGTCGAGCTGGCCGCCGAGCGGCGGGACCGGCAGGTGGCGTACGTGACCGCCGCGGCCCCGTTGAGTGAAGAGGAGGAGCGCCGGCTGGGCGCGAGCCTCTCCGCGATATACGGTCGAGAGGTTTCCGTCAAGCAGACGGTGGACCCCTCGGTTCTCGGTGGCGTGAGCGTACGGGTCGGCTCCGACCTGTACGACGGCACCGTTCTGCGCCGCCTCAACGAGAGCCGCAACGCGCTCGCGAAGCGCTGAGGCGGCAGCGCCGCCCAGTGCCTGTGACATAGACGCCATTCGGACCGGTCGGTACTAGGTATCCCGGGCCCCTGATACTTAAGGAAGCAGAGGATGGCCGAGCTGACCATCTCGACGGAGGAGATCCGCGGCGCCCTGGAGCGCTACGTCTCCTCCTACTCGTCCGAACTCTCCCGCGAGGAGGTCGGCACCGTCGCCGACACCGGCGACGGCATCGCCCACGTCGAGGGTCTTCCCTCGACCATGACCAACGAGCTCCTGGAGTTCGAGGACGGCACCCTGGGTGTGGCGCTGAACCTCGACGTCCGGGAGATCGGTGTCGTCGTTCTCGGTGACTCCGCCAAGCTCGAAGAGGGCCAGCGCGTCAAGCGCACCGGCCGGGTGCTCTCCGTGCCGGTCGGCGACGCCTTCCTCGGCCGCGTGGTCAACGCGCTCGGCCAGCCGATCGACGGGCTCGGCGACATCGCCAACGAGGGCTTCCGCGAGCTGGAGCTCCAGGCCCCCAACGTGATGGCCCGGCAGTCCGTCGACGAGCCGCTGCAGACCGGTCTCAAGGCGGTCGACGCCATGACCCCGATCGGTCGCGGTCAGCGTCAGCTGATCATCGGCGACCGGAAGACGGGCAAGACCACCGTCGCGCTGGACACCATCCTCAACCAGCGGGACAACTGGCGCTCCGGCGACCCGAAGAAGCAGGTCCGCTGCATCTACGTCGCCATCGGCCAGAAGGCCTCCACGATCGCCTCGATCAAGGGCGTCCTGGAGGAGGCGGGCGCGATGGAGTACACCACCATCGTCGCCTCCCCGGCCTCCGACCCGGCCGGCTTCAAGTACCTCGCCCCCTACACCGGCTCGTCCATCGGGCAGCACTGGATGTACGGCGGCAAGCACGTCCTGATCGTCTTCGACGACCTGAGCAAGCAGGCCGAGGCGTACCGCGCCGTGTCCCTGCTGCTGCGTCGCCCGCCGGGCCGTGAGGCGTACCCGGGTGACGTCTTCTACCTGCACTCCCGCCTGCTGGAGCGCTGCGCGAAGCTCTCCGACGAGCTGGGCGGCGGCTCGATGACCGGCCTGCCGATCATCGAGACGAAGGCCAACGACATCTCGGCCTTCATCCCGACCAACGTCATCTCCATCACCGACGGCCAGATCTTCCTGGAGACCGACCTGTTCAACCAGGGCGTCCGGCCGGCCATCAACGTCGGCACCTCGGTCTCCCGGGTCGGTGGCGCCGCGCAGGTGAAGCCGATGAAGAAGGTCGCCGGCTCGCTGCGGCTCAACCTGGCCCAGTTCCGCGAGCTGGAGGCGTTCGCCGCCTTCGCCTCCGACCTGGACAAGACCTCCCGCGCCCAGCTGGACCGCGGCGCCCGCCTGGTCGAGCTGCTCAAGCAGTCGAACTACTCGCCGTTCCCGGTGCAGGAGCAGGTCGTCTCGGTCTGGGCCGGCACCGAGGGCAAGCTGGACGACATCCCGGTCGGGGAGATCCGCCGCTTCGAGTCGGAGTTCCTCCAGTACCTGCGCCACAAGCACGAGAGTGTGCTGGCCAGCATCGCCGACCACCAGTGGAACGACGACATCATCGGCTCGCTCGACGCCGCCATCGCCGACTTCAAGCAGGTCTTCCTCGGCAAGGCCGACGAGCGGCGGATCAACGAGGCCCCGGCCTCGCCGCTGGAGGGCGACGAGAACCGCGAGACGGTGACCCGCTACCGGGACGGCGCGGGCGACCGCCCGGCCGAGAACCAGTAAGGGCTGATCCATGGCGGCCCAGGTACGCGTTCTTCGTCAACGGATCCGCTCGGCGAAGGGGATGAAGAAGATCACCAAGGCGATGGAGCTCGTGGCGACGAGCCGGATCGCCAAGGCCCAGGCCCGGGTGGAGGCGTCCCTGCCGTACGCCCGGGCGGTCACCGGTGTGCTCACGGCACTGGCGTCCAACGCGCGGATCGACCACCCGCTGCTCACCCCGCGTCCGAAGGTGCGGCGGGCGGGTGTCCTGCTGGTCACCTCCGATCGTGGCCTCGCCGGCGGCTACAGCTCCAACGCCATCAAGATGGCCGAGTCGCTGATCGCCCGGCTGCGGGCCGACGGCAAGGAGCCGGTGCTCTACGTCATCGGACGCAAGGGTGTCGGGTTCTTCCGGTTCCGTGACCGGCCGATCGAGGCCAACTGGACCGGGTTCTCGGAGCAGCCGACCTTCGCCGACGCCCGCACCGTGGGCGAGACGCTGATCAAGGCGTTCACCGCCGGTGCGGACGACGTCGACGGCAGCGCCGGGGCGGACGGGGTGCTCGGGATCGACGAGTTGCACATCGTCTACACCGAGTTCCACTCCCTGATGACCCAGACCCCGGTCACCAAGGTCATCGGCCCGATGCAGGTGGAGGACCGGCCGCGCGCCGAGGGCGCGCTGCCGTCCTACGAGTTCGAGCCGGACGCGGAGGCGCTGCTCGACGCGCTGCTGCCGAAGTACATCAACACGCGGATCTACGCGGCGTTGCTGGAGTCGGCGGCCAGCGAGTCGGCGGCCCGTCGGCGGGCGATGAAGAGCGCCACCGACAACGCCGAAGAGATGATCGAGAAGTACACGCGTGAGATGAACTCGGCCCGCCAGGCCGGGATCACCCAGGAGATCAGCGAGATCGTCGGCGGCGCGAACGCGCTCGCCGCGTCGGGAAGTGAAGTGTGATGACTGCCCCAGTAGAGACCAAGACGGCCACGGGTCGCGTGGTCCGGGTCATCGGCCCGGTCGTCGACGCCGAGTTCCCGCGCGACGTCATGCCGGCCCTGTTCAACGCCCTGCACGTGGACGTGACGCTCTCCGGCGGCGAGAAGACGCTGACCCTGGAGGTCGCCCAGCACCTGGGTGACAACATGGTCCGCGCCATCTCGATGCAGCCGACCGACGGCCTGGTCCGTGGCACCGAGGTGCGCGACACCGGCTCGCCGATCACCGTTCCGGTGGGCGACACGGTCAAGGGCCACGTGTTCAACGCGATCGGCGAGTGCCTCAACCTGACCGAGGGCGAGACGCTCCAGCCCGACGACCACTGGGGCATCCACCGCAAGGCCCCGGCCTTCGCGGACCTGGAGCCGAAGACCGAGATGCTGGAGACCGGCATCAAGGTCATCGACCTGCTCGCCCCGTACGTCAAGGGCGGCAAGATCGGCCTGTTCGGCGGTGCCGGCGTGGGCAAGACGGTGCTCATCCAGGAGATGATCACCCGTGTCGCCCGGAACTTCGGTGGTACCTCGGTCTTCGCCGGCGTGGGTGAGCGCACCCGCGAGGGCAACGACCTCATCGCCGAGATGACCGAGTCCGGCGTCATCGACAAGACCGCGCTGGTCTACGGCCAGATGGACGAGCCGCCGGGCACCCGGCTGCGGGTCGCCCTCTCCGCGCTGACCATGGCGGAGTACTTCCGCGACGTCAAGAAGCAGGAGGTGCTGCTCTTCATCGACAACATCTTCCGCTTCACCCAGGCGGGTTCGGAGGTCTCCACCCTGCTCGGCCGCATGCCGAGCGCGGTGGGCTACCAGCCGACCCTGGCCGACGAGATGGGCGAGCTCCAGGAGCGGATCACCTCCGTCCGGGGCCAGGCCATCACCTCGATGCAGGCGATCTACGTGCCGGCGGACGACTACACCGACCCCGCCCCGGCCACCACGTTCGCCCACCTCGACGCGACCACCAACCTGGAGCGGTCGATCTCCGACAAGGGCATCTACCCGGCCGTGGACCCGCTGGCGTCCTCGTCCCGGATCCTCGCCCCGGAGTTCGTCGGCGCCGAGCACTTCGCGGTGGCGACCGAGGTTAAGCGGATCCTGCAGAAGTACAAGGACCTGCAGGACATCATCGCCATCCTCGGTATCGAGGAGCTCTCCGAGGAAGACAAGATCACCGTGCAGCGCGCGCGGCGCATCGAGCGCTTCCTGTCGCAGAACACCTACGCGGCGGAGCAGTTCACCGGCGTGCCGGGCTCGACGGTCCCGATCGAGGAGACCATCGAGGCCTTCAAGAAGATCAGCGAGGGCGAGTACGACCACTTCCCCGAGCAGGCCTTCTTCATGTGCGGTGGTCTGGAGGACCTGGAGCGCAAGGCGGCGGAGCTGATGAAGGGCTGACCTGTCGGTCCTGACGAAAGGCCGCCCCGGCACTGCCGGGGCGGCCTTTCGTCCGTCTTCGGACCGGGTGATCGCCGCCGCCCGGTTCCGCGTGGTCGGCGATCATGCCGGACGCGAGGTACCGTCGATCCGCCCACTCACCACGTGGGCGTCGATCCGCAACGAATCGGCTGCATGCGCCCGTCTCCTGATCGTGGGCGTGACGAACGGAGATGATCGTGGGTAAGGCCGACAAGGGCGGCGGCAAGCCGTCCAGGTGGTCGGGGGTGCCGCGCTGGGCCCGGGTCTGCACCGTGTTCGGTGCCGTCCTGATGCTGCTCAGCGGGGCCGTGCTGGTCGGCGCCGAGGCGCTGATGGCCCGTTACGAGGGGGCCGTCGGCAAGGCCGACCTCTTCGGCGACCAGGCCGCCGGGGCGAAGGAGCGCAAGAGCGACATCAAGGGCCCGCTCAACATCCTGCTGGTGGGCATCGACCCGCGCAACCCGGAGATGCCGCCGCTGGCCGACTCGGTGATGGTGCTGCACGTGCCGGCGGAGATGGACCGGGCCTACCTCTTCTCGATGCCGCGTGACCTCATCGTGGAGATCCCCGAGTTCAGCCGGGCGGAGTTCAAGGGCGGCACCGACCGGCTCAACGCGGCGATGTCGTACGGCAGCCGGGTGCCCGGCGGCAACCCGGACGCGGCCCGCGGCTTCGAGCTGCTGGCGACGACGGTGCAGAACGTCACCGGCATCACGCGCTTCGACGCCGGCGCGATCATCAACTTCAACGGCTTCAAGAAGATCGTCGACGCTATGGGCGGCGTCGACATGTACATCGAGCGCGAGGTGCGCTCCGAGCACCGCGAGCCGGACGGCAAGCACCGCAAGGGCAACCCGAACGGCGAGGGCTACGTCGGCCCGCAGGCGGTCTACAAGAAGGGCAACCAGCACCTCAGCGGGTGGCAGGCGCTCGACTACGTCCGCCAGCGCTACCCGAAGAACGGCGTCCCCGACGGCGACTACGGGCGGCAGCGGCACCAGCAGCAGTTCGTCAAGGCCATGGCCGGCCAGGCGTTCAGCGCCGACGTGGTGACCAACCCGGTCAAGCTGGACCGGGTGCTGCGGGCGGCCGGGCAGTCGCTCATCTTCAGCGGCCGGGGCAACAGCGTGGTCGACTTCGGCCTGGCCCTCAAGAACATCCGTCCGGAGACGATTCAGATGATCAAGCTGCCGGGCGGCTCGGTCACCGAGAACGGGGCCTACCGGGGCGAGAAGTTCCAGCCCGCCGTGGACGACTTCTTCGCCGCCCTGCAGAAGGGGCAGCTCGACGCGTTCCTGCTGGAGCACCCCGACTTCCAGAACAAGGCGAAGTAGCCGTGGCGCAGGTCTCGCCACCCGCGTTGGGGACGGGTCGGCGGCACGACTAGACTTTCGACAATCCGCCGCCGCAGCAAGGAGACAGCGTGGCAAAGCAGCTTCACGTCGAGCTCGTAGCCGTCGAGGAGAAGGTCTGGTCCGGCGAGGCCGAGATGGTCGTCGCCCGCACGACCGAGGGCGAGCTGGGTGTGCTGGCGGGGCACGCGCCCCTGCTCGGCCAGCTTGCCGAGCCCGGCCAGGTGCGCATCAAGCTTCCCGGCGGCGAGCAGGTCTCCTACGAGGTGGCAGGTGGCTTCCTGTCGGTGACCGGCGAGGGCGTCACCGTCCTGGCCGAGAGCGCCACCCCGGTCTCCGCCGCGCAGAGCCGCTGAGCCGAAACGCCGATGGAGATCGTCGAAGGGATCGGAATCGGCGTCGCCGTCATCCTCGGCGCACTCCTGATCCTCTTCGCCCGGCGGGCCGTCGTCACCCGTAGCGGTGGCATCATCCGGCTCGGCGTCCGGACCTCCACGATGCTCGACGGCCGAGGCTGGTCTCCCGGCTTCGGCCGCTTCGTCGGCGACGAACTCCGCTGGTACCGGCTGTTCAGCTTCGCCATCCGACCCACCCGGGTGCTCTCCCGCAAGGAGCTGGCCGTCGAGCGGCGGCGGCTGCCCGAGGGGCAGGAGCGCCTCTCGATGCCCGCCGACTGGGTCATCCTCCGCTGTACGAGTGACCACGCCCCGGTGGAGATCGCCATGGCCCGGTCCACCGTCACCGGATTCCTCTCCTGGCTCGAGGCCGCCCCTCCGGGGGCGGTCTCGCCGCGTCTGGCCTCCCAGGACTGGCCCGCCGCCTGACTCGCGCCTCGCGGCGGGTGTTTCCAGGGAACCCTCTCGGTCCTCCGCGGCCACGAGTTCGACCTCGTGACGCCGGCTGTCCGGCGGTCAGCCCCAGCCGCGTGTAGCGGCGCTCAGATCGGGCACCCAGACCTCGACGTGGTGCGGCGTGCCCACCGGGGTCGCCGGTGGGCACGCGGGCCGCGTGGTCAGCGGTTACCGCCCGGCACCCATAGCACATCTCCGTCCGGATTTGCCGTTCTTGACAGGATAAAGAGCAGATCGGAAAGCCGGTTGAGATACTTTGCCGGGAGCGAGCTGGTCCGCTCGGGGTCGTGCGCGACCAGGACCCACGCCGCCCGCTCGGCGCGTCGGGCGACCGTCCGCGCCACGTGCAGCAGCGCCGCACCCGCGGTGCCGCCGGGGAGGATGAAGGAGTCGAGCTTGCTCAGGCGTGCGTTGTACTCGTCGCACCAGCCCTCCAGACGCTCGACGTACGCCTCGGTGACCCGCAGCGGCGGGTACTTCGGATCGGGTTCGACCGGGGTGGCCAGGTCGGCGCCCACGTCGAACATGTCGTTCTGGACCGACGCCAGGACGGCCCGCAGCTCGTCGTCGAGCTGCCCCAGGGCGAGCGCCACGCCGATCGCGGCGTTGCACTCGTCGACGTCCGCGTACGCGGAGATGCGCGGATCGGTCTTCGGCACCTGCTCGTTGTTGCTCAGCCTGGTCATGCCGGCATCGCCGGCCTTGGTGTAGATGCGCGTGAGGTGGACGGCCATGACGCACAGCCTACGGATACCGGACCTGACGATCCCGGAGCGTCCGGGCGGCACCGCCGTCCGGACGGCGGGGGTGGGGCCCGGCGACGCCGGTGACCCGGCGGTCCATGACCTCGACGTCATCCGGGTGCGCGGCGACGCGCGCCTGGCCGGCTCGGTGCACGTCGTGGGCGCCAAGAACTCGGCGCTGAAGTTGATGGCCGCCGCGCTGCTCGCGCCGGGCCGCAGCGTCATCACCAACGTGCCCCGGATCACCGACATCGCGATCATGGGCGAGGTGCTCCGCCGGCTCGGCTGCGGCGTCCGGTTCGACGTCGACGATCCGGTCGACCCGATGGTCGCGTACGGCGGGGTGGCCCGGTCCCGGTCGGTCGTCATCGACGTGCCCGAGCAGCCCGGCGCCGAGGCGGACTACGACCTCGTACGCCGGCTGCGCGCCTCGATCTGCGTGCTGGGCCCGCTGCTGGCCCGCCGGGGGCACGTGCGGGTGGCCCACCCGGGCGGCGACGCCATCGGCTCGCGGGGCCTGGACATGCACGTCTCCGGGTTGACCCGGATGGGCGCCGAGATCTCCGGGGAGCACGGCTTCGTGATCGCGTCGGCGCCGCACGGGCTGCACGGCGCGGAGATCGTGCTCGACTTCCCCAGCGTCGGGGCGACCGAGAACCTGGTCATGGCGGCGGTGCTGGCCCGGGGGCCGAGCGTCATCGACAACGCCGCCCGGGAGCCGGAGATCGTCGACATCTGCACGCTGCTCAACCAGATGGGTGCGCGGATCTCCGGCGCCGGCACCTCCACCCTGCACATCGAGGGGGTGCCGGGGCTGCGGCCGGTGCGGCACGCCACGGTGGGGGACCGGATCGTCGCCGGCACCTGGGCGTTCGGCGCGGCGATGACCCGGGGGGACGTCACCGTGACCGGGGTCGAGCCGGCGTTCCTGGAGGTCGCGCTCGACAAGCTGGTCTCCGCCGGGGGCCTGGTCGAGACCCGGGGCGACGCGTTCCGGATCCGGATGGACGACCGGCCGAAGGCCGTGGACGTCGTCACGCTGCCGTACCCGGGCTTCGCCACCGACCTGCTGCCGATGGCGATCGGGCTGGCCGCGGTCAGCGACGGGGCCTCCCTGATCACCGAGAACATCTTCGACGGCCGGTTCATGTTCGCCAACGAGATGATGCGGCTGGGCGCGGACATCAAGACCGACGGCCACCACGCGGTGGTCCGGGGCCGGGACCGGCTCTCCGGCGCACCCGTCCGCGCCACCGACATCCGGGCCGGAGCCGGGCTGATCATCGCCGGGCTCTGCGCCGAGGGGGTCACCGAGGTCTCCCACGTGCACCACGTGGACCGGGGCTACCCGGATTTCGCGGCCGACCTGCGCGCGCTCGGGGTCGAGGTGGAGCGGGGCACCGCACCGGAGGAGCCGGACCTCACCATCTGAGCGCGCCGCGCCCGACCGACACCTCGTCTCCCGAGGACGCAGGACCCCGCCCGGGCCGTCACCTTCGGCCACACGCCTTAGCATCCGTTCAGGCTCGCCGACTAGGGTGCTGGCAGACACTCAATCAGGCGAGGGAGAAGCAGATGGCGGGTCGACTCGCGGTCGTCGGGGCCGGGCTGATGGGCTCGGGCATCGCCCAGGTGGCGGCGCAGGCGGGCTGGCAGGTGACGCTGCGGGACCTGGACGACGCGGCCACCGGGCGGGGCATGGACGGCATCCGGAAGTCGCTGACCAAGTTCGCCGAGAAGGGCAGGATCGAGGCGTCCGAGGTCGAGGCGGCGCTGGGTCGGATCACCCCGACCACCGACCTGGAGGCGGCGGCCGACGCGGACATCGTGGTCGAGGCGGTCTTCGAGCGGCTGGAGATCAAGCACGAGGTGTTCCGCGCGCTGGACAAGATCTGCAAGGCCGACGCGGTGCTCGCGACCAACACCTCGGCCATCCCGGTGACGCAGATCGCCGCGGTGACCGAGCGCCCGGAGGCGGTCGTCGGCACCCACTTCTTCTCGCCGGTGCCGATGATGAAGCTCTGTGAGCTGGTGCGCGGCTACAAGACCAGCGACGAGACCCTGGCCACGGCGAAGTCGTTCGCCGAGGAGATCGGCAAGACCGTCGTGGTGGTCAACCGGGACATCGCGGGCTTCGTCACCACCCGGCTGATCGCGGCCCTGGTCGTCGAGGCGGTCAAGCTCGTCGAGTCGGGCGTGGTGTCGGCCGAGGACCTGGACACCGCCTGCCGGCTCGGCTTCGGCCACGCCATGGGCCCGCTGGCCACCACGGACCTGACCGGTGTGGACGTGCTGCTGCACGCCTCGAAGAACATCTACACCGACACGGCGGACGAGAAGTTCTTCCCGCCGGAGCTGCTCCAGCGCATGGTCACCGCGGGCGACCTCGGCCGCAAGAGCGGCAAGGGCTTCTACACGTACTGACGGGCAGCCGGGGGCGCGACGTCCCCCGGCCGCTCAGCGGACCGCCTCCACCGGCGCGGGGGCGGTCCGCCGCAGCCCGCCGCTGAGCACCTCGCAGCTCGGGGTGGTGACCGGGCTGTCCCTCGGCACGGTGGGCGGCCACCTGCGGGTGCTGCTGGACGCGGGCGCCGTCGGCAAGCGGCGGTCCGGGCGCGAGGTGCTCTACTGGCGTACGCCGCTCGGCGACGCGCTCACCGCCGGCGGGTGAGCGGGGTCGCCCGGCCGCCGGCGGTGCGGGCCGCCCGTCCGGGTCAGCCGTCGCGCTTGGTCGTCCAGCGGAACGTGGTCAGGCAGAGCACCAGGCCGATCACGCACCACGCGACGAGGACCAGGGCGACCCGGTCCAGCTCGAACGAGCCGCCGGGCTCGCGGGCGCCGAAGGCCTCCGGCAGGAAGACCGAGCGCAGGCCCTGGCACATCCACTTCAGCGGGAAGAGCGCCGCCACCTGCTGCATCCAGGCCGGCAGCTCGGTGAAGACGAAGAACACGCCGGAGATGAACTGGAGCACCAGCGCGACCGGGGTGACCACCGCCGAGCCGCTGCGGGCGGTGCGGGCCAGCGACGAGATGGCGATGCCGCAGAGCGTGCAGGCGGTGACGCCGAGCACCGACACCCAGCCGAAGGTCAGCCACTTCGCGGCGGTGCCGGGCAGCTTCAGGTCGAACAGCGCCACCGAGACCGCGAGCAGCAGCACCGTCTCGGCGATGCCGATCGCCACCACCATGATCACCTTGCCGGCGAACCAGACCCACTTCGGCATCGGCGTGCCCCGGTAGCGCTTGAGCACCCCCCGGTCCCGCTCGATCGGGATCCAGATGCCCAGGTTCTGGAAGCTCACCGTCATCAGGCCCGTGGCGATCATGCCGGTGATGAAGTACTGGGTGTAGCTGACCCCGGGGGCGATCTCGTCGTCGAAGATCGCCGCGAAGATCAGGATCATGATGACCGGGAAGCCCATCGTGAAGACGACGGACTCCCGGCTGCGCAGGAACTGGGTGATCTCCAGCCGGCTCTGCCGCAGGCTGAGGGCGACCGGACCGGGCCGCCGGGCCGGTGCCGTGGTGGCCGGCGCGGCCGGCTTCGTCGTGGTGGTCATCGGTGTCCGATCATCCGCAGGTAGATGTCCTCCAGGGTCGGCCGGGTCACCGTCAGGCCCGGGACCTCGCCGCCGAAGCGCGCGGCCAGCTCCGCCACCAGCGCCGTCGGCGTCGCGCTCTCCGCCGTCTCCCGCGCCCCCTCCGGCGTACGCCAGGAGACCGTCGCCAGCGCCTCCCGCCGGTTGCCCAGCTGGTCGGGGGTGGCCACCTCGACCACCCGGCCGCCCGCGATCACGCCGACCCGGTCGGCGAGGGCCTCGGCCTCGTCGAGGTAGTGGGTGGTGAGCACGATGGTGGTGCCGGCGGCGGCCAGGTCACGGATCAGGTCCCAGAACTCCCGGCGCGCCTCCGGGTCGAAACCGGTGGTCGGCTCGTCGAGGAAGAGCAGCTCGGGGCGGCCGACGATGCCGAGCGCCACGTCGAGCCGGCGCTTCTGCCCGCCGGAGAGGGTGTGCGTACGCGCCTTCGCCTTGCCGGCCAGCCCCACCCGCTCGACGACCTTGTCAGGGTCGTCGGCGTCGGCGTAGAAGCCGGCGAAGTGGCGCACCACCTCGGCGACCGTCAGCTCGTCGAACTCGCCGGTGCCCTGGAGCACGATGCCCACCCGCGACCGCCAGTCCGGGGCCGGACGCGCCGGGTCGCTGCCGAGGACGTCGACATCGCCGGCGTCGCGCCGCCGGTAGCCCTCCAGGATCTCCACGGTGGTCGTCTTGCCGGCGCCGTTGGGGCCGAGGAGGGCGAAGACCTCGCCGCGGTGGACGTCGAGATCCACGCCCGCCACGGCGACGTTGTCCCCGTACGCCTTGCGCAGCCCCCGCACGGAGATCGCCAGCTCGTCATGCATGTGTCAAGTGTGCGACCTGGCCACCGCGGCGGGCCGGCCGGGGTGTGGTGGTCGCGCCCATGTCGGGCGCTTCGCACCCGGGTTTCCGCTCCATGGAGCTGTGTGGTTTTCCACAGCTCTGGTGACTGAACGGTAACTTAGACTCCCGCCATGGACGAGAAGGCTCTCCCCGGCCGGCTGCCCGAGCGCGACCGCCCCTGGGTGATGCGCACCTACGCCGGGCACAGCTCGGCCGCGGCGACCAACGCGCTCTTCCGCCGCAACCTGGCGAAGGGGCAGACCGGGCTGTCGGTCGCCTTCGACCTGCCGACGCAGACCGGCTACGACCCCGACCACGAACTCGCCGCCGGCGAGGTGGGCCGGGTGGGCGTACCGGTGGCGCACCTCGGCGACATGCGGGCCCTCTTCGACGGCATCCCGCTGGCCGACATGAACACGTCCATGACCATCAACGCGCCGGCGATGTGGCTGCTCGCCCTCTACGGCACCGTCGGCGAGGAGCAGGGCGCGGAGCTGTCCCGCTGCGCCGGCACCACGCAGAACGACATCATCAAGGAGTACCTCTCCCGGGGCACCCACATCTTCCCGCCGGCGGCGTCGCTGCGGCTGACCGCCGACGTCGTCGCGTACGCGCTGCGCGAGATGCCGCGCTGGAACCCGGTGAACATCTGCTCGTACCACCTCCAGGAGGCCGGCGCGACGCCGGTGCAGGAGGTCGGCTTCGCGCTCTCCACCGCCGTCGCGGTGCTCGACGCGGTCCGCGACTCGGGGCAGGTGCCCGCCGAGCGGATGGGCGACGTCGTGCAGCGGATCTCCTTCTTCGTCAACGCCGGGGTGCGCTTCGTCGAGGAGATCGCCAAGATGCGCGCCTTCGGGGCGCTCTGGGACGAGATCACCCGCGAGCGCTACGGGGTGCAGAACCCGAAGCAGCGGCGGTTCCGCTACGGCGTGCAGGTCAACTCGCTGGGCCTGACCGAGGCGCAGCCGGAGAACAACATCCAGCGCATCGTGCTGGAGATGCTCGGCGTGACCCTCTCCCGGGACGCCCGGGCCCGCGCCGTCCAACTGCCCGCCTGGAACGAGGCGCTCGGGCTGCCCCGGCCGTGGGACCAGCAGTGGTCGCTGCGGATGCAGCAGGTGCTCGCGTACGAGTCGGACCTGCTGGAGTACCCGGACCTCTTCGCCGGCTCGCACGTGATGACCGCGCTGGTCGAGGAGATCGTCACCGGGGCCCGGGTCGAGCTGGAGAAGGTGCTGGAGATGGGCGGCGTCGTCGCGGCCGTCGAGACCGGCTACCTCAAGAGCGCGCTGGTCGCCTCGCTGGCCGAGCGCCGCCGCCGGATGGAGTCCGGCGCCGACGTGGTGGTCGGCGTCAACCGGTTCACCGAGACCGAGCCGTCGCCGCTGACCGCCGCCGGCGCCGAGTCGGTCGAGCAGGTCGACCCGGCCGTCGAGGCGGCGGCCACGGCCTCCGTACGCCGGTGGCGGGCCGGTCGGGACGACGCGGCGGTGGACGCGGCGCTGGCCCGGCTGCGCGCGGACGCCGCGACCACGACGAACCTGATGCCGGCGACGCTGGAGTGCGTGCGGGCCGGGGTGACCACCGGTGAGTGGGCCGGCGCGCTGCGCCGGGTCTTCGGCGAGTACCGGGCGCCCACCGGCCTGACCGGCGCCGCCGGGGCCGGCGGCGACGCCACCCTGGCCGCCGTCCGGGTGCGCGTCGCCGCCACGGCCCGCGAGCTGGGCAGCGGCCGGCTGCGGCTGCTCGTCGGCAAGCCCGGCCTCGACGGGCACTCCAACGGCGCGGAGCAGATCGCGGTACGCGCCCGCGACGCCGGCTTCGAGGTGGTCTACCAGGGCATCCGGCTGACCGCCGGGCAGATCGTCGCCGCCGCCGTGGAGGAGGACGTGGACCTGGTCGGCCTCTCGGTGCTCTCCGGCTCGCACCTGGCGGCGGTGCCGGCGGTGCTGGACGGTCTGCGCGCCGCCGGCCGGCCGGACCTGCCGGTGGTGGTCGGCGGGATCATCCCCGCCGGCGACGCGGAGCAGCTCCGCGCCGCCGGGGTGGCCCGGGTCTTCACGCCGAAGGACTTCGCCCTGACCGGGATCATCGACGAACTGGTCACCGTGGTGCGGGAGGCCAACGGCCTGCGCTGAAGGAAGGCCCCCGGCGAGGACGTGCGTCGCCAGGGGCCCTGTCCGTCGAGCGGTGCGGCCTCGCCCGGGGTACGCGCGCCCCGGGCGCGGTCAGCGGCTGACGTAGGTCATGCAGTCGGCCATGTCGTTGTCGGGGCCGACCCTGATCGACGGCGCGTGGCACTCCAACTGCTCGTTGTGCTGGCAGTCCGCGCGCTGACAGGCACCGACCTGCGCGGTCATGCCGCCGTCCACCCCGCCACGGACCGCCGGCATCTCCACGAAGGTGTGGCAGTGCGCGTGGTCGGGGCTGCCGATGGTGATGGCGAAGGCGTGGCAGTCGTTGGTGTGGTTGTACGAGCACGCCGCCACGACACATTCCTGGACGCGGGGCATCTCCACTGCTGCGGTCATGGTGACCTCCTATAGAGTCGTGCCCCGATTTTAGGCTTTTGCGGGTTTTGCCGAGCCTGGTTCAGTCCACTCCGAGAACCTCCGAGAGCGGGGCCGGCTCAAGACCGCGCTCCGCCAGCCCGGCCAGGATGTGCGGCAGAGCCTCGTCCGTCATCGGCGCGTTCGCCTCCGTCACGTGCAGGACGATCACCGAGCCGGGACGCACCCCGTCCAGCGAGGCGCGCACCACCGGCCGCCAGGACTTCGCGAACGGGTCGCCGCTGACCACGTCGCCGTCCACCACGGTCACCCCCAGCGGGGCCAGCGCGGCCAGCGCTTTACGGTCGTGGCACAGCCCGGGGAAGCGGAAGTACCGGGTCTGCCGCCCCCCGTACGCGGCCACCACGTCGAACGTCCGGGCGACGTCGGCGGTCATCTCCCGCTCCGCGATGCGGGGCAGGCCGTAGCAGTCCGGGGTGAAGGCCAGGTGCCCGTACGTGTGGTTGGCCAGCTCGAAGCGCGGGTTCGCGGCGAGCCGGCGGGTCACGTCCGGGTACTGCTCGACCCACTTGCCGGTGAGGAAGAAGGTGGCCGGCACCCGCTCCCGTTCCAGCAGGTCGATGATCTTCAGGTTCGCGTACGACCGCACCGCGCCGCTGCGCAGTTGGTACCGCATCGCGTCCGTCATGTCGGCGTCGAAGGTGAGCGCCACCTTGTTCCCCGTACGCGGCCCGTGGTCGACGACGGGCGGCCTGATCCCGACCGGGGTCGCGCCGGGGACCGTCGCCGCGGGCGTGGTGGGGTCCGTGGTCGTCGGCTGCGGGGCGGTGGGGTCCGTAGCCGTTGGCTGCGGGGCGGGCGAGGTCTGCGGGGCTCGGCCCCCTGCCGCGATGCGGACGATGCCGGCGCTGGCCGGCCTGCGCACCGGCGCCGGGGCGGCGAGGAGGGCCGCGGCGGCGACCACGGCGGCGAGGGTCGCGACGAGCGGAACGCGGGGGATCTTCACGTGCACGGGGAGATGATGTCAGCGCCCGGGGGTTCCTGTGTGCCCGCCGTGGGGTGGGTGCGGTGCGTCGTGGTGGGGGTGTGGGTGGCCGTGGGGTGGGGTGTGGCGCCGCCGTGGGGCGGGTGCGGTGCGTCGTGGTGGGGGTATGGCCCGCCGTGCCCGGCTCCGGGCGGTCAGGCTTGATCCCTGCGCCGGGCACGGCGGGCCACACCCCGTCGGTGCCCACTCTCGTGCCCGCCCGCTGCGGGACCTGCGGCGCGGCTTGACGAGCGTGGCTCGACGTGCCCGCCGTCGCCGGGTCGATCATGGAGTTGTGGTGGGCGTCGTGCCCTGGATTGCGCCTTATGTGGGGCGCCACAACTGCATGATCGACGCCCGCCCGGGTGCTCGGGGTGCTCGGGGTGCTCGGGAGATCTTGGTAGGTAGGGGCCCTTTGAGGGGCCGTTTCCTACCAAGATCTCGGATGGGCGGGCGGTCCCGGCGCTGATTGTCCCGTTTCGGGGTTGTTGTTCGGTGGGGTGTCGGTGGTTGATCGCCTTGGGCGCGTGTAATGAGGCGCGTGTCCGGTTTCGGGGGGTGATCGGGGGCATCGTGGGGGCGGAATCGTGGCGGGGGTGGGGTCGTTACACCCTGCGTACGACCGAGCAAGGCAAGGCCGCGCCGCCCGATGGGATGGTGTGGTGGGGCCCGGAATGATGGCGGGCCGGCGGTCGTTACACATGGTCCGGCCGACGTGAGGGCAACCCCCGCCCCCGCGAGACAGCCCCGGTGCCGGCCTCTACGGCTCGGACAGCCGGCCGGGATCTGATCTTTCCTTCGCCTGATTCGCCGGAGATCCCCTCCAGTCCTGCTGGAGATTCCCTTTGAGTTCATGGGCGCCGGACGGTGCTTGCATCCGCGTAGCCGATCCCCCTCGGTGTGGGTGCCAACCCCCGAATGGAGCATCTTCGATGAACACGATTCTGCGTAAGAGCGTTCTTGGTGTTGCGGGTCTGGCGTTTGCCGGTGGCGTGTTCGCCGGTCCCGCGACTGCCCAGGCGGCAACGTCGGTGCAGTCGGCGGCTCCGATCACCGCCGTGGCGGTGGCGGCGGACAAGCCGGACATGGGCACGCTGGTGCCGCATGGTGTGCAGGGTGCGCAGTCGCGTATCGACCTGTCCGACGAGCAGGTCGCCAACGTCAAGGCCATCATCGCCGCGACGAAGAAGGCCGGCATGAACGAGCGCGCCGCCGTGGTCTCGATCGCGACCGCGCTGCAGGAGTCGAAGCTGGAGAACCTGGGACACCTGGGTGACCGCAACGACCACGACTCGCAGGGCCTGTTCCAGCAGCGCCCCTCCAGCGGGTGGGGCACGGTCGAGCAGATCACCGACCCCGAGTACTCGACCACGGCGTTCCTCAAGGGCCTCAAGCAGGTCGACGGGTGGCAGGACATGCCCCTGACCAAGGCGGCGCAGACGGTGCAGGTGTCGGCGTACCCCGACCACTACGCCCAGTGGGAGCAGCAGGCCGCCGACCTCGTCGCCGAGCACTGGAACAGCTGACAACAGTGAACGAAACGCCGCTGGCCGGCACCCCACCCCGGGGTGCCGGCCAGCCGCATGTCCGGAGTCGTCAGACGCGGAAGCCGGCGGCCCGCGCCGCCTGGCGCTCCCGGCGGCGGTCGGAGCGGCGTCGGATGAACCAGAAGACGAAGACGACAAACCCGAGCAGGAACGCCAGCACCAGCACCGGCAGGATGATCGCCACCACCGACATGGCCACGCTGGTGGCGTCCTCGGCGGTGCTGGCCACGGGTGCGCCGACGCCGGCCGTGGTCGCGTTGATGACCGGTCGGGCGGCGGACTTCAGCAGATGCACGCCGAGGGCGATCACCACCCCGGTCACCACGGGGACCCACTGGTTGGACGAGAAGAAGCTGCCCGGGTCGCTCACCGTCACCGTCTCCGACGACGATCCCGCGCCGAACGCCAGGCCGCCGGCGGTCGGCCGGACCACGGTCTGCACGACGTCGTTGACGTGGTCGACCACCGGGACCTTGTCGGCGACGACCTCGACGACCAGCAGCACCGCCAGGATCGCGATCACCCAGCCGTTGCCCAGCCACTGCCACCCGCCGGGCAGGTCGATCAGGCTGGTGTAGCGGGCCAGCAGGCCCATGGTGAGCAGGGGGACGTACGCGTTCAGCCCCGCCGAGGCGGCGAGACCGGTACCGGTGAGAACTTCGAGCACCGTCTCAGCATCGCACCGGCGCGCCAGTGCCGCTCGGTGGCGCGGGCCGGGGTCTCGGCTACCCTCGTCGGGTGCGGTTGGTCATTGCGAAGTGCTCTGTGGACTACGTCGGACGGCTCTCGGCCCACCTGCCGCCGGCCACCCGGTTGCTCATGGTGAAGGCGGACGGGTCGGTGTCGATCCACGCCGACGACCGTGCGTACAAGCCGTTGAACTGGATGAGCCCGCCCTGCCGGTTGGAGGAGGCCCCCGGCGTCTGGCGGGTCGTCAACAAGGCGGGCGAGGAACTGCGGATCACCCTGGAGGAGATCTTCCAGGACACCTCGTACGAGCTGGGCGTCGATCCGGGCCTGCGCAAGGACGGTGTGGAGGCGCACCTCCAGGAGTTGCTGGCGGCCAACCCCGAGACCCTCGGTGAGGGGTTCACACTGATCCGCCGGGAGTACATGACGGCGATCGGTCCGGTCGACCTGCTCTGCCGGGACGCCGCGTCCGGCACCGTCGCCGTCGAGGTGAAGCGGCGGGGCGAGATCGACGGCGTGGAGCAGCTGACCCGGTACCTCGAACTGCTCAACCGCGACCCGCTGCTCGCCCCGGTCGCCGGGGTCTTCGCCGCGCAGGAGATCAAGCCGCAGGCCCGGGTGCTCGCCACGGACCGGGGCATCCGCTGCGTGGTCGTGAACTACGACAAGCTGCGCGGCATCGAGCGCGACGAGCTCACCCTCTTCTGACGGGCCGCCGGCCCGGCGCTCCGGCGCCCGCCTGGCGACCGGCTCCCGCCCAGCGTTGACGGGCCGGTCGGTCGGCGCTCCGGCACCGTGGGATGCTGCGGCCGTTGCCGGGCGCGCGGGCCCGAGTGCCTGCCGCCCGGCCGCCCGCCGCCGGAAGCAAGGCCCGTCGCCGGCGGCCGGGGCCGCCGCAGGTCAGCGGGGCGGCTAAGGCTGGCCGTCCGCGCGGACGGCGATCAGCGACTTGGGCAGGCCGGCCACCCGCTCGACGAGGATCCGCGAGTCGGGGAAGTAGTGCCGCATCTGCGAGCGGTCCAGCAGTTCCGTCCAGAGCACCTGGTGCAGGGCGGCCTCGTGGCTGCGGGTCGGCTTGTGCCCGAGCGGCCAGCGGCGGGCGAACGCGGTCCGCAGCCGCACGGGAAGGAACTGCATCCCCGGCGCGATCCAGTGCGGCTCGATGGGGAAGTAGCGGTAGGGCGTCTGCACCCAGTGCCGGTCGCCGAGACTGCGCACGGCGTCGGCGAAGCGCAGCCGCCGCTCGTGCCCGCCCACGTGCTCCAGCACGGAGTTGGAGAAGACCAGGTCGTAGCGGCGCCCGGTGATCCGGGCCGGCAGGTCGCAGGCGTCGGCCCGGTCGACCTCCGCCCACTCCGGCACGTCCGTGGGCGGTCGCTCCAGGTTGACCACGTGTACGCGTGCCGGCCGCACGTCGGCCCGGGTCCAGGTGCCGAGCCGGCCACCCAGGTCGATGATGTGCATCTTCTCCAGGTCGGGGAAGGTCCGGGCCAGCCAGTCGGCGCGGCGACGGCGCTGCCGGGCACTCCAGGACCGGTCACTGTCGACGAGGTGGAAGCGCAATCGATGGGGGCGCATTTAACGCAATGTACCGCTCCCACCACGTTGGACACACGCGAGGGCGTTCATGATCGGTTATCCGACAGTCACCTGCCGTACATGACCTTGATGGCCTTCACGAGCCGGGCGACGTCGGCCGGCGTCCGCTCGAAGGTCGTCGAGGGCAGCAGCGACCGGGCCCGCCGCCGGGTGATGGCCTTGGCGCGGCTGAACTCGCGCAGCCCGTCCTCGCCGTGGATGCGCCCGAAGCCGGAGTCGCCGACGCCGCCGAACGGCAGGGTGGACATCCCGGCGAAGGTCAGCGCCGAGTTCACCGACGCCATGCCCGAGCGCAGCCGCCGGGCGATCGCCACCGCGCGCCGCCGGCCGAAGACCGAGCCCCCCAGGCCGTACGACAGGGCGTTGGCCCGGGCGACGGCCTCGTCGGCGTCGCGGACCCGGTTGATGGTCAGGGTCGGCCCGAACGTCTCCTCGCGTACGGCGGCGGAGTCCTCCGGGACGTCCACCAGCACGGTCGGCCGTACGTACGGCGGCTGCACCGCGTCGGCCCCGCCGAGCACCGCCCGGCCGCCCCGGGCCAGCGCGTCGTCGATGTGCCGGCGGATCACGTCGACCTGGCTCGGCATGGTGATCGGCCCGATGTCCGCGTCGTCCGGGCCGACGGTCAACCGGCCGGCACGCTCGACGACCTTGCCGACGAAGGCGTCGAAGACCGGCTCGACCGCGTAGACCCGTTCGATGCCGATGCAGGTCTGGCCGGCGTTGGTCAGCGCGCCCCAGACGCACGCCTCGGCGGCGGCGTCCAGGTCGGCGTCGGCGTCGACGATCATCGCGTCCTTGCCGCCCGCCTCCAGCAGCACCGGCGTCAGCGACTCGGCGCAGGCCGCCATCACCTTCCGCGCGGTGGCGGACGAGCCGGTGAAGGCCACCTTGTCCACTCCGGAGCGGCAGAGCGCCGCCCCGACGTCGCCGAGCCCGTGCACCGCGGTGAACACCGGCTGCTCCGGCACCACCTCGGCGAACGTGTCGACCAGCCACTGCCCGACCACGGGGGTGTACTCGCTGGGCTTCAGCACCACCGCGTTCCCCGCCGCCAGCGCGTACGCGGCGGAGCCGATCGGGGTGAAGACGGGGTAGTTCCACGGGCCGATCACGCCGACGACGCCGTACGGCTGGTATTCGAGGTGGGCGGAGAACTCGGCCAGGACGAGCCGCGAGCGGACCCGGCGGGGGCCCAGCACCCGGCCGGCGTTGCGGGCCGCCCAGTCGACGTGCTCGACGGCGGTGACGAGTTCGACGACGGCGTCGGCGACCGGCTTGCCGCCCTCGACGTGCACCAGCTCGGCGATCTCCTCGATCCGTCGGGCGAGGAGGCTGCGCCAGCGCAGCAGCCGCTCTCTGCGCCCGCCGAAGCCGAGCCCGGCCCACCACTGTCCGGCCGCTCGGGCCCGGTCGACGGCCCGCCCCACGTCCTCCGCGGTGGCGACCGGCAGGCGTCCGGCCTCCGCGCCGGTCGCCGGGCTCGTCGACACCAGCCGACCGTCCTCGATGACCGGGGTACCCGGGACACGCACAGCCGTCATGGCGGAAGTCTAGACCCGAGAATTACTCGCCGGTAGGGCCGCGATGGCCCGGTCCCGCCCGCCGGACCGCCCGGGTGACGGTGGGACGGGGTGGACGAGGGTCGGCCGGACTTGTGATGATTCTTCCGCCGGAGCGCGCCGAACCGCCGAACGCGAAGTGTCCGGCCGGGGGCGCGCAGGTGACCACGCGGCGGTGGAGGGCGACTACCGTGTGATGGCAGGCTGACGCGTGGGGTGACCGCGCGGGGTGGAGGCTGACTTTCCATGGAGGAACATCCGGAACTGAGACCGTTGTTGACGGTGGCCGGTGGGGCGATGCGGGGGCTGAGTGTCCGGGTGGGCCCTGGGCGGCAGGTCATCGGCCGGGCGCCGACCGCCGACATCGTGGTGCACGACGCCCACCTGAGCCGTCGGCACGCCGAGGTCTGGCTGACGGGCGAGGGCGCTGCCCTGGCGGATCTGGGTTCCACCAACGGCACCTGGCTGAACGACCGGCGGATCACCGGCGTGGAGCGGCTGGCCGACGGCGACGTGATCCGGCTCGGTCGCACCGAGCTGCGCGTCTACGACCCGGGCGTGGCCCGTACCGACCCGGTGGGCTTCAGCTTCAACGGGCCGCGCCGGGACCGCCGCCCGACCCTGCCGTTGCCGATCGCGGCCCCGGCCGCACCGGGCGTCGGCGCGGTGCCGGTACCGGCGGTGTTGTCCGCGCCGGGCGTCGACGCGGTGCCTCCGGTGGCGGTTCCGGCGGTGTTGTCCGCGCCGTCCTGACCGGGGCCGACGGCGGATGCCGGCGCACACCTCCCGGTGGTGGAAGGTGGCGGGCCGGCCCATGGACGCGTCCGGCGCCCCGTGGCAGCATCCGGCGGATGGAGACCGGACAGCGGCAGGTGTCGGCGAACGGGATCACCCAGGCGGTACGGGTGGCCGGGCCGCCGGACGGCGTTCCCGTACTGCTGATCCACGGCAACTGCTCGTCGGCGGCCTTCTGGGAGCCGCTGCTGCGACGACTGCCGGCCACCCTCCGGGTGGTCGCGCCCGACCTGCGCGGCTACGGGCTGACCGACACCGTCGGAGTGGACGCGACCCGGGGGCTGCGCGACTTCGCCGACGACGTCGCCGCGCTGCTCGACGAGCCGTCCCTCTTCGCCCCCGGCGCGCGGCCGGTGGTGGTCGGCCACTCGCTCGGCGGCGGGGTGGCCATGCGACTGCTCGTCGACCACCCCGACCGGGTGGGTGCGCTGCTGCTCGCCGCGCCGGTCTCGCCGTACGGCTACGGCGGCACCCGGGACCTGACGGGGACGCCGACCACCCCCGACTTCGCCGGTACCGGCGGCGGCACCGCCAACAGGGACTTCGTCGAGCGGCTGGCCGCCGGCGACCGGGGCGCGGACAGCCCGACCAGCCCGCGCGCCGTGCTGCGGGCCACCTACGTGGCGGACCCGGCCTCGCTCGGCGACGACGAGGAGCTGCTGCTGGACAGCCTCCTCTCCACCGCGATCGGTGACGACAACTACCCCGGTACGGCGGTGGCCTCGGCGAACTGGCCCGGCACCGCCCCGGGGCGGCGCGGCGTGCTCAACGCCCTCTCCCCGGCGCACTTCCGGGTCGCCGACGAACTGGTCGCCGTGGCCGGGAAGCCGCCGGTCACCTGGGTCCACGGGGACGCCGACGTGATCGTCTCGGACACCGCGATGATGGACCTGGCCCACCTGGGCTCGCTGGGCGTGGTGCCCGGCTGGCCGGGGGAGGCGGCCTGCCCCGCGCAGCCGATGGTGGCGCAGACCCGGGCGGTGCTGGAGCGTTACGCGGCGGCCGGCGGGGCGTACCGCGAGGTGCTGCTGCCCGGCTGCGGGCACAGCCCGCACCTGGAGCGGCCGGCCGAGTTCGTCGCCGAACTGCTGAGGCTGACCGACGCGGCGAACTGCTGAGCCCGACCGACGCGGCGGGGCTGCTGAGGCCGACCGACGCGGCGGGCTGATCGGCGGGCGAGCCCGACCGGTGCGGCGAGCCGACCGAGGGTGAGCCGACCGGCCCGCCGGACGGCGCGCGCAGCCCCGCTGGGCTCGTGAAATTTCCCACGGCGCCTCGACAACTCAGCGTCACGTGGCAGACTCGCGCGCATAACCTTAATGGTCGTTAACGCGGCCGTGCGGAGCATTGAGGAGGCTGGTCGTGGCGCGTGATTTCACCAGCGTGGGCGTTGTGGGTCTGGGCACCATGGGTGCCGGCATCGTCGAGGTATTCGCGCGCAACGGGGTCGACGTCGTCGCGGTGGAAATCTCCGAGGACGCGCTGGAACGCGGCCGGGCCATCCTCACCGGGTCGACGGACCGGGCCGTGGCCAAGGGCAAGCTCGCCGAGGCCGACCGGGACGCGCTGCTGAGCCGCGTACGGTTCGCCGTCGGGCTGGACGCGCTGCACTCGGTGGACCTGGTCATCGAGGCGGTGCCCGAGCACCTGGACCTCAAGCAGCGGATCTTCGCCGAGCTGGACCGGGTCTGCAAGCCCGAGGCGATCCTGGCCACCAACACCTCGTCGCTCAGCGTCACCGAAATCTCCGTCGCCACCAGCCGGCCCAACCAGGTGATCGGCATCCACTTCTTCAACCCGGCCCCGGTGATGAGGCTGGTCGAGGTGGTCCGGACGGTGGTCACCTCCGCCGACGTGGTCGCCGACGTGGAGGCGCTCTGCAAGCGGCTGGGCAAGGTCGACGTCACCATCAGCGACCGGGCCGGCTTCATCGCCAACGCGCTGCTCTTCGGCTACCTCAACCACGCCGTCGGCATGTTCGAGTCGCACTACGCCACCCGCGAGGACATCGACGCGGCCATGAAGCTCGGCTGCGGCCTGCCGATGGGCCCGCTGGCGCTGATGGACCTGATCGGCCTGGACACCGCGTACGAGATCCTGGACACCATGTACCGGCGGGGCGGGCGCGACCGCCGGCACGCCCCGGTGCCGCTGATCAAGCAGATGGTCACCGCCGGGCTCCTCGGCCGCAAGTCCGGCCGGGGCTTCTACACCTACGAGCGGCCGGGCTCCCCGGTCGTCGTACCCGACGAGCAGACGCCGGTGGCGTCGGAGGCCGCGCTCGGCGGGGCCGCCGCGATCGCGAAGGTCGGCGTCGTCGGGTCCGGGACGATGGCCACCGGCATCATCGAGGTCTTCGCGAAGGCCGGCTACGAGGTCGTCTCGGTGACCCGGGGCGCGGAGAAGTCCGCCAAGGTCTTCGAGGCGGTCAAGACCTCGCTCAACAAGGGCGTGGTGCGCGGCAAGCTCGGCGAGGCCGACCGGGACGCCGCGCTCGGCCGGATCAACTGGTCGGCCACCCTGGACCACCTCGCCGACGTCGACCTCGTCGTCGAGGCCGTGGTCGAGGAACTGAGCGTCAAGAAGGCCCTCTTCGCCAGCCTCGACGAGATCTGCAAGCCGGGCGTCGTGCTCGCCACCACCACCTCCTCGCTGCCGGTGATCGACGTCGCGATGGCCACCCAGCGGCCCGCCGACGTGGTCGGGCTGCACTTCTTCAACCCGGCGCCGGTCATGCCGCTGGTCGAGGTCGTGGAGACCATCCGCACCTCGGCGGAGACCACCGCCACCGCCCGCGCGGTCTGTGCCGCGCTGGGCAAGACGGGCGTGGTCTGCGGCGACCGGTCCGGCTTCATCGTCAACGCGCTGCTCTTCCCGTACCTCAACGACGCGGTGAAGATGCTGGAGGCGAGCTACTCCACCGCCGACGACATCGACCACGCGATGAAGCTGGGCTGCGGCTACCCGATGGGCCCGTTCGAGCTGCTCGACGTGGTCGGCCTGGACGTCGCGCTGGCCATCCAGCGCGAGCTCTACCTGGAGCTGCGCGAGCCGGGCTTCGCGCCCGCGCCGCTGCTGGAGCACCTCGTCACGGCCGGCTACCTGGGCCGCAAGAGCGGCCGCGGCTTCCGCGACCACACCCGCCGCTGACGGGGGTCAACGCCGCGGGCCGGTGACGGCGTCTGCAGGGTGTGACCTTCGAGGAGTACGTCAGCAGCCGAGGCCCCGCCCTGATGCGGCTGGCCCGGCTGCTGACGGGGGACGAGCACCGGGCCGAGGACCTCACCCAGGACGTCCTGGCCCGCGCCTACGTGCACTGGCGGAGGATCGCCCGGGCGGACCGGCCGGACGTGTACGTGCGCCGCATGCTGGTCAACGCCAACAACTCCTGGTGGCGCCGGCGTACGAACCGCGAACTGGCCACCGCCGACTTCGCGGAACGGCCGCAGCACGGCGACCTCGGCGGCGAGACGGCCGACCGGGACGCCATGTGGCGGCTCATCCTCGGGCTGCCGGAGCGCCAGCGGGCGGTGCTCGTGCTGCGCTACTACGAGGACCTCGACGACGCGACCATCGCCCAGATCCTCGGCTGCTCGCCGGTCACCGTCCGCACCCACGCCATGCGGGCGCTCAACCACCTCCGGGAGCGCCACGGCCTCCCGGCGACGAACGGGAGCCGACCGTGACCGACCTCGACGAACGGATCGTACGGACGCTGCGGGAACGTGCCGAGGGAACGGTCGACACCGACCGGCTCGCCGCCCGTGCCGTCGCCGGGGGACGGGCCCGCCGCCGTCGCCGTCGGGCCGGCGCAGGTGCCGCGCTGGGACTGGCGACGGTGCTCGGCCTCGGCGTCGCCACCGGCCTGCCGGAGCGGGTACGCCCACCGGACCCCGCCGCGCCGGTCGCCGCCACCGTGTCGCCGCCGCCCGCCGACGGCGTCCCCGGGGCCGCGGCCCAGCCGGACCTGGTCGGCACGGACCCCTGGGTGCTGCACTTCGGGGTCGATCCGGCGCGGGTCCGCCACCTGCGTTGGGGGGTCGGATCGGGGGTCGAGAGCGTCCAGGTCGACGTCGGCACGGGCCCGCCGGTGGCCGTCCAGCTGTCGGCCTCTGCCGCCGGGCTGCGGCGTGGAGTCGACGGACCGAGTGGCCCGGCCGACGGACTGACCGTCGAGGAGGCCTTCGACGGCACGGACCGACCGCACCGGGAGGCGGGACGGACGACGACGACCTGGATCCGGCTCTGGCAGCCCGTCCCCGGCCTGTACGCCCGGGCCGCCGTGACCGCCACGACCGCCCGGGGGATCGACGACGCCGTCGAGGCCCTCCGCCTGCGTGAGGCGCGCCGCTGCGCCACGCCGGTGCGGCTGACCACCCTGCCCGCCGGGGCGCGGGTGAGCGGCTGCAGCGTCGAGGTCGCCGCACTTCCCGAGGCGGTGACCGCGTCGATCGAGGTGGCGGGGGCAGACGGGCAGCGGATGGCGGTCTCGTTCCAGTACGCGCGCTCCATCGAGGCGGACCGCAGCACCGGGAACCGGACGATCGGCGACCGGGCGGCCTACCTCTACCCGAAGGGGGACGAGCTGGAGCTGCTCGGCTTCCCGAAGGCGCACCTGACGGCCCGCTTCGGCTGGCCGAGCCAGGGCTTCACCGAGGCGGACGCCGCCGTCGTGCTGGGCGGGGCGCAGGTCGCCCCGGACCTCACCGACCCGCGAACCTGGTCTTGACCGGAGCCGGGGACTGGCCCGCCCGCCCCGGGCCGGCCCCGCCGCCGGCACGTACGCTTGGCAAGCGTGAGCCCCCGTCGCAACCGACCCCGCCGCGATGACGCCGCGCACCTCGACTCCGACCGGGTCCGCCAGGGCGTCGCCTCGGTGCAGCAGTGGCGCGACGGCGACTGGCAGGTACGCGGGATCGGTGGCGGCGCCTCCACCAAGACGTACCGCTGCCCGGGCTGTGACCAGGAGATCCGGCCCGGGGTGGCGCACCTGGTGGCGTGGCCGGCGGACGGGCGGGGCGACCTGACCGACCGGCGGCACTGGCACAGCGGGTGCTGGCGGGCCCGGGACCGGCGCGGTCCCGCCGTCCAGCGCGGTCGCGGCGCTCCCCGCTACGGCTGAGCGATCTGGATCACGCTGTTTCCGCCCCGCCCGGCGGTTCCCGGCCGCACCGGCGAGACTGGTGGGGTGAGCACACCGATCCGCGCGTCCTCCATCCTGCCCGGGCACCGCGAGGACATCGAGCTGCACACCGCGGACGGTCTGCGGCTCGTCGGCGAGCTGGCCCGGCCGCTGGATCGTGCGCCGGTGGGCACCCTCGTCTGCCTGCACCCGCTGCCGACGCACGGCGGGATGATGGACAGCCACGTGTTCCGCAAGGCGGCGTGGCGGCTGCCGGCCCTGGCCGACCTGGCGGTGCTCCGCTTCAACACCCGGGGGACCAGCAGCCTGCGCGGCACCAGCGAGGGGGCCTTCGACAACGCGGTCGGCGAGCGCTTCGACGTCGCCGCCGCCATCGAGTACGCCGAGTTCCACGAGCTGCCGAACGTCTGGCTGCTCGGCTGGTCGTTCGGCACCGACCTGACCCTCAAGTACGGCTGCGACCCGGCCGTCGTCGGGGCGATCCTGCTCTCCCCGCCGCTGCGCTTCTCCGCCCCGGCGGACCTGGAGCACTGGGCGGAGTCCGGCAAGCCGCTGACCGCGCTGGTGCCCGAGTTCGACGACTACCTGCGCCCCGACGAGGCCCGGGAGCGCTTCGCGGCGGTGCCGCAGGCCGAGGTGGTCGGGGTGCCCGGGGCGAAGCACCTCTGGGTCGGCGACGCCGAGACCGTGCTGGACGAGGTGGTCCGTCGGGTCAACCCGGCCGCCGCCGTGCCGCTGCCGACCACCTGGGACGGCCCGATGGAGACCGGCGACGTCAGCGCGTACGCCGACCGCACGGTGGCCTCCTTCGCGGACCGCCCGGTGCCCGGCCCGCCCGCCGGCCAGGCTGGCTGACCCAGCCTCCGCCGCGCTCCCGTCGCGGAGCCGGCCGACCGGCCGACCGGTCGACCGTGGCCGCCCGGGCCGGCGCGGGCGGGGTCAGCGGGACTCCTGCCGGGGCAGGACCACCTCCCGCAGGATGAGCTGGAGCGCGGCCACCGCCGGGATCGCGATCAGCGCGCCCACCACCCCCAGCAGGGAGACCCCGAGCAGGGCGGCCACCAGGGCGGCCACCTCGTTGACCGACACCGACCGCCGCATGATCTTGGGATAGATCAGGTAGTTCTCCACCTGCTGGTAGATCAGGAAGAACACCGCACAGGCGATGCCGACCGGCAGGTCCGTGGCGAAACCGACCAGGCTGACGATCACCGCGCCCAGGGTCGCGCCGATCTGCGGGATCAGGTCCGTCACCGCGACCACCACGGCGAGCGCGAACGGGTACGGCAGCCCGACGATCAGCGCGAACACGTACGTGGAGATCCCGGCCAGCACCGCGATGCTGAGCGCGCCGACCATGTACGCGCCCACCTTGGCCAGGATCTCGTCCCCGATGAGCTGCACCCGCTCCCGGCGCGAGCGGGGCACCAGCGAGTAGCCCAGGTCGCGCAGCCGGTCGAAGTAGGCCAGGAAGTAGATGGTCAACACCAGCACGGTCAGCCCCCGGAAGACGGTGCCGAAGACCAACTGGGCGCCGCCGAGCACCCCGCCGAGGGCCTGCCCGACGGTGTCGGCGTTGGCCGCGCTCTGCAACCGCTCCATCAGGTCGTACCGGATCACCAGGTCGTTGACCGTCTCGTTGCGGCGCAACGCCTCCAGGTAGCTCGGCAGCTGCTCGATGAACTGCCCGCTCTGGGTGACGATCGGCGGCACCAGGGCGAACACGCCACCGCAGAGCAGCAGCACGACCGTCAGCGCGACCACCGCCACGGCGATCCCGTGCGGCAGCCCCCAGGACCGCAGCCGGACCACCGCGGGATGCAGGCCGACGGCGAGGAAGAGCGCGATGACCACCAGGACCAGGATGCCGGCCGCGTTGCGCAGGCCCAGATAGAGGGCGTACGCGAGCAGCACCCCGGCCGCGCCGGTGAAGCCGACCAGGAAGCTGCTGCGCTTCAGCGGCAACCCCGGCGTGCCGAACCGGCCCGATCCGTTCGCCGCCGGCCCGCCGTCGCCCGTCGTGCCCGTCGTGTCCGTCGTCCTGCCGGCGTGCTCAGGCGCGCTGGTGTGCTCGGACGCGGTGGCGTGTTCGGACGCGGTGGCGTGCTCCGGCGCGGTGGTGTGTTCGGGCGCGGTGGCGTGCTCCGGCTTCCGGTTCCTGTCGCCCGGTCCGGGGGCGCTGCCGGGTTCCCGGTCGCCGCTCGACGCCGTCGGTCCGTCGTCTGCCATCGGACCTCCCTGATCGACTCCCGCCGGACGGCCCGATCACGGCTCACGTCGGCGGATCCCACCCGGGAGCGTACGCCGCAGGCCCGACCCGACCGTGTCACCCGACCCGACCCGACCATGCCACCGAGACCTGGCCATGCCACCCGGACCGGACCGTGTCGCCCGACCGCGCCACCGGAACCGCCGCCACCGCCCTCCGCGCCCTTTGGGTGCGGAGTGGTCCGAGTCCTGAGATCTTGGGACGGGACGGCCCCCGGAGGGGCCCGAGTCTTCCAAGATCTGCCAGGCGACCGGGGCGGTGGAGCGGTCAGTCCTTCTCGACGACGACCTTGCTCGGCTTGGCGCTGCGCTCGTCGGTGGTCGGCTTCGCCGGGCGCTTGCCGTTCTCGCCGGTGCTGGTGATCTTCGTCGGGGTGGCGTCCCGGCCCCCTTCGCCGGGCACCGCCGCCACGGTCGGCTCCCCGTCCACGCCGGCACTGGCCGTGCCCCCGTCGACGGTGGTCACGGTGGCCTTGCCGTTGGCCGGTTGCCCGGCGTCGGCCGGCTCGATCCGGCCCTTGGCCGGCTGCCCGGCGTCCTCCGGCTCCACCTTGCCGGCGGCGGGCTTGCCGCCCGAGGGGGACGCGGCCGCTGCGGAGCCCGTCGCCCCGCCCGCGCCGACCGGGGCCTTGTCCGGGGAGCCCGCTCCCGCCGGGGTCTTGTCCGCAGTGCCCGCGCCCGCAGTGGCCGTGCCTGCTCCCGCCGGGGCAGTGCCCGTGTCCGCCGCGCCCGCTCCCGCCAGGGCCGTGTCCGTCGCGCCCGCTCCCGCCGGGGCGGGGTGGCCGGTTTTGTCGGCCGGGGACTTGTCCGCGTCGGGGCGGGGCCTGCCGCCGTTCGCCGTGGCCGGCGTCGGCCTGCCGTCCGCGACCACCGGGGCGACGGCGCCGTCCGTCCCGCCCGGCCGGTCGGCCGCGCCGAGCAGGCCCAACCGCAGCTCCGCCACCTGCCGCTGGAGCTCGTCGGACTCCTGCCGGGACTTCCAGGTCTCCTGCCGCAGGTCGGCCAGCTCCTGCTGGGCCTGGGCGATCTCCAGCATCACCTGGGCGAGCTGCTGACGGCTGGCGGCGGCCTCCTGCTGCGTGGCGGCGAGGTGCTGCTGGGTGGTGGCCAGGTGCTGCTGCGTCGTGGCCGCGTACTCCTCGAACTGCCGGCGCGACGTCGCCACGTGCTCGTCGGCCTTGCGGCGCTTGTCGGCCGCCTCCGACTCGGCCCGGCCGAGCAGCGCCGCGGCCTCCTCCTCGGCCTGCCGGCGCATCGTCAGCGCGTCCTGCTCGGCGGCCTGGCGGACGGCGACGGCGCCCTGCTCGATCTCGTTCTTCCGGGCGGTGTACTCCGCCTCCAGCGTGGCGCGGCGCGCCTCGAACCCGGACTCCAGCTCGTCGTGCCGGCTCGTGTGCTGTTTCTCCAGCTCGGCGAGCCGGGTCTTGTACTGCTGTTCCAGCTCCTCGCGGCGCTTGGTGAACTCCTGCTCGGCCGCCGCGCGGCGCTGGGTCAGCTCGCGGTCCGCGGCCTCGCGCCGGCTGTTGACCTCCTGCTCCACCCCGGCCCGCCAGGCACCGAGCTCCTGCTGCGTCTGGGCACGGGCGTGCTGCACGTACGCCTCGGTCTCGGTGCGCATCCGCTGCACGTACGCCTCGGTCTCGGCGCGGTTGCGCTTGGCCGTCTCGGCCGCCTGGGTGGTCAGCCGCTCCGCCTCCTGGCGGGCCTTCTCCCGGGTGGCCCGGCCGGCGTCGGCGGCGTCGTCGATGATCTGCTTGGCGTCGCGCTGCGCCTTGGCGTGGGTGGCCCGGCCCGCCTCGGTGGCCTGGTCGACCAGGCGCCTGGACTCCTGCTGGGCCTTGGCGTGCACCTCCTTGGCGGCCTCGCGCAGCTGGGTGGCCTCCTGCTGCGCCTTGGCGTGCACCTCCTTGGCGGCCTCGCGCAGCTTGGTCGCCTCCTGCTGGGCCCGGTGGTGGATCTCCTTGGCGGCGTCCCGCAGCTGGGTGGCCTCCTGCTGGGCCTTCGCCAGCGCCTCCTGGGCGGCCTTGCGGAGCCGGGCGGCCTCGTCCTTGGCCGTCCGGACGGCGGCGTCCGCCTCGGCCTTGCGGGCCGCGGTGTGCCGCTCCTCCTCGGTGCGGCGGGCGGCCAGCGCGATCTCGAAGTCCTTGAGGGCGGTGGCGGCCTGCTCGCGGGCCTCCTCGACGATGTGCTCGGCGGCGGCCCGGCGAGCCTCGATCTCCTCGTTGGCGGCGACCAGGATCGCGTCGGCCTGTTCCTCGGCGAGGGTGAGGATCTGCTCCACCCGTGGGCCGAGGTGCCGGTAGGAGACGTTCTCGAGCGCCCCGGACGACTTGCGCGCCTGGGCGAGGTCGCGTTGGAGCACCTCGACCTGGCCGGCCAGCTTGTGGATCTGTGTGTAGGCCTGTTCCCGCTCGGCCGCCAGGGCCGCGATCTCGTGCTCCGCGCGAGCGACGTACCGGTCGACCTGTCGTTTCTCGTACCCCCGCAGAGCGGACTCGAAGCTGGGCTCCGTGGTCACGTCCCCGCCGAGAGCGAACAGTTCCTCGCCGTGCGACATGCCCCCATCCTCACACGCATCCCGTCCGGCTGGGGCGATACGGACGCCCCGGATAGGACCTACTTCACTACTGACACGCCCGGGCAATTCGCTTTACGGGAAAACGCATACGGCGCGGGGCGCACCGGTCACCCGGTGTCACCCCGCGCCGCGGATCATGCCCCGGTCGGGTGGGTCGGTTGGGTCAGTTGGCGGTCTCCGCGGCCACCCGCTCGTCGGCGTTGTCGGCCTTCTTCGCCTCCGGCTTGGCCTGTGCGGCCGGCGGCTGGGCGGGCACGCCCGGCACGATGCCGGCGAGGCCGGAGAGCATCTGGCCGAGCTGCGAGGTGACGGCGTCCTTCTGCCGGGTGAGGTCCTCGACCTCGCGGCGGGCCGCCTGGGTGGTCAGCTCGGCCTCGGTGCGCGCCTCGGTGAGCAGGCGGTTCGCCTCGGCCTTGGCCTCGGTGAGCGTCTTGTCGGCCAGCGCCTTGGCCTTGTCGACCGTCTCGTTGGCGGTGCGCTCCGACTCGACCCGGCGGGCCTCGGCGCGCTGCTCGATCTCCTTGGCCCGCTCCTGCGCGGCGTGCGCCCGCTGCTCGGCCTCGCTGACCAGCTTCTGGGTCTGGGCGACCTGCGCGGCGTGCCGCTCGGACTCCTCGCGCTCGGCCTTCTCCCGGCGCTCGGCGAGCTGGAGCTCCAGGGCCTGGAGGTCCTTGTCGCGCTTGTCGCGGGCGTCGGTGAGCAGCTTGGTCGCCTCGGCGCGCTTCTCCTCGGCCTCGCGGGCGGCCTTCGCCCGCTGCTGGGTGATCTCCCGCTCGGCGGTGGCCCGCATGGTGGCGACCTCGCGCTCGACGGTGGACTTCAGCTCGGCGACCTCGTGGGCGGTGACCGTGCGCAGCTGCTTGGTCTCCCGGTCGGCGTCGGCGCGCAGCGTGTCGGCCTCGCGCCGGGCCTGGACGCGGACCTCGGCGGCCTCGCGCTCGGCGGCGGTGCGGACGCTGCCCGCCTCCCGCTCGGCGTTGGCCTTCATGGCCGCCGCCTCGGCGCGCGCCTTGTCGGTGATCTCGCGCGCCTCGAGGCGGGCGGCGGAGAGGATGCCCTCCGACTCCCGCTTGGCCTCGTTGCGGTGGTCGTTGGCCTGCTCCTCGGCCAGCCGGAGGATCTGCTCGACGCGGGTGCCGAGGCCCGAGAGGGTGGGCCGGCTGTTCTCCTCGAGCTGCTTGTTGGTGTCGGCGAGCTTCTGCTCCAGCGCGCTCATGCGCTGCTCGGCCTGGCGCAGGCGGCGCTGGGCGTCGTTCATCCGCTGCTCGGCCTCGGCGCGGGCCTGCTCGGACTGGGTCAGCGCGGCCGTCATCCGGCCGATGAAGTCATCGACCTGGTGGGTGTTGTAGCCGCGCAGGCCAACGGTGAAATCGGGCTGCGAGTTCGCGTTATCGAAGAACGCAAGAGGGGAGGACTGCTGGGGCATTGGGACATACTCGCAGACCCCCCAGGGTGCTTCGCAAGAGCGGTGCCGAGCTTTCGTGTCCTCTTTACATGGTCAACTGCGGGTCCGCCGATGGCCGGACAGATCGCCGATCTTGGCAGGTCCCGGGCGGGTCGGACGGCACGGAGCGTGACATCGGAAAAGGGCCGCGGGAGCACCCCGCGGCCCTTTGTCGTGTCATGGCGCGGGTCACTCGAATGAGCGTCCGACGGCCCCGGCGGAAAGGCAATCGCCGTTCACCGCAATGGTCGACGGCGCCTCATCCGTCGGGTCAGTGACCGCGGAACCGGTTGATCGCGTCCTCGTGCCGGGAGCGCAGCTCGCGGTCGCGTACGCCGAGCCCGTCCGACGGGGCGAGGCAGCGGACGCCGACCTTGCCCTGGTGCGCGTTGCGGTGCACCTCGTACGCGGCCTGGCCGGTCTGCTCCAGCGCGTAGGTCTTCGACACGGTGGGGTGGACCTTGCCCAGCGCCACCAGCCGGTTGGCCTCCCACGCCTCCCGGTAGTTGGCGAAGTGGCTGCCGATGATCCGCTTCAGGTGCATCCAGAGGTAGCGATTGTCGTACTGGTGCAGGAAGCCGCTGGTGGAGGCGCAGGTGACGATGGTGCCGCCCTTCTTGGCCACGTAGACGCTCGCGCCGAAGGTCTCCCGGCCCGGGTGCTCGAAGACGATGTCCGGGTCATCGCCGCCGGTCAGCTCCCGGATCCGCTCGCCGAAGCGCCGCCACTCGTCCTGGTCCTGGGTCTGCTCGTCCTTCCAGAACCGGAATCCCTCGGCGGCCCGGTCGATGACCAGCTCGGCGCCCATCCGCCGGCACAGCTCCGCCTTGTCGGGGGAGGAGACCACGCAGACCGGGATCGCCCCGCCGTTGAGCGCCATCTGGGTGGCGTAGCCGCCCAGGCCGCCGGAGGCGCCCCAGATCAGCACCACGTCGCCCTGCTTCATGTTCGCCCCGTGGTGCGACACCAGCTGCCGGTACGCGGTCGAGTTGACCAGCCCGGGGCTGGCCGCCTCCTCCCAGCTCAGGTGGCGCGGCTTGGGCATCAGCTGGTTGGCCTTGACCACGGCCAGCTCGGCGAGGCCGCCGAAGTTGGTCTCGAAGCCCCAGATCCGCTGCTGCGGGTCCAGCATGGTGTCGTCGTGCCCGGCCGCGTCCTCCAGCTCGACGGAGAGGCAGTGCGCGACGACCTCGTCGCCGGCCTTCCACCGGGTCACGCCGGACCCGGTGCGCAGCACCACGCCGGCCGCGTCCGAGCCCACCACGTGGTACGGCAGGTCGTGCCGGCGGGTCAGCTCCGAGATCCGGCCGTAGCGCTGGAGGAACTTGAAGGTCGGCAGCGGCTCGAAGATGCTGGTCCAGACCGTGTTGTAGTTGATCGCACTCGCCATCACCGCGACCAGCGCCTCGCCCGGCCCCAGCTCCGGCGTCGGCACCTCCTGCACGTGCAGCGCCTTGCGCGGGTCCTTGTCCCGGGTGGCCAGGCCGTCGAACATCCGGGTCTCGTCGGCGCGCACCACGACGCCGCGGTACGACTCGGGTACCGGCAGGCCGGCGATTCCGGCGAGCTCCCGTTCCGGTTGGTCGGATCCCTCCGCCGCCATGATCGCTTCGAGGATGTCCTGCACGTCGACCTCCCGTTCGTCCGCACCCCGCCCACGCGGGCCTGGGTGCTGCCATCGTCGGCGTCGGTGCGGCCCACCACCATGTCGGTGTCCGACACATCCGGTACCGGCCGCGCTCCTGTGGGGCGGGACGTTACTGAACAGTAGGTAGGGCCGGAAGTCCTCTGTGAAAAACTGCATTGGCCGATGCGTGGTGCTGTCCGGGCGGCGGTGCAACCACGCACCGGCGCGCTCGGCGGAGGAGTGGGCTCCGGCCCCCGCCCGGTCGGCGGGGGCCGGAGGTGGGGTCAGTGCCCGGCGGCGGGCTCGACGAGTTCGACCAGCACCCCGCCGGCGTCCTTCGGGTGGACGAAGTTGACCCGCGAGTTCGCGGTGCCGCGCTTCGGGGTGTCGTAGAGCAGCTTCACGCCCCGCTCGCGCAGCTTCGCGCAGGCGGCGTCGATGTCCTCGACGGTGTACGCCACCTGCTGCACGCCCGGGCCCTTCTTGTCGAGGAACTTGGCGATGGTCGACTCCGGGGTCAGCGGGGCGAGCAGCTGCACGCAGCCGCCCTCGGCGTCCGGGCCGACGGCCAGCATCGCCTCGCGTACGCCCTGTTCGGCGTTCACCTCGGTGTGCACGCAGCGCATTCCGAAGGTGCGCTGGTAGAAGTCGATCGCGGCGTCCAGGTCTGCGACGGCGACCCCGACGTGGTCGATGCGGCGCAGGCCGATGTCTGTGACATAGTCGGCAGCGGTCTCGACGGGGGAGTTCTCAGCCATGGCGTTAGTCTGACCGAACAATCGTTAAGGCGTACAGGTCGGCACCCCCTCGGAGGCAGGCATGGCTTCGGTGATCGTCAGCGGCGCGCGGACCCCGATGGGGCGCCTGCTGGGCAACCTCAAGGACCTCCCGGCGACCAGACTCGGCGGCGTGGCGATCAAGGCGGCGCTGGAGCGCGCCGGCGTCGCCCCCGACCAGGTCCAGTACGTGATCATGGGGCAGGTGCTCCAGGCCGGTGCCGGGCAGATTCCGGCCCGCCAGGCGGCGGTCGAGGCCGGCATCCCGATGTCCGTGCCGGCGCTGACCGTCAACAAGGTCTGCCTCTCCGGCCTGGACGCGATCGCCCTGGCCGACCAGCTGATCCGCGCCGGCGAGTTCGACATCGTCGTCGCCGGCGGCATGGAGTCGATGACCAACGCCCCGCACCTGCTGCTCGGCCAGCGCGGCGGCTACAAGTACGGCGACGTGGTGGTCAAGGACCACATGGCGCTCGACGGGCTCACCGACGCCTGGGACAGCTGCGCGATGGGCGAGTCCACCGAGCGGCACAACGGACGGCACGGCATCACCCGCGAGGAGCAGGACGCGTTCGCCGCGGCCAGCCACCAGCGGGCCGCCGCCGCGCAGAAGAACGGCCACTTCGCCGACGAGATCACCCCGGTGGTCATCCCGCAGCGCAAGGGCGACCCGCTGGTGATCAGCGAGGACGAGGGGATCCGCCCGGACACCACCGTCGAGTCGCTGGCGAAGCTGCGCCCGGCGTTCGCCAAGGACGGCACGATCACCGCCGGCACCTCCTCGCCGATCTCCGACGGCGCCGCCGCGGTGGTCGTCATGAGCAAGGCCAAGGCCAAGGAGCTGGGGCTGACCTGGCTGGCCGAGATCGGCGCGCACGGCAACGTCGCGGGCCCGGACAACTCCCTGCACTCGCAGCCGTCCAACGCGATCCAGCACGCGCTCAAGAAGGGCGGGCTCGGCATCGAGGACCTGGACCTCATCGAGATCAACGAGGCGTTCGCCCAGGTCGGCATCCAGTCCACCCGTGACCTCGGGGTCAGCCCGGACAAGGTCAACGTCAACGGCGGGGCGATCGCGCTGGGCCACCCCATCGGCATGTCCGGCGCCCGGCTGGTGCTCACCCTCGCGCTGGAGCTCAAGCGCCGGGGCGGCGGCACGGGCGCGGCGGCGCTCTGCGGCGGCGGCGGCCAGGGCGACGCTCTGATCATCCACGTCCCGGCCCCCGGCGAGAGCGGTCACTGACCGCCGGCCGGCCGATCCCGTAGAGGCAGCACAGTGAGCGAGATCGTCGACGACGTCCCGGCGGCGGGCGCACCCCCGGTGCGCCGCAGCCGGGACGTGCCGATGCTGGTCGAGCGGGCCCGCGCGGGCGATCCCCGCGCGGTGGCCCGGCTGATCACCCTGGTCGAGTCGGGCGACGAGACGCTGCCGCGGATCGCGGCGGCCCTCGCGCCGTACGCCGGCCAGGCCCAGGTGGTCGGGCTGACCGGCTCGCCCGGGGTGGGCAAGTCGACCACCACCAACGAGCTGGTCCGGGCGCTGCGCGCCCGCGGTCACCGGGTGGGCGTGCTGGCCATCGACCCGTCCAGCCCGTTCACGGGCGGGGCGATCCTCGGCGACCGGGTCCGGATGCAGGACCACGCCACCGACCCGGGCGTCTACATCCGGTCGATGTCCAGCCGGGGCCACCTGGGCGGGCTGTCGGCGGCCACGCCGCAGGCGGTGCGGGTGCTGGAGGGCGCCGGCTGTGACGTGGTGCTGGTGGAGACCGTGGGCGTCGGGCAGGCCGAGGTGGAGGTCGCCTCGCTGGCCGACACCACGCTGGTGCTGCTCGCCCCGGGCATGGGTGACGCGATCCAGGCGGTCAAGGCCGGCATCCTGGAGATCGCCGACGTCTTCGTGGTCAACAAGGCCGACCGGGACGGCGCCGACGCCACCTACCGCGACATCCAGGGCATGATCGCCCTGGGCGAGCGCGGCCCGGGTCAGTGGCGGCCGCAGGTGGTGCGCGCGATCGCCTCCCGGGGCGAGGGGATCGACGACATCGCCGCCGCCATCGACAAGCACCGTGGCTGGCTGGTCGAGCACGGCGAGTTGCGCCGCCGCCAGGAGGCGCGGGCCGCCGCCGAGGTCGAGGCGATCGCGCTGGGCGTGCTCCGCGCCCGGATCGGTTCCCTGCGCGACGGTACGGAGCTGCCGGCGCTCGCCGCGAAGGTGGCCGAGGGCGCCCTCGACCCGTACGCGGCGGCCGACGAGCTGCTCGCCCAACTCGGCTCCTGAGGGGCCCTCCGAGCTAGTACGCTCGCACCGCTCCACGGTCGGCGTGGGGCGGTGCGCGGCGGAGTGGGGAGACGGATGGGCGACGAGGCGACGCAGGAGCTGTCGGTGACGCCGGACGCGGTGCCGGGCGGGACGACGCTCGTCTCCGACGAGGTGGTGGAGAAGATCGCGGTGGCCGCCGCGCGGTCCGTGCCCGGGGTGGTCGAGCTGGGCGGGGACGTGGCCCGGTTCTTCAACGCGGTGCTCGACAAGGTCGGCCTCGACCAGGTCGGCGACGCCCGGCGCGGCTGCTCGGCCCACGTCACGAACGGCGCGGCGGTGGTCAACCTGGTCATCGTGATCGAGGCCGGCCGCGCGGTGCCGCAGGTGACCGCCGACGTCCGGGCGCAGGTCGCCGGGGCGGTCGAGGCGTACGGACTGCGGGTCGACGAGGTCAACATCAGGGTCGACGACGTGGCACTGGGCGGTTCCGCCGAGCCCGTCGCGTGACGCGCCCGGCGGCGCAGGTTACCTGCCGGTACGAACTTACTTAGCGATCGTTCAGGTCTGGGCTCTACACTCGCAGTGCAGTCGAGGACTCGAGGAGGAGCCCCGCCGATGAACGCCGACGAGATCGCCGCCGGACGGGCGCGCTGGCAGGCCCGCTACGACGCCGCGCGCAAGCGGGACGCCGACTTCACCACGCTCTCCGGGATGCCCGTCGACCCGGTCTACGGGCCGCCGGAGGGTGTCGCCTACCCGGGCTTCGAGCGCATCGGCTGGCCGGGCGAGTACCCGTACACCCGGGGCCTCTACCCGACCGGCTACCGCGGGCGGACCTGGACGATCCGGCAGTTCGCCGGCTTCGGCAACGCGCAGCAGACCAACGAGCGCTACAAGATGATCCTGGGCGCCGGCGGCGGGGGCCTCTCCGTCGCCTTCGACATGCCCACGCTCATGGGCCGGGACTCCGACGACCCGCAGGCGCTCGGCGAGGTGGGCCACTGCGGCGTCGCCATCGACACCGCCGCCGACATGGAGGCCCTCTTCGACGGCATCGACCTGGCCGGCGTCACCACGTCGATGACCATCTCCGGGCCGGCCGTGCCGGTGTTCTGCATGTACCTGGTGGCCGCCGAGCGGCAGGGCGCCGACCTGTCCAAGCTGGACGGCACGTTGCAGACGGACATCTTCAAGGAGTACATCGCGCAGAAGGAGTGGCTCTTCGACCCGGAGCCGCACCTGCGCCTGATCGGCGACCTGATGGAGTACTGCGCCCGGGAGATCCCGCGCTACAAGCCGCTCTCGGTCTCCGGCTACCACATCCGCGAGGCCGGCTCGACCGCCGCGCAGGAGCTGGCGTACACCCTCGCCGACGGGTTCGGCTACGTCGAGCTGGGGCTCTCCCGGGGGCTGGACGTCAACGTCTTCGCGCCCGGCCTGAGCTTCTTCTTCGACTCGCACGTCGACTTCTTCGAGGAGATCGCCAAGTTCCGGGCCGCCCGCCGGATCTGGGCCCGCTGGCTGCGCGACGTCTACGGCGCGACCAGCGAGAAGGCGCTCTGGCTGCGGTTCCACACGCAGACCGCCGGGGTGTCGCTGACCGCCCAGCAGCCGGTCAACAACGTGGTGCGTACCGCCGTGGAGGCACTCGCGGCGGTGCTCGGCGGCACCAACTCGCTGCACACCAACGCCCTGGACGAGACCCTGGCGCTGCCCACCGACGAGTCCGCCGAGATCGCCCTGCGTACCCAGCAGGTGCTGATGGAGGAGACCGGGGTGACCAACGTGGCGGACCCGCTGGGCGGGTCCTGGTACGTCGAGGCGCTCACCGACAAGATCGAGGCCGAGGCGGAGGAGATCTTCGCCCGGATCCGGCAGCTCGGTGGCGAGGGCCCGCACCGGATCGGCCCGATGACCTCCGGCATCCTGCGCGGCATCGAGGACGGCTGGTTCACCGGCCACATCGCCGAGTCCGCCTTCGTCTACCAGCAGGCGCTGGAGAAGGGCGACAAGCGGATCGTCGGCGTCAACTGCCACACCGGCACGGTCGCCAAGGACCTGGAGATCCTGCGCATCTCGCACGAGGTGGAACTGGAGCAGCGCCGGGTGCTCGCCGAGCGGAAGGCCGGCCGCGACGGGGCCGCCGTCAAGGCCGCGATCGAGCGGATGGTCGCCGTCGGCCGGACCGACGGCAACATGATCCCGGCCATGCTGGACGCCGTACGCGCGGAGGCCACCCTCGGCGAGATCTGCGACGCCCTGCGCGCCGAGTGGGGCGTCTACCGCGAACCCGCCCGCTTCTGACCCCCGTTCCCCGAGCCCGATCCCGCATCCGCGATCCCGCACCTCGCGTCCCGGCGGACGCCGCGACAGGCCTCGTACCGAGGACCGTGGGTGCGGGATCGCGGCGTGCCGGGCGGGCTGGTCGGGCAGGGGCGCGGGGAAGGGCGGGAGCAGCCGTGACAGTCGCAACTGTCGCCGTCGCGGTTGATCTGAGTTCGGCGGGTCGCGTGCGAGACTAGGTAACCATGAGCGACCCACGGATCACCTCGTCGATCTTCACCCGCGGCGCGGTCGACCTCAGCGCGCTGCGCACCCCCGCACCGGCCCCCGCCCGCCCCGCCGCCCCGGCACAGTCCGCCCCCTCCGCCGAGTTTCCCGGCAGCGCCGGTGGCGGCGTCGCCGTCATCGACGTGAGCGAGGCGACATTCCAGTCCGAGGTTCTCGAGCGCTCGCTCACCACACCGGTGATCGTGGACTTCTGGGCCGAGTGGTGCGAGCCGTGCAAGCAGCTGAGCCCCGTGCTGGAGCGGTTGGCCGCCGAGGGCGGCGGCGCCTGGGTGCTCGCCAAGGTCGACGTGGACGCCAACCCGCGGATCGCCCAGATGTTCCGCGTACAGGGCATCCCGATGGTCTACGCGGTGGTCGGCGGCCAGCCGATCGACGCCTTCTCCGGAGTGGTGCCCGAGGCTCAGCTTCGGCAGTGGATCCAGGCGGTGCTCAAGGCCGGTGGCGTGAGCGTCGCCGAGCCGGAGGACCCGCGCCTCGACGAGGCCGACGACGCCCTGATGAGCGGCGACCTCGACGCGGCCGAGCGGGCGTACCGCAAGATCCTCGCCGAGTCGCCCGCGGACGCCGCGGCGGAGGCGGGCCTCGCCCAGGTCGGGCTCGCCCGCCGGGTGGCCGGGGCCGACCCGGGCGCGGCGATCGCCGCCGCCCAGGCGAACCCCGACGACGTCGAGGCCCAGCTCCTGGCCGCCGACATCGAGGTGCTCAGCGGTCAGGCCGAGGCGGCGTACGCCCGCCTGGTGGGCGTGGTCCGCCGCACCGCCGGTGAGGAGCGGGAGAAGGTACGCCAGCACCTGGTCAGCCTCTTCACGGTCGCCGGCCCGGAGGACCCCGCGGTCGCCTCGGCGCGCCGGGCCCTCGCCAGCGCCCTGTTCTGAGCACCACGCCCTGTTTGTGAGCACGTAGCACGCCAGCGCGGGCCGGCGTTCCGGCCGGCCCGCCCGACACCTCGAGGACGGGAGCCCATGATGCGCCGGATCGCCGTCCTCGACGCGCCCAGCAACCTCGGCCTGCGCCCACCCACGTCCACCTCGGTCCCCGGCTGCGGCAAGGCCCCGGGCGCGCTGCGCGACCAGGGGCTGCTCGCCCGGCTGCGGGCCCGTGACGCCGGCTGCCTCACCGCGCCCCGCTACGACCCCGGCGACTGGCGACCGGGTGACGGGGTCTGCCACGCTCGGGAAATCGCCGACTACTCGGTGGCGCTCGCGGAGCGGATCGGCGCCATCATCGACCGCAGCGAGTTCCCGCTGGTGCTCGGCGGTGACTGCTCCATCCTGCTCGGCTCGGCACTGGCCATGCACCGGCTCGGCGAGGCGGTCGGCGGGCGCATCGGGCTGGTCTTCGTCGACGGCCACTCCGACTTCCGGCACCCCGGCAACGCCTCCTACGTGGGCGCGGCGGCCGGCGAGGACCTCGCGCTGGTCACCGGGCGGGGGCAGGCCGACCTGGCCGCCATCGAGGGGCGCCGGCCGTACTTCCGGGACATCGACGTGGTGGTGCTCGGCATCCGGGCGCAGGACGAGTACCGCCTGGACCTCCAGGCCGCCGGGATCACCACCCGGCCGGTGCCGGCGCTGCGCGCCGAGGGCGCCGCGCGTACGGCCCAGTGGGCGCACGAGCAGCTCGCCGACTGCGCCGGCTACTGGGTGCACATCGACGTGGACGTGCTGGACCCGGCCGTGATGCCGGCCGTCGACGCCCCCGACCCGGGCGGCATTGCCTTCGCCGAGCTGGAGATCCTGCTCGCCGGCCTCGTCGACACCCCGCACTGCCTCGGCGTCGAGCTGACCGTCTTCGACCCCGACTACGACCCGGACGGCGCGTACGCGGCCGAGATCGTCAACACCGTGGTGGCCGGGCTGCGCCCGGTCTCCGCGCCGACGGCGTCGCCGCCCCGACTGCTGCCGGGCCCGTCGGCGTCGACCGCCTCGTCCGGGCCGTCCCGGTCGACCGCCCCCACCAGGCCCTCCGCGTCCGCCGCCCCGACCGTGCCGCCGTCGCCGTCTGCCGCCCCGACCGTGCCCTCGGCGTCTGCCGCCCCGACCGCGCAGTCTGCCGCCCCCGGCGTACCGTCGGCGTCTGCCGCCCCCGGCGGGTCCTCGGCGTCTGCCGAGTCGGCCGTCTCCGCGGTCTCGGCCGTGCCCTCGGCGCGGCGGAGCAACGGCCGTCCCGAGGTCCCGGTCGTACATTCGTCGGCCTCCGCCCCGGCTCTCGTTCCCGCCCCCGTTGCAGGAAGCGACGGCGACGACCGGCACCCCGGCGGCGGCGAGGAACGTGCCGAGGGCGCTCCGCCAGCCCCGCTCCGGCCGCTCGGGCCGGTGGCCCCGGTCGCAGTCGCCTCCAACGGTCCCACCGTGCCGGAACCCGTCGGCCCGCCCGCCTCCGCCGGTCCGGGCCTGCTGCGCCGGGCGCCGCTCGCGGGCCCGGGCGACCCGCTGCCCGCGCCGGAGGACGGCACCTCGCCGTCCGCCGCAGGTATCGCCTGACTCCCTGTCGAGCTGCCCCATCTGTGCGCCCACCTGCCGTCCGTCGTGGCGGGCGGGGCTGCTCGGGGCGGCCGGTGGCACCCGGGGCCACCGGTGGAACGTCACGGTTGTCACCGACGGGGTTTGACAGCCATGACGTTCCACCGGTGGATGGCCGGACGTGCGCCGGGCCGCGTCGGCGCCTGCCCCGTCTGTAGGGGCAGCTCTACAGCGTCGGGCTGGTTGGGCGGGACCGCGCGTCCGCCGGGAGCCGCCGCAACGGCACAGGCGCTCGCCGTCGCCGTCGAGTATCGGACGACGCCGACCAGGACGTGGCCGGGTGAACCGCGAAGCGACGGTGCCGACGGTGCCCGATGCGGACCGCGCCGGATGCGGACCACACCGGGGCACGGACGGTGTCGGGTGCCCACGCCGCCGGTGTGGGGGTGCGGAAGGTGCCGCGGCTGCTGACGGAGGTCGTTCGTCTGGGTGCCGGTGAGGGCTGGTCAGCGGGAGAGGGCGCGGAGGAAGCGTTCGGCCGCCGGGACGGCGCTGGCGGTGCTGGCTCCGCCCTTCTCGACGAAGACCGCGAACGCGACGTCGCCCTGCCAACCGACGAACCAGGCGTGCGTGTGCGCCGGGTTGTCGTCGTACTCGGCGGTGCCCGTCTTGCCGTGCACCGGCGCGCCCGGCACGTCCCGCAGCGCGCTGCCGGAGCCGGCCGTGACCACCTCCCGCATCATCGCCCGGACCCCCTCGACCGACTCCGGCTTGAGCTGCGGGCCGGGGGCGGCAGGCTGGGCCGGGGCGGGGTCGAGCACCAGCTTCGGCTGCTCGAAGCGACCGCGGGCGACCGCCGCGGTGGCCGACGCCATGGCCAGCGGGCTGACCAGCGTGGTGCCCTGGCCGATGGCGGCGGCTGCCTGCTCGGTCGCCCCGCCGTTCGCCGAGACCTTGCCGGTGAAGGCGTCGAGGCCGACGTCCCACTGCCCCTCCAGCCCGAGGGAACGGCCGGTCACGGCCAGCCCGTCGGGGCCGAGCTTCGGCGCCAGCGCGGTGAACGCGGTGTTGCAGGACTTGGCGAAGTCCGTGCGGAAGGGCACCGGACCCAGCGCGAAGTTGTCGGAGTTCTTGAACGGCCTGCCGTCGACGGTGAACGTCTTCGGACAGTCCACCGTCGCGTCCGGCGTGACCGCACCCCGGTCGAGCAGGCCGAGCGCGCTGACCATCTTGAAGGTGGAGCCCGGCGGGACCTGGGCGGTGAAGGCCAGGTTCTCCCCGGCCCCGCCGGGACCGTTGGCCGCGGCGAGCACCGCACCGTCGCTGATCCGCACCGCCACCAGCGCCGCCCGGCGCTTCTCGCTGCGCAAGGCGGTATCGGCCGCGTTCTGGGTGGCCACGTCGAGCGTGGTCTTCACCGGCTGCCCCGGCTTCGGCTCGCTGCGGAACACCTCGGTGCCGGTGGACACCAGCGTGCCGTCCGGGCCGGGGCGCTCGGTGATCACGGTCAGCCCCGGCACGCCGCGTAGCCGCTCGTCGTGGCGGCCCTGGAGGCCCCCGTGGCCGACCAGGTCGCCGGCCTCGTAGCGGTCGGGGTGCTGGGCGAGGTCGTCGGCCTGGGCCGGGTCGACGGAGCCGAGCACCGCCCGGGCGAACTCCCGGGTGGGCGCCAGGTCGAGCTTGTCGCTGCGGAACTTGGTGCCCGGCAGGTCGTAGATGCGTGGTTTGATCTGCCGGTACGCCTCCTCCCGCAGCGTCACCACCTCGACGAACGCGCCCGGATCCGCGTCGGCGAGCCGCTTGGGCAGCCCGGAGAGGTCCACCGGCGGGGTGATCGCCGGCCGGATCGCCCGGAAGGCCGAGTCCAGCTTCCGGGTCAGGCCCGGGAGGTCGGTGACCTCGCCCGGTTGGAGCCCGACCCGCACCACGGGCCGGGGCGCCACGATCGGCTGGCCGGCGGCGTCGAGCACGGCGGCGCGGGTGGCGGTGTCGCGGCGCAGCCCCAGCCGGTCGCCCCGGGTGAGCTGCTCCTGCACCACCTGCGGCTCCCAGATCACCCGCCACTGCTCGCCGCCCCGGCTGAGCCGCACCGGACGCTCGTAGGCCCAGCGGGCCTGGCCCGGGAGGGCCCAGTCGACCTTGACCACCGCGGTCGCGACGTCCTTGGTCACCTTCGCCTCGCCCCGGCGGGTCAGCGTCGGCGGCGTGGCCGCCAGCTCGCCGGAGAGCTCCTTGAGCTCGCGGGCGACGTCGGCAGCCGGCACCTTGGCGCCGGTCGGGTCGACGAAGCCGACGGCCTGGAGGTCGCCCGAGCGCCAGCCGGCCAGGAACGCGTCGACGCTGCGCTCCGGCCCGTCACCGCCCGAGCACGCGGTGAGGGCGCCGGCCGCGAGCGTGGTCGCGGCGAGCAACGCCAGCGGCGGGCGGAGCCGGTTGCGGCGGGGGCGGCGGGGGTACGACAGGCGCATGGAAGCAGCTCTCCGATCTCGGAACTGCCCTGCACGCTAGTACGGCGGCGCCGTCCGCACCGTCCCCCCGCACCGGGACGTGCGGAAAGAGAGGCCGTCGCCCGGGTGATGAACGACTGGTGGCGGGGTACTCCCGAACCGGCCAACCTCGTACCCGCAACGGGTGAAAGGACGAAGTCCGGAACCGGACGTCCGCACTGTGGTCCGCCGAGCAAGGGGCGGAACGGCAGGGCCTAGGCTGGGCGGCAGAGTGACCCACAATGCGGTGGGTCGAGGGGAGTGGCACCGATGGACCGGCGTCCGGCGATCAAACCGGGACCCGACCTCCGGCAGGATGACACCGGCCGGGACGACAGCTTCGATTCGGCGACCGACGGGGACGGCTACGGCCGACTCGACACAGGAGTGACCGGGATGACCGGTTCGAGTATCGACACCCTCTACGATCTGGGTCTGCCCGCCGACGCGCTGGCCGACGACGTGGAGGACAACGAACTCGACGAGCCGGTTCCCAACGTGGAGCGCCTGGTCGCCCAGGCGGTCGCGCTCGCCGGCGACGACCACGACGCGGCGACCCTGGTCAGCCGCTTCTGGCGGTTCGCGCCGGACGAGGAGCTGATCGGCTTCACCGCCGAGGAGATGCTGGAGGCGGCCCGCACGCACCGCGACCTCGCCCAGCAGCGGGTACCGGGCGAGTTGAAGCTGCGCATCCACGAGCCCGACGCCGATCAGCACCACTCCGTCATCGAGATCGTCACCGACGACATGCCGTTCCTGGTCGACTCGGTGACCGCCCTGCTCAACTCGCACCACCTGGACGTGCACCTGCTGGTCCACCCGCTGGTGGTGGTCCGGCGCGAGCCGCTGGGCCGGCTGGTCGAGGTCTCCGCCGACGTCGAGCCCGACGACGCCATCGCCGGCGACCTGGTCGAGAGCTGGATGCACATCGAGATCGACCCGGTGCGCGACGCCGCCGAGCGGGACCGGCTGCGCCGGGAGCTCCAGCGGGTGCTCACCGACGTGCGGGAGGCGGTGGAGGACTGGCCGAAGATGCGCCAGCGGGCCCTCGCCCTCGCCGACGAGCTGGCCGCCGCGCGGACGTCGGACAACCGGCCGCCGGTGCCGGAGAAGGACATCACGGACTCGGTGGAGCTGCTCCGCTGGCTCGCCCACGACCACTTCACGTTCCTGGGCTACCGGGAGTACCGGCTGGTCGACACCGGCGAGTCGGGTGCCGGGGGCAGCGGACAGGCACTGGAGGCGGTGCTCGGCACCGGGCTGGGCATCCTGCGCCAGGACTCCCCGGAGGCCCGGCCCCTGTCGTCGATGACGCCCGAGGCGCACGACAAGGTCACCGAGAAGCGCCTGCTGATCATCACCAAGGCGAACTCGCGGGCCACCGTGCACCGCTCCGCCTACCTCGACTACATCGGCTTCAAGATCTTCAACGAGGCCGGCGAGGTGATCGGCGAGCGGCGCTTCCTGGGGCTGTTCTCCACGGCCGCGTACCGGACCAGCGTGCAGGAGCTGCCGGTGGTCCGCCGCAAGGTGGCCGAGGTGCTGGACCGCTCCGGCCTGAGCCAGCGCAGCCACTCCGGCAAGGATCTGCTCCAGATCCTGGAGACCTACCCGCGCGACGAGCTGTTCCAGATCAAGACCGAGGATCTCTACCACGCGGTCATCGGGGTGCTGCGGATGGCCGGTCGCCGGCAGCTGCGGGTGTTCCTGCGCCGCGACGCGTACGGGCGGTTCATCTCCTGCCTGATCTACCTGCCCCGGGACCGGTTCACCACGCAGAACCGCCTGCGGATGCAGGACATCCTGCTGCGCGAGCTGAACGGCGTCGGGGTCGACTACACGACCCGGGTCACCGAGTCGATGCTCGCCCGGGTGCATTTCATCGTCCGGACCGACCCGACCAACACTCCGGGCGACATCGACGCCGACCTGCTCGCCGAGGAACTGGCCGACGCCACCCGGCTCTGGGACGACGACTACCGGCTGGTGCTGGAGCGCAAGCTCGGCGACGAGCAGGCCAAGCACCTGTTCACCCGGTACGCCGACGCCTTCCCGGAGGGCTACAAGGACGGCCACACGCCGTACGAGGCGATGAAGGACCTGGCGAAGCTGGAGCTGCTGGAGGAGCCCGGCCAGCTGGAGATGCACCTGTTCCGCAAGCAGCTCGCGCCTCGCGCCGGCGGGCGGGGGCCGGACGTCGACGAGGCGATGGACGTCCGCTTCAAGGTCTACCGCTACGGCGAGCCGATGATGCTCTCCGCCGTGCTGCCGGTGCTGCACTCGCTCGGCGTCAAGGTGGTCGACGAGCACCCGCACGAGGTGGACCGGATCGACGGCCGGGTCTACCTCTACGACTTCGGGCTGCGGCTGCCCGAGGGCCACCAGGAGCTGGCCGAGGTGCGCCCGCACGTGGAGAACGCCTTCGCGGCGGCGTGGCGGGGCGAGGCCGAGGTGGACGGCTTCAACGAGCTGGTGCTGCGCGCCGGTCTCACGTGGCGGCAGGTGGTGGTGCTGCGCGCGTACGCGAAGTACCTGCGCCAGGCCGGGACGGTCTTCTCCCAGGAGTACATGGAGCAGACCTTCATCGCGTACCCGAGGATCGCCGCCCTGCTGGTGGAGCTGTTCGAGGTGCGGTTCGCGCCCGGCGCGGACGGCCACGAGCAGCGGCAGCAGCGCAGCGCCGAGCTGGTGGGCGACATCAGGGCCGCGCTGGACGACGTCGCCAGCCTCGACCAGGACCGGATCCTGCGCGCCTACCTGACGATGATCCAGGCCACCCTGCGCACCAGCTTCTACCAGAAGCGCTCCGACGGGCGGCCGAAGTCGTACGTGGCGCTCAAGCTGGACCCGCAGGCGATCCCCGACCTGCCGGCGCCGCGGCCGAAGTTCGAGATCTTCGTGTACTCGCCGCGCTTCGAGGGCGTGCACCTGCGGTTCGGGCCGGTGGCCCGGGGCGGGCTGCGCTGGTCCGACCGCCGCGAGGACTTCCGCACCGAGGTGCTCGGCCTGGTCAAGGCGCAGATGGTGAAGAACGCCGTGATCGTGCCGGTCGGCGCCAAGGGCGGCTTCGTGCTCAAGCAGAAGCCGGGGGACCGGGACGAGGCGGTCGTCTGCTACAAGGAGTTCATCTCGGCGCTGCTGGACGTCACGGACAACATCGTCAGCGGCGAGATCGTGCCGCCGGAGGACGTGGTCCGGCACGACGGCGACGACCCGTACATGGTGGTCGCGGCGGACAAGGGCACGGCGACGTTCTCGGACATCGCCAACGAGATCTCCACGGCGCACCAGTTCTGGCTCGGCGACGCGTTCGCCTCCGGCGGCTCCGCCGGGTACGACCACAAGAAGATGGGCATCACCGCCCGGGGCGCCTGGGAGTCGGTGAAGCGGCACTTCCGCGAGATGGGCCACGACACCCAGACCCAGGACTTCACCGTGGTCGGTGTCGGCGACATGTCCGGCGACGTGTTCGGCAACGGGATGCTGCTGTCGGAGCACATCCGGCTGGTGGCCGCGTTCGACCACCGGCACATCTTCCTCGACCCGGACCCGGACGCCGCCACCTCGTACGCCGAGCGGAGGCGGCTGTTCGACCTGCCCCGTTCGTCGTGGGAGGACTACGACCGGGGGCTCATCTCCGCCGGCGGCGGCGTGTACCCGCGTACCGCCAAGTCGGTGCCGATCTCGCCGCAGGTCCGCGAGGTGCTGGGCCTGGACGACGACGTGACGCAGCTCTCGCCGCAGGAGCTGATGAAGGCCATCCTGACCGCGCCCGTCGACCTGTTCTGGAACGGCGGCATCGGCACGTACGTGAAGGCCTCCAGCCAGACCAACGCGGAGGTGGGCGACAAGTCCAACGACGCGATCCGGGTGGACGGCAGGAACGTGCGCTGCCGGGTGGTCGGTGAGGGCGGCAACCTGGGCTGGACCCAGCTCGGCCGGATCGAGTACGCCCAGACCGGCGGGCGGATCTACACGGACTTCATCGACAACGCGGCCGGGGTGGACTGCTCCGACCACGAGGTGAACATCAAGATCCTGCTGAACACGGCGGTCGCCGACGGCGCGTTGACCCTGCCCGAGCGGGACGAGCTGCTCGCGGGGATGACCGACGAGGTCGCCGAGCTGGTGCTGCGGGACAACTACGACCAGGCCCGGGCGATCAACAACGCGCAGGCGCAGGCCGCCTCGCTGCTGCCGGTGCACCGGCGGATGATCACCGACCTGGAGCGCTCGGGGGCGCTGGACCGGTCCCTGGAGGCGCTGCCGCCGGACGACGAGATGGCGGTGCGCACCGAGTCCGGGCTGACCGCGCCGGAGTTCGCGGTGCTGCTCGCGTACGTCAAGATCGTCCTTGAGACGGAGATCCTGGCGGAGGGGCTCGCGGACGAGGAGTGGACGACCGAGGTCCTGGTCAACTACTTCCCGACGCCGATGCGCGAGCGGTTCGCCGACCGGATGGGCCAGCACCGGCTGCGCCGGGACATCGTGACGACGGTGCTGGTCAACGAGGCGATCAACCGGGGCGGCATCTCGTTCGTCTTCCGGGTGGTCGAGGAGACGGCCGCCTCGGCGGCGGACGTGATCCGGGCGTACGTGGTGGTCCGCGAGGTGTTCGGGCTGCGCGCGCTGTGGGACGCGGTGGAGGCCCTGGACAACAGGATCGACCCCGAGTTGCAGACCAGCGTCTACCTGGACACGCGGCGTCTGCTCGACCGGGCGGTGCGGTGGCTGGTGACCAACCGCCGTTCGCCGATCGACGTGCCGGCGGAGATCGCCCGGCTGCGCGACGGGGTGGCCCGGCTCCTGCCCGACCTGGAGGAGCGCTTCTACGGCAGCGAGCGGGAATCCCTCGCGGCGCACATCGACTCGCTGACCGAGCGGGGGCTGCCGCGCGACCTGGCCGAGCAGGCGACCCGGCTGATGTACAGCTTCGGCCTGCTCGACGTGGTGGAGACCGCGGCGAGCAGCGGGCGGGACGTCGGCGAGGTGGCCTCGGTCTACTTCGTGCTCTCCGACCGGTTCCGGGTCGACTCGCTGCTGTCGAAGATCTCCCTGCTGCCGCGTGAGGACCGCTGGCAGACGCTGGCCCGGATGGCGCTGCGCTACGACCTGTACGCCGCGCTGGCCGCGCTGACCGCGGAGGTTCTCGACTCCACCTCCGGCAGCCTGTCGCCGCAGGAGCGGGTGCTCCAGTGGGAGCAGTCGAACGCCACCTCGATCCACCGCGCCGAGCGGGCGATGGGGGAGTTCGACGAGTCCCGGGCGGACCTCGCCGCCCTGTCGGTGCTGCTGCGCCAGATCCGCACCCTGGTGCGGACCTCCGCCGCCGCCTGACGCGCACGGCACGCGGTCCGGCCGGTCGGTGTTCCGACCGGCCGGACCTCGTCGTGTCCTGCGGTGGAGGTGCCGCGCGGTTGCCGGCTCAGGCCGGCATGGAGGCGAAGACGACCACGTTGTCGGGGTAGCTGCCGGCGGCCTGGTCGAAGGTCCCGCCGCAGGTGACCACGCGCAGGCCGGGTCGGTCGCTGGGACCGTAGACCTGCTCGGTCGGGAACTCCGTCTTCGGGTACGCCTTGACCGACTCGACGGTGAAGGTGGCCTGCTGCCCGTCCTCCCGGGTGACGGTGATGGTGTCGCCCGGTTGCAGCGCACCGAGGGAGAAGAAGACCGCCGGCCCGATCGCCGCCGAGTCGACGTGCCCGACGATGACCGCGTTGCCGATCTCACCCGGGCTCGGCCCCGGCTCGTACCAGCCGGCCAGCTGCGCCCGCTCCAGCGGGGGCACCTGGACGGTGCCGTCCGGGTTGGTGCCGAGCGGCATGATCGCGGCGTCGACCCCGATCCGGGGGATGGCGATCGTGGTGGGGGCGGAGCGGGCGAGGCCCGTGCCGGCGGCGACGTCCGGGTCCGGCGCGTCGGCGACCGCCGGCCCGGTGCTGGCGGACGCGGCCAGGGGCTGCGGGGGGCGGGGAGCGGGTCCGGTCTTGACCGAAGCGCCGATCAGGCCGGCGCCGACCATGGCGACCACGACGACGACGGCCGCGCCGGCGGCGCGCCACGGTGTCCCGTGACGGCCGCCGGCCGGTGTCGCCGTCATGTCAGACGAAGGACTCATCGGTCCGACGCCGGCGCATCAGCACGAGGCCGCCCAGGGCGGCCGCGCCGATCAGGCTCGCCCCACCGGCGGCCAGGCCCCGGTCGGTGCCGGCGCCGACGCCACCGTCACCACCGTCGACCCCACCGCGCGGCAGCACGACCAGCTCACCCTCGCCGCACGAGCCCTTGAGCTCGTAACGGCCCGGCTTGGCGTCCTCGGAGACCTCGGCCTCGCCGTAGTAGACGAAGTCCCGCTTGTGCTCCCAGCGGTCCTTGTCCTTGCCGTTGCGCTCGGACTCCTCGTCCGACCCGCCGTTGTCGTGGCCCTTCCGGTCGTACCCGTCCGAGCCGTACCCGGCGTGGTCCTTGCGGTCCTCGCGGTCGTACTCGTGCGAGCCGTACTTGTCCTCGCGGCCCTCGCGGCCCTCACGGTCGCCCTTGTCGTGGCCCTTGTCGCCGCGGTCGCCCTCGGCGTCCTGGCCGTGCTCGTAGCCCTTCCAGTCGCGGTTGCCCTCGTCACCGGCGGCGTCGGCGGCGCCGCCACCCTGGCCGTCGGCGGGCGGCTGGCCACCGTTGGCCGGCGGCTGCGGCTGGTTGGTGCCGCTGGCCGACGGCTGCGGCTTGGGGCTCTGGTCCTTGCCGTTGTCGTCCTTGCCGTTGTCCCGGCCCTTGTCGTGGTCGCGGCCCTTGTCGTGGTCCCGGCCCTTGTCCTCGTGGTCCCGGCCCTTGTCGTGGTCGCGGGAGTCCTCCTCCCCGCCACGCCAGTCGGTACGGCCCTGGGCCGGCTTGAGCTTGACCTTGCCGGTGACCTTCGACCACACGAAGGCGTGCTCCTGCCGGTCCGGGCAGACCTCGATCAGCTTGACCGTCTCGCCCGCCTTGACGACGTGCGGCTTGGCGTAGACCTTGCCCTCGTGGTCCTGGTGGCCGTCCGCGAACGCGATCCCCGGCGTGAACACGAGCAAGGAGGCGCCACCGAGGGCCGCGCCAGCAACGACCTTCCCGAGCATCTTGTTTGCCATGACCTGCGTCACTCCATCCCTGTTGTCCTGAGCTCGGCGACAACCGAGCTACGGACGACGTTAGACCGTTTCACGACCTATGAAGGGAAAGATTCGTGTTTTGGTATTTAGGCAGGCTAAGCGCGCTAGGAGCGCTACGCCGCTTTGGCGGCATGTCGGGCTCCCTCGGGTGGTTCCCGCCCTCCTGAGCGCCCGGAGGGCCGGTCGCGCGGCCCGTGCCCGCCCCGGCCTTCCCGTCCCGTCATCTCCGCCCCCGCCGGCACCGTCGGTCCCCGTCGGACCCCCGCGCCACATCGAGGCATTGCCATGGAAGCGCTCCCATGCAAGAATCGCTGCACGCGGTTCGGGGAGCCACACCGCGAAAGGCAGGAGTCGAGGGCACCGGTCCGCCGGACGACGTCCCGCCTCCCGACCGGCCCATCGTCGCCGGTCGGACCACCACCAAACGCCCGACCGGGTCGGGCACACCCCGAAGAACCCGTGGTACCGGCGGACGTCCGCGCAGGACGCCCATCGGGCCGTATTCGCCGGGCCGTTCGCGGATCCGGTCTCGCCCAAGGAGATCAGTGGCATGAATGTGTGGAGAAGGCTGTCCGGCCCCCGCCGGGCCCTCGCGCTCGGCGGCGCGGGCGCTCTGGTCGCGGGCGGACTGGTGACCCTGCCGGTCACCGTGGCGCACGCCGCCACCCAGTGCGACGTGTCGTACACGACCAGCGACTGGCAGGGCGGGTTCACCGCCACCGTCAACATCAAGAACATCGGCGACGCCCTCAACGGCTGGACGCTGGGCTTCACCTTCCCCGACGGCAACCAGCGGGTGCAGCAGGGCTGGTCGGCCCGCTGGTCGCAGAGTGGTCGGAACGTCACCGCGCAGAACGAGTCCTACAACGGCGCGGTGGCCAGCGGGGCCACGGTGAGCCTCGGCTTCAACGGTGCCTGGAGCGGCAGCAACCCCAAGCCCACCTCGTTCACGCTCAACGGCGTGACCTGCAACGGGGGCCCCACCACCCCGCCGCCCAGCACCCCTCCGCCGACGACGCCGCCCCCCACGACGCCGCCGCCGACCACCCCGCCGCCGACCACCCCGCCGCCCGGGCAGAAGGTGGACAACCCCTACCTGAACGCCCAGGGGTACGTGAACCCGGAGTGGAAGGCCAAGGCCGAGTCGGTCGCGGGCGGCAACCGGGTGTCGAACAACCCGACCGCCGTGTGGATCGACCGGATCGCCGCCATCAACGGCACCCCGGACAGCAGCTCCAACGGCGCGATGGGCGTCCGCGACCACCTGAACAAGGCCCTCGAGCAGGGCGCGGACTACATCCAGTTCGTCATCTACAACCTGCCCGGCCGGGACTGTGCCGCGCTGGCCTCGAACGGTGAGCTGCGCGCGGACGAGCTGCCCCGGTACAAGGCCGAGTACATCGACCCGATCGCCGCGATCCAGGCCGACCCGAAGTACGCCAGCCTGCGGATCGTGAACATCATCGAGATCGACTCGCTGCCGAACCTGGTGACCAACACCTCCGGCAACCCCGGCGGCACCGCGATGTGCGACACGGTGAAGGCCAACGGCGCCTACGTCAACGGTGTCGGGTACGCCCTGTCGAAGCTGGGCGCGATCGGCAACGTCTACAACTACATCGACGCCGCCCACCACGGCTGGATCGGTTGGGACAGCAACTTCGGCCCGACCGCGCAGATCCTGAAGGACGCCGCCGTGGCCTCCGGCAGCACGGTGAACAACGTCCACGGCTTCATCGTCAACACCGCCAACTACTCGGCGCTGCGCGAGCCTTACATCAAGATCACTGATAACGTCAACGGCACCAGCGTTCGGCAGTCCAAGTGGATCGACTGGAACTTCTACGTGGACGAGCTCTCGTTCGCCCAGGCGTTCCGCAACGAGCTCGTCGCCAAGGGCTTCGACTCGAAGATCGGCATGCTGATCGACACGTCCCGCAACGGCTGGGGCGGCTCCGCCCGGCCCACCGGCCCGGGCGCGACGACCAACGTGGACACGTACGTCAACGGCGGTCGGGTGGACCGGCGGATCCACGCCGGTAACTGGTGCAACCAGGCCGGGGCCGGCCTGGGCGAGCGTCCGAAGGCCGCGCCGGAGCCGGGCATCGACGCGTACGTCTGGGTGAAGCCCCCGGGCGAGTCGGACGGCTCCAGCAAGGAGATCCCGAACAACGAGGGTAAGGGCTTCGACCGGATGTGCGACCCGACCTACACCGGTAACGCCCGCAACGGCAACAGCATGAGCGGCGCCCTGCCGGACGCCCCGATCTCGGGCGCCTGGTTCCCGGCGCAGTTCGCGCAGCTCATGCAGAACGCGTACCCGGCGCTCTGAGAGCGGTGCCCACCCGCCGCTGGCAGTAGGTGAGGCGCTCCAGCGGCAGGTTCCCCGGGCCCCCGGTCCGACCGTCCGACGGTCGGGCCGGGGGCCCCTCGCGTACGCCGGTCAGGGCACCGTCTTCTCGATCGCCGCGCGGCCCAGCTCGGCCAGGTCCCGGCGGGCCCGCTCGACGTTCTCCGGCGTCAGGTCCTGCCCCCGGGCCGCGACCAGGTCCTCCGGCTCCCAGGGCTGCTCCGCCCCGGTACGGATGTGGTCCGGGGCCGCGCCCGTGCCGGTGCCGGTCGCGCCGGTGCCGGCGGCGTACGGGTCGCCGATCAGCTCGTCGCCACCCGCCTCGTCCCCGGGCCCGGTGAACGACGGAGTGTCGCGGTCGGCGCCGCCGCCGGTCATCAGCTGCGGGATGCCGGTGTCGTCCTCGACCGCCGCGGCCACCTCCGGGCTCTCCTCCAGCGGTCGGTCACGGTCACGGTCCGTCATGTCGCTGCCCTCCTGTCGCCAGGTGGTCTCCTGATCCTGCTCGCGTACCCGGCGTGGCGGTGCCCATGCCGGGGGCCGGCGGGGCGGCTCAGCGCTCCTCGTCGGAGGTGTCGGGCGGTTCGACCGGATTGCGCCACTGCCAGAGCAGCATCAGCACGCCGAAGGCGAGCATGCCGAGGCCCGCCCAGAGGTTGATCCGGACTCCCTGCGCCTTCTGGACGGCGGAATCGCCGTCGAAGACGCCGATCAGGGTGACGATCGCCCCGTACGCGGTGAAGAGGCCACCGATCACCCGGCGGATGTCGAACAGCCGGGCGGCGGCCGAGCGGCGGCGGGCCTCCTCGGTGGCCTCGACCGACCGGTCGTGCCCGTGCGGGTTGAGGTTTTCCATGCTCATGGCCGAGCACCCCTTCCTAGAAGAACGGCACGTAGAGGAGGAGGGACAGCGCCACCGCGATCAGGCCGAGGAGCACCGGGGAGCGCCACCAGACGGCGTCCCCGGTCAGCAGGTCGCCCTTCATGTCGACGGCGCCCATGCCGTAGACCAGCCCGCGCAGGTCCTCGTCCTGCTTCTTCGCGGTGAACGGGGTCACCACGGCGGCGACGACGGCCGCCGTGACGAACGCGATGCCGGCGCCCCAGAAGCTCTCCTCCAGGTCGGAGTTGAAGTGCACCACCCCGGCCTTGTAGAGCAGGTAGGTCGCCAGCGCCGCCAGGGTGCCCATCAGCAGGGAGAGGAAGCCGGCCGCCGCGCTCATCCGCCGCCAGAACATGCCGATGATGAAGGTGGCGAACAGCGGCGCGTTGAACAGCGAGAACAGCGCCTGGATGTAGTTCATGATGTTGCTGAACCCGGCGGCGATGAACGCCGTGCCGATGCCGACCAGCACGCCGCCGACCGTCGCCCACCGGCCGATGCGGATGTAGTAGTCGTCCGGGCGGTCCCGGCGCACGTACTGCTGCCAGATGTCGTAGGTGAACACGGTGTTGAAGCCGCTCACGTTCGCCGCCATGCCGGCCATGAACGAGGCGACCAGGCCGGTCACCGCGATCCCCAGCACGCCGTTGGGGAGCAGGTCGCGCATCAGCAGCGGGATCGCGTTGTTGTAGACCAGGTCGCCGCTCTCCGCGCCGAGCCCCTGCACGGTCACGAGGGCGACCAGGCCGGGAATCACCGTGACCACCGGGATGAGCAGCTTCGGGTACGCGGCGATGATCGGCGTACGCCGGGCGGCGCTCATGTTCTTGGCCGACAGCGCGCGCTGCACCTCGGCGAAGTTGGTCGTCCAGTAGCCGAAGGAGAGCACGAAGCCGAGGCCGAAGACGATGCCGATCCAGTGCGCGCCGAGGGGGTTGTCGGTGCCGCCGGTGTCCTGCCAGGTGTGCAGCCCCGCCTCGCCCAGCTTGGACTCGCGCACCGCGTCCATCAGGCCGGAGACGCCGCCCACCTTGACCAGTCCCAGGATCGTGATCGGCAGCAGGCCCGCGATGATCACGAAGAACTGGAGCACCTCGTTGTAGATCGCCCCGGAGAGCCCACCCACGGTGATGTACGCCAGCACGATCAGCGCGCCGATCACGATGGCGACCCAGAGCGGCCAGCCGAGCAGCGCCTGCATGATCAGCGCCAGGGCGTAGAGGTTCACCCCGGCGATGAGCACCTGGGCGACCGCGAAGCTGAGCGCGTTCAGCAGGTGGGTGGGGCGGTTGAAGCGCAGCCGCAGGTACTCGGGCACGCTGCGGACCTTGGAGCCGTAGTAGAACGGCATCATCACGATGCCGAGGAAGACCATCGCCGGCACGGCGCCGATCCAGTAGTAGTGCAGGGTCATCGCGCCGTACTGGGCGCCGTTGGCGGCCATGCCGATGATCTCCAACGCCCCGAGGTTGGCCGAGACGAAGGCCAGGCCGGTCACCCAGGCGGGCAGGGAGCGGCCGGAGAGGAAGAAGTCGACGCTGGTCTTGATGGCCCGCCGGGCGGCGAAGCCGACACCGAGCACCGTGACGAAGTAGAGCGCCAGGATGCCGTAGTCCAGGACGTTCATGTTCAGCCGCAGGCCATCGCCATCCATCCCTGTAACCCTTCGTCAACCGCGCGTGCCGGATGAGTGCGCGCGCGCCCAATTACCCCGAACGCGCGGTTTCACGCCTGGGGCGTCCAAAACCCGCCCACGTCCCCGGTTTCCGGCCCCCGGGGCACGGACCGGACGCCGCTGCCCGGAGGGCGCCGTCGCCGCACCGCGCGCGCGGAGTCCGGACGCGGAGACGCCCCCGGCCGGTCGGCCGGGGGCGTCGGTGGGGAACCGGGTCAGCGCCCGAGCACCCGGTCCAGGAAGTCGCGGTAGTGGCGGACGGCCATCCGGAGCTGCTCGGTGTCGGCGGAGCCGGCGTCCTGCCAGCCGCCCAGCTTGTTCTTCTGCGCGGACAGCGCCGAGGAGAGCGCCTGGATGGCCTCGTCGACCAGCGACTGGGCCTCACCGGCCGCCGCGCGGGGATCGTCCACGAACCGCAGCTGGACGTTGCGCCAGCGGTCCCGGAAACCCTGCGCCGTCGCCGGGTCGAAGAGGCTGGCCGGTTCGGCGGCCACCGTCGCGCCCGCCGGCCGGTCGGTCCCGGCGGACCCCAGTTCCCCGGTGGCCGCGCGTCCGGCCGGCGCGTGCTCGGCGTCCGGGTCGACCATGGCGGGCGTGGCGCTGCCGTACCCGGCCGCGCCGGCCGCGCCGCCCTCCGGGTCGCCGGCCCACCCGGTCACGTCGGCCCGGCGCTCGGGACGGCCGTCGGCGGCGTCCGGCGGCAGCACCTCGGCGCCGTCGCGGCGGGCCTGCCGGTCGTCGGAGCGGTTGTCGCCGAGCCCGACGGAACGGTGGAACTCGGCGGTCGGGTCCGCCCGGCGGCCCTCCCGGGGGCCGTCCGCGGCGCCGTCGCCCGGCCGCGCGGTCGCCTCCGTACGCGGGTCGGGCTCGTCCTCGGGGAGGGGACTGGCCAGGGCGGACGCGGCGACCGCGCCGCCGACGCTGGTGGCCCCGAAGGCGGTCGGCACCGGCCCCGGCTCGTGGAACCCGGCCCGGTCGCGGTCCGCGTCCCGGTCGTCCGGCCGGCCCTTGCCGGAGTCCCGGCCGCGCGACGGCTCGTCGTCGCGGTCGGTCCGGTCGCGGTCGGCGACCGCCGGATCGTCGAAGGTGCCCCGGTCGTCGAGGACGTCCTCGGGTACGTCGGCCCGGCCGGCCCGGTCGCCCGGAGGCGGCACCGGCACCGGCACCGGCTCGGAGCGGACGGCCTCGGGGTGCTCGTTGCCCACCCGCTGCTCTTCCTGGCGCATGGTCATCCTCCTAGCGGCTCGTGACATCGTGCTGGCTGTCCGGGTCGTGCTGCGCGGACGGTCGGGCGCCGACCGGCTCCTCACCGAGCAGGTCTGCGAAGAGGGCGCGGTAGTGGACGACGGCCTGGCGGAGTTCCTCGGTGCTCGCCTCGCCCCGGGAGTTGCGCAGGTGGATCTCGTGGGCGTCGCGGTAGTGGCCCAACGTGCGGGCGTGCTCGACGGAGAGGTGGGCGATCTGGTCGGAGAACTCACCGGTGGGGTAGCCACGTTCCGCGATGAGCCGGGTGACCAGTTCGTCCGCCTCACCCACGGTCTCGGCGGGGGAGTCGACGAAGCGGACCTGGAGCTCCTCCCACGCGGCGGAGTAGCGGGCCCGGGACTCGGGGGCGAGGGGGGTCAGCGTGAGCTCCGCGTGGCGGCGCTCCCGCTCCCGCAGTTCCCGTTCGGCGGCGGTCCGGCTGTCCTGCTCGGCGACGGCACGGTCGTACTCGGGACCGAACCGCGACCGCAGCGCGCGGCGGCGGGCGTACGACCGGGCGGCCACGGCTACGGCCGCGATCACCAGCACGACGAGAACGATGACGACTATCTGCGTGGGCGACATGGCTCCTCCTTCATCAGGTGGTATTCCCTCCGCTCACTGATCGCCAATCCCGTTCCGGCGCACTTTCCTGACGAACCCGACCCCGCGACCCGACGGACCCGACCCCTGCTGATTCCCCGCCACAGCATGACGAGTCACACAGCGTGATCGGCGGCCAAAACTTGACTCGTTCCAGAAAACGCGCTTGGGTGGGGTGATGCCGGTCGGACCCGACGTCGAACGCCTACGGGCGGCGGGGCTGCGCGTCACGCAGCCCCGGCTCGCGGTGCTCGCCACGGTGCGCGACCGGCCGCACCTGGACGCCGACACGATCACCCGACTCGCCCGGGCCCGCCTCGGGCGGATCTCCGGCCAGGCGGTCTACGACGTCCTGCACGCGCTCACCGGCGCGGGCATGCTGCGCCGGTTCGCCCCGGCCGGCGGACCGGCCCGGTACGAGCTGGGCGGGGACGACCACGACCACCTGGTCTGCCGGGACTGCGGCGCGATCGTCGACACCCGGCGCGACCGGGCCCCCGGGCCCTGCCTCGACCCCGGGGCCGCCGCCTTCGCGGTGGAGTTCACCGAGGTCACCTACTGGGGCCGGTGCCCCGGGTGCCAGCCGCAGCACGACTGACGCCAGCCGCCACACCGATCAGGAGGAGAGCCATGAGCGACCCGCAGGCCAACCGGCCGATCCTCACGACCCGCCAGGGTCACCCCGTGCACAACAACCAGCAGCAGCGGACGGTCGGTTCGCGCGGCCCGGCGACGCTGGAGAACTACCACTTCCTGGAGAAGATCAGCCACTTCGACCGGGAGCGCATCCCGGAGCGGGTGGTGCACGCCCGCGGCTTCGTCGCGCACGGCGAGTTCGAGGCGTACGGGACGATCGGCGACGAGCCGGCGTCGAAGTACACCAGGGCCAAGCTGTTCCAGACCAGGGGCAAGAAGACCCCGGTCACGATCCGCTTCTCCACCGTCATCGGTGGCCGGGACTCCTCCGAGGCGGCGCGCGACCCGCGCGGCTTCGCCGTGAAGTTCCGCACCGAGGACGGCAACTGGGACATGGTGGGCAACAACCTCCAGGTCTTCTTCATCCGCGACGCGATCAAGTTCCCGGACGTGATCCACTCGCTGAAGCCGGACCCGGTCACCTTCCGTCAGGAGCCGAACCGGATCTTCGACTTCATGTCGAACACGCCCGAGTCGATGCACATGCTGACCTGGCTCTTCTCCCCGTACGGCATCCCGAAGAACTACCGGACGATGCGCGGCTCGGGGGTGAACACCTACCGCCTCGTCAACGCCGAGGGCGAGGGCGTGCTGGTCAAGTTCCACTGGATGTCCCAGCAGGGTGAGCACAACCTCACCCAGGCCGAGGCGGACGCCATCCAGGCCACCGACCTGGGCCACGCCTCGAAGGACCTCTACGAGGCGATCGAGCGCGGCGACCACCCGAAGTGGGAGCTCAACGTCCAGATCATGAGCGACGACGAGCACCCGGAGCTGGACTTCGACCCGCTCGACGACACCAAGATCTGGCCGGAGGAGGACTTCCCCTACCTGCCGGTCGGCATGATGACGCTCAACCGCAACATCACCGACCACCACAACGAGAACGAGCAGATCGCCTTCGGCACCGGCGTGCTGGTCGACGGCATCGACTTCTCCGACGACAAGATGCTGGTCGGCCGGACGTTCTCCTACTCGGACACCCAGCGTTACCGGGTCGGCCCGAACTACCTCCAGCTGCCGGTCAACCGGCCGCGCGAGGACGTGCAGGTCAGCACCAACCAGACCGGCGGCCAGATGTCGTACGGGGTGGACAACCGCGGTGCCAACCCGCACATCAACTTCGAGCCGTCCTCGGTCGCCGGTCTCCGGGAGGCCGACGAGTCCTACCGGGAGTACCGCCCGTTCGTTTCGGGTCAGGTCATGAAGGCCCCGATCGAGCGGCAGGACAACTACTCCCAGGCCGGCCGGCGCTACCGCGAGATGGCCGACTGGGAGCGCGACGACCTGATCCTCAACCTGACCACCCTGCTGGCCCAGTGCGACAAGCACATCCAGGAGAAGATGGTCTGGCACTTCAGCCAGTGCGACTCCGACTACGGCCGCCGGGTCGCCGAGGGGCTCGGCATCTCCGTCGACGCCTGATCCGCACCGCCCACGAACGCCCCGCCGGCCCCCGGCGGGGCGTTCGTCGACGATGGACGTTCGGCCGGTGGGCCGGGCGCGACGGACGGTAGTGCATCGGGCGAGGATTACGTATCCTGCCCAAGGCGTCAGCCGGACCTGCCCGGCACCGCGGGCCGGAACAGTCCGACCGCGACGCTGCCCGGCCGGCGCCGGCGCCCCCGCAGCCACACCTTCCGGGCGAGGTCTGATTGAACACCCGCGACTGGCCGATCCGCTCGAAGCTGACCGCATTGGTCGTCGTGCCGGTGACCGCGCTGCTGGCGCTCTGGATCTTCGCCACCACGCTCACCTTCGGGCCCGCCCTCGATCTGCTCGCCGCCCGGACGCTCCTCTACGACCTCGGCCGCCCCGGCGAGACGGTGGTGGCCGAGCTGCAACGGGAGCGCCGGCTCTCGGTGGTCCACCTGGCCGGCGAGGACGCCGCTCCCGGGCTCGCCGAGCAGCGGCAGCGGACCGACCGGGCCATCGCGGAGCTGCGCCGGCGGGTCGCCGGGGAGGAACTGCGCGACGCCGCCGACGAGATCCTCGACGCCCGGCTCGACCAGCTGGTCACCGCGCTGGAGGCGCTGCCCGCCGGGCGGGGGTTCATCGACCGGCGGGCGGTGGACCGGGCCGGCGCGGTCGGGCTCTACAGCGGGATGATCAACTCGGCCTTCCAGGCGTTCTCCGCGATGGCCAACCTGCCCGACCGGGACCTCAACCGGCAGGCGCTCGCCGTCACCGGGCTGGGCCGTTCCCGGGAGCTGCTCGGGCAGACCGACGCCCTGCTCGCCGGGGCGTTCACCGCCGGCCGGTTCGCCGACGGCGAGCACCTCCAGTTGGTGCAGACCGTCGGCAACCAGCGGTTCCTCGCCGAGACGGCGATCGCCGACCTGCCGGACGCCGAGCGCGCCGCGTTCCAGCGGATGACCGAGGGGCCGGCCTTCGGCCGGTTGCGGGCGATGCAGGACACGCTGCTGGGTCCTGGCTCCGCCACCCGGCCGGCCGTGGACCCGACGGCCTGGCAGGAGAGCTACCAGGCGGTGCACGAGGCGCTGCGGGAGTTCGAGCTGGCACAGGCCGACGGGCTCGCCGAGCGGTCGGTGCCGTCGGCCGTGCGCATCCTGGTCCGGCTCGCCGCCGCCGGGGTGCTGGGCCTGGCCGCCGTCGTGGTCTCGGTCCTCGTGGCGCTGCGGGTCGGCCGCAACCTCGCCCACCGGCTCAGCGGCGTACGCACGGCCGCCCTGGAGACCGCCGAGCGCCGGCTGCCGGACGTGGTGGCCCGGCTGCGCCGGGGCGAGCAGGTCGACGTCGCCCGGGAGGCGCCCCCGCTGGAGTACGGCGGCGACGAGATCGGCCAGGTGGCACGGGCGTTCACCGAGGTGCAGCGCACCGCCGTGCAGTCGGCCGTCGACGAGGTCACCCTGCGCCGGGGGCTCAACGAGGTGTTCCTCAACATCGCCCGGCGCAGCCAGGGGCTGGTGCACCGGCAGCTCGCGCTGCTCGACCGGATGGAGCGGCACACCGAGGATCCGGACGAGCTGGCGGAGCTGTTCCGCGTCGACCACCTCGCCACCCGGCTGCGGCGGCACGCCGAGGACCTGGTCATCCTGGCCGGCGCGGCCCCCGGGCGGGGCTGGCGCAACCCGGTCGCGACGGTCGACCTGGTCCGGGGCGCGATCTCCGAGGTCGAGTCGTACGACCGGGTCGACATCACCGCCGTGGCACCCGCCGGCGTGCTGGGGCGGGCCGTCGGCGACGTGATCCACCTGCTCGCCGAGCTGATCGAGAACGCCACCGCGTTCTCGCCGCCGAAGACCCGGGTGGAGGTCTCCGGGCAGCACGTGGCGAACGGCTACGCGGTGGAGATCACCGACCGGGGCCTGGGCATGACCGCCGCCGCGCTGGAGGACACGAACCGGCGGCTGGCCCGCTCGCCCGACTTCGAGCCGTCCGAGACCGCCCGCCTCGGACACTTCGTGGTGGCCCGCCTCGCCGCCCGGCACGGCGTCCGGGTGCGGCTGCGCCCGTCCGACGGCGGCGGGCTGACTGCCGTGGTGCTCATCCCCGCCGACCTGGTCACCGACGAGCCCGCCCTGCCCCCGACCGGCGGCCCGCCGGTGGCGCCCCGGTCCGGCGCGACGCCGGAGGAGCGGCGGCTCGCCCGGGCGAGCCGGCTGGGCACGCTGCCCCGCCCGGCCCGCTCCGCCGGGCCCGCCACGGCATCCTCGACCGGGACTGCGGCCTCCTCCCGCGCCGCGCACGCCGGCACGGGCTCCGCGCGGCCGGCCCCGGCCGGCCTACCGTCCGCGGGCCGCCGGGACGGCGCGGCCCCGGGCGGTCCCGCCCCCGTCGAGGCGGCCGGGCAGATCGACGGGCTGCCCCGCCGGGTCCGCCGGCGGCCCCCGGCGGTCCGGCCCCGGCACCCGAACACGACCGGGGAACAGCCGTCCGTCGCCGACGGCACGGGGCGGTCCGCGCTGGACGGCCCGACATTGCGGCAACCGGTGATCGAGAGTCCCGCCCCGCGCAGCCCGGAGGAGGCGCGGCGGATCATGTCCGCCCTCCAGGCCGGCACCGCCCGTGGCCGCGCGGCGGCCACCGGGACGACACCGCGAGCTGCCGCCCCCGCCGCCGAGCGGCCGGACCCGCCGCGCGAGGACCAGAGCACGACGCCGGCCGAGCGGCCGGTGGACACCGAACCCATGACCGCGACTGAGAGGGACGCCTGATGCATCCGACGAGGCAGAGCGCCGATCTCGACTGGTTGCTCGACGAGCTGGTGGAACGGGTGCCGCCCGCCCGACAGGCGGTGGTGCTCTCGGCGGACGGGCTGCTGATCGGCTCCTCCGCCGGGATGGACCGTGCCGACGCCGAGCACCTGTCCGCGCTGGCGTCCGGCTTCTCCAGCCTGGCCCGGGGCGCGAGCCGGCAGGTGGCCGGCGGGGCGGTCCGGCAGACCGTGGTGGAGATGGAGTCCGCGTACCTCTTCGTCACCGCGGCCGGGCAGGGCGCCTGCCTGGCCGTGGTTGCCGAGGCGGACGCGGACATCGGCCTCGTGGCGTACGAGATGGCGATGCTCGTCACGCGGGTCGGGGAGAACCTGAGCGCGCCGGCCCGGACGACGGCGGGGGCCGCCGATGCGGGCTGAGTCGCCCGGGCCGCAGCACGAGTGGCTGGACGACGACGCCGGTCCGGTCGTGCGGCCCTACACCCTCACCGGCGGCCGGGTCCGGTCGGGCGCGGTCGGCTTCGACCTGGTCGCGTACGTGCTGGCCGAGGCGGCCGCCGACCCGACCGTCCACCCGGAGCTGCACCCCGAGCACCGGCGCCTGGTGGAGCTGGCCGCCCGACCGGTCCCCGTCGCGGAGCTGGCGGCCGACCTCGACCTCGCGGTGGGCGTGGTCCGCGTGCTCCTCGGCGACCTGCTGGCGCGAGGGCTGGTCGCGGTGCACCAGCCGACGCCCGCCGCGTACCTGCCCGACGACGACATCCTCAAGGCGGTGGTCAGTGGACTCCGTGCGCTGTGACCGAACCGGATCCGGCTCCCGGATCCCGCTCGCGCTGAAGATCCTGATCGCCGGCGGGTTCGGCGCCGGCAAGACGACGCTGGTGAGCGCGCTCAGCGAGGTCCGGCCGTTGCAGACCGAGGAGGTGCTGACCGGTGCCGGCATCGGCACCGACGACCTCTCCGGCGTCGAGGCGAAGTCGACCACCACGGTGGCGATGGACTTCGGCCGGATCACGATCAACGACGACCTCCAGGTATACCTCTTCGGCACCCCGGGCCAGGACCGGTTCTGGTTCCTCTGGGACGAGCTGGCGTTCGGCGCGCTCGGGGCGGTGGTGCTCGCCGACACCCGCCGGCTGGCCGATTGCTTCCCGTCGATCGACTACTTCGAGCAGCGGGGCGTCCCGTTCGTGGTGGGGGTGAACTGCTTCGACGGCGCCCGCCGGTTCAACCTGGAGTCCGTACGCCAGGCTTTGGACCTCGACCCCGACGTGCCGCTGGTGCTCTGCGACGCGCGGGACCGGCAGTCCGGCAAGGAGGTGCTGATCGCGCTGGTCGAGCACGTGGCCCGGCAGCGCGGCGAGCCCGTGCCGGCGGCCTGAGCCGGAGCGGCGGCGCCCCGGCGGTGTCCCGCGGCCGGACCGCCGCGATCGGGCGGGGTTTTCGGGGCTAAGCGGGCGGCCGGGTGGGAAGGCTGGTGGGATCGACGGAGGAATCGGCGGAAGGCGGATACGGTGACAGGTCAGGACGAGATCGTCCACATCGGCGGCTACACGGCGCACAGCGGGGGCCGGGCCGCCGGCATCGTCGCGGCGCGGCGGGACCCCGTCTCCGGTGAGCTGACCCCGCTCGGCACCGTCGCGGTCACCCCCTCGCCCTCCTTCCTCGCCCGGCACCCGCGGCTGCCCGTGCTCTACGCGGTGAACGAGCTGCCCGACGGGCAGGTCAGCGCCTTTCGCGTCGGCGCCGGCGGCGACCTCACCCCGCTCGGCACCCGGCCCACCGGGGGCGCGGAGCCCTGCCACCTGGCGGTCGTCCCGGACGGCGGCCACCTCGTGGTGGCCAACTACGGCGGCGGCAGCGTGGCGGTGTTCCCGCTCGGCCCCGACGGGGTGCCCGACGAGCGCAGTGACCTGGTGGAGCACGAGGGGCACGGGCCGGACCGGGAGCGCCAGGAGCGTGCGCACGCCCACATGGTGAACCCCGACCCGGGCCGGGGCCCGCTGCTCGCGGTCGACCTGGGCACCGACTCGATCTACCGCTACGACCTGGACGCCGCCTCCGGCCGGCTGGTGCCCCGGGCGCCCCGGGTGCGCACGGCCGCCGGCGTCGGTCCCCGGCACCTGGCCCGGCATCCGGGCGGGCGGCGCTGCTGGGTGGCGGGGGAGCTGGACGGTTCGGTCACCGCCTACGAGCTGACCGGCGACGGTGCGCTGCACCAGCGGGGCCGCGTCGAGGCCAGCGACCGGCCCGGGCCCGTCCAGCCGTCGGAGATCGCGGTCGGGCCGGACGGACGCTTCCTCTACGTCGCCAACCGGGGGGTGGGCACCGTCGCGGTCTTCGCCGTCGCCGGCGAGCTGCCGGAGCTAGTCGCCGAGGTGGACACGGGCGGGGAGTGGCCGCGGCACTTCGCCCTGGCCGGGGAGCACCTCTACGTCGCCGACGAGCGGGCCGACATGATCCGGGTCCTCCGGGTGGACCCGGGCACCGGCGTCCCGGCCCCGGTCGGGGAGCCGGTGGCTGTGATGAGCCCCACCTGTGTGGTGCCCTGACCAGCCATCATGTCCGCGAGATCGACGCCACGGGTCGATGTCGTCACTCACCGTAGCGATTTGGCGATCAACTATTTCTCCTGCGTAACTTTCGTCCGAACGGCCCGTGGCAGTCGTCCCGGCGGGTCCGCAAGATGGTCACCGTGTCAGCAGGCCGCCATCGCATGCGTACGAATCTTCACGCAGCCACCGCCGCCGCTGCCGTGGGCGTCCTCGCCGTCACGGCCGGCGGCTGGTTCGGCTACCAGCAGCTGGCGCAACCGAACTGCTCGGGGCGGATCGAGCTGTCCGTCGCGGTCGCGGCCGAGCTGGCCCCGGCGGTCGACGCCGCCGCCGCGCGGTGGGTGAAGGACGGCGCCGCGGTGGGCGGCACCTGCATCGCGGTGAACGTCGCGGCGTCCGATCCGGTCGAGGTGGCCGCGACGGTCGCCGCCAAGCACGGCGTCACCCTGGCCGGCGTGGGGCAGGCCAGCGGCACGTCGGTCAGCCCGGACGTCTGGGTGCCCGACTCCTCCACCTGGCTGCTGCGGCTCAAGACCGGTGGCGCCACCGCCTTCGAGCCGGGCAACGGGGCGTCCATCGCGCGCAGCCCGGTGGTCGTGGCGATGCCGGAGCCGATCGCCACGCGGCTGGGCTGGCCGCAGAAGAAGTTCAGCTGGACCCAGCTCCTGCAGCAGGTGCAGAGCGACAAGCCGTTGCGCACCGGGATCGTCGAACCGACCCGCGACGCCGCCGGCCTGTCCGGTCTGCTCTCGCTGACCGCCGCCGCCAGCGCCTCCGGCGGCCCCGACGCGGAGAAGGAGAAGGTCGCCGCGCTGCGGGCGCTGGCCACCGACCGCTCGGCGCTGCGGCCGGACCTGCTCGCCCGGTTCCCCACCGCCTCGGATCCCACGACGATCGCGAGCAGCCTGGGTGCGGCGGCGCTCTCGGAAGAGGACGTGATCCAGTACAACAGCAAGAAGCCGCCGGTGCGGCTGGCCGCGCTCTACCTGGAGCCGGCGCCCGCGCCGCTGGACTACCCGTACGCGGTGCTGCCCGGCATCGAACCGGCCAAGGCGGCGGCGGCGAGGGTGCTCTACGAGGTGCTCGTCACCGACGACTTCCGTGACCAGTTGGCGAGCCGGTCGCTGCGCGCGCCGGACGGCAACTGGGGCGCGGGCTTCGACGCGCCGCAGGGCGCGCCCAGCCCGGCCGGCGGCGCGCCGGCCCCGCCGGCCAACGGCGGCGGATCGGCTCCGGGCGGGCTCGACCCGCAGGCCATGGAGCGCGCGGTCTCCAGCTGGTCGATCGCCACCCAGTCCGGCCGGATGCTCGCCGTCATCGACGTCTCCGGGTCGATGAAGGAGAAGGTGGCCAACGCCGGCAACGCGACCCGCCAGCAGGTGACCGTCGAGGCGGCCCGGCGGGGGCTGAACCTCTTCGACGACTCCTGGTCGATCGGTCTCTGGACGTTCTCCACCCAGCTGGTGGGTCCCCGCGACCACCGGGAACTGCTCGCCATCGGGCCGCTGTCCCGCCAGCGCGGCAAGCTGGAGCAGTCCCTGGGCTCGATCCGGTCGTCGGACGGCGACACCGGCCTCTACGACACAGTGCTGGCGGCGTACCAAGAGGTGCAGGAGAACTGGGAGCCCGGCCGGGTCAACTCGATCGTGCTGTTCACCGACGGCAAGAACGAGGACTCCGACGGCATCACGCAGCAGAAGCTGCTGGGCGAGCTGAACAAGATCAAGGATCCGGAGCGGCCGGTGCAGGTCGTGATCATCGGTATCGGCAGCGACGTGAGCAAGGCCGAGCTGAAGTCGATCACCGACGTCACCGGCGGAGGCGCCTTCGTCACCGAGGACCCGACCAAGATCGGCGACATCTTCCTCAAGGCGATCGCGCTGCGCAAGGCCCCGGCCTGAGCCGCAACGTAGCGCGGGGCGGAACCGCCGCACGGGATCCGGTGCCGTGGGCCCTTTCCCCGCAAGGGGTTCCTCGGGGAAAGTAGTGACGGTAATGCGTCCGAAGCAATCGGCGAGCGTGGTCGCCGGGGCACGATGTCCTGGTGCCCCTACGGCCGACCCGCGACCCGGGCCCGTCGTACGGGCCGTCGGCGACCGAAGTGGGGAGGGCCGGTGACCTCAGCGACGCTGTTGACCCCCGCCAGCACGTCGTCGAGACCGGACGAGCCACGGCCGGGGCCGGCCCGCACCCGCGAGCGCGCCTACGTCCGCTCGCTGGTGGTGCTGGACACCACCGTCCTGACCGTCGCCGTGCTCGTCGGATACGTGGCCCGGTTCGGCGGCGACACCCCCGGCGGCTCGAAGATCCCGTACGTCCTGGTCGCCCCTGGGCTGGTCCTCGCCTGGCTGGTCTCGCTGCGGGTGCTGCGCTGCTACGACGACCGCGTCCTCGGCTACGGCGCCGACGAGTACCGGCGGGTCGGCACCGCCAGCCTGCGCCTCGCCGGCGGCATCGCGATCGCCGGCTACATCGCCGACGTGGGCGTCTCCCGGGGATTCCTCGGCATCTCGTTCGCCGTCGGCATGCTCGGCCTGGAACTGGCCCGGTTCGCCGCCCGCAAGCGGCTGCACCGGGCGCGCTCCGAGGGCGCCGGCTGGTCGCGCAAGGTGCTGGTGGTCGGCGACACCGCGCACGTGCTGGAGCTGGTGCACACCCTGCGGCGCGAGCCGTACGCGGGCTACCAGGTGGTCGGCGCCTGCATCCCGGACGCGCTGCTCGCCCCGGTCGCGCAGCGGCTGGGCGACGTGCCGGTGGTCGGGTCGTTCCGGGGCATCCCCGAGGCGGCCACCGCCATCGGCGCGGACACCGTCGCGGTGACCGCCTCCGGCGAGCTGACCGCCACCCGCCTGCGCCGGCTCGGCTGGCAGCTGGAGGGCACCGGCATCGACCTGGTGGTGGCCCCGGCGCTGACCGACGTCGCCGGCCCGCGCATCCATACCCGGCCGGTCGCCGGCCTGCCGCTGATCCACGTCGAGGCGCCCGAGTTCCGCGGGGCCCGCAAGCTGGTCAAGGGCTTCGTCGACCGGGCCGTCTCCTCGGTGGCCCTGACGCTGCTGCTGCCGCTGCTGGCCGCCATCGCGCTGGCCATCAAGATCGACAGTCGGGGGCCGGTGCTGTTCCGGCAGACCCGGGTCGGGCAGGGCGGGCGGGAGTTCGGCGTCTACAAGTTCCGCACCATGGTGGTCAACGCCGACGCCCTGCTGGCCGCGCTGGCCGCCCGCAACGAGACCGACGGCCTGATGTTCAAGATGCGCGACGACCCGCGGGTGACCCGGATCGGGCGGCTGCTGCGCAAGTGGTCGCTGGACGAGCTGCCGCAGCTGGTCAACGTCCTGCTCGGGCACATGAGCCTGGTCGGCCCCCGCCCGCCGCTGCCCTCGGAGGTGGCCCGCTACGACGGCGACGTGGCCCGTCGGCTGCTGGTGAAGCCCGGCATGACCGGGCTCTGGCAGGTCAGTGGCCGCTCCGACCTGAGCTGGGAGGACGGCATCCGGCTCGACCTCTACTACGTGGAGAACTGGTCGCTCGCGGCCGACCTGACGATCCTCTGGAAGACCTTCGGCGCGGTGGTCAACAGCCGCGGGGCGTACTGAGCGCCGCCAGCCCGCCGTCGCCGGCCGGACGCTCAGTCCTTCGGGCCCGTCCAGTCCAGGCACACCACCACCGCGTCGTCGGTCAGGTCGCCGGCGACGAACGCGCGCAGGTCGCCGATCAGCGAGCGGACGGCGTCCAGCGGCTCCATCGGTCCGGTCCGGCGCAGGAACCGGTCGAGCGCGGTCTCGCCGTAGCGGACGTCCTGCCCGGTGGCGTCGATGACGCCGTCGCTGACCACGAAGAGCCGGTCGTCGCGGCACAGCTCGAAGCGCTGCTCCCGGTAGTCGGTGGCCTCGAACATGCCGAGCGGGAACTGCGCCTCCAGCGGCAGTTCCCGGACCTGCCCGTCGCGCAGCAGCACGAGGCGGGGCGACCCGGCGTCGACCACGGTGAGCAGCCCCGAGCGCAGGTCCAGCTCCATCAGCAGCGCCGCGAGGTGCTGGTCTCCCCGGTGCAGGTCGTAGACCGCCTGGTCGGCGAGGGCCGCCTGGTCGGCGAGGCCGAGCCCGGACCGGCGGGCGTTGCGCAGCGCGTGGGTGGCGAGGGAGGTGAGCATCGCGGCGGCCACCCCCTCGCCCATGCCGTTGATGGTCGCCAACCAGACCCGGGTGCCGTCGTCGGACCAGTCGAAGCTGTCGCCGCGCACCGCGTACGCCGGTTCCAGCTGCCCGGCGAGGCTGAACGACGGGCGGGTCCGGCTGCGGCCCGGGAGCATCTCCCACTGCATCTCGGCGGCGAGGGTGAGCCGCCTGCTACGCCGCGCGGACCGGTACACGTCCGTGCCCGCGGTGACCGCGGCGATCTCGTGGGCCAGCGCGGTGGCGATCTCCGTCAGCTCGTCGAGCGCGGCCGGCCGGGCCGGCGCGGGAGTCACCACCAGCACGCCGCGGCGTTCCCCGCGCATGGACACCGGGACGTAGCCGGTGTCGTCGGCGACGATCGGCGCCTGGTGGTCGAAGCAGCGCCAGGCGGGGTGCCCCGGCGCGGTGACGGGCTCGTCCCCGACGAGCGGCAGCAGCGCCGCCAGCCGGTAGTCGACCTGGAGCAGTTCCACCCGGGCGATCCCGTAGTCCGCGGCCAGGACGCCGGCGATCCGGTCCAGCAGCAGGTCGGCGGGCGCCTCGTTGAGGACCTGCCGTGCCCGGTTGACCGGTTCGCTCATCGTCACTCCCTCGTCACGAGCCCAGACCTGTGGATTCGGAGTAGTCTCGGGCCCACCATGGCGGATGTGCACGGTCCCTCCGGACCCGAGACGAGTATGGCCGTCGAGCTCGACACGGTGGCGGACGCCCTGCTGACGGTCTGGGAGGCCGCGCGGGAGCGGACGACCAGTCGCGTCTCCGGCGCGCAGTTGCGCGCGATCATGCTGGTCGAGCAGCACGAGGGGATCAACCTCCGCGGCCTGGCCACCGGGCTCGACATGCTGCTCTCCTCCGCCAGCCGGCTCTGCGACCGCCTGGTGGCGGCGGGCATGCTGGAACGGGAGCCCGGCCGGTTCGACCGGCGGGAGATCTCGCTGCACCTCACCCCCGAGTCCCGCCGGCTCCTCGCCGAGCTGCGGGACGACCGGCGCCAGCAGCTCGCGGCGATCCTCGCCGACATGACCGACGAGGGGCGGCAGGCCCTGCTGCGGGGCATGCGGGAGTTCGACGAGGCGGCGCGGCACCGGAACGCCTCCGTGCAGTCCGTCGAGGCCGCCGACCCATGGCCGGCGGTGCCGCACGAGCACCCGGTCGGTCTACCGACGCAGGAGCGGCCGGGGGACGCCCCGCGGGTGGCCAGGTCGGCCTGACCCGGGCGTAGGGAGCACGCGTTCCCGCGTCGACGGCTCCGCCAAGGGGTCGGGCACGTCCGGCCGCGACGGTTCGGCCGGTCAGGGCGGTGCCGCCGCGACGGCCAGCATCGCGATGTCGTCCTGGCTCTGCCCGTCGAGCCACTCGTCGACGGTTTCGAGGAGCCGGTCGACCAGCGCGGTCGGGGCCGCCCCGGCGGCCGAGGCCAGCGCCGCGCGCAGCCGTTCCTCGCCGAACATCTCCTGGCCGCCGGGGCCGCCGCGCGCCTCCACCACCCCGTCGGTGTACGCGAGCAGCAGCTCGCCCGGGACGAGGCGGAGTTCGGCCTCGGCGAACCGGGCGGCGGCGAGCGCGCCCACGGGCATCCCGCCGACCGCGACCGGGGCGACCCCACCGTCGGCCCGGAGAAGCAGCGGGGACGGGTGGCCGCCGCCGGCGATCCGGACGGTGCACCCGCCGTCGGGCGCGGCGTCGAGGGTGCCGAGCAGCAGGGTGGTGAACTGGTTGCGCCGGGCCGCGTCCGGGGCGTCGAAGAGCGCCTGGTTGAGCAGCCGCATCAACTCCAGCGACCGTTGCTCGACCAGGCGCAGGGTCCGCAGGGACTGGCGGACCCGCCCGGTGAGGACGGCCGCGCCGACGCCCTTGCCGGCCACGTCCCCGAGGGCGAAGATCGCGCCCCCGGGGATGGGGAAGACATCGTAGAAGTCGCCGCCGATGCGCAGCCGGTCCCCGGCCGCCCGGTACCCGCCGGCGAGCGTGGCGCCCGGCACGGCCGGCAGGTCGGGCGGGAGCAGGCTGTTCTGCAACACCCGGGCCAGGTGGACCTGTTCGCCGTAGAGTTCGGCGGCGCCGAGGGCCGCGCCCGCGCGGGCGGCGAACTCCCGGGCCAGCTCGACGTCGCGCCGGGCGAAGCCGGCCCGCCCGGCGCGGCGGACCAGCACCAGGGCGCCGGTGGTGCGTCCGGCACCCCGCATGGGACTGACCAGCACGGTGCCGGGCCGGCCGAAGCCGGGCGGAAGCACGGTGGACAGGGCGGCCGTCTCCCCGTCCGGCCACGGGGCCGGGCCGACCGCGTGCCCGGCCAGCGCCTCGGCCAGGCCGGGCAGCGAGCCGGTCAGCGACCAGGTCGCCAGCCCCGTCACCGGGGCGGGATCGACCCCGTCGTACCGGATCCAGTGCGGCTGGCCCTGCGCGGGCGGGGGCGGCAGGTGGACCACCATGGCCAGGTCGGCCAGGTAGGGCACGGGCAGGGTCGTGATGGTCCGCAGCGTCTGCTCGCGCTGGAGGGACAGCCCGAGGCGGCTGCCGGCCTGGGCGAGGAACGTCGTCCGGGACCGCTCGACACTCAGCGCCTCGGTGCGCGCGTGTTCCTCGGTGACGTCCCGCACGTACCAGGCGTGCCGCCCGTCGGGCAGGTCGCGTCGTATTCCGCGCAGCCGGCGACCGCCGTGTTCGGCGTCGAAGCTGTCCGCTCCGGCGCCCACCGACCGGGCCATGGCCGGTATCGGGCAGGTGCGCAGGTCCGTGCCGGGCACGACCTCGGGGAGGAGCGCGGTCGCCATCGCGTTGACCAGGGTCACCAGCCCCGCCCGATCGGCGGTCACGACCGCCTCGGTCAGCCCGTCGAGCACCTCCCGGGTGAGCCGGGAGCCGGCCGGGCGCGTGGGGCCGGAGCGGGAGCGGGCGGGCTGCCCGCCGTCGGCCGGGCCCGTGCCACCGCCCCCGGGGGCGGTGGTCACCGCCGCTCGCCGGGCGCCCCGGTCTGTCGACCTGTGCGCATGCTGGTCGTGCACTCCTCGGATGGGGGTCGTTGCCTCGGGGCAAGCGTACCGAGGCGCAGCAGCGCCGCCATCGGAGGAATCCGGCTCAGGCCGGACGGGCCAGCCAGCCGGCCGGGCGGGCCAGGATCCGGCGTGCCACCGAACCGGCCCCGCCGACGGCCGCGGCGGCGGCGCCGAGGGCCGCCGGGCGGACGGTGACCGGTGACCACGCGGCGGTGAGCACCCGCCGGGAGATCTCGGTGAGCACCGGCGGGCGCAGCCACGGCGCCAGCGGGGCGTACCCGCCGCCGAGCACCACGGTGTCCAGGTCCAGCAGGTTCACCACGCCGGCGACGGCGACCCCCAGCGCGGTTCCGGCCTCGGCCAGGGCCCGCAGCGCGCCGGGGTCGCCGGCCCCGGCCAGCTCGGCCAGCCGGGTCGTCGCGGTGTCCGCCGGAAGGTCCGCGCCGGCGAGGCCGGCCGCGGCGAGGATCGCCTCCTGACCGGTGTACGTCTCCAGGCAGCCGCGCCCGCCGCACCGGCACGGCGGGCCGTCGGGCCGGATCGGGAGGTGACCGATCTCCCCGCTCCAGCCGCGCGCGCCCCGGTACAGGGACCCGTCGAGCACGATCCCGGCGCCGATGCCGACCTCGCCGGAGATGTGCAGGAAGCTGGCCCGGCCGGTCGGCCCGGCGTGCAACTCACCCAGCGCGGCGAGGTTGGCCTCGTTGTCGACCACCAGCGGCGGTACGCCGTCGACGTGCGCGGTCAGCGGCGTACCCCCGCCGAGCAGCGCGGGGACGGGCACGTCGCGCCAGCCGAGGTTCGGCGCGAGCCGGACCAGGCCGGCGTCGTCGACCAGGCCGGGCACCGCGAGGGCCGCGCCGACCAGGGTGAGCCCCTCGCGGGTGGCGTCGGCGCGGGCGTGGGCGGCCAGGTCGGCCAGCCGGGCGAGCGCCTCGGCGGGGGAGACGGGCCGCAGGTCGGCGCGGTGCACGGTGTGGTGGCGGACCCGGCCGGCGAGGTCGACCACGCAGGCGGCCAGGTAGTCGACGTTGACCTCCAGGCCGAGCCCGGCCGGGCCGTCCGTGGCGAGCACCAGGCCCCGCGAGGGCCGTCCCGCGCCCGTCCGGGGCGTCGGCTCCGACTCGGCGACCAACCGGCCGGCGAGCAGGTCCTCCACCACGGCCGAGACGGTGGCCCGGGTGAGGCCGGTGCCGGCGGCCAGCTCGGCCCGGGAGGGCGGGCGGTCGGCGGCGGCGATCCGGCCGAGCACCACGGCGAGGTTCCACTCGCGCAGGCTGCCCTGCCGCACCGGTCCGGGCGGGGCGTCGGGTCGGGTCACCCCTTGACACTGCCACAGGCCGACCAAATAATTCAACCACTGAACAAATAGCGGACGACACCTCGGAGGTCTGCCATGGCACCCCGTCCCACCCCCGCCGACAAGTTCTCCTTCGGCCTCTGGACGGTGGGCTGGCAGGCCCGCGACCCGTTCGGCGACGCCACCCGCCCCGAGCTGGACCCGGTCGAGGCGGTGCACCGGCTCGCCGAGCTGGGGGCGTACGGGATCACGTTCCACGACGACGACCTGGTGCCCTTCGGCGCGGACGCCGCCGCCCGCGACCGGCACGTGGCCCGCTTCCGCAAGGCGCTCGACGAGACCGGCCTGGTGGTCCCGATGGTGACCACCAATCTCTTCACCCACCCGGTCTTCAAGGACGGCGGCTTCACCAGCAACGACCGCGACGTCCGGCGGTACGCGCTGCGCAAGGTGCTGCGCAACGTCGACCTCGCCGCGGAGCTCGGTGCCCGCACCTTCGTGATGTGGGGCGGCCGGGAGGGCGCCGAGTACGACCTCGCCAAGGACGTCCGGGCCGCGCTGGACCGCTACCGGGAGGCCGTCGACCTGCTCTGCCAGTACGTCGTCGACTCCGGCTACGACCTGCGCTTCGCCATCGAGCCCAAGCCGAACGAGCCGCGCGGCGACATCCTGCTGCCCACCGTCGGGCACGCCCTGGCCTTCATCTCCACCCTGGCCCGCCCCGAGCTGGTCGGGCTCAATCCGGAGGTGGGGCACGAGCAGATGGCCGGCCTGAACTTCGCCCACGGCATCGCCCAGGCGCTCTGGCAGGGCAAGCTGTTCCACATCGACCTCAACGGCCAGCGCGGCGTCAAGTACGACCAGGACCTCGTCTTCGGCCACGGCGACCTGCTGAACGCGTTCGCCCTGGTCGACCTGCTGGAGCACGGCGGTCCCGGCGGGGTGCCCGCCTACGACGGCCCCCGGCACTTCGACTACAAGCCCTCGCGCACCGAGGACATGACCGGCGTCTGGGCGTCGGCGGAGGCGAACATGCGCACCTACCTCCTGCTCAAGGAGCGGGCGGCGGCGTTCCGGGCGGACCCGGAGGTCGCCGAGGCGCTGGCCGCGAGCCGGGTCGCCGACCTGGGCACGCCGACGCTGGCGCCGGGAGAGGGCTACGTCGACCTGCTCGCCGACCGTTCCGCGTTCGAGGAGTTCGACGTCGACACCGCCGCCGCGAAGGGCTTCGGCTTCGTCCGGCTCAACCAGCTCGCCGTCGAGCACCTGCTCGGCGCCCGCTGAGGCCGCCGGCGATGCCGATCGTCGCGGGGGTCGACTCCTCGACCCAGTCCTGCAAGGTGGTCGTCCGGGACGCGGAGACCGGCGCCCTGCTCCGGCAGGGCCGGGCGCCGCACCCGGACGGCACCGAGGTCGACCCGGCGGCGTGGTGGGCCGCGCTGGGCGCGGCGGTCGACGCCGCCGGCGGGCTGGCCGACGTGGCGGCGGTCTCCGTCGCCGGCCAGCAGCACGGCATGGTCTGCCTCGACGAGGCGGGCGACGTGGTCCGGCCCGCGCTGCTGTGGAACGACACCCGTTCCGCCGGGGCCGCCGCCGAGCTGGTCGAGGAGGCCGGCGGCGGGGAGACCGGCCGTCGCTTCTGGGCGGAGGCGGTGGGCAGCGTGCCGGTCGCCAGCTTCACCGCCACGAAGCTGCGCTGGCTGGCCCGGCACGAGCCGGAGCGCGCGGCCCGGGTGGCGGCGGTCTGCCTGCCGCACGACTGGCTGACCTGGCGGCTGGCCGGCGCGCCGGGACTGGCGGCGCTGCGCACCGACCGGGGCGACGCCAGCGGCACCGGCTACTGGTCCCCGGCCACCGGCGACTACCGCCTCGACCTGCTGGAACGCGCGTTCGGCCGGCGGCCGCACGTGCCGACGGTGCTCGGCCCGGCGGAGCCGGCCGGCGCCGTACGCCCCGACGCCCTGCGGGGCCTGCCCGCCGACGGGGCGGTGCTCGGCCCCGGCACCGGGGACAACGCCGCCGCCGCGCTCGGCGTCGGCGCCGGCCCGGGCGACGTCGTCGTCTCGATCGGCACCTCCGGCACCGTCTTCAGCGTCGCCGACGCGCCGGCCGCCGACGCGAGCGGCGCGGTCGCCGGCTTCGCCGACGCCACCGGCCGCTTCCTGCCGCTGGTATGCACGCTCAACGCGGCCCGGGTGCTCGACGCCGCCGCGTCGATGCTCCGGGTCGACCTGGACGAGCTGGCCGCGCTGGCGCTCTCCGCCCCCGCCGGCGCGGACGGGCTGGTCATGGTGCCCTACCTGGAGGGCGAGCGGACGCCCGACCGGCCGCTGGCGTCCGGGGCCGTGCACGGGCTGACCCTGCGCACCTCGACGGCGGCCCACCTGGCGCGCGCCGCCGTCGAGGGGCTGCTCTGCGCCCTCGCCGACGGTCTCGACGCGCTCGTCGCCCAGGGCGCCACGGTCCGCCGGGTGATCCTGGTCGGCGGCGGCGCCCGCTCGGCGGCCGTACGCCGGATCGCGCCGCAGGTCCTCGGGGTGCCGGTGGTCGTCCCGCCGCCCGGCGAGTACGTCGCCGACGGCGCCGCGCGGCAGGCCGCCTGGGTCGCCCTGGGCGGCGCGGCGCCCCCCACGTGGTCCGTCCACGGCACCGAGGAGTACGCCGCCGCCCCCGTTCCCGCCATCCGGGAGCGGTACGCCGCAGCCCGCGAGCACTTCCTCGACCGGGTCGACGCCGTGGCGGGGTAAACGACTGTACGGGCGCGCTCCGGCTCGCGATCATCGACGGATGCGAACCACCCCCGAAGCGGACGAGGCGCCCGGCACCGGCATTCCCTCGATGCTCCAGTACGACGACGCGGACACCCCCTGCGACGTCATCGACGCGCTCGTCCTGGCGGACTTCGTCACCGGCCGGCACCCGTGGTCGCACACCGTCCGGCTCTCCCGGGTGCGCCCCGACGCGCCGCTGACCGCCCCGGACGGGCGGCTGCTGCGCACGGCGGTCGAGAACCGGCAGAAGTCCCGCCTGCTGGCCGGCGACGGCTGGACGGCCCGGGTGGTCACCTGGAAGGGGCGCGGCGCGGAGGTGACGGTCACGGCGGTCTCCGAGGAGGTGGGTCGCGCGACCCTCGACCGGATCGTCGACGGCGCCGCCGAACCGGAGGATCCGGGCGCCGGCCGGATCGGCTTCTGGCACCAGAACCCCCGGCGGGGCAGCCAGCGCGACGTACGCGCCATCGCCGCGCCGGAGTGGGCGGCGATCCGGCCGAACTACGCAGCGGCGGCCCGCGGCGCGCTCGACGAGCTGATGGCGACCACCCCGGAGCGCCTCTCCGGCCGACTGGTGCTGCTGCACGGGGCGCCCGGGACGGGAAAGACCACCGCGCTGCGCGCCCTCGCCCGCCAGTGGCACGACTGGTGCCAGGTCGACGCCGTGCTCGACCCGGACGTGCTCTTCGCGGACACGGCGTACCTGTCCGAGGTGGCGGTCGGGGACGAGGACGGCGAGCAGGGGACGGGCCGCCGGTGGCGGCTGCTCATCCTGGAGGACTGCGACGAGCTGATCCGGGGCGAGGCGAAGCAGGCCGCCGGGCAGGCGCTGTCCCGGCTGCTCAACCTGACCGACGGGCTGCTCGGGCAGGGGCGCGACGTGCTCGTCGCGATCACCACGAACGAGGACCTGTCCCGGCTGCACCCGGCGGTGGTCCGCCCGGGGCGCTGCCTGGCCCGGATCGAGGTGGGCCCGCTGTCGTACGAGGAGGCGACCGGGTGGCTGGGCACGGCGGCGGGGGTGCCGCCCCAGGGCGCCACCCTCGCCGAGCTGTACGCGCTGCGGGCGGGCACGCCGGCCGCGCCCGCCGCCCCGCCCGCGATCGGCGGCTACCTCTGAGCGCCCCGGCGCGCCCGCGCGTCGTCACCCGCTCGTGACCTGATCCTGGTTGGCTGCCGCTCATGACCTTGACCAGGGGCGGGCCGGCGCGGGCCCGGGGCGGGACGCCCGCGCACCGGTTCTACAGCGTCGTGGTCTTCGTGCTGCTCGCCTCGCTGGACAACGTGGCGATCGGTCTGGTGCCCCCGCTGTACGGGCCCATCTCCGCCGCCTTCGACGTGCCGCAGCGGCTGCTCGGCCTGGTCACCGCCGTGAGCTTCCTGGCCAGCGCGGTGGCCGCGGTGGGCTGGGCGTACGTGGGTGACCGCGCGAACCGCAAGCCGCTGCTGATGGTCGGCACGCTGATCTGGGCGCTCGGCACGGGCGGCAGCGCGGTCGCGGTGAACTATCCCGCCTTCCTGGCCGCGCAGATCGTGGCGGCGGTCGGGCTGGGCGCGGTCGGTTCCGTCGGCTTCTCGGTCGTCACCGACCTGATCTCGCCCCGCCGCCGAGGGCTGGTGATGAGCTTCTGGGGGCTGTCCCAGGGCGTCGGCACGCTGGCCGGCACGCTGGTCGGCGGGCTGCTCGGGGCGGCCGACTGGCGACGGCCGTTCCTGCTGCTGACCGTGGTCGGCCTCGCGGCGACCCTCGCCTACCTGTTCACCTACGACATCCGGCGCGGGCAGAGCGAGCCGGAGCTGGCTGACGCGCTCGCCACCGGCGCCGAGTACGACTACCGGATCAGCCGGGCGGACCTGCCGAGGATCCTGGGCCGGCGCACGAACCGCTGGCTGATCCTCCAAGGCCTCACCGCCCAGGCGGCCTTCGGGTCGCTGGTCTGGCTGCCGGTGCTCTTCGCCGAGCGGGCCGAGGACCAGGGCTACTCCGCCGCCACCGCCGTGGTCGTGGGCAGCGTCTTCGCCACGCTGTTCCAGCTCGGCGGGGTGCTCTCCATCGTGGGCGGGCTGGTCGGCGACGCGCTGCAACGGCGTACGCCCCGGGGCCGGGCGCTGGTCGCGGCGGTCGGCATCCTCGCGGCGCTGCCGTTCTACCTGGTGCTCTTCTTCGTGCCGATCCGCATCGACGTGCCGGACGGCGCCGGCGCCGGTTCGGTGGTGCGGGCGGTGCTGGCCAGCGTGTTCACCGAGCCGACGGTCGGGCTGAGCCTGCTCACCGCCGTGGTGGCGCTGGCGCTCACCTCGGCCAACTCGCCGAACTGGTTCGCCCTGATCGCCGACGTCAACCCGCCGGAGCACCGGGGCACCGTCTACAGCCTCGGCAACCTGGTCAACGGCGTCGGCCGGGCGGCCGGCAACGGGCTGGTCGGGGTGGCCTTCCACGGCCTGCGGGCGGCCTTCCCGCCGCCGCTGAACTACGCCGTCGGGCTGGCGGCCTTCCAGCTCTTCTTCATCCCGACGGGCGTCATGTACTGGCTGGCCTCGCGGACCTCGCCGGGCGACATCGGCGACGTGCGGGACCTGCTGCACGACCGCGCCGAGCGCCTGTAGGCGTACGGGCCGACCGGGACACGAGGAGGGTCCCCCGGGCAGCGTGTGGCGCTGCCCGAGGGACTCCTGCCGCGTCAGGCCGGGCGGACCCAGACCGTCACGTCGGTGGGCACGGCGCCGTCGGCGTCCAACGGGGCGCTGGCGTGCACCAGCTCGGACCCGGCGGGCAGCGGCACGGCGGCGTCGCCGAAGTTGGTCAGTACGGTCAGCGCGCCGTTGCGGAACGAGAGCACCTCGTCGCCGGAGGCGAGCCATTCCAGCGTGCCCTCGCCGAGTCCGTGCTCGCGGCGCAGCCGCAGGGCCGTCCGGTACAGCTCGTACGTCGAGCCGGGCGTGTCCCGCTGCCGGTCCAGGGCGTACTCCGCCCAGAGCGACGGTTGCGGCAGCCAGCTCGCGTCGGTCGGCCCGAAGCCGTACGACGGGGCGTCGGCCTCCCACGGGATCGGCACCCGACAGCCGTCGCGACCCCGCTCGGTGTGCCCGCCGCGCGCCCAGGTCGGGTCCTGCCGGGCCTCGTCGGGCATCGTGGTGTGCTCCGGCAGGCCCAGCTCCTCGCCCTGGTAGAGATAGGCCGAGCCGGGCAGGGCGAGCATCAGCAGCGTGGCCGCCCGGGCCCGGCGCAGGCCGAGCGCGGTGTCCGGCTGCGGGTCGCCGATGCCGATGCCGTTGGGCCGCTTGCCGGTCATCGGCAGCCCCAACCGGGAGGCGTGCCGGACCACGTCGTGGTTGGACAGCACCCAGGTGGTCGGGGCGCCGACGGCGTCGGTGGCCTCCAGCGAGCGGGTGATCACCGCGTACTGGGCGGGGGCGGTCCAGGCGGCCAGCAGGTACTCGAAGTTGAACGCCTGGTGCATCTCGTCCGGGCGGACGTAGCGGGCCAGCCGCTCGGCCGGCTCGACCCACGCCTCGGCGACCAGGATCCGCTCGTCCGGGTAGCCGTCCAGCAGGCGCCGCCAGTCCCGGTAGATCTCGTGCACGCCCTCCTGGTCCCACATCGGCGGGCGCGGCTTGTCGATCTCCTGACCGGAGAGGATCTCCTGCGGCTCCTGCCAGTCGGCCAGGTCGGCCTGCTTGATCAGGCCGTGCGCCACGTCGACGCGGAAGCCGTCGACGCCGCGGTCCAGCCAGAACCGGAGCACCTCCAGGAACTCCTCCCGCACCTCGGGGTTGTCCCAGTTGAGGTCGGGCTGACCGGAGTCGAACAGGTGCAGGTACCACTGGCCGGGGCGGCCGTCGGCCTCGGTGACGCGGGTCCAGGCCGGCCCGCCGAAGACGCTCTGCCAGTCGTTCGGGGGCTGCGCGCCGTCCGGCCCCCGGCCGTCGCGGAAGATGTAGCGGTCGCGCTCCGGGCTGCCGGGGGCGGCGGCGAGCGCCGCGGCGAACCACCGGTGTGCCGACGACGTGTGGTTGGGCACCAGGTCGACGATGACCCGCAGCCCGCGCGAGTGCGCCTCGGCGATCAACCGGTCGGCGTCGGCGAGGGTGCCGAAGAGGGGGTCCACGTCGCGGTAGTCGGCCACGTCGTACCCGGCGTCGGCCTGCGGGGACGGATAGAACGGCGACAGCCAGAGCGCGTCCACGCCCAGTTCCACGAGGTGGTCCAGGCGGGCGGTGATGCCGGGCAGGTCGCCGATCCCGTCGCCGTCGGAGTCGGCGAAGGAGCGCGGATAGACCTGGTAGATGGTGGCCCTGGTCCACCAACCGGTGGCCGGGCCGGCGGGCGTGTCCTGGTGGTGCGTCGGGTTGCTGTTCAGGGCCTTCTCCCGTGTGTCGAGCCGGACGGTCGGATGCTGCCGGGCGTCGGCGGTTTTTCCGTTTAGTGTGCCCGGGGCGGTGCGGTCGATTCACGCACGATCAGCCGAGTGGGCAGGATCACCGGTGACCCCGGCGTGTCGAGATAGGGGTTGCTCCCCGGCGGCAGGGCCCGGCCGTGCAGCGGGTCGAGCAGGATCCGGGTGGCGAGCCGGCCCTGCTCCGCCGCCGGCTGGGCGATCGTGCTCAGCCCGAGGACGCTGGCCAGGTCGTGGTCGTCGACGCCGATCACGCTGACGTCCTGCGGCACCCGCAGGCCGGCGTCGCGCAGCGCGGTCATCGCCCCCATCGCCATCTCGTCGCAGGCCGCGAAGATCGCCGTCGGCGGGTCGCCGCGCCGGAGCAGTTCCTCGGTGGCCCGCGTACCGCCGCTGATGGTGAACTGCGACTCCACGTCGAGGCCGGGATCGGGGACCATCCCGGCGTCGCGCAGCGCCTGCCGGTAGCCGCGCCGCCGGTCGAGGTGGGTGGTGTAGGCCAGTTCGTCGTCCGGGTCGCCGGAGATGTGGGCGATCCGCCGGTGCCCCAGGTCGAGCAGGTGCCGGGTGGCGGTCCACGCGACGCCCACGTCGTCGATGCGTACGCAGGGCCAGCCGGGCACCACCGTGCCGGAGCTGATGGTCACCCCGGGCAGCTTCAGCTTCGTCAGGGCGGTCAGGTCGGCGGGCCGCAGCGGCGTGGCGACCAGCATGATCGCGTCGACGCGCTTGTGCAGGTTGGCGGTGCGCAGCACCCGCTGCCGGACCTGCTCCCGCCCGCCGAGGTTGTAGAGCAGCAGGTCGTAGCCGGCCTGCTGGAGGATGTCCTCGACCGCCTCGACGACGGTGCCGAAGAACCACCGGGTGATCCGGGGGACCACGACGGCGACCGTGCCGGTGCGCCCGCCGGCCAGCCGCGAGGCGCTCGGCGAGACGGCGTACTCCAGTTGCTCGGCCGCCGCGAGCACCCGGCGCCGGGTCGCGGCCGAGACCGTCGGCAGCCCGCGCAACGCCCGGGAGACGGTGGCGGTGGAGACCCCGGCCAGGCGTGCGACATCGTCGATCTTCGTCACGCTATCCCCCGCTCCGCCCGGCTCCGCCGCCGCCGGTTGGCCCGGCGGCGGCGGAGACGCCTCAGCCCTTGACGCTGCCGGCGAGCAGGCCGCGCACGAAGAAGCGCTGGAGGGACAGGAAGACGATCATCGGTACGACGATCGAGACGAACGCGCCGGCGGTGAGCCGCTGCCACTCGTTGCCCCGGGTGCCGGCCATCTCGGCCAGCCGGACGGTGAGCGGAGCGGTCTCGTTGCCGCCACCGGCGAAGATCAGCGCGACCAGCAGGTCGTTCCAGACCCAGAGGAACTGGAAGATGCCGAACGCGGCCAGCGCCGGGGTGATCAGCGGCAGCACGATCGAGCGGAAGATCTTCGGGTGGGTGGCCCCGTCGACCCGGGCCGACTCCATCAGCTCCCCGGGCAGCTGCGAGATGAAGTTGTGCAGCAGGAAGACGGCGAACGGCAGCGCGAAGCAGGTGTGCGCGAACCACACCTGCGCGAACTTCTGTTCGTCGACCAGGTCCCAGGCCGGCATGACGGTGATCCCGCCGATGGTGACGCCGGTGGAGAAGAACTTCAGCAGCGGCACGAGGGCCATCTGCAGCGGCACGATCTGCAGCGCGAAGATCGCGATGTACATCCAGTCCCGGCCCCGGAAGTTGATCCAGGCCAGCGCGTACGCGGCGAGGGCCGCGAAGGCGAGCGGGAAGAGCACCGACGGGATGGTGATCGCCAGCGAGTTGATGAAGTAGCTGGCGAGCTGCCCCGACGACGAGGAGCGCCCGAACAGCACCTCCTGGTAGTTCTCCAGGGTGAACGACGGGTTGGTGAAGAAGTTCCACCACCCGCTGCTCTTGATCTCGTCCTCCGGCCGGAACGAGGAGATGAACAGGCCGAAGGTGGGGATGGTCCAGACAATCGCGATGACGATCGAGACGAGGGTCGCGGTGCGGCTGTTCAGCCGCCTGCGAACCCGCCCGGCGGTGCTGGTGCGCCGGCCGTCGGTCTTCTGGGTGCCGGCGGCGACGGTGGGCGTTGCGGTGGTCATCTCAGCCCTCCCGCTGCTGACGGATGTTGCGGATCTGGTAGATCACGATCGGGATCACCAGGATGAACAGGAACACCGCCAGGGCCGAGCCCTGCCCGTTCTGGCCGTACCGGAACGCCTGGTTGTACATCTCGTTGGCGATCACGCTGGTGTCGTAGTTGCCGTTGGTGGACGTCCGGACGATGTCGAAGACCTTGAGGGTGGCGATCGACAGCGTCACCACGACCACGATCAGCGCCGGTCGGATGCTCGGCAGGGTGATCTGCCAGAACATCTGCCACGGGGTGACCCCGTCGAGGCGGGCCGCCTCCACGATGTCGGCGGGAATCGCCTTGATCGCGGCGGAGAGCACCACCATCGCGAAGCCCGCCTGGATCCAGACCATGATCACGATCAGCAGCAGCGTGTTGAGCGGTGACTCCAACAGCCACTGCTTCGGCTCGCCGCCGAGGCTGACCACGATCTGGTTGAGCAGGCCGATCTGCTCCTGCCCGTCGCCCCGGTAGGCGTAGACGAACTTCCAGATGATGCTCGCGCCCACGAAGGAGATCGCCATCGGCAGGAAGATCAGCGACTTGGCCACCGACTCGAACCGGGCCTTGTCCACCATGATGGCGTAGAGCAGGCCGAACGAGGTGGCCACCAGCGGGACGAGGAGCACCCACACCAGCGTGTTGATCAGCACGCGGACGATCGAGTCCTCGGAGAACATCCAGCCGTAGTTGCGCAGCCCGACCCACTCGTTGCTGCTGCCGTCCATGAACGACAGCAGCGTGGTGCGGATGGCCGGGACCACCAGCCCGATGGTGAGCAGCAGCAGCGTCGGCAGCAGGAAGAAGAGCGCGAACATGCCCTCCCGTGGCTTGCGCCGGCGGGGGAGCGGGGCGCCGCTCGCGGAGGCGGCGACGATCTGCGCCTCCCGACGGCGGGCGAACCAGGCTGGCACCACGTCGAGGAGCAGGAGCAGACCGCCCACCACCGCGACGAAGGCGATCAGCCCGTACATCAGCATGAGGAACTTCGGCTGTTCCTCAGCGAAGTCGAACTCCATCGACCCTCCCAGGTCCTTGATCAGCCGGTGGGCCGGCCCGCGTGCGCGGACCGGCCCACCGGTTCAGATCACTTCCAGCTGCTCTCGATGCCCTGCAGCACGGTCGCGGTGTCCTTGCCGTTGATCCAGTCGACCATGCCCTTCCAGAACGTCCCCGCGCCGACGGTGGCCGGCATCAGGTCCGAACCGTCGAACCGGAAGACGGTGCTCTTGTCCTGGAGGATCTGGACGGAGAGCTTGTCGATCGGGTTGGTGACGTTGGCCAGGTCGAGCTTGTTGTTGGCCGACACCCAGTCGCCGATCTTGGCGCGGCTGTTGGCGTACTCGCCGGACGCGAGGTAGGTCTGCACGGCCTGGACCTCCGGGCGGTCGTTGAAGGCCGCGACGAACTCGCCGCCGCCCAGCACCGGCTTGCCCTTGCTGGCGTCGATCGCCGGGAAGTAGAAGGCGAAGACGTCGCCGTCCTCGGCCACCTTGGTGCCCTTCGGCCACTGGTTGGCGTAGAAGGACGCCTGGCGGTGCAGCGCGCACTTGCCGGTGGTGATCGGCAGACCGGCCTCACCGAAGGCGGTGGTGGCGATGCTCTTCACGCCGCCGTAGCCGCCGTTCATGTACTTCTCGTTCTTGAGGATGGTGCCGGCCTTGTCGACGGCCTCGACGACCTTCGGGTCGTTGAACGGGATGCCGTGGCTCGTCCACTGGTCGTAGACCTCGGGGGTCTGCGTCCGCAGCATCACGTCCTCGATCCAGTCGGTGGCCGGCCAGCCGGTGGCGTCACCGGACTCGATGCCGGCGCACCACGGCTTGGCGCCGGTGGCCGCGATCTGGTCGCTGAGCTTGATCAGCTCGTCCCAGCTGGTGGGGACGGTCCAGCCCTTCTCCTTGAAGGTCTTCGGCGAGTACCACACGAAGGACTTCACGTTGGAGCCGAGCGGGGCGCCGTAGAGCTGGCCGTTGACGGTGCTGTACTTCAGCCAGTCGGCCGGGTAGTTCTCCTCGGCCATCTTCTTGGTGTCGGCGCCGACCGGCTTGAGCTTGCCGGAGTCGACGAAGCGCTTGACCAGACCCGGCTGCGGGATGAACGCGAGGTCGGGGGCGTTGCCGCCGTCGACCCGGACGCCGAGCTGCGCCTCGAACTCGGCGCTACCCTCGTGGTCGATCTCGATGCCGGTGCAGTCCTCGAACTGCTTCCAGGACTCCGCGAGGCGGTCGGCCTCGATGTCCCGGATCGACGAGTAGATCGTGACCTTCTTGCCGTCGTTGTCACCGTACTTCTCGTATGCGGCGCACTCCGCGGAGCCCCCCGCGGAGTCGCTCTTCTTGTCGTTGCCGGTGCCGCAGGCCGTGGCGCTCAGCGCCAGCCCCAGTACGCCGGCGATCGCGAAAGCCTGGCGTGATCTGGCAAACGCCATGCCGTTCTCCTTCCTTGCCGGCGCGTCAGGGATCGAACCCGCGCCGGTCCGATGGGCGTCACCACATGTAAGCGCTTGCATCTGGCCTGGTCCACCCCTATCCGGACACGAGCGAGTAACAATCCGGAAACCCGTAAGCTCCCTGTTGGGCACGCTCCCACACGGGGATTGGACCCCTTTCCATCAATGTCATTTTCTGACACGCTGGGAGCAGGTGATCGAAGGATTTCGACATAGGAGGTGCTGGATGGGCAAGCGGTGGTTGGGCCTGCTGGCGGCCGGTCTGCTGGCCGTGGGTGCGCTGGTGGTCCCGGCGGCCCCGGCGATGGCCGCCCCCACGTTCAAGGTCCCGTTCCCGTGCGGGCAGTCCTGGTCCGGGCAGACCCGGACCAACCACAGCCCGGCGTATTCGGTCGACTTCAACCGCACGGACGACCTCGGTGACCCGGTGGTGGCGAGCGCCCCCGGCACGGTCGACCGGGTGACCGACCTCGGCGGAACCAGTTACGGAAAGTACGTCCGGATCAGCCACGCGGGCGGCTACCACACCTACTACGCCCACCTCAACGGCTTCAACGTCTCCGTTGGCCAGAGCGTCGGCTACGGCAAGGTGATCGGCTGGGTCGGCAGCACCGGCGGCTCGACCGGCCCCCACCTGCACTACGAGCAGCGGCTCAACGGCGCCGACATCCAGGTGCGGTTCAACGGCGCGCTCGCCCTCTACTGGGGCACCAAGAACTACACCAGCGACAACGGCTGCGGCAGCAGCGCCGGTTCCGGCACGGTCAACACCAGCGGCACGGCGCTGACCGTCCGCTCCGGCCCGGGCACCGGCTACGCCGCGGTGGGCACCGTCGCCGACGGCACCCGGGTGACCATCCAGTGCCAGACCAGCGGCACCAGCGTCACCGGCACCTACGGCACCAGCACGATCTGGGACCGGATCGGCGCCGGCCGCTTCATCGCCGACGCGTACGTCTACACCGGCTCCGACGGCTACATCCCCGGCGTGCCCCGCTGCTGAGCGGGCGACGGGGCCCCGGCCGCGCGCCGGGGCCCCGTTCCGTCGTCGTGTCCTGCGCCGCCCGGCTCAGCTGTTCAGGCGCCAGATGGCGAAGTTCAGGGCGGCCGCGAAGGTGACCCACGCCCAGTAGGGCAGCATCAGCAGTGTCGCCGGGCGGGACACCTTGCGGAAGAGCGCGACCGTCACGCCGATCGCCACCCACATCAGCAGGATCTCGACGAACGCCAGCCCGTAGCGGCCGGCGCCGAAGAAGAGCGGCGTCCAGACGGCGTTGAGCACCAGCTGGGCGATCCACGCCCAGAGGGCCGGGCCGAAGCCGACCCGCCGCCAGACCAGCCAGCCGGCCACCGCGATCATCGCGTAGAGGAGGCTCCAGACCGGTCCGAAGAGCCAGGACGGGGGAGCCCAGGCGGGCTGTTCGAGGCTCGCGTACTCGGCCGAGGTGCCCTGCACGCCGAGCCCGCCGATCGCCGCGGCGACGAACACCGCCGCCCCGAAGCCGAGCAGTGCCCACCACTGCCGGGCGCCGCCGGCCCGTTCAGCGCTCCCAGACATCTCCATGGTCGAGATATTTCCGCCGGAGATGGGCGGTAAACCCGCCGTCACCCTCCGGACGGCACGACACCGGGGTCGTCATGGCCGGAGGCTCCTGTCGGGAGGACAGAGTTCCGGTCACGACGACCCCGGTGGGTCCTGAACGGCGGCCTGTAGCCGCCTCGTCAATTGAAGATGCTCACACCACCCGGCCCGACGAGCAGGCCGACCACGATGAGGACGACGCCCCACAGGATCTGCCGCCGGAACAGCGCGAGGATGCCGGCGACCACGAGTACGACTGCGAGAATCCAGAGAATCAGCTCCATGTTTGCTGAATACCCGAGCTGCCGATGCCGGAAACCTGTGCCTGGTCGAGGTGCTCGCCCAGGTGGAAGACGCTGTACGCCTGCTTGATGACGGGGTGGGCGACGTTGCGGACGCGTACCCCGCCGGGCGTGGTGCCCCGCTCGGAGCCGGCGTGCGCGTGCCCGTGCAGGGCCAGCGCGGTCGGCGCCGAGTCGATCGCCTGACCGAGCTGGTACGAGCCCAGGAACGGGTAGATCTCCAGCGGCTCACCGGCGAGCGTGTCCGGCACCGGCGAGTAGTGGGTGAGCGCCACCAGCACGTCGCACTCCAGCCCCCGCAGCGCGGCGGACAGGGCGTCGGCGCTCTCCGTGGTGGTCCGGACGAACGCCTTCATCTCCGGCTCGCCGAAGTCGCTGGCGCAGCGGCCGGCGAACCCCCCGCCGAACCCCTTCACCCCGGCCACGCCCAGTCGGCCGCCGGCGCAGTCCAGCACGACGCCGTCGCCCTCCAGCACGGTGATCCCGGCGTCCTCGAGCACCTTGATTACCTGCGGCACCTGGTCGCACTGGTGGTCGTGGTTGCCCAGCACGGTCACCACCGGCACGCCGAGCCCGCCGAACTCCGTGGCCACGCACCGGGCCTCCGACTCTGTCCCGTGCCGGGTCAGGTCGCCGGCGAGCAGCAGCACGTCGGCGTGCTCGGGCAGCTCGTCCAGTGCCGGCCGGAACCGGCCGACCACGTCCTCGTCCAGATGCACGTCGCCCACGGCGGCGATCCGGATCACCATGGAACCTCCTCAGGGCAGTTGCTCGATCTCCGTGGGCGCCTGCGCGCGGATCACCCCGATGTCGCTGGTGACCGGCACGTCGGGGAAGCGTTCGGCCACCCGGCGCAGGATCTCCTCCCGCCGGTGCGGGCTCTCGACCTCGCCGTAGAGCACGAGGCCGCGCTCCCGGCGGACCACGGTGATCCCCTGCTCGGCCACGTCCGGGTCCTCGGTCAGCAGCCGGTGGATCTCCGCCTCGACGTACTCGTCGGGCGGTCCGGTGGCGACGTCGCGGTGCTCGGTCACGGTGTCCCCTCTCCCTCGCCGGTGCCGGAGTGCGGCACCACCTCCAGCCGGTCCAGCAGCACCAGGAACGCCTCCGCGTACGGGGAGTGCTGCGTCTCCTTGCGTACCCGTTCCCAGTCGATCTGCTCCCGCAGGGAACGGGCCAGCGGCAGACCCCGGGCGAAGTCGCAGTAGTGCTGCGAGAAGCTCAGCAGTTTGTGCACCATGAGCTGGGTGGCCGAGAGCACCGGCATGTGGATCGCGTCGACCGGCCGGACGACCGTGTCGGCGAACGTCTCCTCGGTGACCGGCGTCTCGATCGGCCGGTGGATCAGGTCCACCATGCGGCCGTCGTCGAAGACCTTGACCAGCCAGTCCTCGGGCGGCCGCTCGGCGGTGAAGCCCGCCGCGACCAGCGCCTCCAGGGAGCGTTCCACGTCGACCTCGCGGATCAGGAAGTCGACGTCGTGCTCGCTGGAGTGACCGCCGTGGGCGTACACCGCGAAGCTGCCCCCGAGCGCGAAGGGAATCTCTTCCTGCTTGAGCACGGCGGCGACCTTCTTCAACGTGTGCACCAGGCTCTCGTCCCCGCGCTCTGCCATTGGCGTCTCCCGTCGATGGTGGTGGGCGGCTGATCCAACTCCGGTACCCGGCATCCCGGCGGGCCACACCTGGCAGGTGGCACGGTCGGGGTCAACCGGGAGGACACGGCACAAATCTCCGGGTACGCGAGCGCGGGTCGGATAGCCTGTGCAGAGTGTCCAGATCACCGGGGGCGCGGCGCGGCAGGGCCCGATTGCGCGCCGTCGCCCTGATCGGCATCGACGGCTCGGGCAAGACCACCCAGGCGCACCGGCTCGCCGACGCGCTCACCGCGGCGGGCCGCCCCGCCACCTACCACCGCAACGCCGGCGGGCGGCGCTGGCTGGGCCGCCTCGCGCACCGCCTCGGCCGTCCGGACGCCCAGCGGCTCGTCGGGCGCAGCGGCATGCTGGCGGTGGAGTCCGTGCTCCGCTGGCTGGCGATCGCCGTCGCCCTGCTGAGCTGCCTGGCCACCGGCCGGGTCGCGGTGATGGACCGCTACTCCGCCTGCCAGTTCGCGAGCATCCGGGCGCACGGGGGCCAGCGCTGGGAGCGGCTGGCCCGGGCCGGCTACCGGATGTTCCCGCGACCGCAGGTGACCTTCCTGCTGACCGTCGATCCCGCCGAGGCGTACCGGCGGATCGAGCAGCGCGGCACCGACCACGAGAGCATGCGCTACCTGACCGCCGCGGACACCGCGTACCGGACCCTGCCGGAGTACCCGACCTTCGTCGTGGTGGACGCCGGGCGCCCGCCGGAGGAGGTCTCCCGGCAGATCCAGGCCCACATGGCGGGCTGGCTGGCGCCCGCCGACGGTCGCGACGGCCGGTCGACCGACGGTCGCGACGGCCGGCCCGCCGTCGTCCCCGCGCCGCCGGGCGCGGAGCCGGTCGCGATCGGCCGGCTGACCGCCTGAGCCGGCTGAGCGCCTGAGCCGGCTGAGCCGCCGGCCCGCGGGGCCGGACTGCCCGGGTCGCGGCCGGGTGGCCGGGGCCCCGCGGGAGGCGGCGGGATGGCATCGTCTGCACGAGGGGTCGCGTGCGGGCCGGTGGCGACCGTACGGCCTCTCCGCGCAGGTCCGGCGGGGGAGGCGCCTGCCTGCGTGGGAATGGCACGCTGGGCGGTACGGATGGCACGCTGGCCGAAACGCCACGTCCGGGCAGGCGGTACTTTCCTCAATACGCGGAGTCATGGTTGACGCTCACGCCTCGTGAAAGTAAGTTTCATCCGTGGCGAAGAGTCCGAAGATTTCTGCGAGTCACGAGCCGGGTGGGCTGATCGTCCACATCAGCGGCCTGCTCCCGTCGTTGTCGCCGGCTGAGCAGCGGGTCGCCCGGCTGGTGGTCGCCGACCCGGCCGACGCCGCGCGTCGGACCATCACCGACCTCGCCACCGCCGCCGAGACATCCGAGGCGACCGTCATCCGCTTCTGCCGCTCCGTCGGCATGGACGGCTACCCGCAGCTGCGGATCCGGCTCGCCGCCGAGGCCGCCCGCCGGGTCGAGCCGCCGGACGCGCGGGTCGTCGGCGGCGACATCCCACCCGGGGCCGACCTCGCCCAGATCATCGCGACCATCGCCTTCAACGACGCGCGGGCCGTCGAGGAGACGGCCGAGCAGCTCGACCCGGCGATCTGCGAGCAGGTCGTCGAAGCCATCGCGGGCGCCGGGAGGATCGACGTCTACGGGGCTGGCGCCAGCGGCTTCGTCGCCTCGGACTTCCAGCAGAAGCTGCACCGCATCGGTCGCATCGCCTTCTACTTTCCGGACGTGCACACCGCGCTGACGTCGGCCGCGCTGCTCGGGCGGGGCGACGTGGCGGTCGGCATCTCGCACACCGGCACCACCTCGGACGTGATCGAGGTGCTGGAACAGGCGCGGGCCCGGGGAGCGTCCACGGTGGCGCTCACCAACTTCCCCCGGTCGCCGATCACCGAGGTGGCCGACTTCGTGCTCACCACGGCCGCCCGCGAGACCACCTACCGCTCGGGCGCGATGGCGAGCCGGCTGGCCCAGCTCACCGTCGTCGACTGCCTCTTCGTCGGGGTGGCGGCGCGCAACCGGTCCCGGGCCAGGAAGGCCCTCGAAGCGACAGCCGAGGCGGTCCGGTCGCACCGGGTCGGCCCGGGACGGAGGCGGGCATGACGGCGGGCGCGGTGGAACCCCACGAGGTGACGGCCCCGGTGACGGCCCGGCCGGTGATCCGGGTCGGCGCGCCGACGGAGCGGCGCAACCCGCTCAGCGCTGACCTCGACCTCATGTCGACCCGGGACGTGCTCACGGTGATCAACGAGGCGGACCGGCGGGTGCCCGGCGCCGTCGCGGCCGTCCTCGACGAGATCGCCGCGACGGTGGACCTGGCGGTGACCGCCCTGCGCGGCGGGCACCGGGTGCACTACTTCGGTGCCGGCACCTCCGGCCGGCTCGGCGTGCTCGACGCCGCCGAGCTGGCGCCCACCTTCAACTCACCCCGGCACTGGTTCTGCGCCCACATCGCGGGCGGGTCGGAGGCCATGTGGCGGGCGGTCGAGGACGCCGAGGACGACGACCGGGGCGGCGCGGCGGAGGCCGCCGACTGCGTACGGGCGGGGGACCTGGTGGTCGGACTCGCCGCCAGCGGACGCACACCGTACGTCCTGGGGGCGCTCGCCGCGTCGAGTGCCAAGGGGGCCTCGACCGTGCTGCTCTGTGCCAACCCGGAGGCGGAGGCCGCCCGGTCGGTGGACGTCTTCATCGGGGTGGACACCGGACCGGAGGTCGTCACCGGGTCGACCCGGATGAAGGCGGGCACCGCGCAGAAGCTGGTGCTGAACACGTTCTCCACGGCCGTGATGGTCCGCCTGGGCCGGGTCTACTCGAACCTCATGATCGACATGGTCGCCACCAACGCCAAGCTCCGGGGCCGGATGATCTCGATCCTGATCGAGGCGACCGGCTGCTCGGAGGAGATCTGCCGGCGGGCCCTCCACGAGGCCGACGGCGACATGAAGGTGGCGCTGGTCTCGCTCGTCTCCGGGGTGGAGGTGTCCGCCGCGCGGGCCGCCCTGGCCCGCTCCGCCGACCAGGTCCGCGGCGCCCTGGCCCTGCTCGCCTCCTGAGCCGACCCACCCCTCCCACCCGCCCTGCGACCCCCGTCACGTACGGGCATGGGCCCGCGGCCCGGATTGTTCACCGGGGGGTGGGGTATTAGCACGGGCGTGGATGAACCGACCGGTCCGCCCGTGCGTGTCTCCGCAGTGACCAGGATCGCAGCGCGACGGTGACCCGGGTCGCTGCGTCTGCGGGCGTGGCGGTGCTGCCATGGACCGGGACACGGCGACACGTCGATCCGCCGCCCCTGGCGTGGTGCCCATCGGAGAGCCGCCACCCGGGGTGCTGACAGGAAACATGGACCGCGCTCTCAGCGGATTATCAGGCATTCGTGACACTTTCGACTCACGACATGGAATCCCCGGCGCGTCTCAACTGTTGTGTAGGTGTCAGCACCGGTGGGCACAGCGGAAGTTACGGGGGAGGGCTGATGGACGTGGGGATGGCAAGGAACCGGGCAACCGGCGCGAGCGAGGGGACCGTGGGCAACGTGGACAAGAACATCGGCATGCGAACCGACGAGGTTGCCGAGGAGCGCGACCTGGTCGGCGTCTACCTTCACGAGATCTCCCGGACGCCACTGCTGGACGCCGCCAAGGAGGTGGACCTCTCCAAGGCCATCGAGGCCGGCCTCTACGCCGAGCACCTGCTCGGTGAGGACCGCGTCCCCGCCGGCGCCGACCGGGACGACCTGGAGCGGCTGGTCGCCGAGGGTGAGCGGGCCAAGGACCTGTTCATCCGGGCCAACCTGCGGCTGGTCGTGTCGATCGCCCGCCGCTACGTGCGTTCGGGGATGCCCATGCTGGACCTGATTCAGGAGGGCAACACCGGCCTGGTGCGGGCGGTCGAGAAGTTCGACTACGTGCGCGGCTACAAGTTCTCCACCTACGCGACCTGGTGGATCCGCCAGGCGATCAGCCGGGCGATCGCCCAGCAGGAGCGCACCGTGCGACTGCCGGTGCACCTGGTCGAGGACGTCAACCGGATGCGCAACGTGGCCCGGCAGCTCACCCGCGAGCTGGGCAGCGACCCGGAGCCGGAGCAGATCGCGGCGTCCCTCGGGGTCACCGTCGAGCGGGTCAACGAGCTGGTCCGCTGGTCGCAGGACACCGTCTCGCTGGACACCCCGGTGGGCGACGACGGCGACACCAACCTCGGTGACCTGGTCGCCGACAGCGACGCGCCGTCGCCGGAGGAGATCGTCCTGACGGGGCTGGAGCGGCAGCGGATCGAGGGTCTGCTCAACCACCTCGACGACCGTTCGGCCGGCATCATGCGGGCCCGCTACGGGCTCGAGGACGGCCGGGAGCACTCCCTCACCGAGGTGGCCTCGCGGTTCTCGCTCTCCCGGGAGCGGATCCGGCAGCTGGAGATCCAGGCGCTCGGCCGGCTCCGCGAGCTGGCCCGGGCCGAGGGGCTACAGGCGGCCTGAGCAGGGTAGGAACAACGGCGAACGGCCGGCGTCCGATAGGGGGACGCCGGCCGTTCGCCGTCTTGCCGGGTGCGGTCAGCGGACCCGACCGTAGCCCTGGATGGGCATCAGGTTCATGCCCCGTTTGAGCACGTTGCGCCCGGCGCTCGGCGCGTCGATCACCTGTCCGCCGCCGACGTAGAGGCCCACGTGCCCGAGCCCGCTGTAGAAGACGAGGTCGCCGGGGCGCAGCTCGCTCCGGCTGATGTGGGCCACCGCGCCCCACTGCATCCGGGTGTTGTGCGGCAGCGACTTGCCGGCCGCCCGCCAGGCCGCCGAGGTCAGGCCCGAGCAGTCGTAGCCGTTCGGCCCGTCGGCGCCCCAGACGTACGGCTTGCCGAGCGCGCCGTACGCGTACCGCACCGCGACGCCGGCCCGGCCGGAGACCGCCGGCGCCTCCTTCGCGCTGTCGGGTCGGGCCGCCGGCTTCTCGGTGGCCCGGCCGTACGCCTGCCGGCGCAGCTCGTAGAGCTCGGCCAGGTCGCGCTCGATCCGCTTCTTCGCGGCCGTCATCTCGCGGGCCTGCGCCGCCTGTCGGCCCAGCGTGACCTCCAGCCGGGTCTTCTCGTCGAGCAGCTGGCGCTGGTTGCCCGTGAAGTTCGAGATCTTCTCCTGCCGCTGCCGCGTGAGCTGGTCGAGCATGCTCAGCCGGTCGAGCAGGTTGTCGGCGCCGCCGGGACGCAGCAGCGCCTCCGCGGTGGTCAGGTTGCTGCCGGTCTTGTACGCGGTCACCGCCATCTCGCCGACGTCCGCCCGGCTCCGTTCGGTCTCCTGCTCCAGCGGACCGATCCGGCTCTGCACCCGTGCCACGGCGGCCTGGTTGGCCTTGATCTCCTCCCGGAGCTTGTTGTACGCCTCGACGACGTGTTCCAGCTTCGCGGAGGAGTTCTCGATCCGCCGGGTCAGCTCGGCGGGGGACGGTTCGGCCCGGGCGGGTACCGCCGGTGCGAGCAGCGTGGCCGACACCACGGCGACCGCCAGGGCGCGCAGCGTGTTCCTGAGGGACGACAAGAGCGAAAGGCTCCTCTCCCACCGGCCGCCGCGGGCTGCTGACGCCCTCGGCGACACCGGGCCGGTGCTGTCCGGGTGGACGGCGATCGACCGGGCCGGCCCGGACAACCTAACCCGGGGCAGGAGTGATGCGCAGTTGAAGCAGGGTCGAATGTTGGCCGAGTGACGGAAATTGTTGATCACGAGGGGCGCGGTGCGTGACCGACTCGTCCGGCCCGCCGCGGTAGGCGGCGGCTATTGTCAGCGATCGGGCGATCCGCGCCGTTCGTCGTTGTCGACGCATGCCGCCGCAACCTGAGCCGTTATGACCGACAAGACCGACATGGCGGTCGGAACCGGCGGGCCGCGCGATCGCAGCTCTCGGACGCGAACCGAAATCGCCGTCCGGGCTGGCACGTGCGCCACACAATGAAGCGCGCAGCCGGGAATCCCGTCGACCGGCACGATGCGGGACCGTCGACGGGAACCGACCCGGCAACCAGCCGCGGGAGGTAGAACCGTGAACCCTCAAGGCGCCACCCGACAGACGCGGTCATCGCGGACGACCGCGCGGAAGAACACCCTCCTCTACGCCCGACCCGGGATCATCGTGACGGTCGACCGGTTCACCGTCGGCCGCAACAGCTGGCAGGTCACGGAGCTGACCCACCTGCAGACCGGCCGCGGCCCGCACGACCGCGTCGCGGTACGGGCCGTCCTGGTCACCGGCGCCATGATCGGCGGCGTCGGCCTGCTGCTCGGCTTCACCGGCGGGCTGCAACGGCTCACCGCGGGGGCGTACCTCGTCCTGGGCCTGGTGTTCCTGCTGCCGGTGCTGGTCGCGCTGGCGGGGGACCGGTGGCGACCGCCCGCGTACGAGTTGTGGGGCCGGCGCCGGGGCGAACGGGTGCTGCTGTTCAGCAGCGACGACGAGCGGCAGTTCGGCCAGGTCTCCCGGGCCCTGCGCCGGGCCCGGGAGATGAACCGGTACGGCGGCTGGGAGGACCCGCTCGCCTCGGTCGACCCGTGGCGGCCCACCCGGTAGCCGGGGTCAGCCGGCGACCGGCTCCGGGGTGCGCCCGGACTGCTCCGCCGTCACCCAGGAGCTGACCCGGCGCTCCGCGTAGAAGGAGACGAACGGCACCGTGCCGGCCAGCATCACCAGGACCATCCGCTTCAGCGGCCAGCCGGCCCGGCGGGACAGGTCGAAGGCGGCCAGCAGGTAGAGCATGTAGAGGAAACCGTGCGCCTGGCCCACGGTCTCCACCAGGATCGGGTCGTCGAAGCCGTACTTCATCGGCATGCCGATCACGACCAGCAGGATCAGCGCCACGCCGACGATCCAGGCGATGACTCGGTACCGGGTCAGGGCTGCGCCCACCGTCGTCCGTCCTTTCGCGCCCGGCCTCAGCCGGGGTAGTCACCGGGCTTGGCGCCCGGGTTGTCGTTCAGCCATTGCAGGTAGTGGTTGTAGGCGGCCAGGTCGCCGTCGTCGCCGCCGTCGGCAGCCGCGGACACGCGGGCTACCCGCACGGGTCGGCGTACGACCGGGCGCGTCGCGGCGGCCTGTGGGGCCTCGGCAGGTCGCGTCCCGGCGGCAGTCGACGCCTCCTCGGGCGCGGCGGCCGCCGCCGGCCCACGCAGCGCGTGCCGGACCTCACGCCACCAGACGAAGACCACGAAGCCCGCGAAGATCGGCCACTCCACCGCGTAGCCCCAGCTGATCGCGTTGCCGGCGGCGGCCCGGCTGACCTGCCACCAGCCCAGCCCCAGGAAACCGGTGACGAGCACGACCATGGCCACGTGGCGTGCGATCCACGCCGGGGTCCAGAGCCGTTTCATGGCATCGAGAGTACCGGGGGCCGCCGGGGTCTCCGACGCGGCGTCGTAGGCGCGGGGATGGTTTGGTGCCTTCCGGTGTGGGCATCCGTCTAGACGCGAGCCCAAACCAGAGCAGGGGGTCGATCATGACGGGATCGGTACGGCAGGACGACTTCGGCAGCCCGGAGCAGCGGATGCCCGAGTGGGACGGCGACCATGTCCACGACAGGGCCTCCGGCGAGGCGGACCCGCCCGACGGCGAGCTGCTCGGCGTCGACCCCGCCGAACTGGCCGACGAGGACCTGATCCGGGAGATGCACAGCCTGCACCGCACCCGCCTGGACACCCTGCGCCACGCGGCGGACTCCGCGCTCGCCAACCACCTGCGGCGCACCGCCGAGCTGGAGACCGAGTACCTCGCCCGGCACCCCGGCCGCGAGGTCGACCCGAACCGGCTGCGGGACGCGTGATGGCGTCCGCCGAGCGCGGGATGTCCGCGCCGCCGGAGGTGGTGTTCAACACCGCCACCGACCCCGCCCGGGCGTCGGCGTGGCTGCCCGAGCCGCTGCGGGCCGACGGCAGCCCGGCGGACGAGGTCAGCGCGGAGGAACTGCGGGCCCGGTGGAGCGCCGCCGGGGAGTGGTCGGCCGAGATCCGGGTGGAGCCCGCCCAGGCGGGCGGCGCCCGGACGCGGCTCGACCTCACCGGCGGTCCGGACGCCGGGCGGCTGGCCGACGAGGCCCTGGACAGCCTCGCCCGCGAGGTGGCCGACAACCTGCAGGCCGGCTGAGCCGGCCAGCACCACCGAGAAGACCGAGGAGACCGGGTGACCGCCCTGAAGGAGAAGGTGGCGCGGCTGCGCCAGGCGTACGCGCCGCACGAGCACCGGCCGCTGGGCGGCTACCTGGCGGCGATGGGCACCTACGCCGGGGTGACCGCCGGCATCGCCGGTCTGGTCCGGGCGACCGGCCGCCCGGTGCCCGAGCGTCCCGCCCCGGCCGACGTGGTGCTGCTGAGCATCGCCACCCACAAGCTGAGCCGGCTGCTGACGAAGGACGCGGTGACGAGCCCCTTGCGGGCGCCGTTCACCCGCTACGACAAGCCGATCGGCAGCGGCGAGGTGATGGAGCAGGTCCGCGACCAGGGCAGCTCCACCCGGCACGCGATCGGGGAGCTGCTGAGCTGCCCGTTCTGCCTCGCCGTCTGGGTCGCCACCGGGTTCACCGGCGGGCTGGTGCTCGCCCCCCGGCTGACCCGCCTGGTGGCGACCGCGCTGACCGTCGTGGCCGCCTCGGACTTCCTCCAGATGGCGTACGCGGTGGCGCAGCAGGCCGCCGAGGGTGGCGACCACGACGAGGACTGAGCACGTACGACGAAGAGGGCCGGCGCTTGAGCCGGCCCCCTTCGTCGCTGCCTGTCCATCGTCGTGGCTGTGCTTCGTCGTGCCTGTTGTGCCCGTCGCCCCGGTTGTCTCCGCTCCGCCCGGCGGCCCGCGATGCTGTCGTGGCCCTGCCGGGGCGCCGGGTCGGCGTGCGCCGTGGTCGTCGCCGCCGCGTCAGGTCGGGGTCGTGCCGTGGTCCTCGCCGGCCCAGCCACGGGAGGCCTCCGGCTCGCGCTCGTCGGCGTCCGCCCCGGTGATGATGTCCCGGTCGACCGCGGTGCGGTCGTGCTCGTTGGCGAAGTCGGGCTCCGGCAGCGTGTCCCGGCCCTCGGGGGGCTGACCGAGCGCCGGCAGCTTCTCGTGCTCTTCCTCGTGGTGGGACATCTCGCTCTCCTCACTGCTCGTCGGCCTCCGGTGCGAGAGGCCGTCCGCCCCCGGGGGACGGGTGGGCGGTATCGCCCCACGGCGGGTCGCCACGGCCCCGTCAGGGCCGTGCCGGTCCCGGGCCGCCGGGCGTCAGGTGACCGAACCGCCGAGCAGGTCGGCCACCTCGTCCACGGCGTACTCGCCCTCGGGCAGGGCGGCCATGCGGGTGAGAAGCTGCGCGGGAAGCTCGGCGGCGACGGCCCGGCGGTAGATGTCCGCCTGACTGATCCGCTCCTGGCCGTGGTAGAGATCCTCAAGGAGGTCGTCGAGGCGTCGGATGTCCGGCTCCTCGGTCACGGGCGCGTCCGTCACGGGTGCGTCGTCGGTCACGACGGTCAGCTACCCGCGTCCGAACCGGTCAAACGTCACCGCCTCGCCTTCCACGGGTCCGCCCCACCGCGCCGATGGTGCCCGCGCCATGCCGACGGTGCCCGCGCTGTGCTGATGCTCCCGCGTGCCGGCGGTTCCCGCGGTGCCAGCGCCGTGCCGAGGGTGCCCCGCGCCGTGCCGAGGGTGCCCCGCGCCAGGCCGACGGCGCCCGCGCCGTGCTCGGCCGACGCGGAGTCGCCACGGGGCTGTGACGGCGGTCATGACGGGGGCCGGAACACCGGTGGCGGGTCGCCGGTTGAGTCAGGTGTCGGTGTGTCCAGTGTCCCCGGGCCTCACCTAATTGCCTTCGCGGAATACCGTCCGGCTGGAGCCGCGTCGTGCCACTCGCCGAGAGGCGACCTGCACACCGACACCGGTGCCGCCCCCGAGCCCCAGGGCCCGGGGGCGGCACTGTCCGTCTCCACCTCCCGCCCCGCCCTCCCGCACCCTCCCCGCCAAGCCTCCGCCTCCCGCCGGCCTTCCGCCCCCAGCCCTCCCCACCCGCCCGCCTCCCGCCCCGCCGGCCTCCCGGCGATCATGAGGTTGGCGGCAGTGATGAAGATCGGCTTCGCCGCTAACCTCATGATCACCGGGGGCGGGCGGGCGGGCGGGCGGGGCGGGGTGGGGAGAGGTGGGGGCGGGGGTCAGGCGGGGGTGGGGGCGGGGGTGCGGCGGCGGGTGCGGACGGCGGCGGCCAGGTGGCTGAGGACCTCCTCGGTGGTGTCCCAGCCGATGCAGGCGTCGGTGACCGACTGGCCGTACGTCAGCTCGCGGGTCGGGTCGAGGTCCTGGCGGCCGGCGAGCAGGAAGCTCTCCAGCATGATCCCGACGATGCCGCGCTGGCCGGCGTCGAGCTGGGCGGCCACGTCGGCCGCCACCCTCGGCTGGTTGCGGTGGTCCTTGCCGCTGTTGGCGTGGCTCGCGTCGATGACCACGCGCTCGGGCAGGCCCGCCGCCCGCAGCAGTTCCAGGGCGCCGGCCACCGAGTCGGCGTCGTAGTTCGGCCGTCCGCCGCCGCCGCGCAGCACCAGGTGCCCGTCCGCGTTGCCCCGGGTGTGCAGGATCGCCGGCGTGCCGGAGACGTCGATGCCGGGGAAGACGTGCGGTACGCCGGCGGCCCGGATGGCGTCCACGGCGGTGCCGATGCTGCCGTCCGGGCGGTTCTTCATGCCGATCGGCATCGACAGGCCGGAGGCGAGCTGCCGGTGCACCTGGCTCTCCACCGTCCGCGCGCCGATCGCGCCCCACGCCACCGTGTCGGCGATGTACTGCGGGGTGATCGGGTCGAGGAACTCGCAGCCGACGGGGAGCCCCAGGCGGAGCACGTCGAGCAGGAGCGCGCGGGCGGTACGCAGGCCGGCGTTGACGTCGCCGGAACCGTCCAGCCCGGGGTCGTTGATCAGGCCCTTCCAGCCCACCGTCGAGCGCGGCTTCTCGAAGTAGACCCGCATCACCACCAGCAGGTCGTCGGCCACCCGGGCGGCGGCGTCGCGCAGCAGGTGGGCGTACTCAAGGGCGGCGGCCGGGTCGTGCACCGAGCACGGGCCGACCACCACCAGCAGGCGGTCGTCGGCGCCGTCCAGCACCCGGCCGACCGCGCGTCGCCCGGCCAGCACGGCCGAGGCGAGCGTGTCGTCGAGGGGCAGCTCGTGGTGCAGCAGGGCCGGGGTGGTCAGCGGCACGACACGGTCGATCCGCTGATCGCTGACCCGATCGGTCTCCGGGGTCGTCACGGTGGGAATCCTTCCGCCGACCGTGCCCCGGGGCCGGTGCCCGGGTCGAGCCGGCTGCTCGTACGCAAAAAGGCAGGAACGAGAGTTCCTGCCCGGCCGGCTCGAATGTGGTGACGTCAGATCATGGTGAAGTCACCGGCTTGCGAGCCGGCTGCCTAAACCATCGATACGAACGCGTCACGCGGCCCAGCGTACCCGACCGTGGGGGAAGGTCCACCCGGTCGTCGGGAAGGACTCGCTTCGCGTTCACCTTCGTCGATGCCTGCGACGGTAGTTTCATCGACACCGATCGCTGCTCCTCCGGAGGTTCCCGATGGACCGTCGTACCGTCCTGCGTGCCACCGTCGTCGGCGGCGCCGCCGCCTTCGCCGGCAGTCTCTGGGCCGGCGCCGCCCAGGCCGCCCCTGCTCAGCCGGGTGCCAGCCCGTACGGGCCGCTCGGCGCGGCCGACGCCAACGGCATCCAACTGCCCGCCGGCTTCACCAGCCGGGTGGTCGCCCGATCCCGGCAGGCGGTGCCCGGCACGTCGTACACCTGGCACGACGCGCCCGACGGCGGCGCCTGCTTCGTCGCCGGCACCGGCTGGATCTACGTCTCGAACTCCGAGATCCTCAGCACCGGTGGGGCGTCCGCGGTGCGCTTCGCCGCCGACGGCAGCGTCGTCTCGGCGTACCGCATCCTGTCGAACACCAACCGCAACTGCGCGGGCGGCGCGACCCCGTGGGGGACCTGGCTCTCCGGCGAGGAGGTCAGTCGGGGGTACGTCTACGAGACGTACCCCGAGGGCGGCCGGGCCGGCGTGCGGCGCGCCGCGATGGGCCGCTTCAACCACGAGGCCGCCGCCTGCGACCCGGACCGCCGGGTCGTCTACCTCACCGAGGACGAGACCAGCGGCTGCTTCTACCGGTTCCGGCCGACCACCTGGGGCGACCTATCCGCCGGCACCCTGGAGGTGCTGGTCGCGGGCACCGGCACCAGCGGCCCGGTGAGCTGGGCGCGGGTGCCCGACCCGGACGGCTCGCCCACACTCACCCGCGACCAGGTCGCCGGGGCGAAGAGGTTCAACGGCGGCGAGGGCTGCTGGTACGCCGGCGGCACCTGCTGGTTCACCACCAAGGGCGACAACCGGGTCTGGGCCTACGACGCGGTCAACCAGCGCATCGACCTGGCGTACGACGACTCGCTGGTCTCCGGGACGGCACCGCTGACCGGGGTGGACAACATCACCGGGGCCCGTTCGGGTGACCTCTACGTCGCCGAGGACGGCGGCAACATGGAGATCAACGTGATCACGCCGGCGGGGGTGGTCGCCCCGTTCCTGCGGATCACCGGCCAGTCCTCGTCGGAGATCTGCGGGCCGGCGTTCTCGCCCGACGGCAGCCGCTTCTACTTCTCGTCGCAGCGTGGCACGTCCGGCTCGTCCTCGGGCGGCATCACCTACGAGGTGCGCGGACCGTTCCGCGCCTGAGCGGCCCGCCTCCGCCCGCGCCCGCCCGCCCCGCCGGGTCGATCGGCGATCATGCGGCGTGCCGGAGGCGGCGGCGGGGTATGTGGGCGGTCATGAGTCACGAGCAGAGCGACCAGGAACGGGTGGAGTCCCGCGCGCACCTGCTGCCCGAGGAGGCGGCGGTCGGCAGCGACGACCCCCAGGCCCAGGCGGAAGCGATCCTCGCCGAGTCCGACATCCGGGAGGAGGACCGCAACGCCGCCCCCGACACCGTGCTGGAACGACGCACCTCCGATCAGACGGTGACCCCCATCGAGCCCCCCGACTGAGCCACGGCACCCCGGGCCCGTCGCGAGCCCCGGTAGGTGTGCTCCCGCAGCCAGGCGATCGGGCCGACCGCCCGCAGCCCCGGCGGCAGGTTGCCGATCGGGTCGAAGGCCAGCGCGGCGTCCTCCCGGGCGCTGAGCTGGGCACCGAGGCCGACCTGGCCGAACGGCCGCCACGGCCCGACGGCGGACGCGACCGCGAGCACCAGGCGCGGCGCGTCCGACCGGGCCGCGGCGGCCACCTCGGCCAGGCTGCGACCCAGGTCGGGCGACTCCGGGTCGGCCAGCGCGGCCAGGAAGAGCCGCCGCCGGCCCGCGCGCAACGGCATGATCGTGCTGTACGTCCCCGTGAAGCGCCGCCGGGGCAGCGGCAGGTTCCGCAGCAGCGGCGCGGCCCCGCTGGAGCTGACCAGCAGGTCGAACGGCCGGCCACCGTCGCGGTGCAGCCGCACGGCCAGCCCCAGCACGTCCGGCCAGCTGCCCGGCGTGGGCACGCCCTTGGAGAGCCGGACGGTCGCCCGGAAACGACCCGGGCTGTCCAGCAGCGGCACCCCGGTCGGCGGTCCCGGCGTACCCCAGACGACGACCTCGCCCGCGAACGAGCGGCCCGCGGGGTGCAGGAGGCGGGCCCGGCGCAGCCGGGTCAGGGCGGCGGTCGCGCGGTCGACCGCGACGGCGGCCCGATCGGTCACGGTGGCGGCAGGCGGCATCCTCCCCCGGTACCCGGCCGCCGGCGGTCGATGCCTCGCCGCGTGCGGCGCGTCCCCTTCCCGCGCACCTGATCGGATAGCGTCGTGCCATGCCCGACAGCGGTTACCCCTGGCCCATCGAGACCACCCGACTGGACAACGGCCTGCGCGTGGTGGTGAGTGAGGACCGCACCGCACCCGCGGTCGCCGTGAACCTCTGGTACGACGTCGGCTCCCGGCACGAGCCCGAGGGGCAGACCGGTTTCGCGCACCTCTTCGAGCACCTGATGTTCGAGGGCTCGGTCAACGTGGCGAAGACCGAGCACATGAAGCTGGTGCAGGGCGCGGGCGGCTCGCTCAACGCCACCACCAACCCGGACCGCACCAACTACTTCGAGACCGTCCCCGCCGAGCACCTGGAACTGGCGCTGTGGCTGGAGGCGGACCGGATGGGCGGCCTGGTCCCCGCGCTGACCCAGGAGACGCTGGACAACCAGCGGGACGTGGTCAAGAACGAGCGGCGCCAGCGCTACGACAACGTGCCCTACGGCGACGCCTGGCTGCGGCTGCTGCCGCTGCTCTACCCGCCCGGGCACCCCTACCACCACGCCACGATCGGGTCGATGGCCGACCTGAACGCCGCCGATCTGGGCACCTTCCAGGCGTTCCACCGGACGTACTACGCGCCGAACAACGCCGTGCTCACCGTCGTGGGCGACGCCTCGGCCGCCGAGGTGTTCGCGCTGGCCGACAAGTACTTCGGCGCGATCCCGCCCCGCGCGGAGATCCCGCCCGCGCCGGACGGCCGGACCGTCCCGGCCACCGGTCGACCCGCCGTGGAGACGGTCACCGCCGAGGTGCCGGCGCCGCGCGTCTACGTCGCGCACCGCACCCACCCCTTCGGCAGCCCCGGCTACGACGTGATGACGGTGCTCGCCACCGTGCTGGGCAGCGGCCGGGGCAGCCGCCTCTACCAGCGCCTCGCCGACGGCGAGCGGATCGCCCAGCCCGACCTGGTCGGGGCCTACGGCGTGGACCTGGCGCACGCCCCCGCGCCGCTGATCGCCACCGCCACGGCCCGCCCCGGGGTGAGCGCCGAACGACTCGGCGCCGGGCTGGCCGAGGTGGTCGACGAGTTGGCCACCGTCCCGGTCACCACCACCGAGCTGGACCGGGCCAAGTCCCTGCTGAGCACCTCGTGGTGGCGGCAGATGGCCACGGTGGACGGCCGGGCGGACACGCTCGGGCGCTACGCCACCCAGTTCGGCGACCCGGCGAAGGCCGCGGAGCGGCTGCCGGCCTGGCTCGCGGTGACCGCCGAGCAGATCGCCGAGGCCGCCGCCGAGGTGCTCGCCGCCGACGACCGGGTGACCCTGACCTACCTGCCCGAGGAGAAGCCCTGATGACGCTGATCGCCGACCGTCCCGGGCCCGGCGCCGCCCGCCCGTACCGGTTCCCGCAGGTGGTCCGCCGCACCGTGGCGGGTGGTCAGGTGGTCGCCGCGCACCTGCCCGGGCAGAACCTGGCCGTGGCCCTGCTGCTGCTCGACGCGGGTGCCGGCCGCGAGCCGACCGGCAAGGAGGGGCTCGGCGCGGTGCTCGCCAAGGCCCTGGAGGAGGGGACCGCGCAGCGCGACGCGACGGCGTACGCGCTGGCGATCGAAGGGCTCGGCACCGAGCTGGTGATCGGACTGGACTGGGACTCCTTCCAAGTCAGCGTGCAGGTGCCGGTGGAGCGGCTGAACGCCGCCGTGGAGCTGCTCGCCGAGGCGGTGCGCACCCCGAAGCTGGACCCGGACGACGTCCGGCGGGTCCGCGACGACGAGGCGACCGCGCTGCGGATGGACTGGGCCAACCCCGGCCCGCGGGCCGACGCGGCGCTGCGCGCGGACCTGTTCGGCGCCGGGAACCGCTGGGGCCGCCCCCTCTACGGCGACCCGGAGTCGGTGGCGGCGCTGGACGTCGAGGACGTCACTGTCTTCCACTCCGAGTGGTTCATCCGCCCCGGCACGCTGGTCGTCGCCGGCGACCTGGACCGGCTGGACCTGGACGCGCTCGGCGCGGCGGCGTTCGCCGGCACCGGCGGCGGGCCGGTCGACCGGGGCGGCCCGATCGAGGTGCCGACCCGCCCCGGCCGGCGGATCATCCTGGTGGACCGGCCCGGCTCGGTGCAGTCCACGCTGCGGCTGGGCCACTCGTCGCCGCACCGCTCCCACCCCGACCACGTGCCGATGACGCTCGCCGGCACGGTGCTCGGCGGGGCGTTCACCTCCCGGCTCAACCACCTGATCCGCGAGGTGCGCGGCTACACGTACGGCATCCGGGGCGACTTCGCCTCGTCCCGCCGCTTCGGCCGCTTCGGGGTCAGCTCCAGCGTGCAGACGGCGGTCACCGCGCCGGCCGTCGTCGAGGCGGTCGGCGAGATCACCCGTACCCGGGAGACCGGGGTGACCGAGGAGGAGCTGGCGGTCGCGCGCTCCTGGCGGGCCGGGCAGCTCTCGGTCGAGTTGCAGAGCCCCCGGGCGATCGCCTCCGCGCTGACCACCCTGGTCGTGCACGACCTGCCGGACGACTACCACGCCCGGTTGCGCGAGTCGCTGCTCGCCGCCGACGTGGCGGAGGTCTCCGCGGCGGCCGCCACGCACCTGCGCCCGGAGGAGCTCACCCTCGTCGTGGAGGGCGACGCCGCGGTGATCCGCGACGAACTCGTCGCCACCGGCCTGGGCGAGCTGGTCGAGCACGCCTCCTGACCGGCCCGGGGCGATGTGACATCGGTCGCGCCGCCCCCGGCCGGTGCGGGTGGCCCGTGCGGGGCGGCCGGCGTGGATGCTTCGGCGGGCCGCCCCGCCGGCTGACGATCCTCCCGTCCCACCGGCCCCTCCGGCGGTGTCGTTCCGTCCCGGTCGAGGCCCGGGGTGACCACGGCCACCGCCGGGCGGGAGCGCCGGCGGCCCCGGTGGGTGGGAAAGCGTTCCCTGTCGGGTCGCCGGGCTGGGTAGCCTCGCGGGCATGAGGATCGGCATTGTGGGGGCCACCGGCCAGGTCGGTGGCGTGATGCGGCAGGTGCTGGCGGAGCGGGAGTTCCCGGCGGAGCAGGTGCGGTTGTTCGCCTCGGCGCGGTCGGCCGGGCGCACCCTGCCCTGCCGGGACGGCGAGGTGACCGTGGAGGACGCGGCCACCGCCGACTACTCCGGGCTCGACATCGTGCTCTTCTCCGCCGGCAAGGGCACCGCGAAGGAGCTCGCGCCCCGGGTCGCCGCCGCCGGTGCCGTCGTCATCGACAACTCCTCGGCGTTCCGCATGGACCCGGAGGTGCCGCTGGTCGTCGCCGAGGTCAACCCGCACGCCGCCGCCGTACGCCCCAAGGGGATCATCGCCAACCCGAACTGCACGACGATGGCCGCGATGCCCGTGCTGCGTCCGCTGCACGCCGAGGCGGAGCTGGTCAGCCTGGTCGTCTCGACGTACCAGGCGGTCTCCGGCGCCGGCCTGGCCGGCGTCGCCGAACTCGACGAGCAGGTCCGCAAGGTCGCAGAGCACGCCGCCGGCCTCGCCTTCGACGGCGCGGCCGTGGAGTTCCCGGCCCCCCGCTCGTTCGCCCGGCCGATCGCGTTCAACGTGCTCCCGCTCGCCGGCTCGATCGTCGACGACGGCAGCTTCGAGACCGACGAGGAGCAGAAGCTGCGCAACGAGAGCCGCCGCATCCTGGAGATCCCCGGGCTGCGCGTCTCCGGCACCTGCGTGCGGGTGCCCGTGTTCACCGGCCACTCGCTCCAGATCAACGCCCGCTTCGCCCGCCCGATCAGCCCGCAGCGGGCCCGTGAGCTGCTCGACGGGGCCCCCGGCGTGGCGCTCGCCGACGTGCCGACCCCGTTGCAGGCCGCCGGTCAGGACCCCACCTACGTCGGGCGGATCCGCGCCGACGAGACCGTCGAGCACGGCCTCGCCCTGTTCTGCTCCAACGACAACCTGCGCAAGGGCGCCGCGCTCAACGCGGTGCAGCTCGCCGAGCTGGTCGCCGCCGAGCGCCGCTGACCGACGCGCCTCCCCGGGCCCCCGCCGGATTCGGCGGGGGCCCGCCACGTCCTCCGGTGTGGCCCGCCGCGTCGGCGTTCGACAGGCACGCGGGCGCGGGCGGGGCGTCCGCCGTGGTTCGATGGGTACGCCGTGACCGGTCGAGCGGGAGGTTGCCGTGGCGGACGACGAGACCCAGCGGGCGTTGACGGAGCTGATCGCCGGCCACCGGCTGGGGGTGCTGGCCACGCTCAAGCGGGACGGGCGCCCGCAGCTCTCCACCGTCATCTACGCCTTCGACAGCACGTCGGCCCTGATCCGCGTCTCGGTGACCGACGGCCGGGCCAAGACCGCCAACCTGCGCCGGGACCCGCGCGCCTCCTTCCACGTCGGCAGCGACGACGGCTGGGCGTACGCGGTCGCGGAGGGGCGCGCCGAGCTGACGCCGGTGGCCGCCGACCCGGACGACGCGACCGTGACGGAGCTGGTCGACCTCTACCGGGCGATCCAGGGTGAGCATCCGGACTGGGCCGACTACCGACGGGCGATGGTCGCCGAGGGACGCCTCGTGCTCCGGCTGCGCGTCGAGCGCCTCTACGGCCTCCCGCCGCGCGCCTGACCCCGGGCCGGGGTCGCTCGCGTTACCCCGTCCGGTCGGCGGGTAGACGGCGGTGCCGACACCGAGAGGGGAGCACCATGACAACGGTCGGAGAGTTCATGACGACCCGGTTGGTGACGATGGACGGCAACGACACGCTGACCGCCGCGGCGCAGGAGATGCGCGACAGCGCCATCGGCGACGTGGTGGTGACCGACGGCGACGACGTCATCGGCATCGTGACGGACCGGGACATCACGGTCCGGGGCGTGGCCGAGAACATGGACCCGAACTCGACCCCGCTCAACCGGATCACCAGCAAGGACGTGATCACGGTCAGCCAGCACGACGACGCGGTCGCGGCCGCCGACCTGATGCGGACGTACGCCGTACGCCGGTTGCCGGTCATCGACGACGGGCGGCTGGTCGGCCTGGTCTCGATGGGTGACCTCGCCGTGGAGCGGGAACCACAGTCGGTGCTCGCCGACATCAGCGCCGACGAACCGAACAACTGACCGTCCGCCGCGGCGCGCCGGCTCCCCGAGGCGGGAGCCGGCGTCGCGTCTTCACCGCGGGCGTGGCGTCGTCGCCCCGGGGTGATGGACCGCCAGTTCTATGATCCTGCCGTGTCCGCAGAGCCCCCCACACCAGGCCGGAGCCAGCCGAACGGATGGCCGCCCCAGCACCGATCAACGATGACGGCGCCGGCCACGGCGCCGCCCACCGGTTCCGGACCCATGGCGGGAGCCTGGTCGGCCGGCAGGTCGATCACGACGACGATGCTGGTGGTGCTGCTCGGTCTGGTCGTGATCGCGCTGAACACCGCCGTCGCGTACGTGGCGGTGGGCGCGACGGTCGTCCCGATCATCACCGGCCTGCTCCTCTGCCTGGTCTTCGTGTTCGCCGTACGTCTGCTGCACCGGGCGGCGTGGCTGGCCTTCCTCGCGGTGGTTCCGGCCCTGTTCGTCCTCGTGGGATCGGTGCAGCTCGCCCCGGAGGCGGTGCTGGAGGCGCGCGGCGTCCGCCAGGAGGTGACCATCGTCGACGTGCAGGTCGTCGGCAAGCGGCACGAGTTCACGTTGCAGGGCGCCGACGGGCGCCTCGACGAGCCGCTGGTCCACCAGGGCAGCAACCCCGGCCACCGGGTCGGCGACAGGCTCGCCGTGCTCACCGATCCGGACGGGGTGGTCGACCTCGAGGCCGCCGACCGGGTCGACTCCGGCGGCATGCTGGCGGCACTGCTCCTCGGGGGCGTCGGCTGGACCGTCATCGCGCTGCTCGCCGGGTGGCGCGGCCACGTCCGCCGGTGGAAGGGCCGCTACGACACTCTGGTGATCTAGCCGATGCGCCCCGGACGGGGAGCGAGCGCACCGTCGCGACGCGCGACTCACCCCATCCGGGCGAGGTTGGCCCGGCACCGGACGGGGACCCCCTGCTCGGGACATTGACCGACGGGGGGAGGAGAGGACCCGATGGTGGACGCGACGACGAGGTTCTTCGAGGACCTCGACCGGCGGGGGTACGACCCCCTGCTGGCGAAGTCCTCCGGGACCCTGCGCCTGGACCTGCACGAGGGGGCGCACACGACGCACTGGCTGCTGCGGATCGACCACGGCCGGCTCCAGGTGAGCCGGGAGGACCAGGAGGCCGACACGGTCGTCGGGACCAGCCCCGAGCTCTTCGAGGAACTCGCCGCCGGCCGCGAGCACGGGGTGGCGGCGCTGCTGCGGGGGGACATGACGGTGAGCGGGGACCTCCGACTGGTGGTGCAGATGGAGCGGCTCTTCCCCGGCCATCCGGACGCCCGTGGACCACGCCGGCACTTCGAGGCCCATCAGGAGGTGCGGTGATGGCGCAGAGCAACACGATCCGGATCCTGGACGGCAGCACCTTCGTGGTGTCGGAGGACACCGGTGACATCGAGGCGACACCGAGCGAGCCGACGGGGTTCTTCTCCCTGGACACGCGGTACCTGTCGACGTGGGTGCTGACGGTGAACGGCGACCGGCTCACCCCCCTGTCGTACGACGACCTCCAGTACTACGAGGCCCGCTTCTTCCTGGTGCCGGGGATGGCGACGCACTACATCGACGCCAAGCTGTCGATCATCCGGGAGCGGGCGGTGGGGGGCAGCTTCCGGGAGACGCTCACCATCCTCAACCACGACGAGAAGCCGGTCGACCTGGAGATCAGGATGGAGGCGGCGTCCGACTTCGCCGACCTTTTCCAGGTCAAGGACGAGATTCTCAACAAGAAGGGCGAGATCTACACGGAGGTCGAGTCGGACCGGCTGCGCCTGGGCTACCGGCGGGGCAACTTCATCCGGGAGACGTTGATCTCCGCGTCCCCGGCGCCGCGGTACGACCGCAAGGGCTTCGCCTACTCCATCCACCTGCAGCCCAACGAGCGGTGGGAGTCCGAGATCGACGTCAAGACCATGGCGCTCTCGCCGGGCGGGCGGGACCTGCGGATGGGCCTGCGGGCGCACACCACCGAGCGGCTCGCCCTCCAGCACGACCTCGAGGAGTGGATCGCCAGGGCTCCCAAGGTCAACAGCCAGCACGACCGGGTCGCCTCGACGTACCGGCGCAGCCTGATCGACCTGGCCGCGCTGCGCTTCTCGCCGCTCTCCCTCGGCGGGGCGTCGTTGCCGGCCGCCGGCCTGCCCTGGTTCATGACCATGTTCGGGCGGGACAGCATCCTGACCTGTCTGCAGACGCTGCCGTTCACGCCGGACCTGTCGAAGACCACGCTGCGGATCCTGGCCTCGCTCCAGGGCACCCGGTTCGACGACTTCCGCGACGAGGACCCGGGCCGGATCCTGCACGAGATGCGGTACGGCGAGACCGCCGCCTTCGAGGAACAGCCGCACTCGCCGTACTACGGGTCGGTGGACGCGACCCCGCTGTTCCTGGTGCTGCTCGACGAGTACGAGAAGTGGAGCGGGGACGTCGAGCTGGTCATGGAGCTGGAGCGGGAGTGCCGGGCCGCGTTGAAGTGGATCGACGACTACGCCGACCTGGTCGGCAGCGGCTACATCTGGTACGAGCGGCGCAACACCGACACCGGCCTGGAGAACCAGTGCTGGAAGGACTCCTGGGACTCCATCTCCTACCGGGACGGCAAGCTGCCGCCGTTCCCCCGGGCCACCTGCGAGGTGCAGGGGTACGCGTACGACGCGAAGCTGCGGGCCGCCCGCCTGGCGCGCGAGTTCTGGGGCGACCCGGACTTCGCCGACCGGCTGGAGCGGGAGGCGGCGGCGCTGAAGGAGCGGTTCAACCGGGACTTCTGGGTGGAGGACGGCCAGTACTACGCCCTGGCCCTGGACCCGGACGGCCGCCAGTGCGACGTGCTGAGCTCCAACATCGGTCATCTGCTCTGGAGCGGCATCGTCGACCACGACCGGGCCGAGAAGATCGCCGAGCACCTGGTCGGTCCCCGGCTCTTCACCGGCTGGGGGGTGCGGACGCTGGCCGAGGGCGAGGTCCGCTACAACCCGATCGGCTACCACAACGGCACGATCTGGCCGTTCGACAACTCCTTCATCGCCTGGGGCCTGCGCCGGTACGGCTTCGCCGAGGAGGCGGCGGTCATCGCCAACGGCATCCTCGACGCGGCCACCTACTTCGAGGGCCGGCTGCCGGAGGCGTTCGGGGGCTACCCCCGCGAGCTGACCAAGTTCCCGGTGGAGTACCCGACCGCGTGCAGCCCGCAGGCCTGGTCGACCGGCACGCCGCTGCTGCTGCTGCGGACCATGCTCGGCCTGGAGCCGCACGAGGGGCACCTCGCGGTGGAGCCCCGGCTGCCGATCGGGATGGGGCGGATCGAGGTGCTGGACATCCCGGGCCGGTGGGGCCGTGTCGACGCGTTCGCCCGGGGCCGCCTCGACATGCACCGGCTCACCGACTAGCGCGGGCCCGGCTCCCGCGGGAGGCCGGCGGCGACCGGGCGGACCGGGCGCCGCCGGCCACCCGCGACCGGGGGCCAGCCCGCACGGGCGGGCGGGAGCGGGCCGGGCGCGGCGGCCCGGCGGGTCGGCATGGGGTTCAGCCGGGCAGGGTAAGTTCGCGCCATGCCGGAACTCGTGTACCCGCCCGTGATCGCCGCCGCCAAGACGATGTTCCGGGTCCTGGACCTGAAGATCACCATCGAGGGCGCCCACCACGTGCCGCGTACGGGCGGGGCGGTGCTGGCCAGCAACCACGTCAGCTACCTCGACTTCATCTTCTGCGGGCTGGGCGCGAACCCCGCGAAGCGGCTGGTGCGGTTCATGGCCAAGAAGTCCGTCTTCACGCACAAGGTGTCCGGCCCGCTGATGCGGGGCATGCGGCACATCCCGGTGGACCGGCGGGCGGGCGCCGGGTCGTACGCGACGGCGGTCAGCGCGCTGAGGCGCGGTGAGGTGGTCGGCGTCTTCCCGGAGGCGACGATCAGCCGGTCGTTCACGGTCAAGTCACTCAAGAGCGGGACGACCCGGATGGCGTCCGAGGCAGGTGTGCCGGTGCTGCCGGTCGCAATCTGGGGCACCCAGCGGCTCTGGACCAAGGGCCGACCGCGCACCCTGACCCGCCGGCACACCCCGATCACGATCCTGGTCGGCGAGCCGATGGACCCGGCGGCCTACCCGGACGCCAACGCGATGACCGTCGACCTGAAGGAGCGGCTCACCGCGCTGGTCGACCGGGCCCAGCGGGAGTACCCCGACGCCCCCGCCGGCCCCGACGACACCTGGTGGCTCCCGGCGCACCTGGGCGGCACCGCGCCCACGCTGGAGGAGGCCGCCGACCTGGAGGTCCGCCGCCGGGCCGCCGCGGTCGACCCCGACGCCTGAGAAGCGTCTCCCGATCGACCCGACGCCCGACGGAGGTTCCCGGTCGGCGGGTCGGTCGGCGGTCGCCGGGGTGGCCGGATCGTTCCGCAGCGGGGCGTGATGGTGCCTGCCGCGCCGGCGCGTACCCGGCGAGGATTCAACCCATGAGCAGATCAGCACTCGTCGTCATCGACGTCCAGGAGTCCTTCCGCCGCCGCCCCAGCTGGGCGTACGCCTCCAACCCCGACATCGTCGGGCAGGTGGGCCGGCTCGTCGCCGCCGCCCGGGGGAGCGGCGACCTGGTCGTCTGGGTCCTGCACGCCGAGCCGGGCACCGGCGGGGTCTTCGACCCGGCCAACGGGCACGTCCGCCTGATCGAGGGGCTGTCGCCCGCGGCGGGGGAACCCACGCTGGTGAAGACGTCGCACAACGCCTTCACCACCACCAACCTCCAGCAGCTGCTGATGACGGCGGGCGTCGGCGAGATCACGGTCTGCGGCATCCGCACCGAACAGTGCGTCGAGACCACCGCCCGGGTCGGCTGCGACCTCGGCTACGAGGTGACCTTCGTGACGGACGCGACGGTGACCTTCCCGACCCCGCACCGGGACCTGCCGGCCACGGCCACGCAGGAGGAGATCCTCGCCGACCCGCGCACCCTGTCGAGCGAGGAGATGACCGCCCGCACCGAGTACGCCCTCGCCGGCCGCTTCGCCACCATCCGCACCGTGGCCGAGGTGACCGGCGCGGTTCCGGCCGGCGCGCGGGCCTGAGCCGATGCCCCGGGTCGTCTTCCTGCTCGTCCCGCAGCTGCACCTGCTGGACCTCGCCGGCCCGGCCCAGGTGTTCTCCGCCGCCGCCGACCTCGGGTACGACTACCGGCTGCACTACGTCGCCGACCGGGAGGTCGTGCCGACCGTGCAGGGCGTACCGCTGGTGGCCGGGCTCCGGTGGCCCGAGCTGACCCGCGACGACCTGGTGGTCGTACCCGGATGGCGGCTGCGCGCACACGGGCCGCAGGGGCCCGTCGGGCCGGGCGACCTGCGGCGGCTGGCCGACCACCACGCCGGCGGCGGCACCGTCGCCAGCGTCTGCGCCGGCGCGTACGCCCTCGGCCGGGCCGGCCTGCTCGACGGCCGCCGCTGCACCACCCACCACGACGTGCAGGACGAACTGGCCCGCCGGTTCCCGGCGGCGCGGGTGGTCCGCGACGTGCTCTACGTGGTCGACGAGCGGGTGGTCACCTCCGCCGGCATCGCCAGCGGCATGGACGTGGCGCTGCACCTGGTGGCCACCCGGCACGGGCCGGCGGTGGCGGCGCGGATCGCCCGCACCCTCGTCCTGCACTCCCGGCGCAACGGGCATGAGCCGCAGGCCGGCGCCATGCTGCGGCACCGGTCGCACCTCTCCGACGCCGTGCACCGGGTGCAGGACCTGATCGACCGTCGGTTCGCCGAGCCGTTGCCGCTGGCCGACCTCGCCTCCGTCGGCGGGGTGGCCGAGCGGACGCTGACCCGGCTGTTCCGGCAGGCCACCGGGCTGACCCCGCTCGGCTACCAGCAGCTGCTGCGGGTGGAACGCGCCGAGCACCTCATCGGGCACGGCGCCACCGTGGAGGGGGCCGCCCGTACGGTCGGCTTCACCGATGCCCGGATGCTGCGCCGGCTGCGGGCCCGTGCCACCCACGGTCGAGGCGTCCCGGCCGGTAGTAGTCGTCCCGGGAGTGGAACTCGACCGGCAGCGACCCGGGCAGGGTGATCCGGGCCTCGCCGGCGCCCGGCCCGGCCCCGGCCCGCACCGCCAGCACGTCCCGCTCGGGCGGCGACAGGTCCACCAGCTCGGGGTGGGCCAGCCGGAACCCGGCCACCGCCCGGCGCACCCGGCGGGTCAGCTCGACGACCTCCCCGGCGGGGCCGGTGAGGCCGAGGGCCGGCTGCTGGATGGTGCGCAGCGCGTCGCAGACCACCAGCAGGCGGGCGTGCGCAGCGGGCCCCGCCAGCAGCTCCAGGCGGGACGGCCACTGCCAGCGGATCTGACCGCTGACCAGACCCGGCAGCCGGACGCCCCGGCGGTGCCGCGCGCCGTCAACGGCCCCGTCGACCAGGGCGAGCTGCGGCCCGCCGCCGACGTACGCGATCCGCCGGTCGGTGACGGTCACCGCCACCGGCTCGGGCAGCGTCCACCGCCGCCATGCCTCCGTCGGGCCGAGCAGGTGCCCCGACGCGTGCAGCCGGTGCCGGGCGAGCACCCGCTCACCGGCTTCGACGACCAGCTCGTGCCGCCGGTCCAGCGCCGGGGCCACCTCGTCGTCCGCGTCGAAGCGGTGCGGGGCGATGAAGAAGGGGGACGCGTCATCGTGCATCGTCATGACCTCCGGTGCCGACGGCATCTCGCTACGAGCGTCGCCGACCCCCGGCCGGCTGTCATGACGCCCGTTAGGGGGTCGGCCGGTCGTAGGAAGCCTGTGACCGATAGATGCCGATCTCCTCCGGCCGGACTAGGCCGTCCTCGATCGCCCGGGCGAGCAGCGCCGCCTTGGTGGCGGCCGGTCGCCCCGCTCGGGTGTACTTGATCCGCGCCCGGTCGACGTACTGCTTGACGGTGTGCTCGCTGATCCGCATCCGACGGGCCACCGACGCCTTCGACATCGACTGGAACCACAGCAGCAGCGCCTCACGTTCCTTGTCGGACAGGGCGGGCCGGTCCGGGCGGGGGTCACCCACGATCGCCCCGGCGAGCGCCGGCGGCACGTACGGGCGGTCGCTGGCGGCGGCCAGCACGGTGGCCACGCAGTGTTCCCGCCCCTCGTGCTTGGCCAGGAACGCGACCGCCCCGGCGTCCAGGGAGGCGAGGATCGTCTGCGGCTCGGTGTGCTCCGAGTAGACCACCACCCGCCGGCCGGCCGCGCTCAGCTCGGCGAGCTTGTCGAGGGCCATCCGCCCGTGCAGCCGCAGGTCGAGCAGGATCACGTCGGCGTCGGGGGCGGCCCGCAGCACGGCGTCCGGGTCGTCGCCGGTCGCCAGCACCGTCAGCCGGGGCTCGGTGGCCAGCCAGACGCGGACCCCCTCGATGACGACCGGGTGGTCGTCCACGATCGCCACGCCGACCGGTCGACCGCCGGTCACCCCCGCCACCGGGTCTGCGCCCATCTGATCTCCCCGTCCCGCTCGTAGAGGTACTCCACCCGCCCGTCGTCGCCCGGCGGTCCGGCGGTGTCGGGACCGGGCCGGTCGGGCGTGACCAGGCTGACCACCACCTCGTCGGGCCCGGCGACGACGGTCAGCCGGGCCCAGCCCCGGGCGTCGGCCAGGAGCGCGGTGAGTGGGTCGCCCAGCCGGCGGCGCACCTGCACCGGCAGGGGCGGCGGGTCGCCGATCGTCACCAGGTCGATCGGCAGCCCGTTGCGGTCCGCCAGGTCGGCGGCAGCCCGCAGCTCGTGCAGCAGCGGGTCGGGCACGTCGTCGGACTCGGCGATGAGCCTGCGCAGCCGGGCGGCGGCCAGCACCGCCCGCCGCTGCACGTCCGGGTCGGCCGGGTCCGCCCGACCCTCGGCCAGCTCCGCGAGCACCTCCTCGGCGGCGCCGCTGACGAGCGTCAGGCGGGCGTGCCGTTCCCGCCGGGCCCGTTCGGCGGCGTCGCGTTCGGCCTCCGCCGCGTGGGCGGCCGCCGCCGCGACGGCCCGCTGCCGGGCCAGCCGCGCGATCGCCGTGCCGCCCACGAAGACCGCCACCTGAAGGGTCGACGTGGCGTAGACGGACATGGCGTACCGGGCCAGGTCGGCGGGGGCGGTCGCGCCGTGGCCGAGCACCCCGGCCAGCGCGATCAGCGCGTGGACGCCCAGCGTCGCGATCAGCCCGGCGGCTCGCCGCCCCCACAGCACCATGACGAAGAACCAGCCGAGGGTGCCCCACACCCAGTTCGCGGCGGTGAAGAGGTGCCGCTCACCGGCCGCCGCGAATACCACCGCGTCGACCACCAGCAGCAGCGCGGCCAGCGGCCAGGCCGGCAGGCGCGCGTCGCGCAGCAGCCGCAGGCCGGCCAGCACCCCGATCACCGCCGCGAGCAGCCAGCCGGCGAGGACCACCGTCGGCGCGGCCAGTTCCGCCCACGCGCCCAGCACCGCGGGCAGCGCGATCGCCGTGTGCCAGGCCAGCGCGATGACCACCGCCACGACCCGGGCGCCGCCGTCGGAGGCGGCGGCCACCGCCGCCGCCGGGTCCACCGGGGACCGGCCTGCGTCCGGCGTACGCGCCGCCGGCACCGCCGTCGCCGGAGCCGTCGTCGTCTCAGTCGACACCGGACCACTCCAACCGGATCCGCGTACCGGTGCCGGGGCGCGAGTCGATCTCGGCGCGCCCCCCGACGGAGGACATCCGGCCGCGTACCGACTCGCGTAGCCCGTACCGGTGCGCGGGAACGGCCGCCGGGTCGAAGCCCGGACCGTCGTCGGCGAGCTCGACCACGACGGTGTCGGCGACCCGGCTCAGTCGCAGCGCGGCGGACGCGCCCGGCGCGTGCCGGAGCACGTTGGACAGCGCCGCGTACGTGCTCTCCGCGAGGGCCTCCGCGACCGGGGCGGGCACGACGCACGGCGCCAGCTCGGTGGTGACCGGCAGTTCGGGCAGCCGGGCGCGCACCGCCCGCAGCCGCCCGTCCAGCGGCACCGGCCCCTCCTCGGGCGCGGACCGCGCGTCGGCCAGCGCGGTGAGGGTACGCAGCTCGGCGGCGCACCGTTCGCGCAGCGCGGCGGACGGGCCGGCGACCGCGCCCAGCCCGACCACCGTCAGGGTGGCCAGCACCGTGTCGTGCAGATCCCGGTTCTGCCGCCGCTCCGCCTCCCGCGCGGTCCGGGCGACCAGCGCCTCCCGGGTGAGCCGCTGGTGCGCCACGAAGGCGTCGTCGGCCCGACCGATCCGCCGCCGCATGATGGCGGTGATCAGCGCGCCGCAGGCCGTCTGCACCAGCAGCGTCACCGCGTGGGCGGCGGCCTCGTCGGGCTGGCCGGCGGCGTGCGCGCCGGTCGCATAGGCCGCCGTCACCAACAGCCCCGCCGGAACCGACCAACCGATGGGGGCGTTGGCCTGCGCGTTGAGGACCGTGGTGCTGGCCAGCACCGCGATCCAGCTCACCTCGCCGGGCAGCACCTCCGGGGCGACCAGCACCGGCATCGCCAGGCAGGCGGCGGCGGTCAGCGCCACGTCGCCGAGCACCATCGGGCGGCCGATGCCGTGGCGCAGCGCGCGGAACGCGTACCAGACCGACCAGGCGGTCAGGGCCGCGACGGCCGGAACCAGCAGCGCCGGCTCGACGGGCGGAGTACGCACCGACAGGGCGACCACCGCGCCGACCAGGCCGCAGGCCAGGCGCAGCAGCGCCGGCAGGCGGGTGAAGATCAGAGTGAACGCGCCGCCGGCCGGAGTGTCCGGCGTGGTGGGCGACGTGGTCGGGGCGGCAACGGCCGGCATCGGGAAAGAGGGTCCTTCTGCGACAACGACCCGATCCGGGCCAAAACGGGGGATCGACGCCGGAGAATAGCACGAGCGACCGCCCGCGATCACCCTCGGTGCCTGCCGTGTCGCCGGTCGGTCAGCCCTTCCCGGTGCGGATCCGGACCGCCGACGGAACCTGCGCACCGCGCCGACGGACGCCCGGTCAGTTGATCGGCAGGACCTTCGTGCCGCCGCCCGCGATTGAGCGGGTCAGCTTCTTGCCGCTGGACCAGTACCAGCAGCGCACCCCCCGGTCGCCGCGCGCCCACGCCTCCTCGGACGGGAACCGGTACGTGCTGCCCGTGCGGTAGCGGAGCATGCCGTCGACCGGCACCTTCGCGTAGCGGGCGATGACCGGCCGGCATTTCGCGTGCACGGCGTCCTCGTCCTTCGTCGCGTCGTCGTAGGACACGTCGGGCGCGGTCCAGACGCCCACGTACTCGAAGCGGTGGACCTTCGTGCACGGCACCGCGAGCAGGTTCGACCACTCGTCCTCCTCGGCGCAGCCGTACCGCAGCGGGGTGGCCGCCTTCAGCACGCCACGGAGGCTGCCCGCCCGGTTGACGGGCCGGTCGTTGTCGCCGTTGGCGCCGCTCACCGCGTCGAGCTCGAACAGGTCGCACCGGTACCACCGGCTGCCGCCCGTCCAGCCGGCCGGCGACGTGGGCGCCACCTGCACCGACAGCCGGGCGTCGCGCCACTCGCCGCCGACGAACTCCTTGGCCTTGGCGTCGCACTCGGCGAACGCGGAGCGCATCGCCGCCGACCCGACGCGGGGCGGGATCGGGCGGGCGGCCAGGTCGCCGGTGAACGTGCCGATGTGGAACGTCTCGACCAGGTGCGCCTTCGCGCAGTCGACCGGCTGGTGACTGGTGAGGTAGGCGGTCGGCTCGGCGACCACGTGACACTCGCCGGCCCGCGGCGCGAACTGGCGGGCCTCGGCCACCGGCCGCCAGTCGTCGGTCAGGTCCCCGTCCGTGCCGGCCGGTGTGCCGCACCCGCTCACCGCCGCCGCGACCAGCGCGGCCGAAGCCGTGACGCCCAGCCAGCGTCGCATGTGGTCCTCCCCGCGCCCCGTGACAACCGGCGCAGCATATGGCACCCGGGGGCGGACCGGATGCCCGCGGGGCGTGCCGCCGAGGTCAGCCGAGCCGCAGGTGCAGGTCGCGCAGCAGCGCCACCTCGGCGAGGTGGTGGATGGCCTCGCGGTTGATGTGCAGCACGAGCGTCGCCAGCGACCGGTCCGCGTAGGGTCCCTCCGCCGGGCCGCACGGCCGGGCCAGGCCGTCGCGGCCCAGGCCGCGCACCCCGGCGACCCAGCGGTCGTACGCCTCGTCGAGCTGCGCCAGCGCCGCGTCGGCGGTGCCGGCGTACGCGAAGGAGCCGTAGTCCACCGGGGGACCGCCGAAGTGGGCGGCGACGCGGGCGCCGAACACCCCCACGACGAGGTGCCCGAGCCGCCAGGCGATAGTGGTGACGGGCGCGGGCTCGGGCTGCGGCATCGCGAAGTCGATCAGGTGGTCGCCCTGCCCGACCGCCATCGGGGCGGTGCTGCGCCCGCGCGGCCGGACGCCCCAGGCGCCCGCGACGGGTTCCCAGTGGTATTCGGCGTCGGTCAATCCGTCGAGGCGCGGGCGGGCCTGCAACCGCCAGTGCCAGTCGAGCTGTTCGAGCAGCTCACCGTTCCAGTCGACGTCCATGTCCCGACGCTACGCCGTGCCTGCGACGTACCGCCGACTTTGGACCCTGGTGCTATTTTCACGCCATCGCCGCCGCACCGAGCCGGGAGCCGATCGTGCAGAAGAGGTACGTGGGCCTGCTCGCCGTCGTCGTGGCGACGGCGTGCCTCGCCGTCGTCGGCACCCTCGGCGGCTGGTACCTGGCCGACCGCACCGCGTCCGGGCCGGTCGACCCCACCACTGCCGCTGCCACCACTGGCGGCCCCTCCGCGGGCTCTCCGGCCAGCGGCTCGGGCCCGTCGCCGTCGCAGCCCGCAGCCCGGACGTACCCGCTCGACCAGTCGGTCTACCGCCAGTCGGGCCTGACCGTCACGCTGGTCAGCGCGGAGGTCAGCGGCGGCAAGCTGCGGCTGAACCTCACGTACCGCAACGGCTCGCCCGTCGCGTGGCCGGTGAGCTGCCCGACCGCCGAGGTCGACCGCACCTCCTCGCGGATCGTCCTGGCGGACGGCCGGACCGTGCGGCCCGAGTCCACCTGGTGCACCGAGACGCGGCCCGACGAGTCCTTCAGCATCGCCCCGGGCGAGCGGGTGGACAGCTGGGGCCTGTTCCCGGTGGTCCCGGAGACCGGGTCGTCCTTCGAACTGACCTGGTACGACTTCCCGGCCCTCGACGTCCGGCTCCGCTGACGGCGGGCTACAGCGTCACATTGGGCAGGTGCACGCTGCGGCATCGGTCGTAGGTCTGCCGCTCGGACCACCTTCTGGTAGGTGCTTCCGCTCTCCCCGACACCAGCTGATGGAGCGGTGCCGTCGGTCCGTGCCGTCGCCGACGCGGCAGCGGCGCGGACCGACGGCCCCGCTCGTCCACCGGTGGCGGTCAGCCCGGCAGGGCGACCTGTGCCGGGGTTGGCCGGTGGGTGGTGGTGCCGTCGCCGAGCTGCCCGAACGAGTTGTCGCCCCAGCACCACAGGCTGCCGTCGGTGCGCAACGCGCAGGCGTGGTAGGACGCGGCGAGGCTGTCCGTCCAGGTGGTGGCGCTACCGACCCGGGTGGGGGTCGACCGGTGGGTGGTGGTGCCGTCGCCGAGCTGCCCGGACGCGTTGTTGCCCCAGCACCACAGGCTGCCGTCGGTGCGCGTCGCGCACGACGAGTCGATGCTCGCCTCGACCCTCGCCCAGGTGGTGGCGGTGCCGACCTGGAGTGGGGTGGTCTGGAAGCCGACGCCCCCGCCCACCTGGCCGTACCCGTTCTCGCCCCAGCACCACAGCGTCCCGTCGGCGCGGACCGCGCAGGTGTGCACGTAGCCGGCCGTCACGCCGGTCCACGTGGTCGCGGTGCCCACCTGCGTCGGTGTCGCCCGGTAGTCCCGGATGCCGAGACCGAGCTGTCCGTCCGAGCTGCTGCCCCAGCACCACAGGGTCCGGTCGGTGCGGGTGGCGCAGGTGTGCGCGTACCCGGTCGTGACGCTCGCCCAGGTGGTCGCGGTGCCGACCTGCACCGGGGCGGTCGCCAGATAGGGGGTCACGCCGGTGCCGAGCTGGCCGTGGCGGTTCGAGCCCCAGCACCACAGCGTGCCGGTGGTCTGGACGGCGCAGGTGTGATTGGCGGCGGTGCTGACGCTGGCCCAGGTGGTGCCGTCGCCGATCCGTACGGGGCTGGTCCGTTTCGTGGTCGTCCCGTCGCCGAGCTGCCCGTTGTGGTTGCTGCCCCAGCACCACAGCGTTCCGTCCGTGCGTACCCCGCAGGTGGTGCTCATGCTGGCGTCGATCCGCGCCCAGGTGGTGGCGTCGCCGATCCGGACCGGAGCGGTCCGTTCCGTCGTGGTCCCGTCGCCGAGCTGGCCGTAGAAGTTGTTGCCCCAGCACCAGAGGGCTCCGTCGGTGCGGATCACACAGGTGTGCAGATCGCCTGCGGCGACCCGGGACACCGGCCCGGCGGCGAGCGAGGCGTCCGGTGTGCCGCGGTCGGCAGAGCTGACGCCCGCCGTGGCCGCACCCGCCGTGAGCCCGATGGCCAGCATGGTGATCCCGATGGAGGCCGCCGCCGCGACGGCGGATCGGGCTGCCCGCCGCCATCGCGTCCGTAGCCGCCCCTCCCGATGTTCGTTCATGGTCTGTTCTCCCTAGACATCGTCGTTTCGTACGGTGGAGGCGGCGTTGCCCCGACAGGCCGTCAGCGACCCGTCACTTCACATCGATGAAATGTTACATTGATACACATCGATCACACTCGCTCGGCCTCTGCCGACTGGCCGCTCCCTGGAGGCCCGACGCCCTGGTTTGCGTCGCCCGGTCGGCCCGACACCCGCCGACACGTCCGCGCATCGCTACGAGCCGCCCGCAATGATGGGATCGCGTACGAATTGATCCCCGTGCGGGCTCCGGGTCAGCAGGTGGGCCTTGTAACCCTCGCCGAGGCCGGGCTCCGGTGTGCCGGCCCAGTCCTTGATGAGCACGGCGCCACCGGTGCAGCCCCACGGGTTCCAGGTCCAGGCCAGGTAACTCACGTCGTGCGAGTCGGCCCAGTTCACCAGCCGCTGCATGTAGTCGAAGCCGCAGTCGTCCTGGCCGAACTCGCCGAGCACGACCGGCACCTGCTGCGTCAGCGGTGCGATCTGGCTGTCCCAGCAGGACTGGCTGGCGCAGGCGTTGAAGCTGTACGCGTGCCAGGAAGCGGCGATGTTGTTCAGCGGATCGTTCGGCTTGTAGGTCAGCCATTCCCGCATGTCGTTGGTCCATTCCAGGCCGCCGACCATGAGTAGGTTGGTGGCACCGGTGCCCCGGACCGCATCGACGAGGTCCTGCATGCCGGCTACCTCGTAGGGGAGGCCGGCGCAGGTGCCGCCGTCACGTAGGCACTGCCAGCCCAGGGTCTTGTTCCAGTCGGCGGGCATGTCCGGGTACGGCTCGTTGAACAGGTCGAACACGACCGCGTCGTTGTCCTTGAACGCGTTGGCGACGCCGGTCCAGAACTGGGGGGCGTACCGCGCGTCCGGCATCGGCTTCTGGCAGGTGGCGTGCTCGTCCTTGCAGTGCCAGTCCGGGCTGTTGGGGTAGGCCCCCCACGTCCAGTGCAAGTCGAGGATGACGTTGATGCCATTGGCGACGAGCCGGTTCACGTAGTCCTTGACGCCCTGCTGGTAGGTGGCGCCGCTGGGTGAGCCGTTGACGCCGAGCCAGCATTCCTCGTTCAGCGGGACGCGCACGGCGTGGATGTTCCAGGTCTTCATCGCGTCGACCGAGGCTTGGTCGACCGGCCCGGAGTCCCACAGACCCTTGCCCTGCACGCAGGCGAACTCCCCGCCGGACCGGCTCACGCCCAGCAGCCGGTACGGCTTGCCGTCCGTGGTGACGATCTTGTTTCCGGACACCCGTAGCTCCGGTGCCGCCCCGCTGGGCGGAGGGGTGGTGGGCGGAGCGGTGGTGGGCGGAGGGGTGGTCGGGCTCGTGGTTGGCGAAGTCACCGACCCGGTGCACGTGGTGCCGTTGAGGGCGAACGACGCGGGTACCGGGTTCGTGCCATTCCACGAGCCACCGAACCCGATCGAGGTCGAGGCGCCGGTGCCCAGTGATCCGTTCCAGCTCATACTGGCGGCCGTCACCCGAGTGCCGGCCTGGGTCCAGGTGCCACCCCAGCCCTGGGTGACCTTCTGGCTCGCGCTGGGGAAGTCGAAGGTCAACTTCCAGCTCGACACCGCGTCGCCGAGGTTGGTAACGGCGACAGTGGCGGTGAACCCGCCCGGCCACTGGCTCTGCACCGTGTATTCAACCGCGCAGCCGGTAGAGGCCGCTGCGGCGGGGAGGCTAGCCGTTGCCATGCTGCCCAGCATCAGCATGCTGGTGGCGCCGGCGGCCAGCAGTACATGACGATCTTTCATCTGATCTCCTCGCTGGTGCTCAGAGATCGATGGGAGCGCTTGCACGTCATCCTTTATTAGGTCAGTTACGGAAGTCAATACGTTGACGAGCCGGGCCTGAGTAATGGATGGAGGCAGCATGGAGGACCGAGGCGGTAGCAGAACTCTCAACTCTTTGAGCGTTGGAGCCGGAGCCAGCAGACGATGGCGCAGGCGAGGGTGAGGAGTGCTTCGTGGATGTCGTCTCGGATTCCAACGGATCCGGAGGCGGCGGAACCAGTGCAGCAGGGCGATGGTCTGCTCGACGACCCAGCGTCGGGTGCCGAGGCCGGAGCCGTGGCCGGTGCCGCGTCGGGCGATGACGGGTGTGCGTAGCTCGCGGCGGTAGCAGTCGAAGTCGTAGCCCCGGTCGGCGTAGATCCGGTCGGGACGTTGCCCTGGCCTGCCGCCGATGCCTCTGATTCGGGGGATCTTGCTAGGGAGGCAGCCGAGGCTACGGTCCGGCTTGTGTCTCGTCGGGCCACCAAGGGCACCTCCGGGCTCGCCTCGGGCTCACCTGGGGCCAAGCCATCAAAGGATGGCGCTAAGAAAGATCTCAAGAAGGGCAAGAAGCAGCAGGTCAAGCCTGCTGCGTGAGGGTGCGCCCGGCAGGATTCGAACCTGCGGCCTTGGGATTAGAAGTCCCCTGCTCTATCCGCTGAGCTACGGGCGCGCGCGAGCGTGTCGCGCGAGAAGGGTACCGCCGCCCGCCGGTTGACCGGTGGAACGGGTGGTCGCGTGCCACGTCGCGGACCAGGGTCGCACGCGCCTCCGGTGCCGGTCACCCGGGTTCCGGCACCCGCGCAGCTCGGGACGTGGCGGGTCGTACCCTCGGCTGGTGCTGCTTGACCCCGAGATCGAGAACGACGTCGCGTACGAGTTGTGCCAGCTCCTCGGCCGCGCGATCCTGCCCATCCGCCGGACCGACGCCGGGACGGGCGACGGCGACCGGGGCGAGGGCACCGCGTTCCTCTTCACGGGGCAGGGGACCGAGTACCTGCTGACCGCCGACGCGCTCACGCGATCCGGGGCGGGGGAGATCGGGCTGCGGGCGAGCGTGACCGAGCCGGCCGGGGTGGCAGCCGACGCCGTGGCCCTGCCCGACCGGTGGCGGCACCACGAGGATCTCGGCGTCGCCGTCATGCCCACCGGCGGCCTGCACGAGCACGCCGCCGGGGAGGGCTGGCGGTGGCGTACCCAACAGGTGCCGGATGCGATCGCGGCCGATCGGGACGCGATCGCCCGGATCGGCGCGGAGCCAGGTTCCGCCGTCGTGCTCGCCCACGGCGTCGGCGCGGGTGGCGCCCGGCCGCTGGAGGTGGCGATCGAGCGGGTGGCGCGGGTGGGCGACGCCGTCCGGCTCACGGCGGAGCTGCCGGCCGGCTACGTGGGCGCGCCGGTCTTCGGCGTGCAGGCCGGCGGCGACGGCGAGCCGGGGCTGCGGTGCCTGGGCCTGGTGCTGCCGGCCCGCGACGGCGGCCACCCGCTGGCGACCTTCGACCGCATCCGCGAGGCCCTCGACGCGACGTGAGCCCGACGGCGTGAGCCCGACGGCGCGCGGCGCGGTCGGCGGTGGATGGGCGGCCGGCGGCGGTCGGCGCGCGGTCGGCGGTCGGTGGGTGGCCAGCGGCGCGTGGGGCTGTCGGCGGCCGGCGTTCAGCCGCCCTGCGCGGGGGCGCCCGCAGGGTCGGCCTCGTCCGCCGGCTGCCGGCTCGCCGGTGGGCGCTCCCCGGCGCGGACCGTCGGCCCGGCGTCGAAGAACGCGTCGGCCCAGCGTCCGACCTCCTGGAACACCTTCTCCCGTACGGCGGTGCCGGAGAGCGTGAGGTCGTGCATGCCACCGTCGAAGCGCGCCACGGTGACGTGCCGGCCGAGGCGGGGCGCCCAGCGGACCATGTGCTCGACGTCCAGGACGGCGTCGGCGAGGGCGGCCGACTCGTGCCACTTCGTGCCCTTGAACGAGCGGGTCGAGCAGGCCAGCAGCACCGGCACCTGGATGTCCAGGCCGGCGCGCAGCTGCCGCTGGGCGGTGCGGACGGCGTTCAGCCAGCCGGCCCGGACGGGGAACCCGGCGAGCGGCTTCCAGGTCAGGTCGTAGTTCCACTCGCCGTGGTGCTCGGCGTGGATGCTCTCGCTGTAGACCGTGCCCAGCCCGAACGGCAGCACCCGGCGCGGCGCCCGGCGGCCCAGCCGGCCGACGGCGGCGGCGAGCGGCCGGCGCACCAGCCACGGGGCGTTGATGTCGAAGAAGGGGCTGTTCAGGAAGAGCCCGTCGATGATCCCGGCGTCGCGGCGGGCGTGCGCCCAGAGCGGCATGATCAGCCCGCCGGTCGAGTGGCCCATCGCGAGCAGCGTGTCGTGCCCGTCGTCCTCGCGGATGATCCTCGCGGCGGCGTCCAGCTCGGGGAAGTAGTCGCTGAGGTCGCGGCAGAAGTTCGGCGTCTGGTGGGGCCGCAGGCTGCGTCCGTACTTGCGCAGGTCGAGGGCGTAGAAGTCCCAGCCCCGCTCGGCGAAGAAGTCGCCGAGGTGGCCCTGGAAGAAGTAGTCGGTGAAGCCGTGCACGTAGAGCACGGCCCGCCCCGTCGGGCGGTCGGCCCGGCGACGAACCAGGGTGGCGACCACCGGTCCCTCGTCGTCGGTGCCCAGGTCGATGGTCTGCCGCTCGTACGGCGGGCCCAGCACGTCCGGTTCCACGACCGCGACGGTACGCCGGGAAGCTACCGGGCGGTAGCCCTGGGTGCTGCCCGGCCCCGCCCGCCCGCACCCGGCGGACGGGGCCTCGGGCGTACGCGTCAGACGGTCTCGGCCTCGGCGCGGGCCGGGTCCGTGTCGGGCTCGACCTCGGCGGCCGGCGGGGGCACGTCACGCAGGTGCTTGTTGTGCCGCGGCTCCTGCTTGGTCTTCGCGTCGTTGAGCCGCCGCCGCAGGTCGTCCCGGACGTCGTTGAGCGCGGCGTGCAGGTCATCCTCGGCGGAGGTGGTGACGATCTTCTGCCGACCGGCGATCCAGCACTCCAGGGTGACCTTCTGGCCCCTGGCCTCCCGGTCCTTGACCGACACCTCCAGCTCGGTGGCGTCGGCGTGGAAGCCGGCCAGCCGGGAGTCGAGCGTGGCGAACTGCTCCGCGATCCAGTTCCGGTCGCCCTGGGAGAACCCCGCGCCGACCCGCAGGCACTCCGCCACGGTGGCCGGGTTGGCGACGGCGCTCATCGCCGCACCCCGCCGGAGACGATGGCGGCTGCGGTGCTGGTCATCTTCATGATCGCTGACCTCTCGTTCGTCGTGCTGTCGGCGGTGCGGTTGATCGAATCCATACCCCGCCGGGCTCCGTCCGGAACGTGACGTGTCGCCCCGCCCGTGGCGGCGCCGGAAGCGCGGCCCCGCCTCCCGATCGTCGAGCCGATCGTGCGGGCTCCCCAGGGTCGTCCGGCCACCTAGCACACCGGGACCTTGATCAGGTTCTTGTCCACAGGCGGTCCGGTTGTCCACAGGCCGGCGCGCGGTGCTGGCGACGCCCGCGCCGAGGGCCCAGGCTCGGCACCGAGTCGACTCGCGATGGCAAGCCCGATCTCCCCCTGGAGGGACGATGTTCGACACCTACGTCACGATCGTGACGGATCAGAAACTGCCATTAACGGGTCGTGTTCTCCGGCTCCGCTCCGCGCCGTTCACGAGCCGAAGGTGAATGCGCTGGGCGGCTGCGGCGGCCTCGGGGTCGATGACGCTCTGAACGCGTACCGCAGACGTGACGCGGTTGCCCTCTCGGCGGATCCACCAGCAGGCGGTGAGGGTTCCTGCGGCGATGGCGGCGAGGACCAGGGCGTGTGAGGTGCTGGACGGGCTAGGCGGCAGGGTGGTGGCGTGTGGCAAGAGAGGCCCCCCGGATCTCTTCGGCGCGGATTAAGCCTCTGATGAAACACCCGTACGAAGAAAAGTGGTAGACCCCGAGGAGTGGTCAGGTACGGCTCACGGGACTCGTCGCCGTGCGAGCCATGGTGCCTCGTGGTATGCGATACGCACCGTGATCATCCCATCCGGTCTAAGCCCCGAACTTGATGACTGACTGTCGATTCTCGCGGGCCGTGCGATGCATGTCGCAGGGCGGCGACAGCCCCATGGGATTTGCGAATCCCGCTAGTTGTTGCCTTCAGCAACAAACGCGTTACATGCGCGCAGGACGGGGCAAAGATCGTCGATCATGAGGTAGTCATGAGGTGGTGAGATCCGTGCGATCCCCCACATACGTGCCACGCAACCGGCCCCCGAGCCAGACCTCGGCCACCGGCACCACCGAGCCCGCCTCAATGCCCAGCTCGGCGCGCTCCGCCTCGCTCGGCATCCGAATGCGAATCAGTGCCCCACGCGGCACCGGCACCTTCTCGCGCTCTTGCTGCTGGACCACGCGGGTACCGTAGCCGCGCTCTGTGACAACCAGGCCTTCCCGACGCAGCACGTCAAGCGCCTTACGCACGGTCTGCCGCCCCAGCCCGTGCTCCTGGGCCAGCCTGCCCTCGAACGGCAGTAACTCACCTGCCGGAATGCGGCCAGAGGTGATTTCGGCGCGCAGCAGGTCGGCGAGCTGCTGATAGGCGGGGTCCCGGGCGGACCTGTTGATCACGATCGGGACGGTACGGACACGCGTGCGCATGAGGGGCTAGGGGTCTACGCGCATATGCGTATATGGTCGGTGAGCTGCGCGTGATCGCATGGTCACGCCCCACTCCCGCCCCGCTGTGAGGAGATCCCGGCGATGGTAGAGCGCTACGACGGCGAGCAGCTCCCACCCGCACACCCGGTCATGGACGGCCGGCCCCCGCTCCCGGACGGCCTGGGCGTGCCGCAGCCCACCCCGCTGCCGCCGCGCGAGCTGCGCCGGTACCGGCTCGTCGCGGTCGTCGCGGCCATCGTGGTCCTGGCCGCCATCGTCCTCGGCGCACTCCGATGACCGCGCCCGCGGCGAGCTGGCAGCGGGACCTCGTCGAGCACCGCCAGATCAACGGCCGCTGCCGACTCTGCGGCACCCGGCGCCGCTGCTGGCCGTGGGCCGCAGCGTTCGCCGCACGGCTCGTCGACCAGATGCGCCGGCCGTGAGCGCCGGGCCCGTCGCGTCACGGTGCCTGGGCTGCGCGCCGACCATCCTTCCGCTGTCCCACGACTGCGGCGGCGACCGCATCCCGTCCGAGGAGCTCGGCTGGCGGTGCGTCTGCCCGGAGCCAGAGTGCCGGCGGCGGCAGGGCGGGCAGTGGCCGGCGGGACGGCCGTCACGGCGGCGGGCCCTGGACGCGTGAAAACGCCCCCACCCGGGACGGGTGGGGGCGCTGTCGTGTCCGGACTACTCGCCCTCGGTCCGGCGGCGAATCAGCTCAGCGACGGACTCGGCCTTGATCCGCCGGTGCCCGCCCCGTTCGGTCCGGTAGGAGTCGAGCGCGCCCTCGTCGATCATCCGGCGCACCGTCGACTCACTCTCGCTGAACCCGGCCGCTCGGAGCCTGGCCAGCACCTCGCCGATCGATAGCCACGTGCCGTCGCCTACCACCGGACCCCCTGTCAGACCTGCCGAGTTGACCAAGTCTGGCAGATCGCGCCGTCGGTGGGCGACAGCCGGGCTGGGTGAGTGAGCGAGCTTCATGGAAGCCGAGTCTGTCAGAACTTCCGAATCTGTCAATCCTGTGCCATGCTGGCCGGCATGCAGATCGACGAATGGTGGGAGCGGAGCCCGTGGCTGGTCGTCGTCGGGGCCGCAGCTACGGCGCTGATCGCCGTAGTCGCCGTCGCCCTGACCGTCCGGCTCGTGGTGAAGGCCGTCCGCTCCGTACGCGGCGCCGCCCCGAACCTGAAGCTGGCCGTCGGCCAGGCCCTCGTTCAGGCCGGCGTCACCTGGGCCGTCGTCACCGGCACGTACGAGTTCTGCACCAAGGTCTTCAAGCTCCCCGACTGGGAAGCCGGCGCGTTCGCGGTCTTCCTGGAGGCGGCGACCTGGGTGACCGTCGGCATGATCTACGACCACGGCAAAGGCAAGGACAAGGACGGGAAGCCCAACGTCGGGTTCGGGCCGGCCGGCCCGTTCTTCTGGCTGTTCTCCGTCCTCGGCGGCATCCTGGCGGTCATCGCCGGCGCCACCTTCGGAGCGATGATCGGCCGAGCCGTGATCGTCGTCTTCGGCGCCTGCCTCTGGTACCTGGCCCTGCTGCGGGTCACACGCCGGTCCGGCGCTCCGAGCCGGTTCCGGTGGACGCCCCGAGCGCTGCTGATCGCCATCGGTGCCATCGCGCCCGCCGACCAGGACGTCCGCGACGAGCACCAGGAGTGGCAGATCCGCCGGATGGCCCGGGCGATGCGGTGGGCCAACGGCCGCTGGCCGTGGTCGTGGCTCGGCCAGCGAGCCCTGACCGGGCGCGCCGAGCAGGCCCAGGAGGTCGTGATCGAGGCCGCCCGGCGCCGGTACGCGGTGGCACACGTGGTGGTGTCGTCGGTGCAGCCTGACTCCGAGGTGATGCGGCGCATCATCGAGGACGTCAAGCGCGGTCCGATGGCGCCGGTGAGCAACGAGCTGCGGACCGAGCTGGACGAGATCCGGATGGACGCGCGGCAGGTGACCACGAAGCTGCGCGCCCAGGTGGACCAGATGCGGACCATCGGGGGCATCCGGATGCCCGCGCACATCGCGGCCCATATCCCGGACCAGATCCCCGCCGACTGGGTGGACCGCTTCCGGACCAGCCCGGCGGACCAGGCCCCGGAAGGTGACCTGGACCAGCCGCGGACCACGGTGGACCAGCAGGTCGGACCAGACCAGACCAGCGAGGTGGACCAGACCCCGGACCAGGCCGGGCCGCGCGACGAGGTCCACGCCCGGACCAGCCCGGCGGACCAGGCCCCGGCCAGCGGGTCTGTCCCCGCCGCCCGGACCACGACGGCCCGGCGGACCACCGTCCGCGTGGACCAGGTTCGGCCCGTCAGCCCGGCTGCCGGTGGCCCGGTGCCGCCCCGGGTGGAGGCCATGGTCCAGGCGCTCCGCGAGGCGTACCCGGGAGACATCCCCGGGCGCCGGACGGTCATGGACCGCATGAGCTGGACCAGTGCCGGCGACGCCCAGACCGCCATCAACCTGGTCCGCGCCGAGCGGACCAAGACCCCCAAGGAGAGCTGACGTGGGCCGCTACCTCGCCTGGCTCGGAGTCGCCATCAGCGCCCCGGTCGTCATCGCTTCCGACGACCGGCCCGCGCGGTTGGCCTCTGCCGTGGCGCTCCTGATCTGCCTGACCGTCCTGGCCATCAACCGGCCCGGACCCGACCAGAAGTAGCACCCGGGGCGCGGCTCACCGACCAAAGCAGCGCCGCGCCCCGGACCTCCTCCAACAGGGAAGGAACCACCATCATGACCACGACTCACCTCCTCCGGGGGCAGGTGCCCAAGGACTCGCCGTTGCGGGCGCTCGCCGGTCGCATCGTCACGGTGCCCGCCAGGTCGCTGGCTGAGCTGGCCGAGCGGATCCGCGAGCTGCGCCAGGCCGGCGTTCAGCCGGTGGTCCTGGCCGCGCCCCGGCCCGTGCCGTGGACAGGCATCGCCTGGGCGCTCACTGGCGGCGTGCTGGCCTCGCTCGTCGCCGCCCTGACGGCCATCCTCACCGACCACACCACCACCGCCTGGGTGGCCGCCGGCGCCATGGTGCTCCTCGGCGTCTCGTTGTTCCCCGTCCTCACGCACCTGGAGAGGGGCGCCTGATGGCCGCCCTGACCTACCGTCTGCGCATCTACGACGGGCAGTACGAGGTGCTGCACAAGCGCAACTACGTGGTCACGCTGGACCTCGACAGCCCCGGCCTCGACGGGGTCCTCGATCGCCAGCTCGGAACCCTGACCCGCGAGGCCCTCGCCGCCAACGAACCGATGGACAGCCCGCGCCTTGAGGTGTGCGACGCGCGCACCGGCACAGTGCTGCTCGACTGGTCGGGGGCGTGATGCTGCACGCGATCATGGCCGCCGTGCCGACCCCGAGCCCCATGCCGGATCCCGGCTCTGGCACCGCCCTGCTGGAGCACGCGATGTCGCCGACGGAGGTGGCCATCCTGCTGCTGCTGGCCATCGTCGTCGACTACATGTCCATCGGTCCGAACAGCCTGCGCGACAGGCTGGCTTTCCTGATGGCCGTGCCCGCGATCAAGGAGGGCTTCGACGAGTCACCGGCCGACAAGGCGACCGTCGAAGCCCTCGGCGGGGCTATCGAGAGACTGCTCGACTCCACAGGCGGCGCCTACATCGCCGGGGCCTCCGTGAACTTCGTTCTCGGCGCCCTGGTCGGCCTGCTGTGGATCTACACCATCGGCTGCATGATGCCCGTCAAGCTGAGCAAGAAGATGGGGCGCTTCGCCACCCTCACCTGGCCGCAGTCGCCGCTCTACCGGCTCAACGGGCGGATGTGGCTGGTCGCAATCCTGCTCGGCATGATGTCCGACCTGCCCGGTGGTCTCATCGGCGACATCACCCGCTCGCTGCTCGACATCGCCACCGGGCTGGTCGCGTTCCTGCCCGGTCTGCTCTTCGGAGACGCCTGATGCTGACCTCAACCGCTCTGCTCGCTGCTGCCGAGGAGCCGTCGCGTGGCTGGGGCGGGCCCATCGCCCTCGGCCTCGTCCTTGCCGTCTACATCACGGGGGCCACCCTTCACGACTGGTGGCTGCGCACGCACGAGGCCCCCTCCCCCACCGAGGAGGATGACCCTGGTGTCAGTGACCCTGCGCAGGTCAGCGCGGTGTCTGACACCGATGACACCGACCGTGACACCGGCGGCTGGTGGGGGCGGCTGATCACCCTGCCGGACGGCCGGCGAGTGCGCTCCACCGCCCCGACCGCGCCCGTCGACGAGGAGCTGGACCTCGACCTCGACGGCGACCAGGACAAGGAGGAGCCGGCGACGATCGAGGACGTGATCGGCACGATGCTCGACCGCGGCCACCAGTACGCCGAGATCGTGCGCCACGTAATGGAGGAGTTCGAGGTGTCCGAGGCGACTGCGAAGCGGCGGATTCGGGACGTCCGGGCCGAGCGGATCGCCGCAGCAAGCTGACCCCAGACGCACGACAGCGCCCCCGCCGGCCGGAGCCGAGCGGGGGCGCTGTCGCGTGCGGGGGAGGGCTACTCGGCCTGGAGGCCGGCGGCGCGGCAGATGCGGCGTACCTGCTCACGGGTGTAGCCGGAGATGCGGGCGATGTCGGCCTGCTTGGTGCCGGCGCGGGCCGCGTCGACGATGGCGTCGGCCAGCTCCGGTCGGGCCTTGTCGAGCGCGTCCTTGGCTTGGCGGTAGGTCTGGGCGGCGGCTTCGAGTGTGGTCACCCAGCGATGCTCCCACACATGAGGTTGCCACACAGCGTGGCCTCGCGAGTTGACGTATGCCACATAATGATGCCACACTCGTTGGCATGACCGAGACTGTTGCCCGGCAGCGCCACGAAGCCCTGCGCATCCGCATCGACCGCCTCACCTACGGCCTCGACCGAGGCGTCTGGTACCGATCCCCCAAGGTCAACATCCGGGTCGCGGTCAACGACCACCGCGCCGACACCCCGCGCAAGGCCCGGCACCCCCGCAGCCTCCGGCAGATCACCCGTCGGGCCTGACCCGCCTCAGACACGACGAAGCAGCCCCGCCCTCCACCAGGGTGAGCGGGGCCGCTGGGTTGGCGGGCCGCAGGATGAAAGCCACCCAACCGTCCGCATGAAGGACGCCTGCGGGCCCGTCGCTTCCCGTAACGGCTGGTCCGCCTTCCGGGTCGCGGTCGCGCCCTGATGTCACCCGATTCAGCGACAACCGGGGACAGCGCTAAACGGCCCCGCCCTCCCATCAGGGGAGAGCGGGGCCGTTGCACGTTGGTCGGTCCTGGCCGGGGTACCCGCCGGGCAGCAGCCGTCGATCCTACCGGGGCGGCGACGCCAGCCCGCCGATCGCGAGGCGGCGCAGCGGCGTGCCGTCGCTGGCGCGGGGGTCGGACAGCGGCGTCACCGCTAGGACGAAATAGAGATTCTTAAGCACAATCGCCAATTTCGCCCTTTGGGCGCCACAATGCCGGTTCGCCCACTCGGGCGTGCATTGCTGGTGCGAATATGCAACGCTGCGATCGTGGGGACCGAACTGCAAGTGACGCTCGACAGCGGGCACGCCGCCGTTGACGCGCGCACTGCGCTGATGCGCCTGGAGGGCCTCCTCGATCTCCTCGCCGAACTAGAGGCCGGCGAGCGGATCGAAGACGCCGCCGGCCGGCGGCGCCCACCTCCGCGCAGCCGATGGACCTTCTCCGACCTTGGCCTCGGTAGTGTCCGGGCCGCCCTCGCGCCGCTGGAACCTCGCCCTGGCGGTTCCTTTCACGCGATGGACGAGGTCCCTGTTCGCACAGTCGAGGGCTTCCTTCAGGCCGAGGACTCCGAGATCGTCCCGGACGGTTGGAGCGTCACCGCCGCGAGGAAAGCTCGCGCGCTTACCCGGCATCTCGGCGTGACCGAACAGAGCGGAATGCGCCTCTCCCTGCTCGTCGACGGCCAACCCAAGAAGACCATCCTGGTAACCCGGCGGTCCTCCGTGAACCTCACCCGCGCACTGCAGATCCGCCGGGAGTCGATCGGCTCGGTCACCGGCCGTATCGACAGCATGAGCGTCCACAAGAAGCCCTACGCGGGCCTTTGGGCCCAGCGCGGCGGCCGTCGCATCCAGGTTGACCTGCCCACAGAGGAACTCGTCGACGCCGCGCGCGAGGTTCTCGGCAAGAACGTCAACGTCCGCGGCCGGATCCGTCGTAACGACGCAGGACAGATCCTGCTTCTGCGTGCATCCAGCATCGAGCCCCTCCCAGAGGCCACCCAGCCTCTGGCCGATCTGGTCGGCGCGTACCCGGATCTGACCGGTGGCCTGGACCCCGTCACCTACCTGGAGGGCCTACGTGGGTCGGCCTGACACCCCCTCGACCGTCTACCTCGACTCTTGCGCCTTCCTCTACGTCCTGAATCAGACTGAGGGATACGAGCCGGTTGCGGATCTCTTGCGGCTCGCCGACGCCGGCCAAGTGACCGTCATGACGTCACCTCTGATCCTGGTTGAGGTTCGCGGTGCCCCGAGGTCGGCTGACTTCGACATGGCCAGGGAGAACCGCGTCCGGCGGATGATCGACAACCCGCGGTTGTTGCTTGTCGAGTTCGACCGGCCGGTGGCGCTCAAGGCCCGCGACTTGTCTTGGCGCTATCGGCTGAAGCCGGCCGATGCTATCCACCTCGCCTCGGCGGTGATCGGCGAGGCGAACGCCTTCATGACGTTCGACGGCGGGTTCCCGTGCGGCACAGAGGTCGACGGCGTCTGGGTGGACAAGCCCTACAAGTACGGCGGTCCTGACCTGTTCGACGGCACGATCTGAGCGCCAACGCGCTCTGTGTCCCGGGGCGTGGGTGTACGGGCATCGCCTGGAGTGCTTGTGGGACCTGACACGCAGCAGCGGCCCCCTGTCCTCCCCGCAGGGAGAGCAAGGGCCGCTCGCGTGCGTCACAGGACCTACAGGCCGTGGTGTCCGTACGGGGGCGCCTGGTCGTCGCCACGGCTCACGCCCGGCGCCGGCGGCACGCGGCCGCCGATGGCGAGCCGGCGCAGCGGCGTGCCGTCGCTGGCGCGGGGGTCGGACAGCGGCGTCACCACCGACTGGAGGTAGACGCCCGACACGGCGACCGCGACCGCCTGGACCAGCAGCAGCCACAGGATCACCGTGGCCGGAAGCAGGTCGGCGAGCCCGGCGAAGCCGGTCACGGCGGCCAGTGCGGCGAGGGCCATCGTGATGATGAGGACGGGACGGGGTCTGCTGGTCATGGGTACCTCCTCGGTACGGTCGGTGAATGGTGCATGTGCCGTCGCTGCCGGCGTGGCAGCGGATCAAGCTGGCCGAGCTATCGGGCGTCGCCGGCCGCTACGGCATCGGCTCTGACCGAGACGCGCCCCGCGATGAGGCGATCGCCGCCGTGCATGCGGTGACCACCGACCCGGAGCTGCTCGGCATTCAGGCCGGCGTGGCTCTCGCGGACCCGCACGGGATCAGCGGACCGACGGTGGAGTTGCTGCGTGCGGCCGGCGCCGACATGCGTCTCGCCGAGGCACACGCGGCCGAGGTTCGTGCCCGCCTGTCGACGTAACGCCTAGCGGATCTTGGACGCCTGTTTACAGTGGACGGTCGAGGTGCGCGGCTGTCCACCGCCGGGCGGGATGTGTGCCCCCAACCCTCCACGTCCCGCCCGGCCCCTCGGTACCGCAGCTGTTCGGTCACCGGAGGACCGCAGCGATGACGAACGGATACAGCGGAGCGATGAGGCCGGCCACCACGCCGATCGTCCAGCGTCGCGCCGTCCGCTGCTCCCGCGCCGCCTGGGTGTGCATCTCCTCGTGCGCGCTGAGGTCGCCGCGCAGCCTCGCCACCTCCAGCCGCAGGGCCTCCACGCCGCGTGAGCCGTGCTCGTCCAGGCGGTCAACCCGGCCGCTGATGCGGTCGACGTCGGCGGCCAGCTCCGCTCGAGCTTCGGCGATCAGCCGTTCGGCGCGCGTGGCCACCTCGTCGACGCGTCTGTCGAGGCGGTCGACTTCCCTCCAGAGCAAGAAGCTGCCTCCTGCGTCGCCGCCCGGCGGTCGGGCGTCGGATGGGGTCGTCACGGCGCCAGGCGGCGGGCCAGCTCGCCGAGCACCTGCGGCATGGTGACGCCACTGGCGGGGTTGGGCGTTTCCTGGCCGCCGTGTGCCTGCGCCACCTTGACCAGCAGGCGGGAGTAGTGGATGCCGCCGAAGTAGCGGCCGTCCGGCCCGCCGCAGGCGGCCTTAACGGCGGCCGCGGTCTTGGCGCCGTAGCCGCCGTCGACGGCACCCACGTCGTAGCCGGCGGCCTCCAGGGTGTACTGCAGGGCCTTGACGTGCTCCCCGCTGTCGCCGTACTTGAGTCCGATCATGTCGTCTCCCAGGGTGGTCAGGCCGCTCCCGCCGCCGGCGACAGTCAGGCCGATGCTGGTCAGGTAGCGGCGGAACAGGGGCGTCTGGTCCCGGTTCGCCTTGATCGAGTCGCGGAAGAAGCTGAAGTGGGTGTGCCACAGGTGCGAGCTGTCGCCGCTGGTCCGCTTGCGCAGGCGGTCCCACCGTCGGACGACCTTGCCGTCCGGGGAGTAGATGATCTCCCGAATGTCGCGGCTGTCCGGGGTGCCGGCGACGCACTGCGCGACGCACCAGGTGGAGAAGGTGCGCAGGTTGTGCGTACGGCCACCGGCGCGGACCTCGAAGAGGCCGACGTCGAGGGCCGCCGCGTCGAGGGTCAGGCCGGCGGAGTCCCGGGGCGACTCGACGACGGAGTAGTCCCGCGTCACGACCCGGTCGGATCCGCAGTGGTAGCCGCCCCGGTGGGCGGGGTCGCCGACGATGCCAACCTCGGCGGGTTCGAGGTCCTGACCGCGGACCGCGTCCGGGTCGATGTTGAGGTGGTCGAGCAACAGGCGGCGAACCGCCAGCAGATTTTGCGGTGCGCGCGTCATAGCTCAGCCATCCAATGCACAGGGACGTTGGTGAAGGTCTGCGCAGTGCGCGCCAGGTCTGTGACGTTGATCCACAGTTGGAACCCGGTAGCGGTGATGTTGATGGGCCGGGCCTCGAACTGTGCGGTGGTCCCCAGGTTGGAGGTGATCTCGACCCACACCCGTGGCGGCGCCGAGAACGGCTCCGCGAATACCACGCTGTGGCTGGTGTTGCTGGTGCCGGTGAACGACACCAGCACTTCTCCGGACTCCCGCTCCCCGAGCCGCGCCGGGGTCAACCGCATCCCCGATTTCCAGTGCGTCACGTGTCTCCTCTCCTACAGCGCCACGATCGCGGGCTGCCAGACGTCCACCTCGGTGCCGGCCGGCCACGCCCGCTGCACCCCGCCGACGCCGCGCGCCGACAGGGTGACGAGCTGCGGCTGCTGCACCGACACGTTGTCGACTCGCACCGTGACGGTGCCGTTGGTGTTGCCCGTCATGAGGCGGGCCACGATCCCGGCCCGTGTGCCGGTCGGCAGGGCGCTATCGATGGCGGTGGCCTGCCAGATGCCCGGGTCGGGGCTGTTGCTCGGCCACACGCGGGCGCGCAGCAGGCCGCCGTTGACCTCGGCGCGGATGGCGAGCGGCACGGTGGTGGCGTGCGTCAGCCCGGTCGCTACGGACCCGAGTACGGTCACCACCCCGGATAGCCGCTTGATCAGCCGCAGCGTGATCGACGAGTCGGTTCCGACCTGCGCGTCCGCCCAGATGTAGGTGAGCGGGTCGACGTAGCGCAGCAGCAGGCCGGCGTTGATGGGCGCACCGGTCGGAGTGACGGGAACCCTGATCCACGCCCGCACGTCCTGCGTACGCGCCCCCAGGTCGGTCACGATGTGGTGCTCGACGTTGACCCCGGACACAGCGATCAAGCCCTCGGCCCCGTTGACGGTGGCTGCGGATGTCGAGCCGGACGTGATGTCGCCCCACACCCCACCCCAGCCGCTGATTGAAGTGCGGCTGAACGTGTCGACGAGGGACCTCTCGATGCTGGTCGCGGTGACCCGCTCCCCGCCGACCCTGATGTCCAGCGGCATGTCCGCTGGGTTCTCGGTCCACGGGCCGTTCGCCACAGTGGACGACAGCAGCAGTGACGTGCCGCCCTCGGCCAGGTCGGCGGCGAGCGTGGACCCGTCGGCAGCCACCCGCTGCTCGCCGCCAACCTCGCCGATCATCCACGGGGACGTCGGCACCACGTTGAGGGTGACCTGCCACGACCGGCGACCGCGGAACGTCTCCGTCGCGCCGGAGATGAGCTGGTCGACGACGCCCGGCACGTTCTGCGGCGGCGGGTTCACCACCTGCAGCCGAGACCCAGGCCGGCAAGCGCACCATGCCGCCGCCAGCTCCCGGTGGGCGGCCACGTTGAGGCTCAGGGCCGGGTAGCGGGGCTCCTGCACGGTGGTCAGCCGCAGCCGCCACGCGGCGTGGTGCGGTACCGGCGCGTCCGTGGCCAGGTTGAGGGTGGCTGAGGCCTCGATCTCGCCCTGGAGGTCGATGGACTCGGCGTCGGCCGCGACCGCCGAGGACCCGTCGACCCGCTCCACGGTCCACCGGTTGCGCAACGTCTGGTCGTCGTCGACTGGTTCGAACGGCGTGCCGAGCTGGCCGGCGGCGGCGTCGATGGTCAAGGCGACCGGCGGGTTATATCGGTCGGAGCGGGTCAGGTACCCGAGCCCGAACCCGGCCTCGTGCAGGAGTCCCCCGTCGACGGCCTCACATTCGGCAAGGAGCGTGGTGAGGGTGGCGGGCTTCTGGGGGCCCATCCGATCGACGTGCGCTGCCGGGGGCGGGGTGGTGGCCAGGGAGACGCCGGCCTCAGCGGCGACCCGGACCATCCGGTCGACGGCGGCTTCGTCGCGCCACGACCGCAGCGCCTCCGTGACCCGCACGCCGTACGCGTCGAGGTACGACTCGCGGCGGATCGGCACGGTGGCGGTGGGCCACACCGCGATGTGCCCAGCCGGCATGTCGCCGGTCGAGGTGGTGGCCGTCGGGTTGACGGTCACGAGCGTGACGCCGCCGAGGGTGCCGCCGAACGTTGCCCCCGCTGTCGTCGCCCCGCGATACATGGTCACCGTGACCGTGCCGGCCACCACGGAGGCACTCACGGCGTAGCTGGCATACACGCCCGACGCGTTGCCGAGGTCGATGAGGGTGGTCGCCACGCCAGCGGGTGTGTACGCCACGACCTGCGTGCGGGACGTCGTCGTGACCCGGAGCTGCCACCGGGTGTAGGTGCCGCCGGCCGTGGTCCACTCGCACACGATCATGTCGGCGGCCAGGGTCGGCGCGGACACGAGAGCGGCGACGTGCACGGTCCACGGCCCGCCGGCGGTGGCGGCGGTTGCGGCGGCGGGCACCTGCGCGGACAGGCTGCCGCCGGCCTTGAGGTCCGCCAGGGCGGTCGTGCCGTAGATCGTGGTGTTGCCGGTGAAGCTGACGTAGTCGGCGACCGGCTTGAACTCCACCGTGCCGGTGACGGCCAGGGCCGACCCGCCGGCCGTTGCCGACCCGGCCTGGCTGGCGAGCTGCCCGTCCTCCCCGGGCCAGTAGGCGACCGGTCGGGTGGCGGTGATGGTGCGGCGCAGCGGTGACAGCTCGGGCGGGTTGCCGCGGGCGAACCGGCCCAGCACCCCGACGGCCTCGATCTTGGCCAAGGCCATCAGCGGCGATGCGCCCGGCAAGGTCAGCGGCCACTTCCGGACGTAGCCGCTGAACCGGTTGCGCCAACCGCCCCCGTCTCCCAGGTTGATGTCGTAGCTGATGGGCGTCCACTTCCGCACGTGCGGCCAGTACGGCGACAAGGGATGCCCGGCGGTGAAGCGGCCGTCGTGGTTCTTCAGGGTCAGGCCGAGCGTCGACGTCTCCGGCTGCTCGGCGCCCGACGAGCGCCCCCACCCGATCGTGACGTCATCGTTGACGTGCCACCAGGCGGTGACGTCCGTCCACGTCCAGGTGGCCGGGTCGGCGGCGATGGACGCGCCGAACGCGATTCGGATGCGCACCAGCAGGCTGTCCCCGTCGGTGTACGCCACTTCGCCCCCTACGTGTTGCTGCCGATAACGCGCTGCACGTCGCCGCCCCGGGTGGCCACCTGCTCGCGCAGCACCAGCACCAGGTCCCCGCCCCGGATCCGGAACTCGCCGCTGATCAGCAGCCGCAGCAGGCCGGCCATGGCCGATCCGGACGCGAGCGGCTGCACGGTGGCCCCGCGGCCGAGGTGCACCAGCTCGGGGCCGCGCTCACCGACCAGGGCCATGCCGGAGCCGAGAATGTGGCCGCCCTTGGCGAGCATCGGGATGTTCGGCGTGGACAGCGTGACGCTGGGGATGCCGATGCCCATGATCGAGCCGCCGCCGATGGTCAGGCTGAAGTTGTTCCAGCGGCGGATCATCCAGTTCAGGGCGTTGCGGAAGCCGTCCTTCAGTGGCGTGAACATCGAGCGCAGCTTGCCGGCCATCCGGCCCGGCAGCCCGGTCATGAACCGGTTGAAGGCGATCGCCTTGTCGATGACCCACTGGAACACGGCCTTGCCGAGGTTGCCGACCTTCGTCCAGGTGCCGGAGAACAGGGCCCACCACGCCTTGGCCCCGTCGACCAGCAGGCCGATGAGCCACTTCCAGCCGCCGACGATCCAGTTGATCACGAATTCGACGACCGCCTTGCCGGCGGTCCAGACCGCGTCCCAGATCGTCTGGAAGAACTGGGTCTGTGTCGCGAGGTAGATGATGCCGGCGACCAGGGCGAGTACGCCCACGACGATCCACGTGATCGGCGAGGTCCAGAGCGCGAGGTTGAGGACGGTCTGCACGACGGCCCAGACCTTCATCACGCCGACGATCAGTGCGATCGCGCCGGCCAGCACGCCGAGACCGGTCGCCAGCGGGCCCACCCAGCCGGAGTTCTTCGACAGCCACCCGAAGGTGGCCTCGATGTACGGGACGGCGGCGGCGAGCTTCTCCACGAGGGCGGCCTGGGCCTGCCGCTTGAAGGCCTCCAGCTTCTGGCTGGCGGTCTGCTCCAGGGCGTCCCCGGCCCGACCGGCGGCGCCGCCCACCTTGCCGAGGGAGGCTGCGGCGGTGTCCAGGTCGAGCGCGCCGAGAGCACCCTGCAGGTCTTCGGCCTTCGTCCCGAACAGGGCCACGGCGGCGGCTTCCCGCTCGGTGGGGTCCTTCATCGCCTGGATCCGCTCCAGCACGGTGCCGAGAGCGTCCCGGGCGGCCGGGCCACCCTTGGCGAAGATCGCGGTCATCTTCTCGGCGTTCATGCCAATCGCCTTGAAGCCCTCGGCGCTGCTCTTCGACCCGTCCGCCGCCCGGATCGCGAACTCCTTCAGCGCGTCGGCCACGGTGTCGAGGTCCCGCGCGCCGGCCTGGACACCCTGATTCATCAGGCCCATCGCGTCCGCCCCGGACAGACCGAGCTTGCGGAACTGGGTGCTGTACTCCGACATCGAGTCGAGCAGGTCTCCGGCCTGGTCGCCGCTGGCCTGGAAGCCGCGGGTGATGAGGTCCAGGGCCTCCTCGGCGTTCTTCGCCAGGCCGTTGCGGACCATCTGCCCAGCGGCCCGGGCTGCCTGCGTCACGTCCAGGTCGAAGACTTGCGCCAGCGTCTGGGCCTTGACGGTGATGTCCTCGATGATCGCCGCGTCGGCGCCCTTCGGCAGGAGCCCGGACTGCATCACCGCCCGGGCGGCGAGCATGGCGTCTGCCGCGCTCTCGCCGAAGCCGCGACCGTAGACGCGGCCGGCGACCTCGCCGAGCTGCTTGGCGAGGACCGGGTCGCCGACCTGCGCGGCCAGCTTCGCGCGGGCCGCGTCGAGCTGGAGGCCGCCGAGGAGGCCGGCGCCGATGCCAGCTGCGAGAGCGGCACCGACGGCCGGACCGTACGCGCGGGCACGCTGCCCGGCCTGCTCCAGCTTGCCCCGAGCGGCCTTCAGCGTGCGGTCGAGGGCGGTGTCATCCGCGCGCAGGTAGGTGACCAGTTCGCCGAGCTTGAGCGCCACGACGGCCCTCCCTCCGGGCTCAGGCCCGGGGTGCGCCCGGGATGTTGGGTGTTTCCGGCTCCGGAGCGAGCGCCCGATACAGGCGCGTGTCGGCGGAGAGCAGGCCGGTAATCCGGACCTCCAGCCACCGCCACGACCGGCGGCGCATCAGCCCGCGGTTCTCCACGTCGACGCCGTACACGTCGTGCAGGTCGGCCTCGATGAGCCGCCAGTGGGTCAGGAGCGTCTCCCACGAGACCGCCTCGCCCGACCGCTCCCGCCGGACGTCTTCGGGGACCTCGTACCACTCGTAGAGGCCGGTGTGCGGGTCCCGTTCGCCCCGCCCGTACTGGTCTGCCCAGCGGCAGCGGCCCGACGCTCCTTGCGGTTCGTCGGGCCCAGGGCTTCCGGGTGGCCACCGGAGGTCCAGAACCGTTCGGCGGCTTCCTCGCCGCCGATGATCCACAGGTAGGCGGTCTGCCCCGAGAACTGGATGTAGGGGTCCTCCACACCGTCGGCCGCCATCTGCTGGTAGACGGGGCCGAGGACCCGCTCGGGCAGGCTGACGTCGCCGCCGCCGGGCAGCTCGGGCAGCGCGTCGATGCGCTCAACAGCGGCCTGCATGTCGGCCTCGGTGGAGGCCCCGTGCACGTCGCCGGTGATCTGCGCGATGCGACGGCACCAGAGCCCCAGCTCCGCGCTGGCCAGGGGCACGGTGTACTCCTTGCCCTTGACGGTCAGCGTGAGTCCGGGGCTCCAGTACTCGTCGAGGTCGCCGAACTTCTTGGCCATCAGGCGTACGTGTAGTTGTCGGCGTCGACGTTCGGGCTGGTGCCGTCGGGCGTGGTCACGGACACCTGGACGGTGCCGGCGGCGCCGGCCGGGGCGACCGCCACCAGGTGCGAGTCCGACACGACGGTGACGTCCTCGGCCGGGTTCGCGCCGAAGTCCACGTCGGTCGCGCCGGTCAGGTGGGTGCCGTAGACGTTGACGAGGTTCCCGCCGGCCGTCGGGCCGCCGGCCGGCGCAAGTCCTGTCACCGCCGGCGTCAGGTCGCCAGCCGGGTTGGTCACTTCGGCGTCGAGCGGGCCCTGGCCCTGGATGACGAGGGAGACGGTGTCCTGGGCGCCCCCGTTGCCGCCGTCCGGGGACCACTGCTTGACGTAGGCGCGTCCCTCCCAAGCGTCGCCGACGCCGTTGCGGTCGTACCAGCGCACTCCGAACTCGCCCAGGCGCACGTTGCCCTTGGCGGCCTGGAACTTGGTCTGGAGGAAGGCATGTACCGGGTCCAGGCTGGTGCCGGCCGCATTGGTCGAGTGGAGGATCTTCACCTCCAGCCGCCAGTTGTAGCCGGTGACGGACTCGCGGGCCGCGCCGTCGTCCTCGTACGCCTCGTCGGATTCGGTGCGCAGCTCGTCGACGGGCTTCAGTTCCTGGATGCCCATCAGCCGCTGGTAGTTGCTGGCCGGGAAGGTGCCGGTGTCGATGTCGACCCGGAGTCGCCGGGCGAGCATGGTCCTGCGGTCGGTGGGGGTCGTCGCCATGACGTACTCCTCGTCGGGTCAGTCGGTTCGGTGTGCCGTGGGCCTCATGGCCTCGACGTAGTAGTTGCTGCTGGTCTCCCACCGGCCGTTCGTGTCCGCCCCGAGGGCGGCGTACGACTGCCGGTAGACCTGCACGATGGGGATGCCGCCCCAGACGAGTCCGTGAGCGCTGTCGAGCGCGTCGAAGGCGGCGTCGGCCAGGTCTTCGACCACGCGGGGGTCCTTCGTGCCCCGGCAGCGGATCTGGACGCCCTGCCTGATGTCGGCCATTCCGGGTGGGGAGGCGACGACGTAGGGGGCGAGGGTGATGATCCGGTCCGGGCTGGTGGGGATGCCGCGGATGACGATGCCGACCTCGCTGGCCTGGTAGACGCCTGAGGCCCGGTAGATGCCGATGCCGGCCGCCTGGAGGTGCTCGGCGAGGCCGGCCAGGAGTCGGGACGTCCACCCGTCGCCAGCGGCCATCAGGAGCCGCCCAAGGGCTTGCGGGAGGACTTCGCGATCAGGGCCAGCATGACGTCGCGTTCGGTGCCCATCGGCTCCTCCAGATACTTCGCTTGCCGCCCGTCGTCGTGCCGCAGGGTCATGTCCTCGTGCTGCCGGACGGCGTACGGCCGGTCGAAGCTGACCGCGACCGCGCCGGAGCCGCGATCCGAGCTGACCTCGCCGGAGCGCTCCAGGTCGCCCTCCTCATGCGGGGCGAGCCCAGAGGCCACCTGGAGCAGGTGCTCGGCGGCCACCTCGGTGCCATCGAACGACGCGTCCTGCATCAGGGCGAGCACCTTGTCGCCGTCCCAGTCGAGACGAAACTCGTCGGCCATGGCGTCACTCCAGGGAGAGCTCGACGTGCTCGGGCAGGCCGAGGCCGTGGTCCTCCATAACGCTGACCGCGAGCACCTTGGCGGTGCGGTTGGTCCAGGGCAGGGTGACCAGGGACCCGGGCGGGGCGACCGTGGCCATCGGCGCGAACACCGTGGTCGAGGAGACACCCTCAGCGCCCTCGGCGTCCTGGGTCTGCACGACGACCCGGCGGGTGGTGTCGTCGACGACGCACGGGCCCACGTCGACGGGGGCCGCGTGGACGTCGCCGTACGCGCCGGAGCCCTCGTACGCCTGCACCTGGATGGTCCGCGGCGCCGGGATGTGCAGCTCGATGAACTCCTCCCACGTCACGGCTCACCTGCTCTGCGGGCCGTGGCCGGTCAGCCCGGCCGCCTGGAGGATCGTCCACGCCTGCTCCCAGAGGCCGCCGATCTTGGCCGGGGTGTCGTCGGCGGAGGCGGCCTGCACGGTGATGCGGCCGATGCTGAAGCCGCCCCGACGGCGGGTGCCGCTGCCGGTGACGTCGCCGTGGTCGAAGCCGGCGGCGATCTGTTCCAGGGTCGCCTCCCGCAGCGCGGTGACGACGTCTTGGTCCTCGGGGTCGTAGACGGCGCACAGCAGCGCCCGGTCCACATCCCTCGACGCCCGGTCGAGTAGCTGCTGTGCGTTGACCGGGGTCCGGCCGAGCTTCTCGGTGAGCTGCTCGATGGTCGCGTACGCCACGTGCCCTCCCTGGGCGGGATTGGCGGGGACGGCCGGAGGTGACCCGACCGCCCCCACGACTCACTCGGGCCGCGGCCCGTACTGCTCGCGCAGCTCGTCACGCTTCATGGCCCGCACCTCGGCCTCGTCGAGGTCGGGGCGAGTGGCGATGACCCAGTCCGCCCACGCCTCCTGAGAGGCGTTGCCGGCCGGCGGCTCCTTGGCGTCGTCGGCCAGCTGCTGGTCGCCGAGCTCGGCCGTGGCCTGCGGCACCGGTCGCCGCTCCAGGAAGACCTTCTCCGCAGCGGTGGTCTCCCGCCGCTGCTGCTCGTCGGTGTCGCTGATGACCACCTCGGAGCCGTCCTCGGTCCGTTCGAAGCGGCCCACCGGTCCCGGCACGATCGGGCCCGGGCCGCTGACGGCGTGGATGCCGGGCGAGACGACCTGGGCGCCGTGCGGGTTCGCCCGGCCGGCGTTGGTCGGCGGGAGGAAGTCCTCCGGCCGCGGATCCACGGCGGCGTCCCGCAGGGCCGAGCCGACCAGAGTGGTGCCGTGCTCGCGCGGGTCCGGCGGCTCCGGGTCCTCCGGCGTCACCGGTTCGGCGTCGTCGATGCCGAACCCCTTCCGCTTGAAGTAGGCGATCAGGGCCGGGTTGTCCGTCTCGGCCTGTCCGTCCTCGAAGCGCAGCCCCTGCGGGCCGTCCCCAGTGAAGCCCTCCACGGGGCTCGTGACCCGGGCCATCGCTCAGGCCACCTTGATGCCGCGGAGCACCGCGGCGGCCTTGGTCGCCTTCAGGGCGACGCCCACGGGCCCCATCTCGACCTCGCCGGTCTTGACGGCACCGGGGGTAGTGAAGTCGGGGAGGAACTGCTGGACCAGCTGGCCGCCGACGGTGGAGATGCCGGTGAACCCGTCCAGGCCGATCCGGACCGCGTAGATGTCGGTCAGGCCGGCGGCGGTCGGGATGACCGGGTCGGACGTGCCGGGCTTCTCGCCGAGGTCGATGAGCGGAATGCCCCGCCAGGTGGTGATGGTCTGGCCGAACGCGTCCAGCGTGCCGAGCTGGGAGACGAAGTCGGCGATGGTCTCCAGTGCGGCGAGCGCGTCCCCGTTCATCAGGAACGCCGACGGGCGGCCGTCGAGCTTGGCGTGCAGCCTGCGCAGGAACTTCAGCGCGGCCACGCCGGTCGCCTGCGAGTTGACGGCCGACCAGTCGTAGCCGGTGCCGGCAGCGGCGTCGATCTCGGTCGAGCTGCCGGTGAGGGCCTTGTCGAGGCCGTCGAAGGACTGCGCGTCCACGGCGGAGTCGCCGTTGATCACGGCGTCCTGGAACTTTGAGCGAGCGGCCTTGATCTTCTGCGACATCTGGAGGGCGACCTCGCCCGACAGGGCGGGGCCGACCTTCGCGAGGACGCGGTCGATCTGGAACGAACCACCGAGGACCTTCAGGTCCGTGGTGTACCGCTGGCGGGTCACCTCGGTCGGCACGTACTCGCTGTTGATCGCGCGGAACGCGGCGGTGGGCTGGGTGACCAGCCGGGTGTAGCCGTAGGTCAGCGTGGCGCCGCCGCCGGCCGGGTTGACCACGTCGTCGAAGACCATGTTGTCCAGCAGCCACGAGGACTTGCGGAACTCGTCGATGACCTGGAGGTCGATGTCGTCCTGGGTGTTGAGCTTGGCCTGGGCCAGGGTTACGGGCATGGGTCAGCCTCTTCGGTGTCAGCCGCCGAGCTTGGCTGCTACGGCGTCGTGGAGGGTCTTGGGCTTGCTCTTGTCGCCACCCCCGCCGGTGTGGTCCGCGCCCTGCTTGCCGGGCCCTTGGCCGGCGGTGGTCGCGGCGAGCTTCGGGTTGGCCTTCACCGCGGTCTTGATCGCGGCGGTGACCTTGTCACCGAAGTCGGCGGCGTCGGGGTCCAGCTCGGCGACCGAGCTGAGGAAGCCGCGGCTGTCGAGGACGGCGTCCGGGTCGGCGCCGGCCTTGCCTGCGCGCTTGTAGACGGCCAGCTCCACGGCGGTGTCGCGGGCCCGGGCGACCGCCTTGTCCCGCTCGGCGGCAGCGGCCTTGAGCTGCTCGGCGGGGTCGGTCTTGCCGTCCGGGGTGAGGCCTGCGGCCTGGAGAATCGCGGCGACGCGCTCCTCGGCGGCCTTCTTCTCGGCCTTGGCCTTCTTCTCGCCCTCGCGGGCGGCGGCCAGGGCGCGCTCGTGGCGCTCCTTGTCGAACTCCCCGACGATCTTCGGGGTCTTGCCGTCGCCGTCTTGGCCGGCGTCACCGCTGTCCTGACCTCCGTCGGAGCCGTCACCCCCGTCGGAGCCGCCACCGTCGCCCTCGCCGGAGCCACCCGCGACGACGCGGATCGGCAGGCCGTTGCGCCGGTACCCGAGGACCTTGCCTGGGATGACGTGGTGGCCGGTGAGGGGGTTGATGAAGCCGGGCGTGATGGCGGTCGGCAGGGTGTTGGGGTCCACGGGGGTGCCTCCTTGAGGCGGGTCGTGTGTCGGATTGGTGACCGGCGGTCCTTGCCGCTGGCCTGTACCGTGCCCGGGTCACCTACTGGGAGGTATCGATGAGGGCACGTCACATCTGGGTGGTCGCGGTGCTGGCCGTCGGGTTGGCCGGTTGCGGTGAGGAGAAGCCATCGATACCGGACCCGACGACCGGCGGCGCGCAGCAGGTGATTGACGCCATCGCGCCGAAGTGGCCGGTGCCCAATCCCCGCGACACGTCCGACGGCTGTAAAGCAAAGGACGGGGACAGCGGGGTGGGCTGCACGTCGCGGGTCACCACGGACGCAGTAACCGTCACCGAGTACGCCGATCAGGCCGCCGCCAAGCAGGCCGCCAGCACGCTCGCCAAGGTGGGCGATGCCCGTCCGGCTGGCCGGTACGTGCTGTCCTGGGCGGCCGGTGAGCAGGATCTGACCGACGATGACGCCAGGGCGGACATGGTCCGCATCGCCGAGGCTCAGTCCTCCTGAGCGTCCGCGTCTGGCTCGGGTAGCTCCAGCTCGACGCGGTAGTCCATGGTGATCCGGTCGGCGGCGGCCTCGCGGTCGTCGCCCTGGTCCTGCTCGGGCTGCGTCACCGGACCACCTCCGCCACGATCTGCCGGCCCGGGCCGGGCCCCGTGTCGGACACTACGCGCAGTGTCAGCCCGCGCTCCAGCAGCAGCTCCGACTCGTACTCGGTGCCGGAGAGCTGGAGTGCGCCGGTGCCGCGCGGCACCCGGATGGTGAGCACCGCACCGGAGCGGGCGAACTCCTCGGCGACCGCGCGGGCCGCCGTGCTGGAGACGTAGGCGTGCTCCGTCCACCTGGCGCCGGCGGGCAGGGCACGGCCGGCGGCCGGGCCGAACACCGCGAGCGGGTCGGCGATGCCCCGATGGACGAGCACGTCGGCGGTCAGGCGGGACTTCCGTATCGCCCGGTCGAGCTGCTTCGTAGCGTCCCGGAAGAACTCGAAGGCGAAGCCGGTCGGCAGTCGGCCGCCTGCGCGCCTGAGCGCCCCGTTGAGGTTGGCGTACAGGCTGCCCCGGTACTGGTAGACCGCGTCGCGCTCGTCGGCGGTGAGCTGCCGCTGGGCGGCGTCGGAGCGGACGTTGATCGGGGCGGCGTCCAGGGCGGCCCGTCCGGAGGCCGGCGTCGGCCGGGCCGGCGGGGCGCTGGCCGTGGTCGGCTTCGGCGGGGTGTTTCCGGCGCCGATCTGCTCCCGGTACGGCAGGCGCTTCAGCTCGGGGTTCGCGGCGAGGTGGTCACGCATCGTGCCCTGCCACGCCTTGACCTTCGCCGCAGCGGTCGCCTTGCCCACGTCGTCCAGGGCGCCGGCCTCCCGCTCCTTCCACTTCCGGATCTGCCGCTCAATCTCGCGTTGCCGCTCCTTGGCCTCGTACCCCTGCGGGTTGGCCGTCGGACGGGCCGGTCGCTTCGTCGCGCCGGGCAGGTACGCGCGCAGGGAGTGCGTGCAGTTCGGGTGCTGGAGGCCTGCCGCGCGGGCCTCGTCGACGGTGCCGGCGATGTCCACGGTGACTGTGCCGGCGCCGACCATGCTGCGCAGTTCCACCCGCCCGCGCTGCCCGCCGCCAATGGAGAGCACCTTGCCCTCCCACGGCCGGCAGCGCTCGCACTCGCGCGGGCTGTCGGACACGATGACGGTGTCCACGCCGAGGGTGCTCAACCGGTCCGTCTGGCCCTGTACGGCGGCCCGCTGGGTGACCGTGCGGGCGCCCATCTCGACGTACGAGGAGAGCCGCCACCGCCGGCCGCCGGAGTCGACGAACGACGTCACGCCCTGGTCGATGAACCGCTGATAGGCCCACTGGCTGGCCTGCCTGCGGGTCATGCCGCCCGCCACCGACACGGCGGTCGCTTGCGCGATCACCTGCCGGTAGACGTCCGTCACCCGCCGCAGCACCGCGCTGTGCTTCGCTTCGATGTCGGTCACCAGAGCGCTGGCGAGGTTCTCCGCCACCGCGATCCGCGGTACGGTCCCCGCCGCCCTGGCCAGGTCCGGAGCATCTCGCAGTAGCGAGGCGGGCAGGTCCCGGGTGGCGATGCCCTGACCGGACCGGTACGCGGCGGCGAGCATCTCGTGGATCAGGTCCGGGGCGCGGCCGGCAACCAGGGTCAGCACCCGCTCGACGGCCTGTCGCAGCGACCCGAGCGCGGCGAGGCGGGTCACTGCCCAGTCCGGAGCGTCCTGCCCGGCGGCGAGGCGGCGGGTGACCTCGGCGAGGATCGCCTGCTCGGCACCCCGGTACAGGTCGACCGTGCTTCGGCTGGCCTGCTCGATCTGGTCGCCGGTGAGGGCCATCTACTACTACTCCTCGGCCGGCGGTTCCTCGGCGTCCTGGCCGGCGTCGTCGGTGGGCGGCGGGCTGTTCCCGGCGAGGGCGCCTAGGGCCCCGCCCACCTCTACCGTCGGCGGGGCGTCGCCCTTGATCCGGGCCACCTCCTCGCGGACCTGGATGTCGTCCCAGTCGGGGTGCACCCAGCGGACCCGGGTCTCGATGCTGACGGCTTCGGCGGCGTGCAGGAGCTGGAGGGTCCGGGCCATCGTCTCCGGGCTCTCCGACACCGAGTCGCCGAACTCGACGTTGACCTTCACCGGCTCCGGGCGACTACCGCCGAGCTGCTGCCGCTTGGCGTACTCCAGCTCCAAGAGCAGCTCGATCGCGTCGGCGAGGGCCGGCCGCCACGTCTGGATCCGGTTACCCCGGGTCGTGAAGGACTGCCGCTCCCGCGCCTGGACCTCAGTGGCGGTGACCGCCACGTCGCCCTCCTCGCCAAGGGTCTGCGAGGACAGGCCAGCGTGCCGCAACGCAGTCTCCACGATCGCATCGGCGGTCGCCTTGTGCTGCTCGTGACGGATCAGGAACTGGTTGAGGGTGATGCCCTGGTCAGGGCCCTGCTTGTTGGGTGCCATGCGGAGGGCAGTGAACACCTCGCGGTCGGCGTCGAACACCGCCCCGTTGCCGGCGCCGAGGGACTCCAGCATGTACTCCGGGGCCAGGATCCGGGTCCGGGCGAGCCGCACGTCCCGCAGCCAGGACGTCCACGTGTCGTCGAGGGCGTCGAACCACTGCTCGTTGCCGTCGAAGTCGGAGCGGCCGAAGTACTTCAGGCCGGGCGACGCGCGCCAGAGCCGCTGCGGGCCGGCGTTCGGCACCCGAACCACGTCGAGCCGGTTGAGGCCGGTCGCCTGGGCGCCGTCCTCGTCGACCAGCTCGGCGAGGTACGCGGCGGAGGCGTGATCGGTGAGCGGCACCGCCCGGCCGAGCCGGTCCTTCGTGCCCTCGTGGAGGGCGTACACGATCCGGCCTGCCCCGTTGACGACGTCGTGGTGCTCCAGGAGCCGGATGTGGGTGTCGCCGTCGACGAGCAGCTCGGACCAGAAGGTGACCTCGACGAGCCGGCCCCAGCGGATCAGGGGCAGTGCCCCGTCGGCGTGCACGGCGGTCAGGAAGGCCCGGTCGGGGAGCACGTCGGTGTCGATGACCGGGCGGAGGTAGACGTCGCCGAGCGCCGAGTCCGCTTCGGCGGCGTGCAGCAGCATGGTGGCGAAGCCGTCCTCGACGAGCTGCTCCAGGCGCTCCATGACCCCGGCGTCCTCGTGGTCCAGCTTCGGCGGCTCGGAGAAGAGCAGGTTGGCGGAGGTCGCGGCGAGGTCGGCAGGGAGGGGAACGTGGAGGCGGCCGTCGCGCTGGCCGACCGGGGCGGGTGCGCCCCACAGCCAGCGGGACACCATGCCGAGCAGGCCGCCGGCGGTTTGCCCGGGCCGGAGGATCGTGGCGGAGGTGGTCCGGCCGGCGTAGACCTTGCGGAGGCGGTCCGGATCGCCGGCGTACCAGGCGTCCCAGTCGCGGTAGGCGTCGTAGGCGGGCTGATAAGCGGGCGGCGGCCAGGCGCCATCGGTCGGGATCGGCACCGGGCCTCCTTCATCATGCTGCGAGGTCGAGCGCTCCCCGGACCAGGGGTCGCCAGAGCACCTCGGGGGTCTTGATCGCGTACCGGCCAGCGTCCAGCGAGTGGTCACCGGCCTTGACCGGCTTGTCCTCTCCGAGGAGGGCGGCTTTCTCGTCCCACACGTAGCCGGGGACCTCCTCGATCCAGCCGGTGCAGGACTCGTGGACGTAGAGCAGGCCCTCGGCGAGGAGCGACGCGATGAGCCGGATGCCGTCGAGGACGTCGTTGTCGGCGTTGGTCGGCAACAGCCCGTCCCGGAAGAGCTGGGTGGAGAAGCTGGCGGCCGAGGGGTCGACGCAGATCCAGTCGGGGCGGATGCTCAGCTTGTCCAGCCAGGCGCGCAGCCGGGCGGAATACTCGGCGTCGGTGAGGCTGCGCTGCTGCTTCTTGCTGTCCCAGCGCCATTCGCGGGCGAGGTACAGGTGTCCGTCGACGCCGACGCCCAGGAGGAGGCCGGCGAACGGGTTGACGGTGCCGTAGTCGACGCCCAGCGAGATCCATCGGGTGATGCCGGGGAGCTGCTTGACCACGTGCTTCGCCGGGTCCCAGCTCTCGTAGACGGTGCCCTCGGCGATGCACCACTCGCCGAGGATGTTCCGCCGGTAGTACAGGCCCCGGTACTGCCTCCGGTACCGGTCCTTCACCTTCTGGCTCAGCACCGGGTTGTCGTCGAGCAGGAACTTCAGCACGTACCAGTCGCCGGCCAGGTCCCCACCCGGGCGGGCCCGCTCGATGCCCTCGGTCATCAGCCAGTGGCGGGGGTTGTCCGGGTTGGTGTTGCCGAAGATCTGGCTGCCGTCGACGGAGCAGCGGCCGAGGAGCTGCTCGTGGAACGACCTCGGCATCAGCGACCACTCGTCGACGTACGCGCCCCGGCACGTCATACCGCGGAGCCGGTTCTCGCTGCGCTCGTCGTTGAAGGTGATGACCTCCACCTGCGTGCCGAGGATCGTCGCGGTCGGCGCGCCCCGGGTGTAGCTGGTGGCCTTCGCCAGCGGCCCGAACAGCACCGGGTCGCGGAGCGGGTTGAAGATGTTCCGGACCGCCGTGTCGTACGTCTTGGCGGTGACGACCAGGTCCCCGCTCTTCGGGGTCTTCGGGTCGGCGAGGTACATCAGCCAACGCAGCAGCCCAGAGGCAGTCTTCCCGGACCGGATGGCGCCCTCGGCGAGGTTGACGAATAAGTCGCTCTCGCAGACGTACTCGATCTGCTTCTCCGACAGGGGCAGGCCGCGGATGTCGATGCCGGTCACGGCGTGCTGCTCTTGCGGGCGTCGATGAGGGCCTGCCGCAGGTCGGTGAGCATGCTCTTCTCGGACTCGTTGCCGGTGGCCTTGTCGTACTCGGCCAGCTTCAGCGCGGTCGCGGCGAGGGCCTGGATGGCGGTGGCGATGTTCCGCTTGTCGGCGAACGGCGGCTCTTCCAGGGTGGTCGAGTTGTAGTCGTTCTCCTTGCCGCCGAAGTTGTAGACGAGGGCGGGCTGGAACATCTGGCCCATGAGCTTGTGCGCAGCCTCCAGGGCGTCGAGCTGGAGCTGTGCGCGGCGTGCGGCGCCGTCGGCTTTCTTCGCCTCGGTGGCCTTCGCGGTCGCGCCCTTCCGGTCGAAGGAGAGGCCCTGCTCGGCGGCGAGGCGGGAGACGGTGCGCTCGCCGCGGCCGATTTCGCGGGCGATGGCGTTGCGGCCGAGGCCCTGGGCGTGCAGCTCGCGGACGCGGTCGTAGTCGGCCTGGGTAACCGGGTTGGGGTGTCGGGGCATGGGGTCACTCCGTCCCGGCGCCTTGTCCGGTCAGGGGTCGGCGGCAAGCTCGACGTGGGTTAGGGCAAGGCCGCGCGCACCTTCCCTCCGGGCGCTGGTCCGGGTCGCGGAACCGACACCGCTAGTAACCTGCCGGCGGATTTACCGCAGGTGATCAGGTGTGCAGGCTGGCCGAATGACTTATCCACCACCTGCCCAACCTGACCCCACTCAGCCGCTGACGCCACCGCCGTCGAAGCCGCGGCTGTCGAAGGGCGCGATCATCGGCCTCGTCGTTGGCGGGCTCGTCGCGATGTGCTGCGTGGGCGGGATCGTTGGGGCTGCCGTCGGCGGCGGTAGCGAGCCGGAGAAGAAGCCGGCCGCGCAGCCAGTGCTCACCACCGCCCCGGCCACCACGGCGCCAGCTCCGAGCGCCCCGGCTGCCACCACGCCGGCCGCGTCGTCCGCGCCGGCCGTGCCGGCTGCGCCAGCGAGCACCGCCGCCACGGCTTCCCCTTCCCCCACAGTCGCCGAGGTGAAGATGCCCAACCTGATCGGGGAGAACGCGCAGATCGCCTACGAGACGCTCACGGACCTGGGCTTCACGAAGATCACTTTCGGCTCCCAAGACACTGACGACAAGATCGTGCTGTATCCGCCGAATTGGACGGTGACGAAGCAGAGCACGAAGGCGGGCGTGAAGGTCCGTGTCGACCGGACGATCGTGCTGACCTGCACCAAGGAGGGGTGACGGGTGTGCGGGCAGGCCGGCCACCACAGCGGCCTGCCCGCGTCCCCCGCGCCCGCGCGTCCCGACCCCGGACGCAGAACAGCCCGGGAGCGCTGAGCGCTGCATCCGGGCTGCGGGCACACTCCGCCTGTAGCGGTGAGTGATCAAATCATGCGGCGGCCGGCCCGCCGGCGTCAAGTCGACAGGCGGGCAGACGCGAGCATCCCGACACTACGATCCATGCATGAGCCGAGACTTGGTCCGTGACTTCGCCCTCAACATGTGGGCAGGCGTCGCGCTGTATGCGGTCCAGCACCACGGCGGCCAGATTCTGTCGGCTGTCGGCCGGGCCTGGGATTCAATCCCGCCTTGTCGGTGCCACCACTGCCAGTTCTGAGGCGATACACCGGCGCTGTCTTCCGCGCCCGCCTATCCGCTTGTCGCGCTCGATCCGGGCGGCCTCGTTGACGGCGTAGTAGACAGTCCGGCCGACATGGTGAGCGGTGAGGCCGTCGCGCTGGTGCCAGTTGCGGACCATGGCCACCGAGACGTCGGGGCCGAGGCGTTCGGCGACCTGGGCGGCGGTACCCCAGTAGCGTCCGGCGACGTAAATCATGAGACGTATTTCTGTGCCAGATCCTGGAGCACCTCCTGCTCGCTTCGCCCAGTGGCGCGGGCGGTTTTGACGAGCAGGTGACCGGCAACGCTGACCAGCCCTCCGAGGAGGTCCGCGACAGCTTCGTCGCCCCCCTCGGCGATGAGGTCGTGGATCTGGTCCGCAGCGAAGTTCCCTCCGCCGGGTTCGCTGAGCCAGGCCGTAAGGACGCCGATAGCAGTCAAGGCGTTCTGCTGCTTCGGATCCATCAGTTGTCCTGCGAGATGTCGGCGGGGTCAACGTAGACCGTGAGCCCCGTAATAACCGGCATGCTCTCGTTGGGGTCGTACTCCAGGGCGACGGGGTCGCTTGGCGACACAACGCCAGCCCTGGCCAGGTCGACGAAGCGGAACAGCTCGCCCCAGGTGAGCTGGTTGTCGAGGTCGAGGGTCACCTTGAGGTTCCGGTCGGTCTTCACGAAGTCGTCAGCCACGCCTCGATCATCTCAGCCCTCCATCGTCTGGCCAAGCGGCGCACCCAGTCGCGCTACGCCAGTGTGTTGGGCCGGATCAGATAGCTTCATGCCTATGGCCTGGGAGAACGTAGCGACCCTTGGGATCGCGGTCGCGGCACTGGTGGTTTCGATTGCCAGCGCGCGCTACTCGAAGAAGTCGGCTAACGCGTCAGATCGCTCGGCGAAGGCAGCCGAGCGTTCAGCGGTTGCAGCAGAGAGGCAGGCAGCGGCGGCAGAAGCAGCTCTGCCGCCGCCTGAGCCTCCGGTGCGGTGGGCCGTACGGCCGCAGGGACGGGACGGCTATGTCATGCGGAACATGGGCTCTGATCCGGCCTTCAACGTCAAGCTGGACGACCGAGGGGGTTTCATCACCGTCCTGGATCAGCATGAGGTCGTACAGCCAGGCGAATCGGTCGAGTTCTGGATAGTTCGCGTGGCTGAGGCAGTGGGCATCAACGAGGTGCACGTGACATGGGATGGGCAAGATGAGCCTGTAGTGGTGCCACTTCACTGAAGCGGTGAGCCACCATAATGGTCATTATGGTGGCTCCCGAACGATCTTGAGGGCTCGAAGCGCAAGAGGTAATCGCGCTTCGGGCCCTGTCGTTACCGCTTCTCCGGACGCTTGCCGTAACGCTCACAGTCCCGGTTGTCACATGACTCGTCCGGCAGGAAGTTCTCTACCCCGAGTCGATCGTCGGGAATCCAGTTGACGTGGTTGGGCTGGCCGCACGCGGTGCAGTCAGCCGACTCGTAGGTGTGCATGTTCGCCCGGTTGTAAACCCGCTGGGGACTCATGCGTCCTTCCTACGCGCTCGGCGTAGTTCCCGCGAGGTTGTATGCCTGGCCGAACCGCGTGATGCCCCCGAGAGGCTGCTCTCGGGGGCATCACGCGGTTCGATCAGATGATCGTCGGCCCGTGGTACGGAGCCTGGACGGTCACCTTGTGGTCGCAGGGCTCAATGGCCACCCGCACCTGGGATGCCCGGGCGCGCCGGGGGTGGGTGATGTCGCTGCTCTCGTACGGAACGAGGTTTTCGATCGGGTTGCCGCACTCCGGGCACTGATCGCCCTTGGCGAGTTCCGCCACAGGTTGTCCCTTCTATCGATTTGGACATGGTGTGGGTGGGCAAGTCCATTGTGCCACTAGTCGGTGCTGGCCGCCGCGACCGCACTCACTACGGCAGACCGCAGCTAGATGTGGCGCCCCCTCGACCGCGCCTATCCACCGATCTGCGATTCAGCGCAGACCTTGTGGCAGGGCCGACCGTCCTCGTCGCGCATGAAGGCGGGCTTCCGGCAGATCCGGCACGGCTGCGGCTCCCCAACGGCGTGCTTGGACCAGTTGAGGCCGGCCCTTTGGTTCCCAGCACGCTGCCCCTGCAGGGGCGGCAAAAGGCCGCCCCGCTGGTTACACGCGAGGCCGGCGGCCCGGTCGGCGGGAGCGAGGGTGGGGACAGCGAGAGCGCTTCCGGGGTTGCGGTCGTCCAGGTATCGCTCAAGGTCTTCGGCTCGCAGCCACCGGTGGTTGAAGCCGCCGCCCTTCTTCGGTTCCTGCAAGGGCAGGAACACCCGGGTGGCCGCTCCGATCTGAAGTTCGTCTAGCTCGATGCTGGCGGCCAGGCGGTAGGCGTGAATCTTGCCGCAGCGGGGTCCGCCGCTGACAGGGCAGCGCGGCCCCTTCCAGCCGCAGCGCTCGTAGGCGACCTTGTCGTACCCACTGACCACGCGGAGGCTTGCACCGGCGAGGATCTCGTAGGGCTGGGCACCGTTAAAGCGGGCAAACGGCGCCCGATAGTCGATCTTCAGCTCTGGATTGTCGGTCGCCCAGAACGGCGTGAGCCCGTCCGCTCGGGCGATGGCCACCCGGCTCTTGATGCGAGCCGGGGCTTGCAGGGAGCGCTGGTACTCAACTCCGAGGCGATGCCCGTCGGCCTCGATCACCAGGTCCGTGATGCGCTTGCCATGTGGGGCGTGCTCCTCCACGGTGGCGCGCAGCCCAGCGCTAATCGCAGCCTTGTAGCCGCGCTCCTTCAGCGCCTTGTGCTCGTCACTCTCGCTCTCACCGGCGTGGTTGGCTCGGGCGCCTGGGTTGAGGTGGACGGCTTGGCGCTGCCCTTGACGCTCTCGCAGGTAGACCCACTGCGGGTTGTTGGGGTCGCGCTCGAAACAGCGCCCCATGCAGCGGAGTTCACCGCGGTGGACGGGGCGCTTCCGGAGTTCTTCCCAGAGGTCGGGCTGTTCCGGGTGGCCGAGGTCCGGCCGGGCAAGGTCGAGAGTGATGTCGAGCTTCAGGTGTCGGACGACGTTCGTCTCGCTCATCACCTCTCCGATCCTGGCCGGCGTCGTCAATGTGCAGCGCTCTCCGGGGAGAGGTCATTCCATTGCGGAACTTCGGACATAATTACCCGTAGCGGGGCTCAAGGCATCAACCGTGATCGTGGCTCACGAGGCCTGCTGCGGTGCGGCCCCCGCGACCCCACCGAGGACGACGCCACGCGGCCAGATGTGTGCGACGCCCTCCACCGCGCTGGGCATGCCGCACGGGCAGCCCTGCCCGGTGCAGAGGCACGGGTTGTGCGGTCCGCCTCCGGGTTGGCGGGTCCCGGCGCACACGACGGTCCAGGCGTCGACCGGGCCGGCGGTCTGCACCTCCAGTGCGCGGGCACCGCACGCGGGGCACTCCGGGTTGCCGGGCAGCAGCGCGCGGGCCGGGTCGATGCCGAGGGCGTCACGGACCCACTGGTCTTCGTCGGCCAGGTGCCGGTGGACGAGGGCGGCGGTGCCGGGCTGGAGGTCGGGGATACAGCTCTGGAGACGGTCCAGCGCGTCAGCGTGGGGTGGCGATGCGAAGACCGCGTTGGCGAGCCAGGTCAGCTTCCGGTCGAGCCGTCCGTGCATCTCGGCCCACCGGTTGCGTCGTGCGGGCCGGGGGTCGGTGGCGATGACGACCATGCCGGGGGTGGGGTCGCCGTGGCCGCCGAGGGCGTGTCGGCGGCCCCAAGCCGGGGACTGGAGGAGGGCGGGGGCTTCCAGTTGCTCGGCGGCGATCTGCTGGGCTTCCTCGTCGGCGAGGTGGTGGAGGTGGTGGCGCGCCGCCTGGAGGGACCAGGCGGCGGCGACGGCGTGCAGGTGGTGCGGAGACGTCACGGACGACCCTTTCGGCTGAACAGGTGGGCGACGAGGAGGTACTGGCCGAGGAACACGGCGGCGAGGGCCTGGGCGACGGCGGCTTCGGGGTCCCAGGTGATGTCGAGGGCGGCGGTGAGGCCGAGGACGGCGGCGATGAGGGCGACGTACGCGGCGGCGCCTGCGGCGAGGAGACGGCGGATCATGGGCGGGCCTGCTCGGCGAGCGCCTGGCGAACGTGCGACGCGAGCTGGATGGTGCGGCGGCGTACGGCGTCGGGCGAGTTCGCGGCGCGGAAGGCGGCGGCCTTCTCGGGTGGCATCCACCGCATCGCGCCGGGGCGGACGCCGTAGTCGTCGAGGCTGCCGTCGAGGGTGAGGGCGACGTGCTCGGGGGTCTCGGCCATCGGTCAGCCCTCCCGCTCGTCGCCGTCCAGGGCGGCCAGGACAGCCTCGGCGCACCGCTCCCGCACCGACAGCGCCACGAACGGCCCGATCTCCGCGAGGGTGCGGCTGAGGGCGTTGAAGGCCAAGGCGTGGCGTCGGCGAGCGTCGGCCGGCTGCTCCTGCGCGCGACACGAGGAACCGAGGCCCGGCGCCGGGGCCTGACGGAGCTTCTCTGCGAGGGCGTGGAGCAGTTCGCCGAATCCGGTGGGCTGGGGCTGGCAGGTGGTGAGCCAGTCGCGGAGCAGGCTGGGGTCTGCGGCGAGGGTGTCGAGTTGGCGGGCGATGTCGTGGTGGGTGTCTTCGCGGGCGGTGTCGAGCTGCTGGCGAAGGACGTTGCGGCAGTCGAGCGCCTCGTCGCGTTCGGCTTCGGCGGTGGCGGCTCGGGCGTCGAGCTGGTTGCGCTCGTCCGCGTCGAGGTAGGTGGCGAAGCTGTGGCCGGTGGGGGCGTCTCCGGCGGCGTAGGGCTCGGTGGTGGTCATCGGGCTCGGGTCTCCTCGATCTCGTGGCGGATCTGTCGGGCGCGGGCGGGGGTGACGTACGGGTACTGCTGGCCGAGGACGAACTCGTCCTCTTCGGCGGGTGGGGGTGGCACGTGGGCGAGGGCGCGGGCGATGGCGGCTTGTGCGGACGCCTGGGCGCGGCGTTCGCCCGGGGTGCGGTGCCGGGGCAAGGTCGTCATCCGGTCTCTCCCTGGGCGGCCTGGTGGGCGGCGCGGGCGGCTTCGCGGCGGGCGGTGGCTTCGGCGATGGCCTGGGCGGCGCGGTCGGGCCGGCGGAGCGGGTTGCGGGGCGGTCCGGGCACCGGGGCGGGGAAGAGGCTGGTCCGCTCGTCGGTGGGGATGGCGTCAGGGTTGCCGGGGACCAGGCGGAGAGCCGGCGGCGGGTCGCTCGCGTGCGCGCGGTCGTGAGTTGCGGTCTCAGGCTGAGGTGGTTGCTGTTCCTCGGCGGAGGTTGCGGTTTCCGGTGAGGTCCGGCGGCCCGAAGGGTCGTCGGGTCGTCGGGGGTCTGGGGGCGGCGCGCCCCCAGTGGTGTCTACGGCAGGTAGGACCGGAGGTACGGGGAGCCTTACTTCCTCCTGTGGGTCCTCTCTTGGTTCGTCGTGGTTCCTAGGGGGGAATGCGGCGTTCCCCCTCTGCGGAATGCTGGTTTCCCCCTGAGGAGGAATCCCGGTTTCCCCCTCAGGGGGAACGCTGGTTTCCCCCTCCTTCTCCACGGTGCAGTGACGCTTGCCGATGGACTTGGGGGTGTTGAGGAGGGTCAGCTCGTAGACCGCGTTGTTGCCGACGCGGCCCTTGGAGACCCGCTTCGCGGCTCCGGCGTCGATCAGGTCCTCGATGGCGAGGCGGACGACGCGTAGGACGCTGTCGCGCGTGCCGCCGCGCTCGTTGCGCAGGACGTTGGCCAGGGCGTCGCGTCCGCCGAAGTACGTTGCGGCGGGCACCTTGTCCGTGGGCTCGTCCAGGGCAGTGAGCGCCATCCGTACGGCCACGCGGAAGGCGCGGTCGGGCAGGTGGGTCCACCTGGCGAGGACCAGGCCGACGAGGCGTGCACCCACGGGTCGGACTCCTGACTGTCGTGCGGTCTGTGCGGGGTGGCCGGGGCCGGGCCCCGGGGAAGCGGGACCCGGCCGGACCGGTCAGGCGTCGGCGGCCGACGCGGCGAGGGGGAACGCCCAGATCGAGCGCTCCGGCTTGCCGTCCTCGGCGGGCACGACCACCTCCCACGGGCCCCGGAACAGGCCGTACGCGGCCCAGTCGCAGCCGCGGGTGTTGGTCGGGGTCGGCTTCTTCAGGGCGCCGAGGGAACGGCCGATGCACTCCTGTCCGGCCATCCCGGGGGGTGCCCCTGCGGCCTTGAAGTCGGCGGGGCTGGCGATGTCGTCGCAGTTCGGGCAGCGGAAAGCCCAACGCATCGGGTCGTTGCCGAAGAGGGCAGCGGCCTCGGTCGTGAGTTCGGCCTGGGTGAGCTTGCGGTGCTTCAGTGCGGTGCTCATGCGGCTCGGGTCTCCTTGGTCGTGGCCGACGTGGCGGCCTTGTGGCGGCGGTAGTAGTCGGACCAGTAGCGGCGCCGGTCCTGCCGCCACGCCCGCAGGTTCGGGACGTGGCAGCGGCGGCACAGGACGGTCGTGCGGCGCGGGTCGAGCCGCTTGTCGTCGGGGTAGCCGCACTGGCAGATCGGGGCGACCTGGCCCCGCTCCAGGTAGGCGATGCCGGCGCGGATGACGCCGGCTTCCCGGTCGGCGGTCGCTGCGCAGGCCGTCTGGACCGGGCAGACGCGGCAGATGGCGAGGGCGAGCCGGTTGCCGTCGTCGCCGAGGTCCCACCAGTCGGCCGGTCGGGTGGCGCACAGGGCGGCGGTCACCGGTCGTCTCCGATGCGGCGCAGGTGCTCGGCCTGGGCGGCGTCCCGCTGGGCCTCCGCCGCAGCCGCAGCGGCCTCGTCGTGTACGCCGTTGGCCTCCGGGAGTCCGCAGGTGCAGCGCCCGGGGACGCCAGGGGCCGCGGCGTAGCGGTGCGGGTCCGGGCGGCGGACCGTGGCGATCGTGCGGCGGCTCACCGCTGGCCCCTGTAGATCTCCGGGGCCGTGACGCGCCCCTCCCGCACGTCCTTCGGCAGGTGTCCGACGTGCCAGTGCTCAGCCACCAGGTCGCAGGGGTACTCGCGCATGCCCTGCCGGCGGCGGTGCCGGCGGAGCTGCTGCTTGGCCTGCTTGCGGCTGGGGTAGAGCCGCTTGCCGTGCTGGTCGCAGTAGCCGATGTAGTCGGGTCGCTGGTCGGCCATTACGCACCGCCCTGCAGGCGGTCCAGCTCAGCGGCCAGTTCCTGGCGGAGCAGCTCCAGGCGGTGGACCTCGTCGCGCCAGGCCGGTACGTCGTCGGCGACCGCCCGGGCGAGCAGGTCCGCCACCACGGTGGAGCCGCTGTCGCGGGCCTCGGCGTACGCGATGTACCGCTCGCCCATGGCGTCGAGGTCGGCGGGTGCGATTCGGGGCCCGGCCGGGGCCGGCGTGACGCCGGCCCCGAGGAACTGGATGACGTTAGCCACGGTCCGCACCCACCAGCTCGGGCGCGGGCCGGCCGGCGGCGGCGTGCCACAGCATCGGCAAGATGTCCGTGCAGTCGGCCGGCGGCAGCCCGCACCGCAGGCACGTCGGCGACAGCGGCACACCGTCCGGGCCGGTCGGGCGGACACCGGGCGCTGGCGTGGGCCCGGTCAGCTCGTCGAGCATCAGGTCGTCCAGCCCGTTCGCCGGGGACTCCGGACGGACGACCAGGCCAGCCTGCTCGGCATCCTCGATCTCGGCGGCCGACAGCGGCCACACGGGGTCAAGCGGGTCCGGGGCGTCCGGGAGGATCGAGTGCGGCGGGTGGTGCTTGACCACCAGCGGTTCCGGCTCCTGCTCGTCGCGCCGCTCCCCGACCACCACGACCGGCACGCCGTACGAGTGGACGCGGTCGACCCACGCCACACCGTCGTCGTCGAGCTGCTGCTGCGCCCGGGTCACCGCGACGTACGCGAGCATCAACTCGCTCTTGCGCAGCACCAGGGCCTTCCGCGGGGACTCCGGCGTCGGGTACGGCACCGGGGTCGGCTCCCGGAAGTCGTCGCCGATGTGCACCCGGGGCCACTGGAGGCCCTTGCTCTTGTGGCCGGTGGAGATGACGACCTGGGCGTCGTCGGCGCGGCGGGTGAGCCGGTCGCAGGTGGCCATGATGGCGTCGGGCCCGTAGTCGTTGATCAGCTTCACGGCGGGCGCCAGGTCACCGCCGTCGTCCTCCGCCACGTACTGGCACACCTCGTCCCACGAGGCGAACGCCGCCAGCTCGGGGTGGTCGGTAGGCTCTCCGTGGATCAGCTTCTCGGCGGCCTCGGCGAGGCGGCGGATCTCGCTGCCACCACCGGTCAGGTGCACCCGGGAGCCTGCGGCGAGGTGCTCCATGGTTTCGCGCATCGCGCCGGCGTTGGTGCGGCACAGGACCGCGTCGGGCTGCTCGATCGGCCCGATGACGGACTCGATCCACGGTGCGCCGATGACGCGGGTCTCGGCGTTGAGCAGGCCGAGCCACTGGTTGGCCCGGGCCGCGATGCGGGGCCCGAACCGGAACGACTGCGACAGGGTGAGCCGCACGTCGGCGGGCCAGGTGGCGAGGGCGTCGATCGAGCCCCGCCAGGCGTAGAGCTGCTGGCACGGGTCGCCGACCGCGACAAGCTGGGCGCCGCGCTGCCCGGTCAGCACCGATGCGAGGACCGGGTTGGCGTCCTGGGCCTCGTCGAAGAGGATGCAGTCGGCCGGGATGTACGGCGAGCCGAGGGCCCACACCTTCAGGTAGTGGTCCGGGACGTGGCGGAGCTTGCCGGACGGGTGCCGCAAGTCGGACCAGGCCAGGTCGGCGATCGGGAGGACCACGTCGACGAGGGCCTTGCGGGCGTGGCCGGTGACGCCCTCCACCTTGGGCACGTGGTGTGCGGCGATCTCCGGGTCGGCGCTCTCGCAGTACCGGTTCACCGTGGCCAGCGCGGTCCGGGCGAGAGCGGCGGGGCGGAGCACCACCCCGCCGAGGTCGACCGGGGCGTTGAGGACCCGGGTCGCCGGGATGGAGCCCCCGGCGTACATGATCTCGGCGGACTGGCGGGCGGTCAGGCGGGGCGCGTCGAGGCGGTGCTTGTACCGGTACCCGACGTCCCGGAAGGCCAGCGAGTGGGCGGTGCGGGCCTCGACGTTGCGGGGCATGGAGGTCTTCGCCTCGTCGGCCAGGGCCTTGTTGTACGCGACGTACAGGCAGCGGCGGGTCGGGGCGGCCTCAGCGGACATGCGGATGGTGCTGGTCTTGCCGGCTCCGGCAACGGCGACCGTGACCAGGGACTGTCCGTCCACGAACGCGTCGATGACCGTGGCCTGCTCGTCGGTGGGCTTGTGGCTCATGCTGCGGCTCCCGTCGGCTGCTGGTTGCGGAGCTGCCGCTTGCGCATCTCCAGGGCGGCGATGACGTCCTCCACCTCGGCGGCCGTGATGTCCTTGCTCGACGCCACGTCCCGCTTCAGGACGTGACCGATGACCTGCCGGTACTGCGCCCGCTCCGTGTAGCCCAGCTCGGTGAGCAGGGCGAACATGCGCTTGCGGCGGCGCTCCTCGTGCTCGCTGGGGGCGGCGGCCTGCGGCGCCGGGGTCAGCTCCCGTGCGCGGCGCTCCATCAGGGCGGAGAGCTGCTCCTGGTCGCCGTGCTCGTTGGTGACCTGCTCGGCGGCGATGTCGGGGTACTCGTGGCTCAGCTTCGCGGCGGCCTGCCGGATGCCGCCCGCGGTACGGTCCGGGTGCAGCGTCCAGTCCCGAAGGCCGATCGCGGTGGGGGCGGGGCGGGGCTCAGCAGCCGGCGGGCCGGACACGGGACGCTCGTCGTCCGGCTCGGCGGGCTGCAACGCGACCAGGTGCCGGGTGTGTGCCTCGGCCGGCGCGCAGCCAAGCGTGTCGAACACGATGTTCTCGATCGACCAATCGCGGGCCAGCTCGATCGGGTCGTCGTAGCCCGGCCGGATGCCGACGTGCACCGACCGGACCCCGATCACCGTTCCCGGCTTGGTCCGGTCGAGGCGGATCCAGCAGGACACGTCGTAGCCGAGCGTCTTGTGGCCCTCGACCTTGTACTCGCGCTGCCGCTCGATCGGTTTGCCGGCCTCGTCGAGGGCGGCGACCTCCTTGCCGCGGGCGGTCAGGAGGACGATGCCCGGGAAGGTCATCAGGGTGGTCATCAGCTTGCGGTGGCGAGCGCCAGCCTCGTTCCAGAGGTCCATGCTGATCTTCGGCTCTTCGTCCGGGCCGAGGGGCTTCGCGTTGTACTTCCGGACCTTGAACTCGTGCCGGCGGCGGGCCTTGTCGGACGCCCAGTCCTTGAGCAGGTCCCACTCGGCGGTCATCGAGTCGATGACCAGCACGACGGGCGGCTCACCGGCTGCGGCGGCGCGGGCGGCCTCGGCCTTGACGGCGTCGACGGCGGCCTGGATCTGCGCCCAGGTGCCGTCGTGCTCGACGACGAGGTAGGTCGCGCCGGGGATGGCGCCGTACTCGTCGGCGGCGCCCTCGCCGAGGTCAATCCAGTACATCTGGCCGATCCGGGGGGACGTGGAGAACTGGGCGCAGGCCCAGGACTTGCCGGACTTCTCGCCGCCCTCGATGAGGATGAGCGGCCACGGCACGCGGCCGGTGGGCTTGCGGGTGCGCAGGGCGGTCACTGCTGGGCTCCCTGGGTGGTGTCGGTGTCGGTCAGGTCGCTGCGGAGCTCGGCGAGGACGGCGGCCGTGTCGATGCGGCCGGTGCGCTCGTCGACGCCCGCGGGCAGGTGCCGGTCGGCCCAGTGGTGCGGGGCGAGGGCCTGCCGGTCGGCGGGGTGCAGCGGCGACCAGTCGGCGGAGACCGGCTCGGCGACCTGGTGGTGGGTGCCGCGCTTCTCGCGGCGGCCGGCGCGGTGCCGGCCGATGTACGGCCCGGCCGGGGCCGGCCCCTCGGTGGGGGCCGGCGCGGCGACGGGCGGCTGTTGGGCGGTGGGGGCGTCGACGGTCACCGTTGGTCCTTCCGGTCGAAGTCGGCGGCGGAGCGGGCGGTGTGGATGTCGCGGAGGGTGCGGTAGCCCCAGAGGGGCCACGGCCGCTCGGCGTCGGGGGTGAGGACGGCCGCCGCGACCGCTCGCTGCTCGAGCTCGGCGCGCAGCCGCCGCTCCTCGCGGTGGGCCGTGTGGAGGTCGTCGCGGGCCTCGTCGCGCTCGGCGGTGGTGGCCGCGAGGGCGGTGGCGTACCCGTACGCCAGCAGGGCGGCGGCAGCCAGGGCGATCAGCAGCAGCACGACGGCGATGGCCAGGGCCGCGGTCAGGGCGGCCATCACGCCGCGTCCCGAAGGGCCGGGTCGGTCAGCGGGAGCAGGCCCAGCAGGTGCGGCGGGATCGTCACGGCGTCGGTCACCACGTAGGCGTCCGGGGACGGGTAGTCACCCGCAGCCACCCCGACCCAGTACGCGCACTCGTCGTCGTGCACGTCGCCGGGCAGGTGGCCGCACGGCAGGTCCGGCACGGTGATCGGCGCGGCGGCCGGGAAGTAGGTGGGGCCGCCCGGGGGAATCTGCGGCGGATTCGGCCACGGCGTGGCCGGCGACCCGGGTTGCACCGGTGTCTCCGGTAGGGTCTGGTGCATCTGGACTCCTCGATCAGGGTTGGGTTGTCCGGGTGGGAGCCCCCGTTGCAGCGGGGGCTTCGTTCGTTACTGCTGCCGGCGCGCTCCGGTGAGCGCGTCGACCAGGCGCTGCCGGCGGTTCCAGATGAAGTCGGCACGGGCTGTGGCGGTCACGCGGACCTCCTGAGGGGTTCGGCGGGAGTAGGCTGCTCGGTCTGTTGTGCGGCGAGGGCCTCGCGGCGCCAGATGGCGACCTGGATTTCGGCGAGGACCTGGGACATGGCCTCTGCGGCGGCCTTGCCGCCGGGGCTGTCGGGGTCGATGGGCTCGACGCGCCGGTGGGCGACGGGGCGCTTCACGCTGCTACCTCGAACAGCTCGTCGACGGTGGTGTTGAGCCGGTCGGCCATGCGCATCGCCACCGTGAGGGTGGGCGTGACCATGCCCCGACGGATGCGGTAGAGGGTGGTGCGGTCCATGTCCAAAAGGCGGGCCAGCTCCTGCTCAGAGCCGGCTCCCAGGGGTGCTGCGAGGGTGTCGAAGACGTTGGTCTTCAGCCGAATCGGCGAGAGTGTTGCAGGTTCGCCTCGGGGGGGTGCTGCACTCATGCCACAGACCGTACCCCCGCTGTGGCGGGTGTTGCAACAGTGCAACACATCAGCCGTTCGGCTGATTCGTGAGTAGGCCCTGCGTCCCCTAGCGTTGCACCCATGCAACGTGTCGAAACGCCCACGAGGGCACTCACCCGACGGCAATTCAGCCTGCTGCAACCACGCCGCAGGACGCGTCCAGAGCCGTCACGACCTGCGGATACGCCGAGTTCAGTGCCTTACGGTGTGCAGGTGCGCAACACTGCGACGCATGACCGTGGCGCCTGGGCCTCGCTCGTCACCAAGACGCGCGAGCGGGTCGGCATGAACAAGTCCGAGCTGGCACGCCGGCTCGGCATAGACCGGACCACGATCATCCGCTGGGAGTCCGGCAAGAGCAGACCCGAAGACCCGACTGTCGTCGAGGCCTTTGCCCAACTGTTCGGCCTGGACGCCGACGAGGTACTCACCGCGGCAGGGCTTCGGACCGGCAGCCCATCGTCCGGGCGGTCTACCAGCGATCCACCACTGGACCCCGACCTGGTCATCATCATGCGCAGACTCAACGACCCCCTCACCCCCGACGCTGAGCGAGCAACGCTGAGGGCGACGCTGCGATACCTCGCCGAACTGGCCGACCAGGCCGAGCGTGGGCGAGGCCGCGCCGCCGGCTGATGCCCCGCCGCCGCAAACTCACCGCCGTACCCGGCCAGCCAAAACGCGTCGTCGCCTACCGCCGCGTCTCCGAACTGGCTGGACGCGGCGGTGACGACTTCTACAGCCCCGACATCCAACTCGACGGCATCCGCCGCATGATCCGCCCCGCAGGACTCCAAGAGGTCGCCGTCATCGACGACATCGACGAGACCGGCCGCGACTTCGCCCGCGAAGGCATCGACCGCATCCGCCGCATGGCCGCAGACGGACACATCGACGCCATCGCCGTCTACAAGATCGATCGGTTCGGCCGCAACGTCCTCGAGAGCCTCCAGGTGCTCGCCGAGCTGGCTGCCAAGGGCGTCACGATCATGTCGGCGTCCGAGCAGATCGACACGTCCACCCCCTCCGGACGGTGGATGCTCACCAACCTGCTCTCCCTGGCCGAGATGCAGTCCGACGAGATCGGCCGCGGCTGGTCCGGTGCCATCGCTCGCCGAGCCGAAACCGGCAAGCACCACGGCCGACCGCTGGGCTACCTCAAGCGCGACAAGATGCTCACCCCTGACCCTGACTTGGCCCCCGCCATCACCGAGGTGTTCCGCCGGTACGCCGCTGGCGAACCCATCGGCGAGATCACCGAGTACCTGGCCACCATGAGGGGCGTGGCGATGCACACGCCCAACGTCAAGAAGCTGCTCCGCAACGCCGCCTACCGAGGCATGGTCGTAGCCGGCGGCGAGGAACTGCCCGGCGAGCACGACGCCCTCGTCGACGACGACACCTGGGCGCGGGTGCAGGAGCGCCTAGACGCCGAGGCGGGCACGCCACCGCGCGCCCTGGCGGCCACATGGTCGCTCGTCGGTCTTGTCGTGTGCCCTCGGGGCCACCGCCTCCAGCGGCAGGGTGAGCGGCTCGTCTGCGGGCAGGGGCGCGGCGACGTGAAAGGTGGCGACTGCCCGGGTGTCGGCCGTCCGCTGCTCGCCCGCGTCGAGCAGGAAGTACTCGATCAGGTCGCGGACTACGCAGCACGACTACGGACAGATGCCGAAGCGCGTGCTGTCCGACTGTCCAAGCGCGCCGCCGCCAGGGTGGACCGCGCCCGCCTGGAGCGAGAGGTGGCCGACGCGCGGGCGGCGATGGTGAAGCTGGCTACCCGCAACGCGCTCGACCAGCTCCCCGACGAGGTGTACCAGGAGGCGCTGGCGGACCTTCGGCGCACCGAGCGGACTGCCGCTGCCGAGCTGGCCAGGTTGCCGGCCGAGGCGAAGGTGCCCGACCCGGAGCAAGAGGCTGCGATGGTGGAGAAGTTCCTCGCACTGTGGCCGAAAATGACGTTTGCCGAACGCGGTCGATCGTTACGTTCTGTGGTCAGTCACGTTAAGGTGCGGCCGGCGGAAGTGTGGCGGCAGCCGGAAGAGAAGCGCGTGACGGTGCATTTCCACTGGTAGACGTATTCGGCTTTTCTGATCCGTCACGATCGTGGGCAACGTGCTGACCGCGCCGGAGTGGCGTCGCACCACCCAGAGCAACACCCTGGTGGCCAACTTCAAGGTCGCCTCGACCGCCCGCCGGCTCGACCGCGACAGCGGGCGCTGGGTCGACGGCAACAGCCTGCGCGTCCGGGTCAACTGCTGGCGCAAGCTCGCCGAGGGGGTGGCCGCCTCGGTGATGGTCGGCGACCCGGTGGTGGTCTGCGGCCGGCTCTACACCCGCGACTGGACGGACGACGCCGGCAACCACCGCTCGCTCTACGAGCTGGAGGCGGTCGCCGTCGGCCACGACCTGTCCCGGGGCCGCAGCCGGTTCCAGCGCACCCGGCCGACGATGACGACCAGCACCGTCGAGGACGCCGAGGCCGAGCACCGGGTACGCGGCGAGACGACCGAGCCGGTGCCGGCCGAGGACGCCCCCGTCCTGCCGGACCGCCGACCGCTCGACGACGACTTCGAGCCCGACTTCGGCGCGTTCGCCGGTCACGGCCTGCCGGGCGACGCCACCGGCGACGGCTCCCTCGACCCGTTCGACGACCCGACGGACGAGCCCCACGGCGGGCAGCCCGACGGGCCGGAGCCGGAAGCCGACGGCCCGGCGCCGGTGACCGACCCACCGGAGGACGCCCCGGGTGCCGGGGGTGGTCGGGGCGACGCGGCCGTGGCGGAGCCGGGCCCGTCGTCCGAGGAGGCCGAGGCGGGCGTCTCCCCGGCCGGCCGTGGCCGACGGGGCCGGGGGCGGGTGCCGCAGCCCGTGTGACCGCCCGCGCCCGGGTGACACGACGGGGGCGGGGTGGCGCCGGCGGTGCCGTCGTCACCCCGCGTGTCCCCGGGCGCTCCGGTGAGTCGTTCTGATGCGCGGTGCGCGGTGCGCGGTGCGCGGTGCGCGGTGGGCGGAGCCGGCCGGCCCGTCGGGGCCGCCCGGTGGGCGGTGCATCAGCGGTGTCGTGGTGGACCGTTGCGGGGTGCTGCCCGATCGCGACTGGGTCATGCGTGATCGTTTGCACGGCAGCCGGGCGTCCGCCGCCGTTCCTTCCGGGGCGACGTCAAACGATCATGGGCGCCGCGGCTCGGCCCCCGCACTGCCCGCCCTTCCCCTGCCTCGCGCTCGACCGGCTCGACCGGCTCGACCAGCTCGACCGGTCAAGTGGTCGACCGGACCGTGGGGCCATTGGGGGAGGCGGAGTGGCTGGCGCGGTCCGGGCGATCGGGGACGAACGCCGCCGCCACGGCCCCGCCGAGCGCGGCGCCGACGATGACGGTGGCCGGGGCGCGGGTGGTCGGGTGTTCGGCCGGGGGTCGGCAGGGCGCTCGGCTAGGCTGGCCGGCCGGAGGTGGTGGCGGGTGCGACAGGCGACGCCGGTGGCGACCGCGGCGGGACTGGTCGCGGGGTATGCCCTCGACGCGCTCCTCGGAGACCCCCGCCGGTACCACCCCGTGGCCGGCTTCGGCTGTGCCGCCGGGGCACTGGAGCGGCGGACGTACCGTCCGGACCGGCTTGCCGGAGCGGCGTTCACCGTGCTGGCGGTCGGCGCGCCGGTGCTGCTCGGCGTGGCCGCCACGGTCGCCACCCGGCGCCGGCCGGTGGCCCGGGCCGCCCTGGTCGCCGCCGGCACCTGGACGGTGCTGGGCGGGCGCACGCTGCGGCGCGAGGCCACCGTGATGGGGCGGGCGCTGCGCGCCGGCGACCTCCCGGCCGCCCGGCAGCGGCTCGGCCACCTCTGCGGCCGGGACCCGTCCGCGCTCGACGAGCCCGAGCTGGCCCGCGCCACCGTGGAGTCGCTCGCCGAGAACACCTCGGACGCGGTCGTCGCGCCGCTGCTGTGGGGCGCCGTCGCGGGGCTGCCCGGCCTGCTCGGCTACCGCGCGGCGAACACCCTCGACGCCATGGTGGGCCACCGCTCGCCGCGGTACGCCCGGTTCGGCACCCCCGCCGCCCGCCTCGACGACCTGCTCAACCTGGTGCCCGCGCGGCTGACCGGCCTGCTCACCGTCGCGGTCGCGCCGACCGCGCACGGCGACCGGGAACGGGCGTGGCGCGTGTGGCGCCGGGACCGCAACGACCACCCCAGCCCGAACGCCGGGCAGTGCGAGGCGGCGATGGCCGGCGCCCTCGGCGTACGGCTGGGCGGACGCAACGTCTACTTCGGGCGCTCCGAGGTGCGTCCTTTCCTCGGTGACGGCCCCCGCCCCGAGGCACGACACCTCAAGCGGGCCGCCCGGATCTCGGGCGCGGTCGGGCTGGCCGCGCTCGGGCTGGCCGCCGCGTACCCGCTGACCCTCGGCCGGCTGGTGGGCGCCGTCGGGCGGCGCGTCGTGGCCGGGGCGGGGCGGGGGAGCGGGCGGTGAGCGGCGGCCTGCTGGTCGCCGGCACCACCTCGGACGCCGGCAAGAGCGTGCTCACCGCCGGGATCTGCCGCTGGCTGCGCCGCCGGGGCGTGAAGGTGGCGCCCTTCAAGGCGCAGAACATGTCCAACAACTCCGCCGTCGTCGTCGGCCCGGACGGCCGGGGCGGCGAGATCGGGCGGGCGCAGGCGATGCAGGCCGCCGCCTGCGGTCTCGCCCCCGACCTGCGGTTCAACCCGGTGCTGCTCAAGCCGGGCAGCGACCTGGCCAGCCAGGTGGTGCTGCTCGGCGAGGCCGTCGACACGGTCACCGCGGGCAACTTCCGCGAGCTGCGTCCCCGGCTCGCCGAGACCGCGTACGCGGCGCTCGCCGAGCTGCGGGCCGCGTACGACGTCGTGATCTGTGAGGGCGCCGGCAGCCCGGCGGAGATCAACCTGCGGGCCGGCGACTACGTGAACATGGGCTTGGCCCGGCACGCGGGACTGCCCACGATCGTGGTCGGCGACATCGACAGGGGCGGGGTCTTCGCCTCGATGTTCGGCACCCTCGCTCTGCTGGACCCGGCCGACCAGGCGCTGATCGCCGGTTTCGTGATCAACAAGTTCCGGGGCGACCTCGGGCTCCTCCGGCCGGGGCTGGACATGCTGCGCCAGGTCACCGGCCGACCGACGTACGGGGTGCTGCCCTGGGCGCTCGACCTCTGGCTCGACGCGGAGGACTCGCTCGCGTACGGCCGGGTGCTCGGCCGACCGGCGGCCCCGCGCGGCACCGACTGGCTGGACGTGGCGGTGGTCCGGCTGCCCCGGATCAGCAACGCCACCGACGTCGAGGCGCTCGCCACCGAGCCGGGCGTACGGGTCCGGCTGACCGTCGAGCCGGCCGAACTGGCCGCCGCCGACCTGGTCGTGCTGCCCGGCTCGAAGTCGACCGTGGCCGACCTGGCCTGGCTGCGGCAGACCGGCCTGGCCGACGCCGTCCTGGCGCACGCGGCGGCGGGCAAGCCGCTGCTCGGCATCTGCGGCGGCTTCCAGATGCTGGCCCGGGCGATCCACGACCCGGTGGAGAGCCGGCAGGGCAGCGTGCCGGGACTGGGCCTGCTGCCGATCGAGGTCACCTTCGATCTGCGCAAGACCGTCCGGCAGTCGGTCGGCACCGCCCGCGGCGACGTCCCGGTCCACGGCTACGAGATCCACCACGGGTACGTCTCACACGCCGACCCGGCGCTGACCCCGCTGCTGACCTGTGCGGACGGCAGCGGCGAGGGAGCCGTGGTGGGCGCCGTGCACGGTACCCACTGGCACGGCGCCTTCGAGTCCGACGGGTTCCGCCGCCGGTTCCTGACCGAGGTGGCCCGGCTCGCCGGCCGGACCGGCTTCACGGTGGCCCCCGACACCGCCTTCGCCGCCGCCCGCGAGCGCTCCCTGGACCTGCTCGGTGACCTGGTCGAGGAGCACCTCGACACCGACGCCCTCTGGCACCTCGTCGAGTCCGGCCCGCCCGCCGGCCTCCCCTTCATCCCACCCGGATCCCCACAGCTCCCCTGAACCCCGACCACCGCGCCGCCGCGCCCGCGCGCGGGCCCCCGGCCCCTTGGCAGGAGTGATCAAGAGGTTTGTGCCCTGTGCAGCCGCGAATCAGGACGCAAACCTCTTGATCACCGGCATGGGGCATGGGGCATGGGGCATGGGGCACGAAGCATGGGCGCGGGCGGGGGGAGCGGGTGGGGCAGTCGGTTGGCGGGCCCGGGTCCGGTCAGCGGCGGATGTCGGCGGGGCGGTCGGACATGGGTAGCCCGGCCTCGCGCCACGCCTGCACGCCGCCGATCATGTCGGTCGCGCGGTGCAGTCCGAGCGCCCGCAGGCTCGCGACCGCGAGGCTGGAGCTGTAGCCCTGGCGGCACACCACCACGATGCGCTGGTCGTACGCCGTGGCCTCCGGGATCCGCCACGCGCTGGCCGGGTCGAGGCGCCACTCCAGCACCGTCCGGTCGATGACGATGGCGCCGGGCAGGTCGCCCTGCTCCTGCCGCTGCGCGTCGGTGCGGGTGTCGATCAGCAACGCCCCGGTACGGACCGCCTCGACGGTCTGGTGCGGGGTCAGCCGGCGTACCCCGGCGCGGGCCTGTTCCAGGAGGGCGTCGACGCCCGGACTCATCACGCTGTGGGACACCAGCAGATCATCCCGCCCCGTCCCGCACTCCGCCCGACGAACGCCCCGGCGTGCCCGACGAACGCTCGTTCGGGCGACCCCCGATCGGAGCACCGCCAGCCGCGGCGACGACCGGGGCCCCGGCCCGGTCCGGCGTCCGCGCGTCCCGCCGACGCCGGACCTCCCGCCACGGTAGGCCCGCGCGCTGGCTGGGGATCCGGCCTGGTTACCGTCGGCCACGTGGCGGTGGCGGTGGCGGTGGTCGAGGCGTACGACCGGCTGGCCCGGCGGGTGCTCGCCGGGCCGGCGCGGTTGGGGCGGACCCGGCTGGTGGCGGTGGACGGGCCGAGCGGCGCGGGCAAGAGCGCGTTCGCGGCGCGGCTCGCGGACGCCCTCGCCGCCCTGCCCGGCGGCGGCCCGCCGCCGGTGGTGCACACCGACGACCTGCTCGACGGCTGGGACGACCAGTTCACCTTCTGGCCGCGGCTGGAGGAGTGGGTGCTCGGGCCGCTGCGCGCCGGCCGGCCGGGGGCGTACCGCCGGTACAGCTGGGTCCGTCGGGCCTTCCTGCCGCGCCCGGTGCCGGTGCCGGTGGCGCCGGTGCTCCTCGTCGAGGGGGTGAGCGCGGCGCGGGCCGCCGCCACCGCGGACCTCACCCTGGCCGTCTTCGTCACCGCCCCGGCGCCGTTGCGGCTGGCCCGGGCGCTAAAGCGCGACGGCCCGGAAATCCTGCCGGAGCTGCGTCGCTGGCACCTCGGGGAGCGGTCGCACTTCGCTGCCGACGGCACCGAGGCGCGCGCGGACCTGGTGGTCGACGGCGCCCCGGTCCTGCCGCACGACGCCGACCGCTACTACGTGCGCCACCGCTGAGGGCCGTCGCCCGGGGCGACCTGGCGGGGCCGTCGACCCGGGCGAGATGGCGGGCCTGTCGCCGCGTGCGCCGCCGCTGGCGGCCGTCAAGGCGGCGTGACGTCGCAGGCGTTGCCGGGAGCGCCGCCGCTGAGAGGTCGGGCCGGCCGACCCGTCGCGGCGGGCTCGGGCGGTGTGCTCGGTAAGGCCGGCATACGATGCCGGTCATGACCACACCGATCATGTCCGAGTCCGAGGTCCGGGCTGCCGTCGAGCGGGAACTGCCCGGCGTCCGCGCCGACCTGGAACGCCTCGTCCGCATCCCCGGCATCGCGTTCGAGGGCTTCGACCACTCGCACGTGGAGCGTTCCGCCGAGGCGGTGGCCGAGCTGCTGCGCGGCTGCGGTCTCGACGTCGAGATCGTGCGCTCCGGTGGCCAGCCCGCGGTCATCGGCAAGAAGGCGGCCCCGCCCGGGGCGCCGACGGTGCTGCTCTACGCCCATCACGACGTGCAGCCGGTCGGCGACCTCACGCTGTGGGAGTCGGACCCGTTCGAGCCGGTGGAGCGGGACGGCCGGCTCTACGGCCGGGGCGCCGCCGACGACAAGGCCGGCATCATGGCGCACGTGGCGGCGCTGCGCGCGTACGGGGACGCGTTGCCGGTCGGCGTGGTGCTCTTCATCGAGGGCGAGGAGGAGTACGGCTCCGACTCGTTGGAGCGGCTGCTCGCCGCGCACCGCGACGAGATCGCATCGGACGTCATCGTGATCGCCGACTCCGCGAACTGGGACATCGGCGTACCGGCGCTGACCACCAGCCTGCGCGGCATCGTCAACTGCTTCGTGGAGGTGCGCACCCTCGACCACGCCGTGCACAGCGGCATGTTCGGCGGGGCGGTGCCGGACGCGCTGACCGCCCTGGCGCGGTTGCTGGCGACCCTGCACACCGACGCCGGCGACGTGGCGGTCGACGGGCTGGTCGCCCGGGAGGGCGCGAGCGTCGACTACCCGGAGGACCGGTTCCGGGCCGAGGCGGGGCTGGCCGAGGGCGTGGGCCTCATCGGCACCGGGCGGATCACCGACCGGCTCTGGACCAAGCCGGCCCTCGCGGTGCTCGGCATCGACGCCCCGACCACCGCCGAGGCGCCGAACGCCCTGGTGCCGGCCGCCAGGGCCAAGCTGAGCGTACGGCTGGCGCCGGGCGACGACCCGAAGCGGGCGTACGCGGCCCTGCGCGCCCACCTGGAGAAGCACGCCCCGTGGGGTGCGCGGGTGAGCGTCACCTTCGAACACGACGGCGACCCGTGCGTCATCGACGCGTCCGGCCCGATGTTCGACGCGGCCCGCTCGGCGTTTCGGACCGCCTGGGACGGCACCGACCCGGTGGACCTCGGCATCGGTGGTTCGATCCCGTTCATCGCCACCTTCCAGGAGATGTTCCCGCGCGCGGCGATCCTGGTGACCGGCGTGGAGGACCCGCAGGCCCGGGCGCACGGCCCGAACGAGAGCCTGCACCTCGGGGAGTTCGCGCGGGTCTGCCTGGCCGAGGCGCTGCTGCTCAAGAAGGTCGCCGAGGCGGGCATCGCCGGGCGTTAGGTGTCGGAACCGTAACTTCGGGGTCGATGTGGGCGTTTGCGGTGTGTCGGCGGTCGGGTTGTTATAGCCTCTCGAACATGCGTACGAATGAGGTGATGGGCCGGCTCGAGGCCGCCGTCAGCGCCCTGGGGGACGTCGACGTCTCCGCGTGGTCCGAGGACACGCTCAAGGAACAGCTCGGCGACCTGTCCGCCGCGCTGGTCGCTCTCGACACGGTGCTCTCCCGGGTCGCCGAGGAGATCCGCGCCCGCGGCCTGCGCATCGAGGAACCCGTCTCGGCCTGACCCGCCCACCCCTGGCGGGCGAGGTTTCCCGGCGCCCGGGCACGGCAATGCCCGGGTCGTGTCGGAGGTGGCTGGCAGGATGGAGCCCGTGCGGTTCCTCGACCTGGCAGCCACCTCCGCCGCCGTCGGCGCCACCCGGGCCCGGCGGACCAAGGTGGAGCTGCTCGCCGCCGCGTTGCGGGCGCTCGATTCGCCCGAGGTGGCGGCGGGCGCCGGCTGGCTGGCCGGCGAGCTGCGTCAGCGGCAGACCGGGGTGGGCTTCGCGAGCCTGCGTGACCTGCCGCCGCCGGCCGCCGAGCCGACCCTGACCGTGGCCGCCGTCGACGCGGCAATCGACGAGATCGCGGCCGTGCGCGGGCCGGGTTCCCAGGCCCGCCGCCGGGCGCTGCTGGGCGCGCTCTACGCCGCCGCCACCGCCGAGGAGCAGCGGCTGCTGACCGGCCTGTTCAGCGGCGAGCTGCGCCAGGGCGCGCAGGCGGGGCTGCTCGCCGACGCGATCGCCCGGGCCGCCGACGTGCCGCTCGCCGCCGTCCGCCGGGCTCTGTTGCTCGCCGGTGACCTGCGCGCGGTGGCGGTCGCCGCGCTCGACGGGGGTGCGGCGGCCCTGGGCGCCTTCGGGCTCCAGGTCGGCCGCCCGCTCGCGCCGATGCTGGCCCAGAGCGCGCCCTCGGTGGACGAGGCGCTCGCGGCCACGGGCACCCCCGCCGTGGTCGACGTCAAGCTCGACGGCATCCGGATCCAGGTGCACCGCTCCGGCGACGACATCGCCGTGTTCACCCGCAGCCTGGACGACATCACCGCCCGGGTGCCGGAGGTGGTCGCCGCCGTGCGGGCGCTGCCCGCCCGCGAGCTGGTGCTCGACGGGGAGGCGATCGGGCTCGACGAGACGGGCCGGCCGTTGCCCTTCCAGCAGACGTCGAGCCGGGCGGCGCGGCGCACCACGCCGAGCAGCGCCGGAAGCGCCTCGGTGGCTCCGGCCGTGCGCGCCGCCGCCGCGACCACCGGCGCGACGGTGCTGACACCGTATTTCTTCGACCTGCTGCACCTCGACGGCGACGACCTGGTCGACCGGCCCGGGCGCGAGCGTTGGGCCGCGCTCGACGCCGCGGTCGACGCCCCGCTGCTGGTCGGCCGGATGGAGGTCGACGGCCCGGAGCGGGCCGGCGAGGCGTTCGCCGCCGCCATCGACGCCGGCCAGGAGGGGGTCGTCGTGAAGGCGCCCGACGCCCCCTACGACGCCGGCCGGCGGGGTACCGCCTGGGTGAAGGTGAAGCCCCGGCACACTCTCGACCTGGTGGTGCTGGCGGTGGAGTGGGGCAGCGGCCGGCGTCAGGGCTGGCTGTCCAACCTGCACCTCGGCGCCCGCGACCCGCGCACGGGCGACTTCGTCATGCTCGGCAAGACGTTCAAGGGCCTCACCGACGAGCTGCTGCGCTGGCAGACCGAGCGCTTCCTCGCCCTCGCCGTCGAGCGCGGCGACTGGGTGGTGCGGGTCCGCCCCGAGCAGGTGGTCGAGATCGCCTTCGACGGGGTGCAGACCAGCTCCCGCTACCCGGGCGGGATGGCGCTGCGCTTCGCCCGCGTGGTGCGCTACCGCGACGACAAGACGGCGGCGGAGGCCGACACCATCGACGCCGTACGCGCCATCCACGCCGGCCGCGTCACCGGCTGAGCGGGCCGGCGGGGCGGGTCAGGCGGCGCCCTGCGGCGCGGGCTCGGCGGCCCGGTCGACGGGCCGCCGCGGTTCCACGCCCGCCAGCCGACGGGCCTCCCGGCGGGCCACCCAGCCGTAGCCGAACAGGGTCATCACGGCGAAGATCCACCACTGCACGACGTAGCCGAAGTTCTGCCAGTTGTTGGTGTATCCGACCGGCACGTCCTTGAAGGCGGGGTCGGCCGCCGGGGTCTGCTCGTCGAGCAGCAGGTACGCGCCGTGCACCGGATAGGGCAGCTCCCGGGCCAGCCGGGGCACGCCGATCCGCCGGGTCTCCAGCTTGCCGTCCCGCCGGGTCACGGCGACCGAGCCGCTCTCGCTCAGGTGCACCCGCCCCGTCACGGTGACCTCGCCGGGCGGGAGGGCCGGCACGTCCGGCTGGACGGTCGCGTCGCCGCCGCGGGCCGGCGGGATCCAGCCCCGGTCGACCAGCACGGCCGTGCCGTCGGCCAGCACGAGCGGGGTGACCACCTCGAAGCCGACCGTGCGGTCCACCGAGCGGCCCCGGACCAGGACCACGTTCGCCGGGTCGTAGCGGCCGGTCACGGTGACCTTGGTCCAGGCCTTCTCCGCGACGGGGGCGGGACCGGCCGTGCCGCTGCCGCCGGTCGGGGCGGGCAGCACGTCACGCAGCGGCATCGGGGCCATCCGCAGGCCGGCGTCGATCCGCTCGTTGACCTCCGTACGGGCGTGGTAGCGGTCCAGCTGCCAGTTGCCGAGCAGCACCATCACCGCCGCGGCGACCAGGGTCAGCGCGAGAATGCCCAGCCAGCGCGGCGTCAGCAGGAACCGGTACACGCCCACGAGGCTACCCCTGTGACCGGAGGCACTCGCTTCGACAGCCCCCTTCCGGGCCCGGAAGGGATGCCGGCGGCTCCGCCCGGCGTGCCCGACACCGCCGGCGCGGCCCGTTCGGCGGCGACCACCCGGCGGTCGCTTCGGCTATCGTCACGCGGGCGGACCGCGCGGTCGGCCCGCCGCAGGTCCGCCGCCGCCCCACAGGGAGTCGATGATGACCGTCGTGCCGCGCCTGGTGCTCAGCGCGCCGTCCTCCGGCCACGGCAAGAGCGCGCTGGCGATCGGGCTGCTCGCCGCGTTCGCCGACCGGGGCGTCGACGTCGCCGGGTTCAAGGTCGGCCCCGACCGTGTCGACGCCGCGTACCTCGGGCTCGCCGCCGGCCGCCCCGGTCGGACCCTGGATCCCCGGCTGGTCGGCGCCGACCGGATCGCCCCCCTCGTCGGCCACGGCGCGGCCGGCGCCGGGCTCGCCGTGGTGCAGGGCAGCATGGGCCTGTACGACAGTCTCGCCGGCCGCCCGGAGAGCGAGTCGACGGCCGCCGTGGCCACCGCGCTGCGCAGCCCGGTCGTGCTGGTGGTCGACGTCGCCGCGACGGGGCAGTCGGTGGCCGCCCTGGTGCACGGCTTCCGGTCGTACGACGAGCAGCTCTGGCTCGGCGGGGTGATCCTGAACCGGGTGGCGTCCTCCCGGCACGAGGAGCTGCTGCGCGAGGCGCTGGACGACATCGGCGTGCCCGTCTACGGCGCACTGCGCCGCCAGGACCTGCCGTCCGTGCTGCCCGCCCGCCGGTACGGGGCGGTGCCCGCGCTCGCCCGCACCGACGAGGCCACCCGCGCGGTCCGCCGGCTCGGCGAGGCGGTCGCCGCCACCGTCGAGCTGGACCGGCTGCTGGCCCTGGCCCGCTCCGCGCCGCCGCTGCCCGCGCCGCCCTGGACGCCGCCGGCCGGGCGGGAGGACGCCGTCGCGCGCCCGGTCGTCGCGGTCGCCGGTACGCCGGGCGGCAGCTACAGCCACCCCGAGACCGTCGAGCTGCTCCGGGCGGCCGGCGCCGAGGTGGTGACGGTCGACCCGCTGCACGACGAGGCGCTGCCCGCCGGCACCGGCGCGCTGGTCGTCGGCGGCGGGCTGCCCGAGTCGTACGCCGAGCAGCTCTCCGCCAACCGCCGCCTCTGCATCGCGGTCGCCGAGCTGGCCCGCACCGGGCGGCCCGTCGTCGCCGAGGGGGCCGGCCTGCTCTGGCTGGCCCGGGAACTGGACGGGCTGCCCATGTGCGGCGTGCTCGACGCGGTGGGGACGCGCCGCGACGGCCTGGTGGTGGGCTACCGGCAGGCGACCGCCCTGACCGACAGCCTCGTGGGGCCGGCGGGCACGGTCGTGGCCGGGCACAAGGAGCACCGCGGCGTGCTCGTCCCGCGTGCCGGGGCGCGGCCGGCGTGGAGCTGGGACGGCGGGGCGCCCGAGGGCTTCGTCTGGCGGGGCGTGCACGCCTCGCAACTCACCCTGCACTGGGCCGCGTACCCGCAGCTGGCGGCCCGGCTCGTGGACGCGGCGGTGGCGGCGGCGGCCGACCCCGCGACCGCCCGGCCGGACGGGGTGCCCGCGTGATTGGTCAGGTGGCGGTCCGCCGCTTCCCGGCGCTGACCGTCTCGACGCCCCGCACCGAGGTACGCGCGCTGACCGGGGCCGACGCGGCGGCGGCCGACGAGGTCTTCGCCGACCGGCAGACCCAGCGGTGGCTGCCGCTGGCCGACACCTCCGGTCAGATCGACGGGCTGGCCTGGTGCACCGACCTGGCACGGCAGCGGCGCGACAGCGGCGACGGCGACCACTACGCGGTGGTACGCCGGGAGGACGACCGGGTGGTGGGCTGCCTGTGGACCCGGCGCACCGACTGGGGCGCCCGGTGCACGGAGGTCTCCTACGCCATGGCGGCGCACGCGCGGGGCTTCGGCCTGGCGGTCGAGGCGGTCGACGCGCTCGCCATCGCGCTGATCCTCGAACACGGCTTCCAGCGCGTCGAGCTGCGGGTCGCCCCCGGCAACCTGGCCTCCCGCCGGGTCGCCGAGAAGGGCGGCTTCAGCTACGAGGGCCTGCTCCGCAACGCCGGCTTCGTCCGGGGCGGCCGGGTCGACCTGGAGGTCTGGTCCCTCGTCTCCGCCGATCTTCGCTGACCCGCCCCGCGCCGATCCGACGGCACCGCCGCCACCTCGACCGCCAGCCGGCCGGCCCGTGCGCGGAACCGGTCAGCCGACCATGCGGTCCGAGGGTGGGGTGAACTGGCGGGTGGGCTGGCCCTTGAGGCCGTCGCGCAGGGTCTGCGCCACCGCCTTGATCGGGATCTGCGACTGGCCGTCGCCGACCGCGTTGAACGGGTTGTCCGGGTCGGAGATGAAGCTCGCCGCCGCCAGCTCCGGGGTGTAGCCGACGAACCAGGCCGACCGGGTGCTGTCGGTGGTGCCCGTCTTGCCCGCCACCGGGCGGCCGACGGTGCCCCGCACGCTGTCCGCGGTCGACCACCCGCCGCAGCTCCCGCGGGCCGGGGTGTCGCCGGTCGGGCAGCGAGCGGCGTCGGTGGCGGCGCGGGCGGCGTCGGCTTCCACCACCTGCCGGCAGCGCGGCTTGGCGACCTCGCGTTCGATCCCGGAGGCCGTCTTCCAGGTGGTCGGCGTGCCGTCCCGGTTGTAGATCGCCTGCACCGGGATCGCCTCGCAGTAGCGGCCGTCCGCGGCGATCGCGGCGTACGCGTTGGCCATCTCCAGCGGCGTGGCGTCGGAGACGCCGAGGGTGAACGCGCCCCACTGTTTCGCCTTGGCGGGGGACGCGTGCTCCCGGTCGACGTCGGTGCGCCAGCGCAGCCCGAGCTGCTCGGCCAGGCGGACCGCCTTGTCCGCGCCGACCTGCTCCTCCAGCCACACGAAGTACGTGTTCACCGACTTGCCGAAGCCGGACCACATGGTCTGGTTGCCGCTCATCGCGCCGCTGGCGTTGGAGGGCGACCAGCCGTCGTAGACCTCGGAGCGGTACCGGTGCGGCGCGTTGAACGAGGTGGACAGCGGCATGCCCGAGTTCAGCGCGGCCAGCATCGGGAACATCTTGAACGTCGAGCCGGCCTGGTAGCCGGGCAGGTCGCCGCCGCCGAGCAGAGGCGCCACGGTGTTCGGGTAGTTCGCCTTGATGTTCGGTCCGGCCTCGGGGTTGGAGCTCTGCCCGTTCTCGCTCAGGTCCAGCGAGTACGTCCGGTTCACCGCCATCGCCTTGACCCGCCCGGTGCCGGGCTCGGAGACCACGATGCCGTTGGCGAACGGGCTGCCGGTGTTCTCCTTGGTGCCGACGTTCTTCTCCGCCGCCTCCTGGATCTTCGGGTCCAGGCTGAGCACGATCCGGTAGCCGCCCCGGCGCAGCTTGTCCATGCGCTCCAGCCGGTTCTCCCCGAACGCGGGCTGCGCGCTCCACCAGTTCTTCATGTAGTCACAGGCGAAGCCCCAGCTGTTCCACTTCTCCGGCACGGAGGCGCAGTCGTTCGGCGGGTAGGTCAGCTTCAGCCGGATCGGCTCGGTCTTCGCCTGCGTGACGGCGTCGGGCGAGAGGTAGCCGAGCTGGGCCATCCGGTCCAGCACGTAGTTGCGCCGGCCGGTGGCGTCCTTCTGGTCGGAGCTGGCCGGGTCGTACTCGGACGGGGACTTGACCAGGCCGGCGAGGGTGGCCGCCTCGACGGCGCTGAGGTCCTTGGGGGCCTTGGAGAAGAAGATCTCGCTGGCCGCGTAGATGCCGTACGCGCGGTGCCCGAAGTACGCGGAGTTGAGGTAGCGCTCCAGGATCTGGTCCTTGCTGAGTTCCTTCTCCAGGTCCATCGCCATCCGCATCTCCCGGACCTTGCGCAGGCTGGTCTGCTGGGTGGCCTCCTGCACCTCCTTCGGTGTCTTCGCGCTGTCCCGCAGCGCCATGCGCACGTACTGCATGGTGAGCGTGGAGGCGCCCTGGGAGACGCCGCTGGAGCGGGCGTTGGCCACGAAGGCGCGGGCGACGCCCTTCGGGTCGACGCCCCGGTGCTGGTAGAAGCGGTTGTCCTCGGCGGCGACGATCGCCTGCTGCATGTTCGGGGAGATGTCGGCCAGCTTCGTGTACTGCCGGTACTCCTCGTAGAACATCGTCAGCACCGTCTTGCCGTCCGGCGCGTAGACGTACGACGTCTCGGCCGGCAGCGCGGTGGCAAGGATCTTGGTCTTGTGTTCCATGGCGTGCGCCGTGACCTTGGCGCCGAGGCCGGTGGCGGCGGCCACGGGGTACGCCACGGCGGCGACCACGATCCCGGCGATCAGTCCGGCGCGGAGGAGGGGAACGAGACGACCAGCGGCAGCAAAGGGTCGATTGCTCACCCGCTCAAGTTATGACATTTCCGATTCGTACCTGAGAAATATTCATAAACGCTCGTGTGGTGATGCGGCCCACGCCGGGATCCGCTGTCCCGCGCGGCACCTTCCCGGCAGGATCGCGGACATGCATGGTCAGCCGACCGAGACCCGCCCCGAACCCGGGCCCGCCGGAGACGAACCCGACCTCGCCCACCACGGCGACGCCGAGGTGGGGCCGGGGCTCGTCGACCTCGCCGTCAACGTGCGGCGCGACGCGATGCCGGACTGGCTGGCCGACCCGATCACCGCCGCGCTCGGCGACCTCGCCGCGTACCCCGACCCGGGGCCGGCGCGCGCGGCCGTCGCGGCCCGGCACGGCCGCCCGCCGGCCGAGGTGCTGCTGACCGCCGGCGCGGCCGAGGGTTTCGTGCTGATCGCCCGGGCGCTGACCGGCGTACGCCGACCGGTGGTCGTGCACCCGCAGTTCACCGAGCCCGAGGCGGCGTTGCGTGCCGCCGGGCACCAGGTGGAGCGGGTGCTGCTCGACGCGGCCGACGACTTCCGGCTCGACCCGGCCCGGGTGCCCGCCGACGCCGACCTCGTGATGATCGGCAACCCGACCAACCCGACGTCGGTGCTGCACCCCGCCGGCGACCTGGCCGCCCTGGCCCGGCCCGGCCGGGTGCTGGTGGTCGACGAGGCGTTCGCCGACACCACCGTCGCCCCCGGCGTGGCCGGCGAACCGGAGTCGCTGGCCGCCCGGCGGGACCTGCCCGGCCTGCTGGTGGTCCGCAGCCTCACCAAGACCTGGGGCCTGGCCGGCCTGCGGATCGGCTACCTGCTCGGCGAGGCCCCGCTGCTGGAGCGGCTGGCCGCCGCCCAGCCGCTCTGGGCCGTCTCCACCCCCGCCCTGGCCGCCGCGTCGGCCTGCGCCACGCCCGTCGCGGTCGAGGCCGAGCGCGCCATCGCCGCCCGGCTCGCCGCCGACCGCGAACACCTGGTCGCCCGCCTGTCGGCCCTGCCCGGCGTACGCGTCGCCGGCCGCCCCGCCAGCGCGTTCGTGCTGGTGCACGTCCCCGGCGCCGCCGACGTGCGGCTCGCCCTGCGCCGACGCGGCTGGGCGGTGCGCCGGGGCGACACCTTCCCCGGCCTCGGCCCGGACTGGCTGCGCGTCGCCGTGCGCGACCCGGCGACCACCGACGCGTTCACCGAGGTACTGGCGGAGATCCTGGAGGCATGATGCTGGAGACCACCATCGCGGCGATCCGGCCGCCGGACGAGTCGGCGATGGCCGCCGCCCGGGAGCTGCAGGGGCGGCTGACCAAGCCCGCCGGCTCGCTCGGCGCCCTGGAGGACCTCTCCGTACGCCTCGCCGGCCTGGCCGGGCACTGCCCGCCGCCGCTGCCCGAGCCGGCCGCCGTCGCGATCTTCGCCGGCGACCACGGCGTGCACGCCCAGGGGGTGACGCCCTGGCCGCAGGAGGTCACCGCCCAGATGATCGGCAACTTCCTGGCCGGCGGCGCGGTGGTCAACGCGTTCGCCCGGCAGGCCGGCGCCTCGGTCACCGTGGTCGACGTCGGCGTGGCCACCCCGCTCCCGGTCGCCGCGCCGGGCGGGGAAGCCGGGGGAGTCCTGCCGACCCGCGACGCGCCCCGGCTGGTCGCGGCGAACGTCCGCCCCGGCACCCGGGACCTGGCGGTGACCGCCGCGCTCACCCGCGACGAGGCGCGCGCGGCCGTCGAGACCGGCATCCGGGTGGCCGACGAGCTGATCGACGCGGGCGCGGGCATCCTGCTCACCGGGGACATGGGCATCGGCAACACCACGCCGGCCGCCGCCCTGATCGCCACGTTCGCCGGCATCGACCCGGCGGAGACGACGGGCCGGGGCACCGGGGTCGACGACCCCACGTACGCCCGCAAGGTCGACGTCGTGCGGGCCGCGCTGCGCCGGCACGCCCCCGACCCGGCCGACCCGCTGGGCGTGCTGGCCGCCGTCGGCGGCCTGGAGCACGCCGCGCTGGCCGGGCTGATCCTGGGCGCCGCCGCCCGCCGGACGCCGGTGCTGCTGGACGGGGTGATCGCGGTCGCCGCGGCGCTCGCCGCGGCGGCCTTCGCGCCGCCCGCCGTGGCCGCCATGGTGGCCGGGCACCGCTCGGCCGAGCCGGGGGCCACGGTCGCGCTGCGCCGGCTGGGCCTGGCGCCGCTGATCGACCTCGGGCTGCGCCTCGGCGAGGGCACCGGCGCGCTGCTCGCGTTGCCGGTGGTCACCGGCGCGGTCCGGGTGCTGCACGAGGTCGCCACGTTCGACTCGGCGGGGGTGGCCGAGAAGTGAACGGGCCCACCATCGGCTCCGGCGGCGAGGCGGCGGCGTGAGCGGCAACCCGTACCCGCTCGGCCTGCGGCTCGCCGGCCGACGGGTGGTCGTGGTGGGCGGGGGAGCGGTGGCCACCCGGCGGGTGCCGGCGCTGCTCGACGCCGGGGCGCACGTCCTCCTCGTCGCGCCCGAGCTGACCCCGGCGCTGCGCGCGCACGCCGACGCCGGGCGGCTGCACTGGGCGCCGCGGCGGTTCGCCCCCGACGACCTGGACGGCGCGTGGCTGGTCCAGGTCGCCGTCGACGACCCGCTCGCCGCCGCGTCGGTCAGCGCCGCCGCCGCCGAGCGCCGCATCTTCTGCGTACGCGCCGACGACCGCGCCGCCGCCACCGCCTGGACGCCGGCGGTGACCCGGCACGGCCCGGTGACCGTGGCGGTGCTCGGCGGGGGCGACCCGCGCCGGGCGATGGCCGTCCGCGACGCCGTCCGGGCCCTGCTGGAGGTGCGGGAGGGCACCCTGTCGGCGCCCGGGACGCCGTCGGGCACCCGTCCCGGCCGGGTGGCGCTGGTCGGTGCGGGCCCGGGCGACCCGGAGCTGATCACGGTCAGGGGGTGGCGGCTGCTCACCGAGGCGGACGTGGTGGTCGCCGACCGGCTCGTCCCGGGGCTGCTCCTCGACGAGCTGCGCGCCGACGTCGAACTCGTGGACGCCTCCAAGATCCCGTACGGTCCGTCCCGCGCGCAGGAGGAGATCAACCGGATCCTGGTGGACCGGGCCCTGGCCGGGAAGCTCGTGGTCCGGCTCAAGGGCGGCGACCCGTACGTCTTCGGCCGGGGCGGCGAGGAGCTGCTGGCCTGCGCGGCGGCCGGCGTGCCGGTGACCGTGGTGCCCGGCGTGACCAGCTCGATCGCGGCTCCGGCCGCGGCGGGCATCCCGGTCACCCATCGGGGGGTGGCCCACGAGTTCACCGTGGTCTCCGGGCACGTCGCGCCCGACTCGCCGGCCTCCCTGGTCCGCTGGGACGCGCTGGCCGGGCTGCGCGGCACGCTGGTCGTGCTGATGGGGCTGAAGAACCTCGCGGCGATCACCGCGACGCTGCTCGCGCACGGCCGCCCGGCCGAGACGCCGGCCGCCGTGGTGCAGGAGGCGACGACCGGGTCGCAGCGGGTCCTCCGGTCCACGCTCGGCGCGGTGGCCGCCGACGTGCTCACCGCCGGGCTGCGCCCGCCCGCGGTGGTGGTGCTGGGGGACGTGGTCGACGCCCTCGGCGGGGCTGGTCCTGAGGGAATCCCGGGGGGCGGCCCGGGTCAGACCGGGCAGAGTTTGACGGGATGAACGACGGCGGCCGGAGACTGGGGAGTCTCCGGCCGCCGTCGTCGCTGGTCAGGTCACTGCTTGAGCATGTTGTCCAGCAGCAGGGCGCAGCGGATCAGGCCCAGGTGGCTGTAGGCCTGCGGGTGGTTGCCCAGCCCGCGCTCGGCCATCGGGTCGTACTGCTCGGGCAGCAGGCCGGTCGGGCCGGCGGTGTCCACCATCTGCGAGAACAGCTCCTCGGCGTCGGTACGCCGCCCGGTGCGCAGGTACGCCTCGATGAGCCACGCCGTGCAGATGTGGAAGCCGCCCTCGCGCCCGGGCAGGCCGTCGTCCCAGTGGTAGCGGTAGACGACCGGGCCGCTGCGCAGATCCGCCTCGATCCGCAGGACGGTGGAGAGGAAGCGCGGGTCGTCGCCGGGGAGCAGGCCGGAGAGCCCGATCCACAGCGACGAGGCGTCCATCTCCTCGTCCCCGTACGCCACGCTGTAGGCCTCGACGGTCTCGTGCCAGCCGTACTCCAGCACGTTGGCGCCGATGCGGTCGCGCAGCTCCACCCACTCCGGCCGGTCCTCGCCGCCGTGCTGGCGCATCACGTGCAGTGCCCGGTCGACGGTCATCCAGCACATCACCTTCGAGAAGATGTGGTGCCGCGGGGGGAGGCGGGCCTCCCAGATGCCGTGGTCAGGCTCGTGCCAGCGGCGGCGGACCGCCTCGACCATGTTGTCGAGCACCCGCCACTCGTCCTCGCGGACGGAGCCGCGCGCGTCGGCCACGGCCGCGATGAGGTCCGCGATCGGGCCGAAGACGTCGAGCTGGAGCTGGTGGTTGGCGAGGTTGCCGACCCGGACCGGCCGGGAGCCGGCGTAACCGGGCAGGGTGTCGATGACGGCCTCGGCGCCCAGCTCGTAGCCGTCCACCGTGTAGAGCGGGTGCAGCCGCTCCGGGTGCCCGCCGGTGCGCTCGATGCACCCGTCGACCCACCGCAGCAGCGCCTCGGCCTCCTCGATCGAGCCCAGGTCGACCAGAGACCGCGCGGTCATCGCCGCGTCCCGCAGCCAGCAGTAGCGGTAGTCCCAGTTGCGGACCCCGCCCAGCTCCTCCGGCAGCGAGGTGGTCGCGGCGGCCAGGATCGAGCCGGTGGCCTCGTGGCAGAGCCCGCGCAGGGTCAGCGCGCTGCGGACCACCAGGTCCCGGGCGGTGCTCGGCAGCCGCAGGGTGGCCACCCAGTCCTTCCAGGGCTGCTCGGCCAGGGCCTGCCGCTCGTGGACCGGCAGCCGGTGGTGCTCCAGGCTGTGCGTGCCGAAGCGCAGCTCCAGCACGACCTGCCCGCCGGCGGCGGAGAGGTCGACGACCGCCTTGGCCGTCTCGTAGCCGCCGTCGTTGGTGACCTGCCACTCGACCCCGGGCGAGTAGAGCGCGACCGGCTCGTTGGAGCCGAGCACCAGCAGGCCGTCGCCGATCGGCTGCAACTGCACCGCGACCTGGCCGAACTCGGGCCGGGGCGCGAACTCCAGCCGGGCCCGGCCCGAGCCGGTGAGCACCCGGACCATGGTCGAGTCGCCGGTGACGACGGCCGGGCCGTCGGGCGTGGTCTCCCTGGCGGGCTTGTCCAGCCAGTCGGTGACGGTCAGGCCCGACCACCGGGTCTCGACGGTCATCGTGCCCGAGCGGTAGCGCTGGCCGAGCGGGATGCCCCCGCGCTCCGGCGCGACGCTGAAGTGCCCGGCCGGGCTGCCGCCGACCAGGTCGGCGAAGATCGCCGCCGAGTCCGGCTTGGGGTGGCAGAGCCAGGTGACCTTGGCCTCGGGCGTGAGCAGGGCCACGGTCCGCCCGTTGGCCAGCATCGAGTGCCGCTCGATCGGCACCGCCCGCTCGCCGAAGAGCCAGTGCCGGCGGGTCTCCAGCAGCAGGCCGAGGGCGCGGGCGGCCTCGATCGGCTCGGCGACCCGGTAGCCGGCCTGGGTCTCGCCAGGGCCGATCTTGATGCCGACGTCCGGCCCGTGCAGGTTGCCGAAGGCGTTCTCGTCGGTGACGTCGTCGCCGATGAAGAGCACCGCGCTGGCGGAGAGCTGGGTGCGCAGCTGGTCGACGGCCGTGCCCTTGTGGGTGGCGACCACCGACAGCTCGAAGACCTCCTTGCCCTGGGTGACCGTGACGTCGTCCCAGGTGGCGGGGCCGTTGCGGACCGCCTCGATGGCGGCGGCCGCGACCTCGGGGGCGACCCCGCGGGTGTGCACCGCGACGCTCGCCGGCTTGCGTTCCAGCCGGATGCCCGGGTGGGCCGCGGCGATCTCGCGCAGCGCGTCGCGCAGCCGGGTGCGGACCGCGATCAGCTCGGGGGAGAGCCGCTCGACGAAGCCGATGTCGAACTCGGATCCGTGGCTGCCGACGAGGTGGACCTCGCTGGGCAGCCGGGAGAGCGCCGCCAGGTCGCGCAGGGCCCGCCCGGAGACCACCGCCACGGTGGTCTGGGGCAGGGCGGCCAGCGCCCGGACGGCGGCCACGGACTCCGGCAGCGGCACGGCCTTGCTCGGGTCCTCCACGATCGGCGCCAGGGTGCCGTCGTAGTCGCAGGCGATCAGAAGCTGGGGCACCCGGGCGATCCGGCCGATGGCCGCGCGCAGTTCCGGGTCCATCGTGCCGGCCGCCGGGGTGATGATCTCGCTGGCGGCGTTCACGCGTCCTCCGTTTGAGGCACACCGAGCTCGGTGAGGAACGACTTCGCCCAGTGCCCCACGTCGTGGGTGCGTAGGTGGCGTTGCATTGTCCGCATTCTGCGGCGGGCCTCCGGCTTCTCGACGTGCACGGCCCTCAGCAGGGCGTCCTTGACCGCGTCAGGGTCGTGCGGGTTACACAGGAACGCCTGACGCAGCTCGGTGGCGGCGCCGGCGAACTCGCTGAGCACGAGTGCACCGCCCTGGTCGGCGCGCGATGCGACGTACTCCTTGGCTACCAGGTTCATTCCGTCTCGCAGCGGGGTCACCATCATCACGTCGGCGGCGGCGTACATCGCGGCCAGTTCAGTGCGACTGTACGACTGATGCAGGTAATGCACTGCCGGCACGCCGACCCTGCCGAACTCGCCGTTGATGCGCCCGACCTCCCGCTCCACCTTCACGCGTAGTGCCTGGTAGTGCTCCACGCGCTCGCGGCTGGGTGTGGCGACCTGCACCATGACCGCGTCGGGAACTGTCAACTTTCCGTCAGCCAGCAGCTCGCGGAAGGCCTTCAGCCGCAACTCGATGCCCTTGGTGTAGTCCAGCCGGTCGACACCCAGGATGATCGTCTTCGGGTTGCCCAGCTCCTCGCGGATCTCCTTCGCCCGGGCCTGGATGCCCGGGTCGGCGGCCAGCCGCTCCATCTCCTTCGTGTCGATGGAGATCGGGAACGCGCCGGCCTTCACCTGGCGGCCGTCGACCTGGATCATCTGCCCCTCGTAGCGCAGCCCGAGCAGGTGCCGGGCCAGCCGGACGAAGTTCTGCGCGGCGAGGCGCTGCTGGAACCCGACCAGGTCGGCGCCGAGCAGGCCGCGCAGGATCTCGGTGCGGAACGGCATCTGCATGAACAGCTCGATGGGCGGGAACGGGATGTGCAGGAAGAAGCCGATCCGCAGGTCGGGCCGCAGCTCGCGGAGCATCGCCGGGACGAGCTGGAGCTGGTAGTCCTGCACCCAGACCGTCGCCCCCTCGGCCGCGACCTCCGCCGCGGCCTCCGCGAAGCGGGCGTTGACCAGGCGGTACGCCTCGCGCCAGCGGCGCTTGTAGGCCGGCGTCTCCACCGCGTCGTGGTAGAGCGGCCAGATCGTCGCGTTGGACTGGCCCTCGTAGTAGCGCTCCAGTTCCTCCGCGCTCAGCGGTACCGGGTGCAGCCGGATGCCCTCCAGGTCGAAGGGCTCGGGGGCGGCGCCGGTGCCGCCGGCCCAGCCGACCCAGGTGCCCTGGTGCTCGGCGAGCACGGGGTGCAGGGCGGTCACCAGCCCCCCGGGGCTGCGACGCCACTGCCGTCCCTCAGGTGTGCTCACCTCGTCGACGGGTAGCCGGTTCGCCACTACGACAAAGGAGCTGCGGACGGTCACGTTCGGCCACCTCCGGGTGCTGACGGGTCAACCGCGAATGAGCGTACTGAGCGTAGCTGCGGCTTCTGGGGCCCCGTGCCGGAGTCACCTACCCTTCCCACGATGGTCCAACCCTTGGGGTGATCTTGTCGATACCCCTGCTCGGAAGCAGGGGTGGTGCGACGCGTCCGGAGCGTCGGGGGCGGGGTGATGTGGGCGCGACGGCGCGTACCTGTCAGGATTGACGATGGCGTGCGTGCGGCCGGCCACCGGCCGGCGGCGGCGGGCGGAGGTCGCAGCCCGCGCCCGCGCCCGCCGACCCAGTCGCAACCTACGGAGGTAGCCCGCACCGTGGCCCAGTACATCTACGTCCTGGAAAAGGCGCGCAAGGCGCACGGCGACAAGGTCGTGCTCGACAACGTGACGCTGAGCTTCCTCCCGGGGGCCAAGATCGGTGTGGTCGGCCCGAACGGCGCCGGTAAGTCCAGCCTCCTCAAGATCATGGCAGGCCTGGACCGGCCGAGCAACGGCGAGGCCCGGCTGATGCCCGGCTACACCGTCGGCCTGCTCGCCCAGGAGCCCCCGCTCAACGACGCCAAGACCGTGCTCGGCAACGTCGAGGAGGCGGTCGCCGAGACCAAGGCCAAGCTGGAGCGGTTCAACAAGATCGCCGAGCAGATGGCGACCGACTACTCCGACGAGCTGATGGAGGAGATGGGCAAGCTCCAGGAGGAGCTGGACCACGCCGACGCGTGGGACATCGACTCCAAGCTCGAACTGGCGATGGACGCGCTGCGCTGCCCGCCCCCGGACGCCGACGTCACCCAGCTCTCCGGGGGCGAGCGGCGCCGGGTCGCGCTGTGCAAGCTGCTGCTGGAGGCCCCCGACCTGCTGCTGCTCGACGAGCCCACCAACCACCTGGACGCGGAGAGCGTCTCCTGGCTGGAGCAGCACCTGGCCAAGTACGCGGGCACCGTCATGGCGATCACCCACGACCGGTACTTCCTGGACAACGTGGCCGGCTGGATTCTGGAGCTGGACCGCGGCCGGGCCGTCGGCTACGAGGGCAACTACTCCACCTACCTGGAGAAGAAGGCCGCCCGGCTGGCCGTCGAGGGCCGCCGCGACGCCAAGATGAAGAAGCGCCTCACCGAGGAACTGGAGTGGGTCCGCTCCAACGCCAAGGCGCGGCAGACCAAGTCCAAGGCCCGCCTCGACCGCTACGAGGAGATGGCCACCGAGGCGGAGAAGACCCGCAAGCTGGACTTCGAGGAGATCCAGATCCCGCCGGGCCCCCGCCTGGGCAACACGGTGATCGAGGCGCACGGCCTGACCAAGGGCTTCGGCGACCGGGTGCTCATCGACAACCTGTCCTTCTCGCTGCCCCGCAACGGCATCGTCGGCATCATCGGCCCGAACGGCGTCGGCAAGACCACCCTGTTCAAGACCATCGTCGGGCTGGAGCAGCCGACGAGCGGCGACGTCCGGGTCGGCGAGACGGTCTCGCTGTCGTACGTCGACCAGAACCGGCAGGGCCTGGCCGGGGACAAGACGGTCTGGGAGGTCGTCTCCGACGGGCTCGACCACCTGATGGTCGGCAAGGTCGAGATGCCGTCGCGGGCGTACATCGCCGCGTTCGGGTTCAAGGGGCCGGACCAGCAGAAGCCGACCAAGGTGCTCTCCGGCGGCGAGCGCAACCGGCTCAACCTCGCGCTGACGCTGAAGATCGGCGGCAACGTGATCCTGCTCGACGAGCCGACCAACGACCTCGACGTGGAGACCCTCTCCAGCCTGGAGAACGCGCTGCTGGAGTTCCCCGGCTGCGCCGTGGTCATCTCCCACGACCGGATGTTCCTCGACCGGGTCGCCACGCACATCCTGGCCTGGGAGGGCGACGACGAGAACCCGGCGAAGTGGTTCTGGTTCGAGGGCAACTTCGAGGCGTACGAGAAGAACAAGGTCGACCGGCTCGGCGCGGAGGCGGCCCGCCCGCACCGGGTGACCTACCGCAAGCTGACCCGCGACTGACGTGGCGGACCGTTTCGTCTACCACTGCACCCTGCGGTGGTCCGACCTCGACGCGTACGGCCACATCAACAACTCGCGCTTCCTCACCCTCTACGAGGAGGCGCGGGTGGCGTTGATGTTCGCCGGCGGCCGGGCGTGGGGAGTGGGCTCGTTCGCCGACGGCGTCGTGATCAGTCGGCACGAGATCGACTACCTGCGCCCGGTCGAGTACGCACTCGGCCGGGCCACCGCCGAGGCCGCCCCCACCGTGCGCATCGAGCTGTGGGTGGAGGAGATCCGAGGCGCGTCGTTCACCGTCGCCTACGAACTCTTCGACGGCGAGGTGCTGGCCAGCCGCGCCCGTTCGGTGCTGGTGCCGTTCGACCTGACCCGGCAGCGGCCCCGGCGGATCACCCCGGAGGAGCGGACGTTCCTGCTCACGTACGCGCCGCAGGGGCCGGTGGCGTGACGGCGGCCGACGGGCCGGTGGCCCCGGCGGGGGCCGGTGGCGGCGGAACGGTCGCCGGCGGGCACGGGATCGTCGACGCGGCCGACGCGGAGGCCTTCCTGGCCCGCCTCGTCCGGCTGGACGGCGGCGCGCCGGTCCGGCTCAGGTCGGCCGGCGCGACGGGCCGTACGGCCCTCTGGGGGCGTCTGCCGTGGGGCGTGCTGGTCGTGCGCACGGTGGCCGGCGAGGGCCCCGGCGACGCCACGGTCGCAGCCGGCGAGTTGCTGGCCGAGTTGGCGGCGGGCGGCGCAACCCTGCCGACGCGGCGGGACGAGCGGTGGCGGTGGCCGCTGCCGCCCACGGCGAGCCGCCGCGTGGAGACGCTGCCGGGCGCGGAGCTGCGGCGGATCGCTGCGGCGGCGGCGGGAGCCCTGCGGGACGCCAGCACCCACGGCGTCGGCGGGCGTGCGGTCGGGCAGCGGGCGCTGCGGGACGCGCTGCTCGACCACGTGCCCGTGGTGGTCACCCCGGAGGACCCGCCCGGCGAGCCGGTCGAGGTGACCCAGCGGATGGTCCAGGGGTTGGTCCGGATGGGCTTCCTGGGGTCCGCCGAGGGGTCCGCCGGGACGGTCGGCGGGGGCGACGTCCAGGTGCGCACGGTCGGCCGATGGGTCGGCCTGGTGGGACCGTACGGAGCGATCTGGTCGCAGAAGGCCACCGATCTTGCCGTGCGGCCCGTCTGAGGTCATCCGTTCGGATGACCCGCCGTCATTCTTCTGTCCTGGGGCTGCCGTTGGGGGGGTGCTTCAACCCGGCTGTCCGGGTACCGTCCATCCTCGGATCCAACGCACCGTAGGCGACTGGATCCGCTGGGGAGTGAGGTGCGCGAGCGATGCCGTGGTGGTCATGGCGCCCCGGTCCCGCCAACGGCGGCGGCGACTCGGAAAGGCGGAGCGGGATCACAGTGGAGAGCACCGTCCGGGTCGGACCACCGACCCCCCGTCAGCCGGCAGACGACTGCCCGCCGACGGAGCGAGCCGTGATCGCGGACATGTCCGCCACGGTCGAACCGGTAACCCTGCGCCGGGTATGCGACGCACTCGACAGGCTCGACGTGCGCTACCTGGCCGACGGCGACGGCAACCTGCTGGCCATGTGGGAGCGGCACGCCGTGCTGGTCACACTGGAGGGTCCGGAGGACGAGATCCTGGTGATGCGGGCCCGTCCACACGCGACGGTGCCGCCGGACTGGGCCGACCGCGCCTACCGCGTGGTCAACGAGTGGAACCACACCCGCCGCTTCTGCAAGGCCTATGTCGGAGACCCGACCGAGCGCGGCCAGTTGCCGATCTACGCGGAGTTGCAGGTGCCCTTCGGCGCCGGGGCACACGACGCGCTGCTGGTCGAGATGCTCGACTGCGGCGCGGCGGTCGCCACCAGCTTCGTGGACTGGCTGCACGACGAGGGCGCCCTGCTCTGAGCCGCCGGACGCCCGCCGGGCGATCCGGTACCCGTCCGACGCCGTCGGGCCGCCTGGCATCCGCCGGGCCGCCCGACGGCCTGCCGGGTCAGGCCGGCCCGGCCGGGTCCTCCATCGCGTTGACCATGAAGTAGGCGGCCCGCTCCAGGTAGTCCCACAGCGCGGTGGCGATCTCCGGTGGCAGGTCGAGGCGGTCCACGGCGCGGCGCATGTGGAGCAGCCACGCGTCCCGCTCGGCGGCGCCGATCCGGTACGGCGCGTGGCGCATCCGCAGCCGCGGGTGCCCCCGTTGCGCCGAGTACGTGTTGGGGCCGCCCCAGTACTGCATGAGGAACAGGGTCAACCGGTCAGCGGCCGGGCCCAGGTCCTCCTCGGGATACATGGGACGCAGCAGCGGGTCGTCGGCGACCCCGGCGTAGAACTCGTCCACCAGCTTGCGGAAAGTGGGCTCGCCGCCGACCGCTTCGAAGAGGGTCATCGACGCACCGGGACGGTCGGACTCACCTGCGGCATTCACCGTTCCATCCTGCCAGGTGCCGCGTCGGGCGACCGGGGGGTGCCGGCTGTGGGTCGGGTCACCGTGTGCCGCCGCTGTCCCGCTTCGCCGGGGCGACCGCCCAGCGGTCCGCCGGCCCGCCGGACCGCTCCTGCGCGCCCGCCGGCGTGGCGGGACCGGTCGCCCCGTCCGCCTGCCGGGGGGCCACCGCGCCCGCCTGCTGGGCCGCTCCGCCCGCCTGCTGGGCCGCCTCGATGGCCGCGTCGATCGCCGACCGGCTCGGCCAGCGCAGGGCGGCGAGCGTCATCAGCAGCACCCCGACGGCGCTCCACACCCCGACCACGAGCGGGATGGAGTATCGCTCGGCCAGCAGCCCGGTGACCAGGACGGCCAGGCCCTGGATGACCTGGACGCCGGTCGCCATCACGCCGAAGGCGCGGGCCCGGAAGCCGTCGGGCAGCGCCCGGACGAAGAGCCCGTTGGCCACCGGCAGCATGCCGGCGACGGCGAACCCGCAGGCGGCGGCGAGCAGCGCCACCACCAGCGGCGGCGGGTCGAGCAGGGCGGGCACCAGGGCCAGCGGGGAGAGCACCGCCAACGGCCGCATCAGGCTCAGCCGGCGGTCCGGCCCGAATGCCCGGCTGACGATGAGGCCGCCGAGGATGAAGCCGACGGGGTTCGCCGCCATGATGATCGCCTGGGCGGCGCCGGCGTCCAGCTGGCCGGCGTGCTCGCTCGCCCAGGCGGCGGCGAGGCCCTCCGGCACCACGGAGAAGAGCATGGCGGCGAAGACCAGCACGGCGATGGCCCGCAGCACCGGTGTGCCGAACACGATCTGGAAGCCCTGCGCGGTCTCCCGCAGCAGGTGGCTGCGGTGCGCGGCGGTCATCGCCGTCGGTCGGTCGGCCACGCCGAAGCGGACCAGCGCGGCCGACAGGGCGAAGGTCGCCGCGTTCACCAGGAGCGCGGTGGTCGGGTTGAACGCGGCGATGGCCGCGCCCGCCAGGTAGCCGACGACCTGGGCGGCCTGGCCGACGCTGCTGATCATCGACAGCCCGACCACCAGGCGGTCCCCGGTGAGGATCAGGGGGATCAGCGCCGACTTGGCGGCCTGGCTCGGTGGATTGGCCAGCGTGGTGGCGAAGAGCAGGGCCAGGATCATCGGGACCGGCATGCCGGGGATGGCGATGCACACCATCAGCACCATCCGGACGAGGTCGCAGACCACCATGACCTGCCGGTAGCGGTGCCGTTCCGCGAGCGTGGCGAGCAGGGGGCCGCCGACGAGCCAGGGCAGGTAGCTCACCGCGAAGGCGGCGGCCGAGAGCGCGACCGACCGGGTCTCCTCGTAGACCAGCAGGGTGACCGCGGCCTTGGCGATGTAGTCGCCGATCCAGGAGAGCGCGCTCGCCGTGAAGACGGCGCCGTATTCGCGATTGGCGAACACCTCGCGGAAGGTTGCCGGCCCTTCCGGGGAGGGTCGCTCGTCAGGCACCGTCGCCTCCATCGTTCCCCTGGCGGGCCACTCGTGATGGACGGCCCGGGAACCGTCGTCAGATCTACGGATCAGCGAGGACGTGATCACGCTCCGGGGGAGCGCGTGCACCGGATTTTGCCCGATCGTCCGACGAGTGGCTAGGGCGAAGGGGTAGATCGTCGCATCTCCGACTGAACGAACGGACGATACCCGAGGGGCCACCCGGCTCGCGACCCCCGCCGCCCGGCGTTCCGGTGCCTCAGGTGGCGCCACCCTGCCCGGTCTCGCCGGGGGTGCGCACCGGCATGCCCGGGTAGAACCGGGCGGCGGCGATCTTCGCGGTGATGCCGGAGTTCTCCAACGCCTCGGCGAGCCGGCGACGCAGCTCCCGGCCGACGGCGAACTGCCCGTCCGCCGTCGTCTTGACCACCGTACGGATGACCGCGCCGTCGACCGTCATCTGCTCGACGCCCAGCACCTCCGGGGCCTCGACGATCTCCGGCGCCAGGTCGGGGTCGATCGCCACCGAGGCGGCGGCGGTCCGCAGCACGGCCGTGGCCTCCTCCGTGCCGGCGAAGCCGATCGGCAGGTCGACCACCACCAGGGCCCAACCCTGGCTCTTGTTGCCCACCCGGACGATCTCGCCGTTGCGGATGTACCAGAGCACACCCCGCCCGTCGCGGACGGTGGTGACCCGCAGCCCGACCGACTCCACCACGCCGGTCGCCTCGCCGAGGTCCACGGTGTCGCCGACGCCGTACTGGTCCTCGATCAGCATGAACAGGCCGGCGATCAGGTCCTTGACCAGGCTCTGCGCGCCGAAGCCGAGGGCCACGCCCGCGATGCCGGCGCTGGCCAGCAGCGGGGCCAGGTCGAAGCTGAACTCCTTGAGGATCATCAACAGCGCGATGCCGAAGATGAACGCGGTGCTCAGGCTGCGCAGCACCGAACCGATCGCCTCGGCCCGCTGCCGGCGGCGCTCCGGAACGAACTCGCCCGGCTCGACGGAGGCGGTGGGGATCCGCTCGCGCAGCGGGCGCAGCATGGTCGGCACGCCCGCGTCGGTGGTGGTGCGCACCAGCCGGCGGATCGTGCGGTGCACCAGCCACCGGGCGGCGACCGCCAGCAGCAGGATCAGCGCTATCCGCAGCGGCTTGAGCAGGATCCAGTAGCTGCCCTCGGCGAACCACACCGAGCCGGTCATGTCGTAGACGCTCTTGCAGAGGGCGTCGTCCAGGCAGGTCGGCGACGGAGCCGGGTCCGGCGCCTCGACGGCGGGCAGGGCGGGCGGCGTCAGGCTGACAACGGTCACGCTGTCTTCGTACCCCACCAGGCGGGGCCGGATCCCGCCGACCCTCCGCGGCGTGACCCCGCCCCGGCGTCCCGGGGCCACGGCGCCGTGCGGGACGCGGGCGAACCGGTCATCTTGACACGCGCGGGGATCGCTTCCGGAGGGACCCCGGATTAGTACGTGCAATCCGGGGTCCGATCAGGGACGATGGGCGCACGGACGTCGGTGATCCGGCCGGCGTCGGCCGTGGTGGGTCGCCGTGCCCGTTTCCGGTCGGCGGTGGCGAGCAGGGGCCGCTGAACCGGGAGGGTGAACGCGATGCCTGACATACGACCCACGGTGGGCTCCGGTGCGCTGGTCCTCAACGCCACCTACGAGCCGCTGTGCGTCGTGTCGGTGCGTCGTGCCGCCATTCTCGTGCTCTCCGCCAAGGCGGTCTGCGTCGCCGACGGCGACGGCATCCTGCACAGCGCCCGCGACGCGCTGCCGGTGCCGTCGGTCGTCCGGCTCACCCGCTTCGTACGGGTGCCCTACCGCGCCCACGTCGGGCTCTCCCGCCGCGGCATCTTCGCCCGGGACGGCTGGCGTTGCGCCTACTGCCGGGGCCCCGCCGAGACCATCGACCACGTCTTCCCGCGCAGCCGGGGCGGCCGGCACGCCTGGGAGAACGTCGTGGCGGCCTGCGCCCGGTGCAACCACACCAAAGGCGACAAGACGCCGGCCGAGCTGGGCTGGCGGCTGCACGCGCTGCCGGCGGCCCCGAAGGGCACCGCCTGGCGGGTGCTCGGCCACCGGGCGCCGGATCCCCGCTGGGCCGACTGGCTCGACCTGCGCGAGTCCGAGGCGGCCTGACCGTCGCCCGCGCCGGGGAACTCGGCCCGCGGGCGGCGTCGGGGCCCGGTCACGTCGTGCGGGCCCGGACCAGCGACGCGAACACCACCACGTTGTCGGCGTACCCGGTCTCCCCGCCCACCCAGCGCCCGCCGCAGGTGATCAGGCGCAGCCGGGGGCGGCTGAAGTCCCCGAAGACCTCGTCCACCGGCAGCCGGTCCTTGTCGAAGCGCTCGACGGAGTCCACCTCGAAGACGGCCACCGACCGGTCCTGCCGGGCGACCTCGATCCGGTCTCCGTCCTGCAGGTCCCGCAGCTTGTGGAAGACCGCCGGCCCGGTGCTGGTGTCGACGTGCCCGACGATCACCGAGGGGCCGTACTGCCCGGGGGTCGGGCCCTGGTCGTACCAGCCGGCCTCCTGGGCGCGGGCGGCGTCCGGCACCGCGATGCTGCCGTCCGGGGCGATGCCGACGCCGTGCACGGGCGCCCGGACGTCGATCGGGTCGATCTCGATGCCGACGGGCCGGCTCGCGGGCAGCACCGGGAACTTCTTCGGCGCGGGTCGCAGCCCCGCGAGGAACCGCTCCGGCAGCACGCTCACGCCGGCGATCCGCTCCACGCCGAGCATCGTGATGATCAGCGCCATCAGCGTCCCGATCACAAGGACCGGCAGGCCGGGCCCCCGGCCGGCGGCCCACCGGCCGCGGCCGGCCGGGATCCGGCGGTACCGGGGTCGGGCGGGCAGCGGGCCGGCGGTCGGATCGGTGGTGGCGACGCTCGCCGACACCGCCTCCCCGGCCACCCGGCGCAGCCGACGGGCGGTCGCGGCCGCCGCCCGGCGGGACGCCCGCAGCGCCCGCCGGGTGGTCGCCCGGACCCGGCCCGGATCCGATCGCCTGGTACGCCTCTGGGAGCCGGCCATGGCGACGGCGGGTCAGGAACCGGACCCGGTCCGGCGGCGGTTGCCGAAGAAGCCGAAGCCCACGGCCAGGGCCACGACCGCGAGGCCGCCGATCATCAGCATCGAGCCGGTGCCCGAGGCGGCGGTGCCGCCGCCCCCGGTCGCCGGGCCCTTGCTGGGCTGCTCCATGTTCAGCACCGTGAGCGTGGTGGTCGCGGTCTTGCCGTTGTCGCAGCGCAGGTCGACCGGGTAGTCGCCGGGCTCCTTGCTGCCCGGAATGGTGACCTGGCCGGTCAGGAAGCCGTTGTCCGGCCGCAGCATCACCCGGCCGAAGGCATCGGAGTGCACGTCGGCCTGGCGGTTGTTGGCGTTGTCGCAACCGGCCCGGATGCTGACCCGGGTGCCGGCCTGCGCGCTGTTGGGCACCACCTCGACGAATGTGTTCTCACCCGCCCACGCGGGTGCGACGGTCGTCAGGACGAAAGCCGCGACCAGCCCCAAGACGGTCAGAGCGCGGGTCAGGGCACGTTGGAACGCTGTGAGCACCGGCATGATCCCCCCTTCCGGTGACGATCACCGGAATCCTCCCCCGGGCAACAGGGCCTGCTTTCCCGCTGGCCGGGGGGCAAACCAGGGGCGGGTCAGCGCTGCCGGTCGGCGGGGGGCAGCGGGGTGACGGGCTGCCACGCCAGGGGGGTGGAGAGGACCATCGTGCTGGACGGCTGGCCGTACGGGGCGAGTCGGTCGATGACGCCCTCGAAGTCGTCGATCGACCCGGCGGCCACCTTCAGCATGCTGCACGCGTCGCCGGTGATGCGGTGGATCTCCAGGATCTCGGGCCAGCCCGCCACGGCCGGGTCGTGCAGGATGCACCGCGCCCCGTAACAGGACATCCGGATCAGCGCGACCACGGTGCGGCCGGCCCGGGTCAGGTCGACGTGGGCGTGGTAGCCGGTGATCACCCCGGACTCCTCCAGCCGGCGCACGCGCTCGGCCACGGCCGGCGGCGACAGGTGCACCCGCCGGGAGAGCTCGCTGAAGGAGAGGCGCGCGTCGGCCTGCAGTTCCCGCAGCAGCGCCCAGTCCATGTCGTCCATGAGGCGACCTTACTTTCTCGAAGCCGAATCAGGCTCATGCCTTCTGCGTCGCAGGTCAGACGGGGTGAGCGCCGTTGATCCGGCATTCCATCCGGGGGTTCCGCCGAGAGATCATGTCGGCATCCCGAAAACGGCCGACCGTCGGCCGTCCCGGGGTGACGAAGCAGAGGGAGGCCACCGGTGAAGCAGACGGACGTGCGCGTACCCGCCAAGGCGGCGGTGCGCCCGGCGACCCCGCGGCAGCGCGCGGCCCGCGCCGCCCGCAACGGCGGCGAGCCGACGCTGGAGTTCGCCGAGCGGGTGCCGTACGACGCGTACGTGCACGCCAGCACGCTGCACCAACTGCAACAGCCGCTGAGTGACGACCCGGGTGAGATGTCCTTCCTGATGGTCAGCCAGATCATGGAGCTGTACTTCGGGCTGACCTGCCACGAGCTGCGCGAGACGCAGCGGCTGCTGCGGGCCGACCGGGTGTGGGACGCGCTGGCCCCGCTGCGCCGCGCCGCGCTGCATCTGGAGGGGCTGAACGCGGCCTGGAACGGGCTGCGCTGGATGACCCCCGCCGACTTCAACCGGTTCCGCAACCTGCTGGGCGAGGGCTCCGGCTTCCAGTCGGCGATGTACCGCCACCTGGAGTTCCTGCTCGGCCTCCGCGACGAGACGCTGATCCGGCCGTTCCGGCGGCAGACCGACGTCTACGCCGAGCTGCGCGCCACCCTGGCGGCACCGAGCCTCTGGGACGACGTGCTCGCCCTGCTGGCCCGGCAGGGCCACGACCTGCCGGCCGACCTGCTCGACCGGGAGTTCGCCGCCGAGCACCAGCCGCACGCCGCCGTGGAGGACGCCTGGGTGCGGATCTACGCCGAGCCCGGGCCGGAGAACCACCTGCGGATGCTGGGCGAGGCGCTCACCGAGGTGGCCGAGCAGTTCGGCGACTGGCGGCAGCACCACGTCAAGGCGGTGCAGCGGACAATGGGCGCCAAGGTCGGCAGCGGTGGCTCCGCCGGACTGGCGTGGTTGCAGCGCAGCATGGCCCGGGTGGTCTTCCCCGAGCTGTGGTCGGCCCGGACAGCGATGTGACCCGAGAGCGAGACGACCCCATGACCACCCCCACATCTGATTCGTCCAGCTTCGCCGCCGGTGAGGCCGAGGCGCGCCGCCTCGACGCCGCCCATCCCGGGCACCGCCACCTGTTCCACGTGCCGCCGGCCGACGGCGGGCGCTTCCGCGACGCCGCGTACCTGGCCGGCAACTCCCTGGGCCTGCAACCGCGGGCCACCCGCGAGGAACTCCTCGCCGACCTGGACGCGTGGCGCCGGCTCGGGGTCGAGGGGCACCTGGAGGCGGAACGCCCCTGGCTGCCGTACCACGAGCTGCTGACGGCGCCGGCCGCGCGACTGGTCGGCGCCGCCCCGGCGGAGGTCGTGGTGATGAACTCCCTCACCGTCAACCTGCACCTGCTGATGGTCAGCTTCTACCGGCCGGCGGGGGCGCGCACCAGGATCGTCATCGAGGACAGCGCCTTCCCCTCGGACAGCTACGCCGTGCGCAGCCAGGCCCGCTTCCACGGCCTGGACCCGGACACCAATGTCGTCCGGCTGCGCCCGCGCGCGGGCGAGGACACCCTGCGCACCGAGGACGTGACCGCCTATCTGGCCGCCGAGGGCGACACGGTGGCGCTGCTGCTGCTCGGCGGGGTCAACTACCTCACCGGCGAGCTGATGGACATCCCGACGATCACCGCCGCCGGCCGCGCGGCGGGGGCCGTGGTCGGTTGGGACCTGGCGCACGCCGCCGGCAACGTCCCGCTGGCCCTGCACGACTGGGACGTCGACTTCGCGGCCTGGTGCTCCTACAAGTACCTGAACTCCGGGCCCGGCGCGCTGGCCGGCGTCTTCGTGCACGAGCGGCACCTCGGCGACCCGGACCTGCCCCGCTTCGAGGGCTGGTGGAGCACCGAGGCGGCCACCCGGTTCGAGATGACCCCCGTCTCCCGGCCGCCGGCCACCGTGGAGGCCTGGCAGATCTCCAACCCGCCGATCTTCGCGATGGGCCCGGTGCGGACCTCGCTGGAACTCTTCGACGCCGTCGGGATGCCCGCGCTGCGCGAGCGCAGCCTCCGGCTCACCGGCTACCTGGCGGGGCTGCTGGACGAGGTGACCGCGAACCGTCCGCTGACCGTGGTCACCCCGCGCGAGCCGGAGCGGCGCGGCTGCCAGCTCTCGGTGCGCATCGGCGCGGGCAGCGCGGCCGGGCTGGCCAAGCGGCTGCGGCACGAGCACGGCGTGATCGCCGACGCCCGGGAGCCGGACATCATCCGGTTCGCCCCGGTGCCGCTCTATTCCACGTTCCACGACTGCTGGCGGGCCGCCGACGCGCTGGCCGCCACGGTGGAGGTGAACTCATGACCGACGAGCGGAACGAGATCGCGGTGGTCGGCGCGGGCCTGGCCGGCTGCCTGCTGGCCTGCTTCCTGGCCCGGCGCGGCTACCCGGTGGCGCTCTACGAGCGGCGACCCGACCCGCGTACCGGCACGGTGGAGCGGGGACGCTCCATCAACCTGGCGCTCTCCGAGCGGGGCCTGGACGCGCTGCGCCGCATCGGCCTGGACGAGCAGGTGCTGGCGGACGGGCTGCCGATGCACGGCCGGATGATCCACCCCGTCGACGGCGAGGCGCAGTTCCAGTCGTACAGCGCCTCCGGCGACCGGGCGATCAACTCGATCAGCCGGGGCGCGCTGAACAACGCCCTGCTCGACGCGGCCACCAGCCTGCCCGGGGTGCGGGTCGCCTTCGACCACCGGCTCGTCGGGCTCGATCCGACCAGCGGCGAGATGACCTTCGAGACCCCGCAGGGCACGGTCGCGGCCACCGCGTCGGTCGTCCTCGGCACCGACGGCGCCGGCTCGGCGGTGCGCGGGCAGCTGCTGGCGTACGGGCTGCTGACCGAGAGCGTGGACTTCCTCGACTACGGCTACAAGGAGCTGACAATCCCGCCGGTGGGCGGGGATTTCGCCCTCGACCCGGAGGCGCTGCACATCTGGCCGCGCGGCACCTCGATGATGATCGCGCTGCCGAACCCGGACCGCTCGTTCACCTGCACGCTCTTCTGGCCCACCCACGGCACCGCCAGCTTCGCCTCGCTGGGCAGCCCGGCGGCCATCGAGCGGCACTTCGCCGAGCACTACCCGGACCTGCCGCCGCTCGCCCCGGGCCTCGTCGACGACTACCAGCACAACCCGGTGGGCGTGCTCGGCACCGTCCGCTGCACCCCCTGGCAGGCGTACGGGAGGGTCGGCCTGCTCGGCGACGCGGCACACGCCATCGTCCCGTTCTACGGCCAGGGCGCGAACTGCGCCTTCGAGGACGTGGTCGAGCTGGACCGCTGCCTGGACGAGTGCGCCGACGACTGGTCGGACGCGCTGCCGCTGTTCCAGCAGCGGCGGCAGGAGAACGCCGAGGCGATCGCGCAGATGGCGCTGGCGAACTTCGTGGAGATGCGGGACAAGGTCGCCTCGCCGCTGTTCCAGGCCGGCCGGAAGGTCGAGCACGCGCTGGAGCGGGTGCTGCCGGGCCGGTACGTCTCCCGCTACGAGCTGGTGTCCTTCTCGACCACCCCGTACGCGGAGGTGCGTCGCCGGGTCCGCCGGCAGCACCGGGTGCTCGGGGCGGTGGCCGCCGGGGCGGCGGCGCTGCTCGCCGGCGCGGTCGGCCTCACGATCAGCCGAGGGAGGCGTCGATGACAGTGACCTGGGATCCCCGGCTGATGGCCGGGCGGGCGCCCGACGGCCCGGGCCTGCTGCGCAACTTCGTCGGGGGTGAGTTCGTCGAGGGCGGGCGGCGGTTCGTCAAGCGCAGTCCGGTGACGGGTGAGCCGGTGTTCGAGGTGGCCGAGGCGGATCGGGCGTGTGTGGACGACGCGGTGGCGGCGGCGCGGGCGGCGTTGCGGGGGCCGTGGGGTCGGATGGGTGAGCGGGAGCGCGCGGAGGTGTTGCGTCGGGTCGCCGACGAGTTGGAGCGCCGCTTCGACGATCTGGTGACCGCGGAGGTCGCCGACACGGGTAAGTCGATTTCGCAGGCTCGCACTCTGGATATCCCGCGTGGTGCGGCGAACTTCCGTGCGTTCGCGGAGATCGTGGCGACGGCGCCGACGGAGTCGTTCACGACGGTCACCCCGTCGGGTGGGCGGGCGTTGAACTACGCGGTGCGTAAGCCGGTGGGTGTGGTGGCGGTGATCGTGCCGTGGAACCTGCCGTTGCTGCTGCTGACGTGGAAGGTTGCTCCGGCGTTGGCGTGCGGAAACGCGGTGGTGGTGAAGCCGAGTGAGGAGACGCCGGCGTCGGCGACGCTGCTGGCGGAGGTGATGGCCGCCGCGGGGGTGCCGGAGGGTGTGTTCAACCTGGTGCATGGCTTCGGTCCGGATTCGGCGGGGGAGCTTTTGACCCGGCATCCGGGGGTGGACGCGATCACCTTCACCGGTGAGTCGTCGACCGGCGGGGCGATCATGCGGGCGGCTGCCGACGGGGTGAAGGCGGTGTCGTTCGAGTTGGGTGGCAAGAACGCCGGGCTTGTGTTCGCCGATGCCGATCTGGATGCGGCGGTGGCGGGGTCGGTGCGTTCCAGCTTCACCAACGGTGGTCAGGTGTGTCTGTGCACCGAGCGGATCTATGTGCAGCGGCCGGTGTTCGAGGAGTTCACCGCGCGGTTGGCGGAGCGGGCCGCCGAGCTGCCGTTCGGATGGCCTGCGGATGAGGCGACGGTGAACATGCCGTTGATCTCGCGTCAGCATCGGGACAAGGTGCTCGGCTACTACGACCTTGCCCGTGCCGAGGGTGCGCAGGTGCTTGCCGGGGGTGGTGTGCCGCGTTTCGGTGACGCCCGTGACGGTGGTGCGTTCGTGCAGCCGACGGTGTTGACCGGGTTGGCTGCGGATGCGCGGACGAACACTGAGGAGATCTTCGGGCCGGTGGTGCATGTGGCGCCGTTCGACGATGAGGATGAGGCGTTCGCGTTGGCCAATGGTACGGAGTACGGGCTGGCGGGGGCGGTGTGGACGCGGGATGTGGGCCGGGCGCATCGGGCGGGGGCGCGGTTGGATGCGGGGATCGTGTGGGTGAACACGTGGTTCCTGCGGGATCTGCGCACGCCGTTCGGTGGGGTGAAGGCGTCGGGTATCGGGCGTGAGGGTGGCGTGCACTCGTTGGGTTTCTATTCCGAACTCACCAACGTCTGCGTGGACCTGACATGAGCGTGCAGGCATCAGGCGCAGTGGCGTGGAGCCCCGTGGCGGCTTCGCGGGCAGTGAGGAGTCGACATGAGCGTTGATTACGAGGCGGCGGCCCGGGAACTGGTCGACGCGCGGGACAACGGCACGCCGTGTGCGCCGCTGCGCGGGCGGCTGCTGCCCGAGGGGGACGTCACGTCGGCGTACGTGGTGCAGCAGCTCCAGGTGCGGCAGTGGTTGCAGCGGGGCCACCGGCGGGTGGGCGCGAAGATCGGGCTGACCTCCCGGGCGGTGCAGGAGAGCTTCGGGGTGTTCCAGCCGGACTTCGGGGTGCTGCTGGACGACATGGCGGTGCCCGACGGGGCCGAGGTCGCGATGGACCGGCTGTTGCAGCCTCGGGTGGAGGCGGAGGTCGCGTTCGTGTTGGGCGCGGACCTACCCGACGAGCGGATCACCAGCGCGGACGTGATCCGGGCCGTGGATCACGTGTTGCCGGCGATCGAGATCGTGGATTCGCGGGTGGCGGGGTGGGACATCTCGATCGTGGACACGGTGGCGGACAACGCCTCCAGTGGCCTGTTCGTGCTCGGCACCACGCCGCGTCGGCTCGCCGACGTGGACCTGCGGCTTTGCGGCATGGTCCTCGAACAGGCCGGTGAGCCGGTGTCGGTCGGAGCGGGCGCGGCGTGCCTGGGCAACCCGCTGCACGCGGTGCAGTGGCTGGCGCAGACCATGGCGCGTTCGGGTGATCCGTTGCGCGCCGGTGACGTGGTGCTCTCCGGGGCGCTCGGCCCGATGGTGGCGGTGACGCCGGGCGCGGCCTACGAGGCACGGATCTCCGGCCTGGGCTCTGTCCGCACGTGCTTCTCGAAGGAGGCGTCGTGACCACCGGCGTGGCGGTCATCGGGTCGGGCAACATCGGCACCGATCTGATGATCAAGGTGTTGCGGCTCTCCGAGTCGTTGCGGATGGTGGCGATGGTGGGCATCGACCCCGACTCCGACGGTTTGGCGCGGGCGCGCCGGTTGGGTGTGGCGACCACCGCCGAGGGCGTCGACGGTCTCGTCGCGATGCCGGAGTTCGCTGATGTGGAGTTGGTGTTCGATGCCACCTCGGCGGGTGCGCATCGGCGCAACGACGCGGTGTTGGCGGCGCACGGTCGGCTGGTGGTGGATCTGACGCCGGCGGCGGTCGGTCCGTATGTGGTGCCGCCGGTGAACCTGGATGAGCATCTGAGTGAGCGCAACGTGAACATGGTGACGTGTGGTGGGCAGGCGACCGTGCCGATCGTCGCCGCTGTCGGTCGGGTGACGCCGGTGGCGTACGGGGAGATCGTGGCGTCGATCGCGTCGAGGTCGGCGGGGCCGGGGACGCGGGCGAACATCGACGAGTTCACCGAGACCACGGCGCGGGCGATCGAGGTCGTCGGTGGCGCGCAGCGGGGTAAGGCGATCATCGTGTTGAACCCGGCGGATCCGCCGTTGTTGATGCGCGACACCGTCTACTGCCTGTGCGAGGACGCCGATGCGGATCGGGCGGCGATCGCCGGGGCGGTGGCGGCGATGGTGGCGTCGGTGCAGGAGTACGTGCCGGGGTACCGGTTGAAGCAGGACGTGCAGTTCGACCGGGTCGACACCTATGTGCCGTCGTTGGGTCGGCACCTGAGCGGGTTGCAGGTGTCGGTGTTCCTGGAGGTCTCCGGCGCGGGCCATTACCTGCCGGCGTACGCGGGAAATCTGGACATCATGACCTCGGCCGCGTTGCGCACCGCGGAGCGCCTGGTCGCGCTGCGGCCCGAGGCCGCCTCGGAGGTCCTGTCATGACTGATCTGTACATCCAGGACGTGACGTTGCGCGACGGCATGCACGCCGTCGCCCACCGCTACACCGTCGAGCAGGTCCGCACCATCGCCGCGGCGTTGGACGCGGCCGGGGTGGCCGCGATCGAGGTCGCCCACGGCGACGGGCTCGCCGGTTCCAGCGTCAACTACGGTCACGGTGCGGCCAGTGACGCCGACTGGATTTCGGCGGCGGCCGAGGTGATGACCTCGGCGAAGCTGACCACGTTGTTGCTGCCGGGGATCGGCACGATCGCGGATCTGAAGGCGGCGAAGGCCCTCGGCGTGACGAGTGTGCGCATCGCCACGCACTGCACGGAGGCCGACATCTCGGCGCAGCACATCGCGTGGGCGCGGGAGAACGGCATGGACGTCTCCGGGTTCCTGATGATGTCGCACATGAACGACCCGGCCGGCCTCGCCGCCCAGGCGAAGTTGATGGAGTCGTACGGGGCGCACTGCGTCTACGTCACCGACTCCGGCGGACGCCTGCTCATGTCCGATGTGGCCGAGCGGGTCGACGCGTACCGGCAGGTGTTGGCACCGGACACGCAGATCGGTATCCACGCCCACCACAACCTGTCCCTCGGCGTCGCCAACAGTGTCATCGCGGTGGAGCACGGCCGCATCCTCGGCGACGCCGCCGCCAGCGCTCAGGCGAGCCATGGGCGCACGGTGCGCGTGGATGCCTCCCTGGCGGGGCAGGGCGCCGGGGCGGGCAACGCCCCGCTGGAGGTGTTCGTGGCGGTCGCCGAGCTGCACGGCTGGCAGCACGGCTGTGACGTGTTCGCCCTGATGGACGCCGCCGACGACGTCGTGCGGCCGTTGCAGGACCGGCCGGTGCAGGTCGACCGGGAAACCCTCTCCCTCGGCTACGCCGGGGTGTATTCGAGTTTCCTGCGGCATGCGGAGCGGGCCTCGGACAAGTACGGCGTGGACGTGCGCTCCATCCTGGTCGAGCTGGGCCGCCGCCGCATGGTCGGCGGCCAGGAGGACATGATCGTGGACGTGGCACTGGACCTCGCCGGCAAGGAGAAATCATGATCGGGCCGGACACTGTCGGTATCGCCGAGCGCCTCGGCGTGGCGGCCGACACCGCCACCGCAATCCCGCAGTTGGCCGCCGAGACGGGCCTGGACGTGGATGCCGCGTACGCGGTGCAGACCGCGCTGATCCAGCGCCGCCTCGACCGGGGCGAGCGCCTGGTGGGGTTGAAGATGGGCCTGACCAGCAAGGCGAAGATGGCGCAGGTCGGCGTGGACGAGGTCATCTGGGGCCACCTCACCGACACCATGCGCGTCCCCGACGGCGGCACCCTCGACGTCGGCGCCTTCATCCATCCCCGCGTCGAGCCGGAGGTGGCGTTCCTGCTCGACCGCCTGCCCGAACCCGGCGAACCCATCGGTGACTTCACCGACGCGGTCCGGGCGGTCGCCCCCGCCATCGAGCTGATCGACTCCCGGTACGCGAACTTCACCTTCTCCCTGCCGGACGTCATCGCCGACAACACCTCCGCCGCCGCGTTCGTCATCGGGCCGTGGAGCCCGGTGCCCGACGGGCTGGAGAACCTGGGCGTGCTGCTGGAGGTCGACGGACGGGTGACGCAGGTCGGCTCGACCGCCGCCATCCTCGGCGACCCTCGCCGTGCCCTCGACGAGGGCATCCGGCTGGCCGGCCGGCACGGGGTGCGGCTGCGCGAGGGCTGGGTCTTCCTGGCCGGCGCGGCCACCGCCGCCGTCCCCCTGAAACCCGGCGCCCACGTCCGCGCCGTCGTCGAGAACCTCGGCACGGCCTCGCTGCGGGCGTCGGCATGAGCGGGCTCGCACGCGTCGTCGCGGGCAAGGCTGTGCCCCGGGGCGCCTTCCCGCACGTCAAGGTCGCCGGCGGGTTCGTCTTCGTCTCCGGCACCTCCAGCCGCCGCCCCGACAACACCTTCGCCGGCGTCGACGTGGACGAGTTCGGCACCACCAACCTCGATATCCGCGCGCAGACCCGCGCCGTCATCGACAACATCCAAGATCTGCTGCGCTCCGTCGGCGCCGACCTGACCGACCTCGTCCAGGTCACCACCTACCTCGTCAACATGAACGACTTCGGCGGCTACAACCAGGTCTGGGCCGAATACTTCGACGCCACCGGACCCACCCGCACCACCGTCGCCGTGCACCAGCTACCCCACCCGCACCTGCTCATCGAGATCCAGGCCGTGGCCCTTCTTCCGTCAGGAGGTCAGTCGTGAGTGAGATCGCGGAGCCGTTCAGCTTCCCAGGTTGGATCGCGGAGAACCAGCACCTGCTCAAGCCGCCGGTCGGCAACAAGGAGATGTTCCCGGGCGGGGACGACTTCATCGTGATGGTGGTGGGCGGGCCCAACCAGCGCACCGACTTCCACGTAGACCCGTACGAGGAGTTCTTCTACCAGGTCAAGGGCAACATGCACGTCAACCTGATGACCCCGGAGGGGCCGCGTACGGTGCACGTGCGCGAGGGCCAGATGTGGATGCTGCCGCGCAACACCCCGCACTCGCCGCAGCGGCCCGAGGCCGGCTCGATCGGCGTGGTCGTGGAGCGGGTCCGCGAGGAGGGCACGCTGGAGAAGTTCCAGTGGTACTGCACCGAGTGCGGGCACAAGGTGCACGAGGTGGAGTTGCAGGTCAGGGACATTGCCGCCGACCTGCCCCCGGTGTTCCAGGCGTTCTACGCCGACGAGGCCGCCCGCACCTGCGCGAACTGCGGCGCGCTGCACCCGGGTAAGGGCTGATGCCCGCCGGGCCCGGGCCGGCGCGGCCTCCCGTGGTCGACGTGCACACGCACGTCGTACCGAAGGGGTGGCCGGACCTCGGCGCGGCGTGCGGCGGTTCCGGCTGGCCCTGGTTGCGGGTCGACTCCGAGCGGGCGGCCATGATCATGGTGGGGGAGACGGAGTTCCGCCCGGTCGGGGCGGAGTGCTGGGACGCGCCGACCCGACTCGGCGACATGGACGCCGACGGCGTGGACGTGCAGGTCGTCTCGCCCACCCCGGTCTTCTTCAGCTACGACCGGCCCGCCGACCAGGCGGTGAAGGTGGCCCGGATCTTCAACGACCTCACCCTGGAGGTCACCGCCGCCGGTGGCGACCGGCTGGTGCCGTTCTGCCAGGTGCCGCTGCAGGACCCGGAGGCGGCCTGCGCCGAGCTGGACCGCTGCCTCGCGGCCGGACACGCCGGCGTGGAGATCGGCAACCACGTCGGCGACCGCGACCTGGACGACGCCGGGATCGTGGAGTTCCTGACGCACTGCGCCGAGGTGGGCGCGCCGGTCTTCGTGCACCCGTGGGACATGCCGGGCGGCCCCCGGCTGGACCGGTGGATGGCCCGCTGGCTCGCCGGGATGCCCGCCGAGACGCACCTGTCGGTGCTGGCGCTGATCCTCGGCGGCGTCTTCGACCGGGTGCCCGACACGCTGCGCATCTGCTTCGCGCACGGCGGCGGCAGCTTCCCGTTCTGGCTGGGCCGCGCCGACAACGCGTGGCACCGCCGGGGCGACCTGGTACGCGGCGCCTCCACTGCCCCGCCCAGCTCGTACGTCGACCGGTTCTGCGTCGACTCGGTGGTCTTCTCCACGCCCGCGCTGCGGCTGCTGGTCGACACCATGGGCGCCGAGCGGGTGCTCGTGGGCAGCGACTACCCGTACCCGCTGGGGGAGCGGCCGGTCGGCCGGGTGGTGCGGGAGGCGGACTTCCTCACCGGGGAACAGCGCGCCCTGCTGCTCGGCGGCAACGCCCTGCGGTTCCTCGGCACCCGCTCCTGAGCCCGCGTCCGGGCGACGCGGACCTCGGAGGACCCCGCGCCGCCCGGCGGGTGGAATCCGGAGCCGTCGCGGCCCCCAGTGCGCGCGACGGCTCCGGAGCGTGGGGTCAGGAGTGCGGGCAGGTGTCCCGGTACTCCTCGATCGCCGAGCCACGGGGGGCCGGGCAGAGGAACTGCTCGTAGCGGGTGTCGTCGTCGACGAACCGCTTGAGCCAGGAGATGCTGTACTTCGCCACCGTCACGTTCGACGAGGTGGGCGCGGAGTGGCTCGCCGCGTTCAGCTCCAGGTACGCCTTGTCCAGAGTGGCCGGCAGGCTGGTGTAGAACGGCTCCGAGTGCGACGAGACCGGGGCCACCGTGTCGTTCTCGGCCCCGATGACCAAGGTCGGTACGCGCACCGACGACCAGCTCTTCTGGGTGTGCCAGCCGGTCAGCGGGATCGCCGCCTGCAACGCGGGCCGGGTGCTGGCCGCCGACAGGCTGCCGCCGCCGCCCATCGAGTGACCCATCACGGCGAGCCGGTTCCGGTCGATCCGGGTGCGGACGGTGCTGGTGTTGGTCAGGTAGTCCAGGGCGGCAAGCAACTGGGTGCCCCGGCTGGCCGGCTGGTCGTACACGGAGCGGGTGTCGATGGTGATGACGACGAAGCCCTGCGAGGCCAGGCGGGGGCCGAGCCACGCGACCGAGGTCTGGCGCGCGGTGAAGCCGGGGGAGATGGCGACCGCGCCGAAGGTGCCCTCGGCGGTGCTGGTCGGGTAGTAGATCGTCCCGCCGCCGAAGCCGCTGACGCTGCCGGCGGCGACGGTGGTCTGCGCGGTGGCGAACGGGCCGAGGGTGGCCTCGATGCTGGCCACGGTGGGCGCGGGTCCCCGCTCGTACGGGTTGGCGGCCAGCGGCGCGGACGGGGGCAGGTCCCGGGCGCCGGCCGGTGCGGCGGGAGTGGCGGCCAGGCTCGCGCCGACCAGGGCGAGGGCCAGCAGCGGACGGGTGGCGCGCGAGGCCCAGCGACGGCCCGGGCCGGGGTGGAGGGCGGGTACGGGTTGCACGGTGACGCTCCCTGCGGGGGTGGGGGGCGGTGGCGGCGGTGCGGGGCCACCGGTGGGGGTGATCGTCTTCGATCTGTCTCCATCCTCTGTGCCGGGTGCCGGTGGCCGGTCATCCCGATGTGGTCATGTCAGGGGGATATGGCGCTCGTCGCACCGCCGGCCGGTCGTGTCGTGCGGCGGAGCGGGAGCCGGGCGGGCAGGATGAGGGGATGGCCGAGCCGCACGACCTGACCGCGCTGGAGCAGGCCGCCGCGATCGCCGGCGGCGAGTTGTCCAGCGTCGAGCTGGTCGAGCACCACCTGACCCGGGTCGACGCCCTCGGCGACACCGTCGGCGCGTTCGTCACGGTCACCCCCGAGCGGGCCCGCGCGGCGGCCCGCGCCGCCGACGCCGCCCCCGCCGACGGGCGCGGCCCGTTGCACGGCGTGCCGACCGCGATCAAGGACCTCACCCTCACCGCCGGGGTGCGCACCACCTTCGGCTCGGCGGCGTTCGCCGACTTCGTGCCGCCGGTGGACGCCGACGTGGTCCGGTTCATGGCGGCGGCCGGGCTGGTGAGCCTGGGCAAGACCACCACCTCCGAGCTGGGCTGTTCGCTCTACTCGGAGGGGCTGGTCGCGCCGCCGGCCCGCAACCCGTGGGACCTGGCGTACACCGCCGGCGGCTCCAGCGGAGGGGCGGCGGCGGCCGTCGCGGCCGGTCTGGTGCCGGTCGCCCAGGGCTCCGACGGCGGCGGCTCGCTGCGCATCCCGGCGTCGCTGTGCGGCCTGGTCGGCTACAAGCCGAGCCGAGGGCTGGTCTCCGGCGGGCCGGTCGGCTCCGGCGCCTACGGCCTGCCGACCAACGGGCCGATCGGGCGTACGGTCGCCGACGTGGCGGCGCTGCTCGACGTGCTGGCCCGGCCGGTGCCCGGCGAGCCCTACCTGGCGCCCGCCCCGTCCGCGGGCGGTTGGCTCGGCGCGGCCCGCGCGGCCGACCCGGGGCGGCTGCGCGTCGGGCGGTTCACCGCCCCGATGCTCGCCGACGAGCCGGTCCACCCCGACTGCGCCGCCGCCGTGGACCGGGCGGCGGCGCTGCTCACCGCCGCCGGCCACGAGGTGGTCGACGTCCCCGCGCCCCTCGGGCCCGCCGTGTGGCCGCTGTTCGAGATCGTCTGGTACGTGCTGGCGCTCGCGCCCGTGCCACGGGAGCGGGAGAGCGCGCTGCTGCCGCTGACCCGGCACCTGCGGGCCCGGGGCGCGGAGATATCGGCCGGCACCCTCAGCGCCACGCTCGGCGAACTCCAGGCGCAGGTACGCCTCGGCGTGCGCCGCACCGCCGGCTGTGACCTGCTGCTCTGCCCGACCCTCGCCGCGCCACAGGCGCCGCTGGGCTGGTTCGCCTCCGGTGGCGACCCGGCGGAGGACTTCGACCGGCAACGCCGGTTCTCGCCGTACTGCGCCGTGTTCAACGTGACGGGTGATCCGTCCGTGTCCCTGCCCGTGGGCGTCACCGCCGAGGGGCTGCCCGTGGGGGTCCTGCTGACCGGTCGGTACGGCGACGACGCGAGGTTGATCGCCACGGCTGCGCAACTGGAGCACTCCAGTGGCGGTTGGGATCGCCACCCCGCAATCTGGCGGGCCGTGGGCTCCGCTAACGTGAATGGCAGCGGTGTCGGGCGGTCGGCGCCATGATCGTCCACCCGACCCGGATCCTTGAGGTCTCTTCTTCCGCCTGGGGGCGTTGGGATTGTCTGTAACCGAGACGTTGCTGGTCTTCGTCGGCATCCCGGCGGCCGCGGTGCTGGTGATCGCCGGTCTGGCGTACGCCGGTAGCCGTGGTGGCGGCGGTGGCGGCGCCAAGCGCTACCGACCGGGCCGGCCCTTCGACTTCACTCCGGTCTGGTTCCTGGGCCGGCCGGAGCAGCTGGCCGACTCGGCCGGCACCGCCCTGGCAGCGGGCGCGCAGGCGCCGGCGCTGACCAGCCACAAGCTCGAGCGGGCCGGCGTCGAGCCGCCGGCCGGTGGAACCGGAGGCGCAAGTGACCGTTGGTGAGAAGCAGGCCGGGACGGGGACCCCGCCCGAGGTGCTGGACGGGCCGTTCTCGACCCGCCAGCTGCTGCGCATCGACGAGGCCCTGCGCCTGGCCGACCAGGGCACCGGCCTGGTCTTCTCGGTCTTCGTCGGCGGTCTCGACGAGCCGATCCGGGAGCACGCCGAGCGGCTGCACCGCCAGCTCGCCGAGCCCGACCGGTCGGTCCTGATCGCGGTGTCGCCCAACCAGCGGCAGCTGGAGATCGTCACCGGTCGGCACGCCCGCAAGCGCATCCCCGACACCTACGCCCGGCTGGCCGCGCTCTCGATGGTGGCGGCGTTCGGTGGCGGCGACCTGGCCGGCGGCATCATCAACGGCCTCGACCAGCTCGCCAGCCACGCCGGCAAGGGCTGACCGACTGCGGCGCGTCTCGCGCCCGCACCTGAGTGACGAAGCCCGGTCCGCGACGCGGACCGGGCTTCGTCGTGTGACGTGTGCGTCAGGCGCTGCGGGCGTCCCGCTCGCGGGCCCGCAGGGCGCGGACGACGCCGTCGCGGCCCTCGCCCACCAGCCGGCGCAGCGACGTCGGGTGGCCGTCGCCGGCCAGCCACGCGTCGGTGGCCGCCACGGTCTCGTCGTCCACCAGGTACGCCGGGTACGCCAGCTGCGCGAACTCCTGCGCCGGCTCGCTGTCCCGGCTGCCCCAGACCTGGTCCACCACGGCGAAGTACCTGTCCCGGTAGGGCACCGTCAGCTCGATCTGCGCCGGGTGGATGAGGCCCTGCAACAGCGCCCGGTTGCGCCAGTTCGGCAGCGCCTCCGGGCCGGTCAGCTGGGCCCAGACGGCGGCCTTGTTCTCCGCCGTCGGCACCAGCGCGTGCGCGTACGCGGCCTCGCGTTCGCCACTGGCCGTCCGGTCCCCGGCCAGCTCGGCCTCGATCTCGGCGCGGCCGGCCGCGCCGTTGGCGACCAGCGCGTCCAGCACGGCCCAGCGCAGCTCGGTGTCGATGGACAGCCCGTCCGGGACGTCGGTGCCGGCCAGCCAGCCGCGCAGGGTGGCCAGGTCCTCGGCCGAACGGGCCGCCGTGGCGTACGCGCGGGCCCAGGTCAGCTGGAAGCCGCTGCCCGGTTCCGCCGTCGCCAGCGTCGTGCGCGCGGTGCGGGCCAGCTCCGCCCAGCCGGTCGGCGCCCAGGCCGGGTCGGCGTAGAAGCTGAGCGCCGTCTTGGCCTGGCGCAGGGCGGCGTTGACCAGGTTGATGTCGGTCTCGGCGGGCAGCCCCGCCAGCACCAGCGCCACGTAGTCGCGGGCGGCCAGTTCGGCGTCGCGGGTCATGTCCCAGGCGGCGGTCCAGCACAGCGCGCGGGCCAGCGACGACTCGAAGCCGGCGATGTGCTGCACCACGGTGGCCATCGACCGCTCGTCGAGGCGCAGCTTGGTGTAGGTGAGGTCGTCGTCGTTGAGCAGCAGCACGTCGGCGGCGGGCACGCCGCGCAGCGCGGTCAGCTCGGTCCGCTCGCCGGTGACGTCGAGCTCGTGGCGCTCGCGGCGGACCAGCCGGCCGTCGGTCAGGTCGTAGAGGCCCACCCCGATCCGGTGGGTACGCAGCGTCGGGTGCGCGGTGGGCGCCTCCTGGAGCACGACCACCTGCTCGTAGGTGCCGTCCGCGCCGATCGTCAGCTCCGGCCGCAGCGTGTTGACCTGTGCCGTCTCCAGCCACTGGGCGGCGAACTTGCGCAGCTCCCGGCCGGAGGCCGTCTCCAGCTCGGAGAGCAGGTCGTCGAAGGTGGCGTTGCCCCAGGCGTGCTTGGCGAAGTACGCCCGCAGGCCGGCCAGGAACGGCTCCTCACCGACGTACGCGACGAGCTGCTTGAGCACGCTCGCGCCCTTGGCGTACGTGATGCCGTCGAAGTTGACCTCGACCGCCTCCAGGTCCGGCATCTCGCAGTAGACCGGGTGGGTGGAGGAGAGCTGGTCCTGCCGGTAGCCCCAGTTCTTCCGGATGGACAGGAACGTCGTCCAGGCCTCCGTGAAGCGGGTGGCGTGGGTGTTGCACCAGTGGCTGGCCCACTCGGCGAACGACTCGTTGAGCCACAGGTCGTTCCACCAGCGCATGGTGACCAGGTCACCGAACCACATGTGCGCCAGCTCGTGCAGGATCGTGTTGGCCCGCTGCTCGTACTCGTAGTCGGTCACCTGGGAGCGGAAGAGGTAGTGCGCCTCGGCGTGCGTGACGCAGCCGAAGTTCTCCATCGCGCCGGCGTTGAAGTCGGGCACCCACAGCTGGTCGTACTTGGGCAGCGGGTAGCGCACGCCGAACTGCTCGTGGAAGAAGTCGAAGCCCTGCTTGGTGACCAGGAAGAGGTCGTCCGAGTCGAGGTGCGGCGCCATCGAGGCCCGGCAGAACGCGCCCAGGTCGATGCCGTCGTGGCTGTCGCGCACCTCGTGGTACGGCCCGGCGCAGAGGGCGGTGATGTAGGTGCTCATCCGCACCGAGGGGGCGAGGTGGACCGTCTTCAGTCCCTCGCCCGCCGCCTCCTCCCGCTCCACCGGCATGTTGGAGATCACCTTCCAGTGCTCCGGGACGGTGGCGTGCCAGGTGTAGACGCTCTTCAGGTCTGGCTGGTCGAAGCAGGCGTAGACCCGCTGGGCGTCGGCCGTCTCGAACTGGCTGTAGAGGTAGGTCTCACCGTCGACGGGGTCGACGCTGCGGTGCAGCCCCTGCCCGCTGTTCGAGTACGCGAAGTCCGCCTCGACGACCAGCGTGTTCTCGCTGCCCAGTCCCGACAGGGTCAGGCCCTTCTCGGCCGACCAGTCGCCCAGGTCCACCGGAGAGCCGTTCAGCGTCGCGGACCGCACGGAGTCGGCGGCCAGTTCGATGAAGGTGCTCGCGCCGGGTTCCGCGCACCGGAAACGCACCTCGGTGGTCGAGCGGAAGGTGCGAGCCTCGGCCGCCCGTACGGCGGACGAGAGGTCCAGACTGATGTCGTATCCGGTCACGTCGAGCAGGCGGGCCCGCTCGGTGGCCTCGACCTGCGTCAGGTTGCGCACTCCCGGCACTTTTCGTCTCCATCCCGTTTCGCCGCACGCCCTGGTGGCGCCGTCATCGACCGCTCGTGACGGCCGGTTTCGAGTCTTCCATGCACGAACACACCGTGGTGGGCGAGGTCACGCTCTCATTCCGCTGCCGGTCGGTACGCGCCGGGGTGAGGATCGCAGGAGGTGCCGGGAGGCCGGCGCACCCGTCGTGAAGGGACCCGCCGTGAGCGAGCGTGCCGCCGTAGACATGTGGTTCGACCCCCTCTGCCCGTGGGCGTGGATCACCTCCCGTTGGCTGCTGGAGGTGGAGCGGGTCCGCAACGTGGACATCCGGTTCCACGTGATGAGCCTGTCGGTGCTCAACGAGGGCCGGGAGCCGCCGGAGCGGTACCAGGAGCTGATGCGCACCGGCTGGGGCCCGGTGCGGGTCTGCGTCGCGGTGGAGCAGCGGTACGGCCAGGACGCCGTCCGGAAGCTCTACACGGCGCTCGGCACCCGGATCCACCTCGGGCGGGAGAAGGCCACGCGGGAGCTGTTCGTCGCCGCGCTGACCGACGTCGGGCTCGACCCGGCGCTGGCCGACGTCGCCGAGGGCACCGCCCACGACGAGGCGCTGCGGGCCAGCCACGAGGCCGGCATGCGTCCGGTCGGCACCGACGTCGGCACCCCGGTGATCCACGCGCCCGGCCCGGACGGCGGCACGGTCGCGTTCTTCGGCCCGGTGGTCACCCCGGCGCCGAAGGGGGAGGCCGCCGGCCGGCTCTGGGACGGCGTCCTGCTGGTCGCCGGCACCCCCGGTTTCTACGAGCTGAAGCGCTCCCGCGACCGCGACCCCACCTTCGACTGACCCGCTCCCTTCTCCGGCCCTCCGGTGGGCGCCGCCCGGACCGGTCAGGGGTCGCGTCGGAATTCCCGGCCCGGACCCCCTGACCGACGGAGGAGGCGGGGCCGGGGGAGGGCGAGGCGGGCGTCACCGGGGTGGCGGCGGGATCGTTGGCCCGGGTGTCCGCCGCAGCGACCCGCAGGGCCGCACCCCGCAGCTCGTGGAGGCAGTTCCGATGGCCAAGCACCGTGTGCCCGGTGACGATCCGTCGACCCGGGAGGGGGTGACCGAGCGCCCGGACGCGGCGTACTGGTCGGTCGACGACTCCCGCTGGCCGGCGGTCCGTCCCGACCTTCCCGCCCACATGGTGGACCTGCTCGCCCCGCCGATCGTGGTCGGCGTCGCCCGCGTGCCGGCCACCTCCCGGCTCACCCCACCGGCCGAGCACCGGCCGGTGCCGGCCGCGTCGACCGGGACCCGCAGGATCGTGCCCGCCGGACCGGGCGTGCCGGGCCGGCGACCGGCGGGCGGCCCCACGCCGGGCGGCCGGCACCGCCGGGCGGCGGGACAGTCCGACCGCACCGCCTGAATCCGGCCCACCGGCCCCGGTAGCTCTTTCATCTGGTGGACCCCGCGCGGGTCCCGCGCCGGCGGGACCCGCGTCGCCGGTAGCGTCTTCGCCCATGACGGTCGTGCATCCGATCGCCCGGGCCTGGATCACCACTGGCGGCACCGGCGCGCAGAACTATGACGAGTTCGCCGACGACGCGGAGATCACCGCGATCATCGAGGCTAACCCGCACAGTGCCCTCGGCATCGAGATGCCGCACCGGGCGCCGGAGAGCCTGGGGAAGCCCTTCCTCGACGCCCTGCCGGACGCCGTGACCCGGCTCGCCGAGGCCAAGGCCGACGGCAGCTACACGCCCGCCGAGCAGGTCGTGGTCCTCTACCGGATCAGCGCGCCGGGGGAGGAGAACGCGTACGGGCTCTTCGCCATGGTGGACACCGACCAGATCTCCACCCGGGCCGACGAGCCCGGCCTGGTCATCCGCAACGAGGACGTCTTCATCGCCAAGGTGCGGGAGCGGGTGGCGCTCGCCGAGGCCCTGGGCCACCTGCTGTCGCCCGTACTCCTGCTCCAGACCGGGCGCGGCGACGAGCTGCACGCGGCCCTCGCGGCGGCGACCGACGCGGCCGGCGCGCCGGCGGCGACCGACACCGACCAGGCCGGGCGCACCCACGCCATCTGGCTGCTGGGGCCGGGCCCGGCCCAGGACGAGCTGACCGCCCTCGCGGGCGGCGGCGAGCTGGTCGTGGCCGACGGCAACCACCGCAGCCTGGCCGCGCAGACCGGCGGGCTGCCGCGCTTCCTGTCGGTGATCACGACCCCGGCGTCGGTGGCGATCCAGCCCTACAACCGGCTGGTGAGCGAGCTGACGACCACCGCCGACGACCTGCTCGCCCGGCTCCGCGCCGCCGGGGCGGAGATCAGTCCGATCGACGGCCCGGTCGAGGTCCCGGCGGCCGGCGGCACCGTCCACCTCCGCCTCGCCGGCCGGGGGTACGCGGTCACCCTGCCGCACGTCGGCGAGAACCGGCTGGAGAACCTGGACCACGCCCTGGTCGAGCGGCTGCTGCTGCGCGACGCGCTCGGGCTCGACCCGGGCGACAAGCGGATCACCTACGTCGGCGGCGACTACCCGGCGAGCTGGCTGACCGGCGAGGTCGACGCGGGCCGGGCCGAGCTGGCGGTGCTGGTCGCCCCGGTGACGGTGGACGACTTCGTCGCGGTCAACCTGGCGCGGGAGAAGATGCCGCGCAAGAGCACCTGGTTCACCCCGAAGGCGCGCGGCGGCCTGGTGGTCGCCGAGCTGTCCCGCTGATCCTGTGACGAATCCGCCTCCGGGGCGCCGCCCGCGCGTCGTCCCGGAGGCGCGCCTGACAGACTGCGCGGTATGCGCGTCTACCTGGGATCCGACCACGCCGGTTTCGAGTTGAAGGTGCACCTGGTCAACCACCTGGCCAAGGAGGGGCACGACGTGGTCGACGTCGGCCCGCACGCCTTCGACCCGGACGACGACTACCCGGCCTTCTGCCTGCACACCGGTGACCGGGTGGTGGCTGACGTGGGCAGCCTCGGGGTGGTCATCGGCGGCTCGGGCAACGGCGAGCAGATCGCCGCGAACAAGGTGGCCGGCGTCCGGGCGGCCCTCGCCTGGAGCATCGACACCGCCCAGCTGGCCCGCGAGCACAACGACGCGAACGTCGTCGCGGTCGGCGCCCGCCAGCACACGCTGGACGAGGCCACCGCCATCGTCGAGGCGTTCCTGACCACCCCCTTCTCGGGCAACGAGCGGCACGCCCGCCGGATCGCCCAGGTGGCCGACTACGAGCGCACCCGCCAGCTCCCCACGCTTCCCTGACCGCCCACCCGGCCGGGTGACGCCGGGGGGTGCGGATCCTGGACGGAACACGCCCCAGGGAAGACCGTCTCCCGGTCGCGTCGCGCGGTGACCTTCCGCACGCTCCCAGGATCCGCGGTCAGCGGCGGGGGAGGTCCTCGCGGGGCGTCCAGTTGCGGCGGATGACCACGACGCGTTCCTCGGCCTCGGCCAGGTCCTCGTCCGTGGGGCGGGCGGCGTCGCGCGCCCGCATCGCGGCGGTCACGCTCACCTGGGAGGAGCCGGGGCCGACGAGACCACGCAGGCCGCGATCGCCCTCGTCACCCGGGCCGCCCCGGCGGCCACGCGGCGGCTCGGGGCCGTCGTGCACCCCGACGGTCGTCGCGTTCGGGCCCTCGGTTCCGCCCGTGTCACCGCGCGGGTGCCGTAGCCGGCGCCGGCGTCGCTCCGTCTCGCCCATCAGCCGACCGTACCGCCCCGGCCCGGTCGGCGCCGGCTCGCGCGTCCGGCGGGCGGCGGGCGGGGTGGCCGGTGACCTCGGTCACGACGACGCGCGTGTCGGCCGTCGCCGGGGTCGACCGGCCCTCACCGTGGCCGGCGGATCGGGGCCCGCGCCCCGGTACGGCCTCGGCGACCGGTTTGCCGGCTGGCTACCCTCGGAACAGACGGTGGCCGGTGGTCGCCGTCGGTCCAGGGGAGGGACGAGATGGTCGACCAGACGCAGCCGTGGGCCGAGCGGACCGTCGAGGTGCCGCCGCAGCCCGGTGCCGGGGTGCCGCCGCAGCGCGACGCGTTCCAGCGGGGGGTGGCCTCGGTCGGGCAGTCCCGTACGACGCGCACCGAGCCGTTCCCCGTCGTCGAGCACGAGCCGACGGGCACCGGGTGGCCGGGCGCGCCTGCCCCGCGCCGGCCGTTGAGCTGGCACGTCGAGCAGTTGAAGCGCGGCGGCGAGTGGAGTGCCGCCGGCGCGCTCTTCGCCTTCGTCTGCTGGGGGATCTGGGCGATCTCGGGCGGCGGGAACCTGGGCGGCCCGTTCCTGATCTTCCTGCTGAGCCTGCTGGTGGCCGCCGGCCTCTTCGCGTTGGCCCGGCTGCTCGGCCGCGTGGTGCTGGAGCGTCAACTGGGCCGGGTGCGGCGCAGCGCGCGCGGGGCGCACCTGGTGACGGCGGTCTTCCTGGCCGGTCTCGGGATCGCCTACCTCCAGCAGACCGAGTGGGTCGTGTCGGCCTGGAACTGGATCAGCAACAACTGACCGTACGCCCGGGCGGGCCGGCCTGCGCCGCCCGCCCGCGCGCCCGGTCGCGGCGTCTCGCGACCTCCGGTCGTTCCACCAGGTCGCCGGCTGCTTACCCGGCCGACCGCGGTTCATCCGCCCCCGGCCGGGGCTGATCCGCGGGATCAGTGCTTCCCGCCGTGACCCTCCGCGTCCGCCTTCGGCGAGGCCACCCGGGCCTCCGGGTCCTCGACGCCGGGCTCCCCGCCGTCCGGCGCCACCATTCCGTCGTAGTTGTAGACCGTGCCGTCCTCGCCGTGCTGCTTCGTGGTCCGGATGTACCGGTGCATCATGCCGTCGATCTCCACCTCCAGCAGGGCGTCGCCGCCCGTGTCGATGGTGCTGCCGTCGCGGGGTCCGCCAACCAGGTGTGCCTTCGTGTTCGTGTCCATGTCAAGGCCGTACCCGGGCGGTCCCGGCGCAAAACGGGCGGTGTGCGTCCGGCGCGCCGAATTCCGGTCGGCTGCGGTATGACCGACGCGGGATGTGTCGAAGCATTGCCATCCATCGATAGATCTCCATAGGCTCCCGCCATCGGTTTCCGGCGCGCCGCCTCGGCGCGTCGCGAGGGTTCGGGAGGCTCCCATGGTCCGTTGGCGCACACTCGTCGGCCGGTTGGCCGCCGCGTTGGTGGCGGTCACCGCCGGCTCGTTCGTCCTGGCCGTTCCGGCCTCCGCCAAGCCCGGGCCCGAGGTGACCCCGTACGTCGTGGGCGGAACGCTGGCCGCGCAGGGCGAGTTCCCCTTCATGGTCCGGCTCTCCATGGGCTGCGGCGGTTCCCTCTACAGCCCGCGACTGGTGCTGACGGCCGCGCACTGCGTCGGCGGGACCGGCACGAACACCAGCATCACCGCCACCCTCGGCGTGGTGGACCTCCAGTCGTCGAGCCGGATCCAGGTCCGCTCGAACTACGTCTACCGGGCGCCCGGCTACAACGGCAACGGCAAGGACTGGGCCCTGATCCGGCTGGCCACGCCGGTCACCACGCTCCCGACGCTGAAGATCGCCACCAGCACCGCGTACGACAACGGCACGTTCACGGTCGCCGGCTGGGGTGCCACCCGCGAGGGCGGCGCGCAGCAGCGCTACCTGCGCAAGGCCACGGTACCGTTCGTCAGCGACGCGACCTGCAACTCCTACTACGGCGGCCAGATCATCGCGAACGAGGAGATCTGCGCCGGCTACGCCAGCGGCGGCATCGACACCTGCCAGGGGGACTCGGGCGGCCCGATGTTCCGGCGGGACGCGAGCAACGCGTGGATCCAGGTCGGCATCGTGAGCTGGGGCAACGGCTGCGCCCGGCCCTCGTACCCCGGCGTCTACACCCAGGTGAGCACCTTCGCCCCGGCGATCGCCTCCGCGGCGGCGAGCCTCGGCGGCTGAACCGCACCGCCCCCGGGGGCCCGGCCGGCTCGTCCGGCCGGGCCCCCGCGCGTGCTCCGGCTGGCCCCCTGCCTGTGGGTCCGCCCGACCGCCGCGCACGCGCCGACCCGACCGCCGCGTGTGGCGCTGGAGGGCTGCCTGCGGTTCCGGCGGCGGATGCCGGACGCACCCGGCATCGAGCCCGCGCGGCCAGTTCTTCCGCTGTTACCCGGAGATGGACGGGCGCGATTACGTTCAGTTCGCGCTCGCGCACAAAGGGGGAACAGCGATGACGACATCGCCGGTCAGGAACGGCGCGCCGATCGGGCGGGCGACATTCGCCGACGACCCGGTACTGCTGGCGGACGTCCTGCGTCCGTACGCCGGTGCGAAGACCCGGTACCTCGAGTCCGCGACGGTCATCGCGGCCAACGGGCTGGCGAGCGCGGAGGGCGAGTTCGTCCAGATCATCGACATGCCCTGGCGCTTCCGGGACGACAACGGCGGCATCGCCGAGGGCGACGTGCGGATGGCGCTGGTCGACCCGCCCGGCATGCGCCTCGCGGCCGACGCGGCGTGAGTCGCCCCCACCCGTACGCCCCCTGAGGAGGACCCCGGTGACTGTTCAGTTGCGCACGCTCGTCGACGTGGTGCGCAGGCACGCCGCCCAGCAGCCGGACGCCGTCGCGATCATCTGCGAGGGCCGGCGCGTCGACTACGCCACCCTGCACCGCGTCAGCAACCAGGTCGCGCGCGGCCTCCAGGCGGCGGGCCTGCGCCCCGGCGACCGCATCGCCTACCTGGGCAGGGAGTCCGAGCACTTCTACGACCTGTTCTTCGGGGCGGCGAAGGCCGGCGTGGTCTTCGTGCCGATCAACTGGCGGTTGGCCGCCGGCGAGGTCGAGCACATCCTGCGGGACTCCGGGGCCGCCCTGCTCTTCGTCGACTCCGACTCGGCCGTCGTCGCCGAGAAGTTGGCGCCGGAACTGCCGATGCTGCGACAGGTGGTGGCGCTGGACTCCGACGGCGTGGCCCGCGCCGGCTTCGCGGCCTGGGTGTCGGCGCAGCCGGACGCGAACGTGCTGGCCAAGGTCACGTCCGACACGCCGCTGGCGCAGATGTACACCAGCGGAACGACGGGCCTGCCGAAGGGCGTCGTCCTGGCGCACCGCAGCTTCCTCGCGGTACGCGACGGGCTCGCCTCGGAGAACCTGGACTGGCTCGACCTGCGCGAGGGCGACGTCAGCCTCCTCTGCAACGGCGGCTTCCACATCGGCGGCCTGTCGTGGGCGGCGATGGGTTTCGCCGCGGGCGCCACGAACGTGGTGATGCGCGAGTTCACCACGGCCGGTGCGGTGGAGCTGATCAGGACCCTGCGGGTCACCACCATCCTCGCGGTGCCCTCGATGCTGCGACTGCTGCTCGCGGAGCCCGGCGTCACCAAGGCGGACTTCGCCTCGCTGCGCAAGATCGTCTACGGCAGCGCGCCCATCTCGACGGCGCTGCTGGCCCGCTGCATCGAGGGCTTCGGCTGCGAGTTCGCCCAGATCTACGGCCTGACCGAGACCGGCAACTCCGCGGTCTGCCTGCCCCCGGCCGACCACACCCCGGACAGCGGCAAGATGCAGTCGGCGGGGCTGCCGTACCCGGGCTTCGAGGTCAAGATCGTGGACGACAAGGGCGACCCGTTGCCCCCCGGCGAGGTCGGCGAGGTCTGGCTGCGGTCGCCGGGCGTGATGGTGGAGTACTGGAACCTGCCGGAGGCCACGGCGAAGACGCTCGTCGACGGGTGGGTCGTCACCGGGGACGCGGGCTTGCTCGACGAGGACGGTTACCTGTTCATCCGCGACCGGATCAAGGACATGATCATTGTGGCGGGGGAGAACGTCTACCCCGTCGAGGTCGAGAACGTCATCAGCCGGCACCCGCTGGTCGCCGAGTCGGCGGTCGTGGGCGTGCCGGACGAGCGCTGGGGCGAGGCCGTGTACGCGTTCGTGGTGCCGGTGGAGGGTCAGCAGCTCACCGAGCGCGACCTGGCGCTGCACCTGCGTGGCCAGCTCGCCGGCTTCAAGCAGCCGCTGCACTACGAGTTCATCGACCGGGTGCCCCGCAACCCCAGTGGCAAGGTCCTGCGCCGTGAGCTGCGGGAGCGGTTCTGGCAGGGGCACGAGCGCCGGGTGAGCTGATCGCGATGACGGCGGTGACCGGCGAGGGGGACACCGCGACCCGCCGTGCCGGGTGCGCCGACGGCGAGCCCGCCGTGGCCTCGTCAGTGGCTGGGTCGGAACCGCCCTCGGGGGCCCGGCCGGCTCGTCCGGTCGGCCTCGCGCGGGTGCCCGTCCGATTCCTGGCCGTCCGCCACCTGAAGGCGCCGCCGGTCCGGCGGCCCGCGCGTCGCCGGCTACCGCCCGTCATCGTGCCTGCTCGTCCGCAGGGCGGGGACTGTCCGTCCGCCCCGTCGGTCCGTTTCCGCGCGGTCGACGGTCCAGCGTGGATTCTGCGCGTACGCCGGTGTGTGGGCGAAGGATTCCCTGGTGGGAGGCCTGTGCGCCGGACGGTCGGCGCGCGGGGAGTCGCTCGGGGGCGCGGTCGCCATTTCCAAGTGACAGAAATCGATGTAGCAGAAAGTTGCGTGTTCCCTCCTCTCGGTCGGCCCTCTAGTGTGCTTGACCAGCAGCCAGGGCATCGACCGGTGACGATAAGAACCCTTGCTGTGCGTCGGGTCGGATTCGTCCCGTCCGCGGCGTGACGACAGGCCGGGCGAGCTCGGGGACAGGAGGCGTGATGAGGGCGGGCGACACCGGATACGCGGCGGCGGTTGCCGTCTCCGACGGACCCACCTGCCGGTGCACCGCCACCCCTCCGGCGGCCGCCGTGACACCGTACGACGACGGCCCCTTCCTCGCCGTGCCCGGCATGGTCGAGGAGCGCGTCGACCGGCACCCGCACCGTCGGGCGGTGTCGTTCCGGGGCCGTTCGCTGACGTACCGCGAACTCGACGACCTGGCCAACGGCGTCGCCGCCGCCCTGGCGGGGCGGGGCGTCCGGCGGGGCGACGTGGTGCCCGTCCTGCTCGCCGACGGGCTCGAACTGCCCGTCGTCGACCTGGCGTTGATGAAGCTCGGCGCGGCCTTCGTACCCGTCGATCCCGGCTGGCCGGCGGACCGGCTGCACGCCTCGCTGCGGGTGGTCCGGCCCCGGCTCGCGGTGGTACGCGGCGCCGGCCCGCGTCCCGACACCGGAGACGTCCCCTGCCTGCCCGTCGACCTCGACGAGATCACCCCGACCCGCCGCCGGCCCGGCGTGCCGATCGGTCCCGCCGACCTGATCTACGGCATCTTCACCTCGGGCACCACCGGCACCCCGAAGTGCGCGCTGAACCGGCACGACGGGATCGCCAACCGGCTGCGGTTCATGTCTCGCCACTTCGCGGCGACCGGCGACGAGGTGGTGCTCCAGAACAGCCGGCACACCTTCGACTCGTCGGTGTGGCAGATGTTCTGGCCGCTGACCACCGGCGGCCGGACGGTGGTGCCGGTCGAGGGCGGGTTCCTCGACGTCGAGCGGACCGTCCGGACCATCGCCGACGAGGCCGTCACGATGACCGACTTCGTGCCGAGCGTGCTCGGCGCGCTGGTCTCGGTCCTGGACCGGGACCCGGCCGCCCGCCGCGCCGTCGCGTCGCTGCGCAACGTGATCGTCGGCGGCGAGGAGATCGACCCGTGGGCGGTGCACCGCCTGGTCGAGCTGGTGCCGGGGGTGGCGGTCACCAACGGCTACGGCCCCACCGAGGCGTCGATCGGCATGATCTTCCACACCGTCGCCCGATCCGACGGCGACGTCATCCCCATCGGCCGGCCCATCGACAACTGCTACGCCGCCGTGGTGGACGCCGAGCTGCGGCCCCTGCCGCCGGGCGAGACCGGCGAGATCGTCATCGGCGGCGTGTGTCTGGGCGAGGGGTACCTCGGCGACGCGGCCCGCACCGCCGAGGTGTTCGTGCCCAACCCGCTGCCCGACATCCCGGGCCCGCGGCTCTACCGCACCGGCGACCTCGGCCGGATCGCCCCCGACGGCCGGCTGCACTTCGCCGGCCGCCGCGACCACCAGCTCAAGGTCAACGGCGTGCGGATCGAGGCCGGCGAGATCGAGACCGCCGCCACCCGGCTGGCCGGCGTACGGCAGGCGAAGGTCCTGCTCGCCCGCGAGCACCGGGGGAAGTCGCTGGCACTCTTCCTCGCCGCCGACCCCGAGGTGACGGAGGCGCAGGTGCGGGCGCACCTGCGGCGGCTGCTGCCCCGGACCCACGTGCCCCGGCACGTCGTCGTGCGCGACGCGCTGCCGCTGACCGGCAACGGCAAAGTCGACCGGCGGGCGCTGGAGGCATGGCTGGACCGTACGCTCGCCGACCGGACACGCCCGTCGGCCGCGCCCGCCGAGGCGCGGACGCTGCCCGACCGTGTGCTGGGGGTGTTCCGGACGGTCCTCGGCCGGCCCGACCTCGGCCCCGACACCGATTTCCTCGACGCCGGGGGCGACTCGCTCCAGGCCCTCGACGTGGTCACCGCCCTCGGCGCGGACCAGAGCCTCCGCGTCGGCGTGCAGGACCTGTTCACCCACCGCAGCGCCGCCCGGCTCGCCCGGGCGCTCGCGGTACGGCTGCGCGCGGCCGACCCCGCCGAGACCGAGGACGAGCTGGTGGAGCGGGACGCGAAGGTCCCCGCCGACCTGCCCGTACGCCCCGTCGGCCGGCGCCGGGCACCGCGTACGGTCCTGGTCACCGGGGCCACCGGATTCGTCGGCGCGCGCCTGGTCCACGAGCTGCTCGCCACCACCGACGTCCGGGTGCTGTGCCTGGCCCGCGCGGCCGACGACGCCGAGGCCACCGCCCGCGTCGTGCGCGCGCTGGCTGAGCGGGGCCTGTGGCGGCCCGGCCACGGCCTGCGCCTGCACGGGTACGCGGCCGACCTCGGCCAGCCGGCCCTCGGCCTGACCCCGCAGGCGTGGGACCGGCTGGCCCACGACTGCGACCTCGTGCTGCACGCCGGGGCGCTGGTCAACTTCCTGTTCGACTACCGGGCCCACCGCGCCGCGAACGTCCTCGGCACCGCCGAGCTGCTGCGGCTGTGCCTGACGGGCCGGCCGAAGCCGCTGCACCACGTCTCCACCCTCGGCGTCCTCGACAGCGAGGCCGCCCGCCATCCCCAGCCGCTGCCCGAGACGTACGACCCGGCCCTCGCCGTCCCGCCGACGAGCGGCTACAGCCGGTCGAAGTGGGTGGCGGAGCGGTATCTCGACGACGCCCGGCGGCGGGGCGCGACCATCACGATGCTGCGCCTCGGCGAGGTGATGCCCGCGGCGGACGACGGCCACCCCAACCCCCGGGCCCTGACCCACCTGCTGCTGGCGGCCTGCCATCGGCTGCGGATGCGGCCCGACGCGCCCGTGCGCTCCGACTGGACGCCGGTGGACTGGGCCGCCCGGCGGATCGTCGCCACGGTCGTCGACCCGCGCCAGTGGGGCGGCACGCTGCACGTCCTGCACCCGGTGAGCGTCGACTTCACCGACCTGCCGCTGGCCGGTCCGGACGCCCTGCCCCGGGTGAGCTGCGGGCGGTTCCTGGCGGGGCTGCGCGAGGCGGCGGACGAGGGCGACCGCGACGCCGCCGTGCTGCTGGCCCTCTTCCCGCCCGGCGCGGGCGCCGACGAGGAGCCGCTGCGCGCGGTCTTCGCGACGCTGCTCACCGACAACCCCCGACTCTTCCGGCGCGACGGCTGCGCCGAGCTGGAACGGCACCGGGGCTTCAGCGACCACCGGCTCGGCCCGTCCGTCGGTGCCTACCGCGCCTGGCTGGGCGAGCACGTGCGGCGGGAGGCCGACCGGCTGCTGCTGCCGGCGGGACCAGGGTGAACGGCCGCGCGCGACGCGGTGACCGGCACGGATTAGGGAGTGGAATGCGATACCGCAGGATGGGTCGGCTCGGCTGGCAGGTCAGCGAGGTCGGGTACGGGATGTGGGGCATCGGCGGTGGACCCGGCGGCTTCACCGGCTGGGACTACGACACCGCACCGGCCTGCCTGGACGAGGCGGTGGAACGGGGCTGCAACTTCTTCGACACCGCCTGGGTCTACGGGCGGGGCGTCAGTGAGCAGCTCCTCGGCGGCCTGGTGCGCCGGCACCAGGACCGTCGGCTGTACCTGGCCACCAAGATCCCGCCGAAGAACCGCGAGTGGCCGCCCGGCCCCCAGGACAGCCTGGACGACGTCTTCCCGGCCGAGCACATCCGCGAGTTCACCCACCGCAGCCTCGAGAACCTCGGCGTGGACCGGATCGACCTGCTCCAGTTCCACGTCTGGGAGGACCGGTGGGCCGCCGACGGCCGCTGGCAGGAGGCCGTCGCGGACCTCAAGCGGGAGGGCGTGGTCGAGGGTGTCGGGATCAGCGTCAACCGGTGGGAGCCGACGAACTGCCACGCCGCCCTCGACACCGGCCTGATCGACGTCGTGCAGGTCATCTACAACATCTTCGACCAGGCGCCGGAGGACGAGCTGTTCCCGCGCGCCCAGCGCGACGACATCGCGATCATCGCCCGGGTCCCGTTCGACGAGGGGACGCTGACCGGCACGCTGACCGCCGACAGCACCTGGCCGGAGGAGGACTGGCGCAGCACGTACTTCGGGCCGGAGAACCTGCTGCCCAGCGTGGAGCGCGCCGAGCGGCTGGCCGCCGACGTGCCGGCCGGGATGACCATGCCGGAGCTGGCCCTGCGGTTCATCCTGCACCACCCGGCGGTGAGCACCGTGATCCCCGGCATGCGCCGCGTCGAGCACGTCCGCGCCAACCTCGCCGTCAGCGACGGCGTGCCGCTGGACGCGGGGCTGCTGGACACGCTGCGCGCGCACCGGTGGGACCGCAAGCCCACGTCGTGGTCGCAGTGAGCGCGTCGCAGCGCCGGGCGACGCGGTACGGGAGGCCCGCATGCCGGTGATCGCCATGTGGGCGCACCCCCGGGCGCTCTCCACCGCGTTCCTGCGCATGATGATCGCCCGCGGCGACGTCACGGTCGTCCACGAGCCCCTGGTCACCCTCTTCGACGAGGGGCACGTCGAGCTGCCCACCGCCGGCGGCGGCACCGTCACCGTGACCGACGCGGCCAAGGTCGTCGCGCACCTGACGGAGCTGGGCCGGGACCGGACGGTCTTCGTCAAGGACACGCTCGAATACCGCTACGAGCACCTGTTCGCCGATCCCGGGGCGATCGCGGACGTCACGCACACCTTCATCGTCCGGGAACCGGCCCGCACGATCAGCTCGCACTACGCGATCAAGCCGACGGTGACCTGCCCGGAGATCGGCTACGAGCACCAGTGGGAGCTGTTCGACCTGGTCAGCCGCACCGCGCGCCGGCCGCCGGTGGTGATCCGGGCCGAGGACCTGCTGCGGCACCCCGGCGAGACGGTGTCGGCCTGGTGCGCCGCCGTGGGGCTGCCGTACCGGCCGGAGGCGCTGAACTGGGCGCCGGGGGAGCGCGCCGAGTGGCGGCGCACCCGCAAGTGGCACCTCGACGTCGAACGCACCTCGGGCTTCTCGCCGGTCGAGAAGTCATTCGAGGTGACCGTCGCCAACAACGACACCCTGCGGTCGTACCACGACCACCACCAGCCCTTCTACCAGCGGCTGATCCGGCACGCCATCTCCATCGGGGAGGACTCATGACCACCACCGCCGCGCCGCCCGTGACCGCGTCGTCGACGCTGTCGCCCGGTGAGCTGTTCGCCCGCGCGTACGCCGACGATCCCGCCGGCGCCGAGGTGCGCTTCGACTACACCATCACGGACGCCTTCCAGCCGACCAAGGAACGCCCCCGGGTGACCGTCCGCAATCTGTTCCGCAAGCGGCCGGTCGGCATGGAGCCGGTCCGGTTCTGGTGCGAGGGCCGGCCCGACGCGGGGGAGGCCGCCGCCGTGCACGAGTCGGGCCTGCGCAGGGAGGCCGCCTTCCGGTTCGGCACCGCCTCCGCCGGGGTGCACCCGATCCGTGCCTGGGTGCGCATCCCCGAGGAACTCGCCGACGACCCGGAAGGGCTGACCTCCTTCATCGACTACCGGCTGCTGGTCCGCCTCGCCACGGCCGAGAACCAGGCGCTGACCATCGGCGAGGGCGGCCTGCTGCGGCACCCGGAGATCGGGCGGCTGCCGTACCGGCACGACTGGCTCAGCGGCCTGCTCGCCGCCTGCGACGAGATCGAGCAGACCGGGGCCACCCCGCACGCGATGATCGTCAACCCGAGGGACTACTACACCCACCTGCTCGGCCGGGGCGCGCTGCTGGCGGACCTGACCCGCAACGGCGTCCAGATCAGCCGTACGCGGATGGTGGCGCCGGGCGAGGCGGTGGTGGGGGACTTCGCGATGGCGGCCCGCCTGCTGGACGCCGGGCGGTCCTCGATTCGCGTCGATACCCCGCCGCCCGGTACGCTGTCCATCGATGGCCCTGCCGTCTGTGCCGAGATCCACGAGGGCTTGGCCGTGCACCTGCCGACCCACTTCTTCCACGTCGTACCGGCCTAGGAGCGTCATCGCATAGCCATGACCGGCGGAAAACTGTCGTACTACCGGCCCATAGCGCCGCTCTTCGCCGCGATCTTCCTGTGCCTGCTCGGCGTGGGCGCGTCCCTTGCCGTGCTGCCGTTCTACGTGCTCGAGGAGCTGGACGGCAACCGGGTCGAGGTGGGGGTGGTGATCGCCGCGATCGCGGTCTCCGCCGTGATCGCCCGGCCCATCGCCGGCCGGATCGGCGACCGGCACGGGTACCGGACGGTGATGCTCGGCGGGGCGCTGGTGTGTGCCGCCGCCGGAGCGGCCTACCTGGTGGCCGGCAACGTCGGCGTGCTGGTCGGCGTCCGGGTCCTGCACGGGATCGGCGAGGCGGCCGTCTACACCGCCGGCGCGGCCTGGCTGGTGGCGCTGGCGCCGGCCGACCGGCGGGGCCGCGTCGTCGGCCTGTACGGCATCCACATGTGGCTGGGCATCACGTTGGGCACCGTGCTCGGCGCGGTGCTGCTGCGTACCTCCGGTTATGCCGCGGTGTGGCTGTTCGCGGTCGTGGCGGCGGCCGCCGGGGCCGCGTTCGTCGCCGCCCGACCGGGGCCGCAGCAGGCGAGCCCGGCGGGCCGGGCCGGCATCCTGCCCCGCAGTGCGGTGGCGCCCGGCGTCGCGCTCTCCCTGGCCGGTTTCGGCTACGCCGCGCTGGCCTCGTTCGTGGCCCTGCACATGGCCGAGCGGGGCGTCGAGAACGGCATCGCCGCGCTCAACGCGTTCGGCTTCACCTACGTGGGGGTCCGGCTCTTCGTGGGAGGGCTGCCCGACAAGCTCGGCGCCGGCCGGGTGGCCGTCGGATCGGCCCTGGTGGAGGCGGTGGGGCTGCTCCTCGTCGCGCTCGCGCCGAACCTGCTGGTCGCGGTCCTCGGCGGGCTGGTGATCGGCGCCGGGCTCTCGCTGCTCTTCCCGGCGCTGGCCCTGTTGGTGATCAACCGCACGGATCCGGCCCACCAGGGGGCGGCGCTCGGTGCGTTCACCTCGTTCTGGGACATCGGCCTGGTGGCCGGGGCGCCGCTGGCCGGCCTGGTCGCAAGCGTGTCCGGCTACCCGGCGGTCTTCCAGGTGATGCTGCTGGCAGCGCTGCTGTCGGCCGCCCTCTCGGCGCTGACGATGCTGCCCCGCCGCCGCTCCCTCTAACCCACCCCCACCCCCTCCCCCACCCCCGCCCCCTGTAACCCCGCTGATCATGAGGTTGGCGGCGAAGTCGATCTCCTCGGCTGCCGCCAACCTCGAGATCGACGCGGGTGGCCGGGGGCCGGGTGGTCAGGGGAGGCGGGTGGGGGAGAGGGGGGTGGGGTCCACGGGGGGTTTGGCGTCGACCGCCAGCGCGGCGAGCAGGGCGCCTGCCGCGGGCGAGGTCTGTACGCCGTAGCCGCCGAGCCCGGCCATCCAGAGGAAGCCCGGCGCGTCGGTCGCCGGGCCGATCACGGGCACGTCGTCCGGGGCGGCGGTCCGCAGCCCGGCCCAGGGCTGGTGGACGCGGCGGATCTCCAGTGTGGTCGCCGCCTGCACCCGCTCGGCGCCGATCGCCACGTCGAGGTCGTCGGGGCGGGCGTCGCCCGGCGGCACGGGAGTGGTGTCGCACGGGGAGACCAGCAGGCGTCCCGACTCCGGCTTGAAGTAGAAGCTGCTGTCGACGTCGCCGACCATCGGCCAGTCCGCCGCCGCGACGCCGGCCGGCGCGTCCACCAGGAAGGCGGTGCGTCGCAGCGGCGTCAACCCCAGCGGTCGTACGCCGGCCGCCGCCGCGACCTCGTCGGCCCAGGCACCCGCGGCGTTGACGACGACCCGGGCGGTGAACTCGCCGGCGTCCGTGCTCACCTGCCATCCGCCGCCGGCCCGCCGCAGCCGGCGCACCCGCGCGCCGCACACGACCCGGCCCCCGGCCGCCCGGACGCCCCGCAGGTACCCCTGGTGCAGCGCGGCGACGTCCAGGTCCCGTACGGCCGGCTTCACCATCGCCCGCCGGCACCACTCGGGCCGCACGACGGGGCAGTGCCGGGGCAGGTCGGCGACGTCGATCTCGCGGGCCGGCGGGTCCACCTCGGCCCCGTCGCGCAGCGCCGCCTCGAAGGCGTCCTCGCTGCCGGGTGGGCAGAGGGTGAGGACGCCGCGCGGGGTGAGCAGCGGGTGCTCGGTGAACCCCGGCGGCGGCGCGGTGAGGAAGCCCCGGCTGGCCCGGGTCAGGGCGCGCACCGCCGGTCCGCCGTAGTACTCGGAGTACGTGGCGGCCGAGCGGCCGGTGGAGTGGTGGCCGGGAACCTGCTCCATCTCCAGCAGCACCACGGTCCCGTACGCGGCGAGATGGTGTCCGGCGCTGGCGCCCGCGATGCCCCCGCCGATGACCAGGTAATCGATCATCGACTGAACGGTAGTCGGCGGACCCACCGGGGACAAGGGTCGACAAACATCGATCGCCGAGCCGCGATCCGAGCGTCACCCCCGAGACTGGACCGCGTCACCCCCGAGAGTGGACCGCGCGGCCCGCCGGTGCGACGGGCCGCGCGGGCAGCACTCGGGAACGGGTGCCCGGCAGCTCGGACGTACGCCGGATCCGGTGCCCGGCGGCTCGGCCGGGCACCGGCGTCCGACGCCCGCGTGGGCTCAGGGGCCGCAGTAGAGCAGACGGTTCGGCGTGCCGCTGACCACGCCCGTGACCACGCCGGTCGTCGCCCTGCCGACCAGATGAGCCGCCACCTGGGCGGGGCTCCAGGTCGGGTTGGCCGAGAGGGCGAGCGCGGCGCAGCCGGCGACGTGTGCGGCGGCCATCGAGCCGCCGCTGATGGTGACCGCCGCCGCGTCGCCGGTGTGCCAGGTGGAGGTGATGTTGGCGCCGGGGGCGAACAGGTCGATGCAGCTGCCGTGGTTGCCGCTCGGCATCCGGGCGTCGGTGCTGGTGGTGCCGGCCACGGTGAGCGCCGCCGCCACCCGCGCCGGGGAGTAGTTGCAGGCGTTGGCGTTCGAGCTGCCCGCCGTGACGGCGTAGGTCACCCCGGACGCGATCGACCGGTTCACCGCGGCGTCCAGCGCCGTGCTGGCGCCGCCGCCGAGCGCGAGGAGCGCCACCGCCGGCCGCACGGCGTTCGCGGTGACCCAGTCCACCCCGGCGATCACCTGGGAGAAGGTGCCGCTGCCGGCGCAGTTGAGCACCCGCACCGGCCGCAGCCAAACCTCCTTCGCCACCCCGTGCAGGGTGCCGCCGATGGTGCCGGCGAGGTGGGTGCCGTGGCCGTTGCAGTCGTCCGCCGGGCCGCCGTCGACGAGGTCGACGCCGCCGCCGGCCCGGACGCCGAAGTCGCCGTGCGTGCTCCGGATGCCCGTGTCGATGACGTACGCGTGCACGTTGTGCGCGGTGTTCGGGTAGGCGTACCGGCCGTCGAGCGGGAGGCGGCGCTGGTCGATCCGGTCCAGCCCCCACGACGGCGGGTTGAGCTGCACGCCCGGCCCGACGAGGGTCACCACCCGGTCCCGTTCCACGTACGCCACGGCGGGGTCGGCGGCGAGCCGGCGGGCGGCCCGCTCCGGCAGGTGCGCCACGAATCCGCTGAGCGCGTGCCCGTAGACGCGGTCGACGGTGGCCCCGTAGCGGTCTGCCAGCCGGCCGGCGGCGTCCGTCACGGCGGCCCGCCGGTCGCCGGCGCGTCCGACCGCGTCGTCCCTGAGCACCACGACGTATCCGTCGGTCACCGCGCTCGCGGCGTCGGCGTGCAGGATCTCGCCGGTGGCCGGGGCCGCCGCCGCGGGGGTGCCCATCGCGGCGACGACCGTGGCGGCGGCGAGTACGCCCACCGCGCGGGCCCGCCATCGCCGGGTACGGGGAAGTGTCATCTGCCGGTCCTCCTCCTGTCGGCCCCGCGCCGGCTCGTGACCGGAAGCGGAGCAGCCTGGCCGTTGAGAGGAGGCTATCGGCTATATAGATCCATCTGAATGGCTGTCGGGTATCGGCTACTCGGCGAACCGGTAGAGCACGAAGCCGTACGGGGACTCCGCCCCGACGTCCCCGCTCTGCCTACCGGCACCGCAGGCGATCACGCTGGTGTTCCACGAGCAGCTGTCGCTGCGTACGTCCGCCAGCTGGCCCAGCTCGGCGACCTCGCCCGAGCCCACCGACATCCCGGCGACGCTGTGGTCGTCCTCGATCGAGCTGGGCGGGTCGGCGAGGAGCAGCAGGTTGCCCGCGTCGAGCCGGACCGCCACCCCGCCGCGCTCGGAGAGCACGGCGCGACCGTCAGGGTCGAACAGCGTGCCGGCCGACTCCGGGGAGGTCCGCCGGGCGAGCAGGTGCTCGCCGAGCGGCACGAGCCGGGTGGCCCGCGGTGCGTCCCAGCGGCTCACCTTCTCCTCGGTGGCCGCCACGACCTCGGTGGTCTCGTCGTCGCCGCCGGTCACCTCCAGCAGGCACGCCCGCCGCTCGCCGCAGGGCACCAACGCCTCCGGGCGGCGCTTGTCGTCCTCGGCCGTGTAGAGCACCTTCGGCTGGGCGTCACTCGTCAGGTCGTACGCCAGCAGTTGGTAACCGGCGTCGTCGCGGGCCACGTAGAGCCGGTCCTCGTGCGCCACCACCAGGTCGTCGTGGTCGGCCACCCCGGCACGGGTGCGGACCACCCGGCCGCTGCCCATGTCGATCAGCCGGACGGACCGGTCCGCGCCCACCTGCACGATCCGGCTGACCTCGCCCCGCCAGGGATCGCGCGGGGAGCCGTCGAGGAAGGCCGGGCCGCCCAGCGCCTCGTCCGTGGTGACCGGGTGGACGCTGGTGCGGGTGTTGTCGTACTCGTCGCGCGGGCTGGGCTGTGTCCACTCCTCGCGGCCGTCGCCGAGGCTCAGCCCGACGAGCCGCTTCCCGGCGCGGTCCACCTGCACCGCGACGCCGTCGCCGAAGAGGACGTCGTCGTTGCCCAGGATCGGCCGGTGCCACCGCTGGTCGCCGGAGGCGCCGTCGAGCAGCACGAGGTCGCGGGGAGTGTCGTCGCCGATGGCGTCGGCGAAGACGGCGACCGCGCCGGGCAGGGCGACGATCCGCTTCCACCGCTCGGAGGACGCCGCCGTCTGCTTGCGCCACTTCACCGCGCCGGTGCCGGCGTCGATCGCCACCACCTCCAGCCGCCCGTCGTCGAGCGGATACCCGAGGTAAGCCCGGTCGCCGAGGACCGCGGTGAACATGTCCGCCGGCCGCTGCGTGCCGGCGGGCACCCGGGTCAGCTGGTCGACGGTCCGGAACTCCAGGGCCGGGTAGCGGTCCCGGGTCAGGTACAGCACCGCCGCGGTCGCCACGCCGGCCAGCGCGAGAACGGCGGCGAGCGAGATCCAGAGCGCCCGGCGTCGGGGGAGCGCCGGCCCACTCCGGCCGCCGCCGGGCGACGGCGACACCGGCGTCCCGGAGACGGGTACGCCCGACCACGACCCCGCGGGACCGCCCAGGGGTACGCCCGGCGGTGCCCCGCCTCCGGCCGGTACGCCCGAGGCCGGGCCGGCGGCCGGAGTCCCCGGCGGTACGTACGGTGCCGTGCCTCCGGCCGGTGCGCCCGACGACGGGTACGCCCCCGGCGCCCACGGCGGCGCGAACGCTGACGGGCCTGCGCCGGGCGGGGCGAACGGGGTGGCCGGTGACGGGGCGGCGGGCACGGTCGGGGCGGTCGGCGGGCCGGCGACCATGGTCGGCGCCAGCCCGACGGGCAGGGCCGGCGTGACGCCCTCCGGTCCGGCGACGGCGGTCGGCGTGGGGGCCGGGCCGGCGGGCACGGTCGGCGCGTTGCCGTCCTGGCCGCCGGCACCCCCGCCCGGCGCGGCGGGCTGGTGGGGCGCGGCCGACCCGTGCGGCGGCCCGCCGGCGGATCCGGGCTGCGCCGGCAGGTCGGGCGGTGTCGATGCGGCGGCCTGTGGTGCCGGCGCGGCGGGATCGGGCCGCGGTGCTCCGGCCGATTGCGCCGGGACGGCGGGCGCGGGGGGTTGCGCCGGCGCGGCGGCGGGCGCGGCGAAGGCGTCGGCGGACCGGGCCCGCCGGGGCAGGGGCAGGTCGGTCAGCGCCCCCTCGGCCACCGGCAGCTCCGGCTGCTCCAGCACGGTCGGGGCGACGCCCAGCTCGGCGTGCAGCAGCCGGGCCACCATCGGCATCCGGGTGGCGCCACCCACCAGGAACAGGCCGGAGAGCTGCTGCGGGTCGAGGCCGGCCGCGCCGACCACCTCCCGGGTCACCGCCACCGCCCGGCCCAGCAGCGGCGCGGCCACCCGCTCCAGGTCGGCGCGGGTGAGCGTGACCGCCGCCTCCACCCCCGGTACGGCCACCGGCGCGGCCGTGACCCGCGACAGCATCTCCTTCGCGCCCCGGACGTTCTCCCAGAGCTCGTGCCGCTCCCGCCACTGCGTCGCGGACTCCGGTCGGGTCAGCCGCTCCCACCGCGCCGGGTGCGCCTCGGCGACCAGCTCGCCGAGCCGACCCAGCAGGGCCACGTCCAGGTCCAGGCCCCCGAGGTCGTCGGCACCTCCCGCGGTGACGACCGTGAACCCGGAGTCGCCCCACGGGTCGGCGCCCTCGTTGCGCAGCACCGCGACGTCCAGCGTCCCGGCGCCGAAGTCGAAGACCGCGATCGTCCCGCCCACCGGCACCGGGCGGCGCAGCACCTGCGTGTAGTAGCGGGCGGCGGCCACCGGCTCCCGCAGCAGCCGGGTGCCGGGCGGCGTGGGACCGGAGAGCGTGTGCTCGGCCGCCGACGGCCAACCGGCCGTCGCCAGGGCGTCGGCCAGCACCTGGCGGCGGGCGGCGTCCCAGGTCGCCGGGCAGGTCAGCACGGCCGGGGGCAGGAACCCGACCGCCTCGACGGCGGCCCGGGCCACCGCGTGCAGCGTCGCGGCCAGCAGATCGGCCGGCGGGTACCGGCGACCGCCCAACATGACCGCGGGCTCGTCGATGCGCCGCTTCGGGTTCGGCTCGTACCGGCCGGGATCGGTGCGGGCCAGCCGCTGGGCGTCGCGACCGGCGTGCAGCAGCCCGTCGGTGTCGGCGTACACGCCGGAGGGGATGATCGGCTGCCCGTCCACGAGCAGCGGGCGGGTGTGCCCGTCGGGCCGGCGCAGCACGGCGACGGTGTGGGACGTGCCGAGGTCGACGCCGAGGGCGTACCCCTCGTGCTGGCCTGCCATCTGCCGTTACCTCCGCGGGACGAGGGGATGCCCGGCCCCGCATCGTACGCAGCAGCCGCACCAGGGCCGATCGCGCCCTGACGCGCGGCTCAGGCTGCGCGGGCCGTCAGCCCACGATCAGGTCCAGGCCGGCGATCTCGTCGGGGTCCGCGACCACCTCGATGCCGAGGATCCGGTCGGTGACCACGAAGCTGAGCACCAGGCGGGTACGGCCGTCGACGACCACCACCGCTCCCGGCGCACCGTCGACGAACGCCGGCAGCGCCCCCTGCGCCTTGCCGGAGAAGAAGGCGGCCACCGTGGCCGAGCCGCGTGCCTCGCCCGCCCCGCCCATCCGGACGGCCGCGGCGTCGGAGCGCAGGACGACGTGCGGGTCGAGCAGGGTGAGCAGGTCGTCGAAGCGCCCCTCGCGGGACGCGGCGAGGAACGCCTCGACGGTCCCGCGCTGCCGGGCCCGGTCGGTCTCCGGCGCCAGCGACCCGTCCTGTACGCGCCGGCGGGCCCGGCTGGCGATCTGCCGTACGGCGGCCGGGCTGCGGTCGACGACGGGCGCGAGTTCGTCGAAGGAGACCGCGAACATGTCGTGCAGCACGAACACCAGCCGTTCGGTGGGGCCGAGGGTCCGTAGCACCACGTCCAGCGCGCGCCCGACCGACTCCGTGAGCATCGCCTCCCGCTCCGGGTCGACCTCGCCGGCTCCGGGCGTGGTCGACTCGTCGGCGGCCACGTCGGCGGGCCGCTCGTGCCGCGCGGCGCTGGATCGCAGCCGGTCGAGGCAGACCCGCCCGACGGTGGTGGTGAGCCAGCCGGGCAGGTTGTCGATGCCGTCGGCGTCGGCGCGGCTGAGCCGCAACCAGGTGTCCTGTACCGCGTCGTCGGCCTCGGCCCGGGAGCCGAGCATCCGCTGGGCCACGGAACGCAGCCGGGGGCGCTGCTCCTCGAAGCGCTCAGCGAGCAGGTCGGTGTCGCTCACGGCATCGCCACCCCGGCGGTTGTCCCGTTCTGGTGTGGCCCGGGTCACATCTGTCACGTCGCTCCTCCGGCTGTCGACAGCAGGGTGAGGAACCAGGAGCGCTGCGACGGCGAAGGCCGGCAGCGTAACAGGAAGGACCGTGCGAGATGTCCATGCAGGCCCGTATGCAGAACCCCGCGACGCTGCTCCCCGACACGGTGAAGGCGATCAACCTGCTCTACAAGGCGGCCCACTCGGCCGGCGTTCCCGGCAGCACCCTGGAACTGGTCCACCTGCGGGCCAGCCAGATCAACGGGTGCAGCGCGTGCGTCGATTCCGGCGCCCGCAACGCCCGCAAGGCGGGGGAGACCGAGGAGCGGCTGTTCGCGCTGGCCGCCTGGCGGGAGACGCCGTACTTCACCGACGCGGAGCGGGCCGCGCTAGCGCTCGCCGAGTGCGCCACCCGCCTCGCCGACCGGGCCGACCCCGTGCCCGACGAGGTGTGGGACGAGGCCGCCCGGCACTTCGAGGAGAAGGAACTGGCCGCGCTGGTGCTCTGGCTCGCCACCACCAACTTCTTCAACCGGTTGAACGCCACCACCCGCCAGCCCGCCCCGCAGAACTGGGGCTGAGCGGCGTCCGACCCGGGCGTGCGGCGTACGGCGCCGCACGCCCGGGTCGCCGCGGACGGAAGGGCGTTCAGACGGTGTGCACCAGCCGGAAACGCTCGAGCAGCACCGGGGTGTCGTCGTCGACGGTGAAGCCCGGGTCGCCCAGTTCCGCGCGCACCTCCGCGCTGTGCCAGAACGTCTCGTGCCCGGCCCACCACTGCGCCACCGACTCGTACCCCTCGCCCTCATCGAGGGCGTGTTGCAGGTCGACGTCGCCGAGCCGGACCACCCGCACCTCGGTCACCTCGATCACCGCCACCCGCCGGTCCGCCGAGTCGACCACCGCCGATCGCTGCCCGACCTCGGGCATCGCCTCGTCCGCCCGCTCGTAGCCGAGCACGAGGCTGGACGTCGAGGTCTTCGCGCCGGACAGGATCGCCGCCACCAGGCTGTCCCGCAGCGGTCCCGGAAACGCGAACTCCGCAACCGGAAGATCATCAAGCTCCACGCCGAAAGACTACCCACGTCGCACGGCGGTCGCCTTTCACGAATGGCCCCGTGACCGACCACGAAGCCGCTGATCCGGGCCTGAGAGATTACCTCCGGCTGGGCTGGCGCGAGAGCGGCCAGGCGCGGCGACGACGACGCTGACCTGGGCCGGAGTTCGTGGGGCGGCACGGGCAACCATGGACGTCCTTCGAGCCATAAGATCACCGGCACTGCGGCACCGAGGCAGCAGGGACGCATCCCGGCACGACGCCGGGGAGGAAAGACAACGCGGGGTTGTGCGACGCCGCGCCAACGGGGAGGTACGGGTGAAGCATCCACTGAAGGTGCTGACCGCTGCCGCGGTGCTAGCGGCGACGGTGGCGGTGCCGGCGGCGCCGGCCGCCGCGGGCGGCACGGGCTGGTGGGCCATGTCCGGCTACCTGGTCAGCAACAGCGGATTCAATCCCAACGAGTCGAAGGTGACGGTCCCGACCGTCCCGAACCTCAAGCTCACGTACACCGGCACCCCGGCCCGGACCGGCCAGCGTGCACCGGTCGTCGCCGACGGGCTCGTGTACACACAGGACGACATTGGTGTCACGGCCACCGACGAGGAGACCAGCGCGCAGAAGTGGCGCTTCGAGCCGGACCCGGAGAGGTTCCGGTGGCCTTCGCAGATCGTCCACACGGCCGGCCAGATCGTCTTGGCGGTGAACGACCGCCCGGCCATGCCTGGCGCCGATTCCAGCCAGATCTTCGTGCTCGACGCTATGACCGGGACGGTGGTCCGGGACTTCGACGACGAGGGCTGGGTTACGCAGATCCTCGTCGACCGGGGCGTCGTCGTGGTCTCCGGCGAAAGCCGCTACAGCATTGACACGCGCGCCTACCGCATCGCCGACGGACAGCTGCTGTGGCAGCGCGACCAGTACATGCAACAGCCGGTCTCGGCGAACGGTCGCGTCGTTGTCTCCGGAACCGGAACTAGTGGCGGACCCCTGACGAGCAGCATCGTCGACATCGGCACCGGCAGGATCATCCACACCACTGAGAACCGTGAGTACCGGCCGCTCGCGGCCGACGAGGCGGGGACCAAGTTCTACGTCGGGTGGGGGCACAGCCTGCAGGTCCTCGACGCGACGACCGGCACCCTGACCTGGCTCGCGTCGAACCTGTACCCGAGGTTCGTGGTGGTCACCCCGACCAGGCTGTACGTCACCTCAACCGAGGGCACCGTCTCCGCGTTGAACCGCAGCACCGGTGCCACGATCTGGAGCCGGAGCATTCCGGAAAGCCAGCACCAGCGGGCGATCATCGCGGGTGGCGTCTTGTACGTCACCGCCAAGAGCGACCGGGTGCACACCCTGAACCCGGTCGACGGTGCCCCGCTGAAAGCGCCGGCGTTCACCGGCGCGGTCGACCAGCTCGTGGTCACCTACGGCAGGGTGTATGTCACCGACGGCACGAAGCTGACCGTCTACGGCCTCTAGCCCCGGTCTTTCACGGCTGGCGGGCACCCAACATCAGTACGGCTGGAACAAGGACGGCCCAGGCTCGGCGATCACGTCGCTGACCTGGGCCGGTACTGCTGGAGCGGGCGACGGGAATCGAACCCGCACCGTCAGTTTGGAAGACTGAAGCTCTGCCATTGAGCTACGCCCGCGTACGCCCGGATGCCGTGGGCGCGCCGACAGCGTACCCAATGACCCGCCCGCCCCGCGCAGCCGTATCCCGCCCGGGGAAGCGGCGGGCGGGTCCTGGCCGCGCCGGATGTCTGGTTGGTCCCCCTTCGGCGCGTTGAGGGACGCCCCGGCACGTCCGGCGGGTCGCGACGGCATACACTGCTGGTCGCCACGGGGTGTGGCGCAGCTTGGTAGCGCACTCGCTTTGGGAGCGAGGGGCCGTGGGTTCAAATCCCGCCACCCCGACTGTCGTCCGCGGCCGGTCGCCGGGGTCGCCCTCCGCGCGGTCCCCGGCCGCTGCCGGTGCGTCCGGCCGGCTCGCCTACACTCGATGGGCTTATCACGCCCAGACTAAAACCGAGATCCGTCAAGGAGTACGCCTGTGAAGAGCACCGTCGAGACTCTGAGCCCGACGCGCGTGCGGCTCGCCATCGAGGTGCCGTTCGTCGAGCTCGAGCCGAGCCTCAGGAAGGCGTACCGGGAGATCGGGCAGCAGGTCCAGGTGCCCGGCTTCCGCAAGGGCAAGGTTCCGGCGGCCGTGATCGACCAGCGGGTCGGCCGGGGCACCGTCCTCAACGAGGCGGTGCAGGAGGCCATCCCGCAGAACATCCTCGCCGCCGTCCGCGAGCACGACCTGAAGACGCTCGGCCGCCCCGAGGTCGAGATCACCGAGTTCAACGACGGTGACTCGCTGAACTTCACCGCCGAGGTCGACGTCCGCCCGGAGATCACCCTGCCGGACCCGGCCACCATCGAGGTGACCGTCGACGAGCTGCAGATCGACGACAGCGAGATCGACGAGCAGGTGAAGAGCCTGCGCGAGCGGTTCGCCACCCTGAAGACCGTCGAGCGGGCCGCCCAGGAGGGCGACTACGTCCAGATCGACCTGAACGCGACCGTCGACGGCGAGGACGTGCCGGGCGGCTCCGCCAGCAACATCTCCCACGAGGTCGGCAGCAAGCAGCTCCTCCCGGGCCTGGACGAGGCCGTCGTCGGCCTGGCCGCCGGCGAGAACACCAGCTTCACCACCCAGCTCGTCGGCGGCGACTTCGCCGGCCGCGACGCCGAGGTGGCGGTGACCGTCCGCACGGTCAAGGAGAAGGAGCTGCCGGAGCTCAACGACGAGTTCGCCCAGATGGCGAGCGAGTTCGACACCATCGAGGAGCTGCGCGGCGACCTGCGCGAGCGGGTCACCCGGGGCAAGCGGGTCGAGCAGATCTACGCCGCCCGGGACAAGGCGCTGGAGCAGATGGTGGCCGCCGCCGAGGTGCCGGCGCCGGAGGGCGTCATCCGCGAGGAGGTCGAGAACCGCAAGCAGGCGATGATCGACCAGCTCGAGCGGATCGGCGCCTCCCTGGAGGAATACCTCGCGGCCGAGGAGAAGACCGAGGAGCAGATCGACGCCGAGCTGACCGAGGCGGCGACCGAGGGCGTCAAGGTCCAGCTGCTGCTGGACACCCTGGCCGACGCCGAGGACGTGCAGGTCTCCGACGACGAGTTCGGCCACGAGATCGTGCACCGGGCCCAGCGCGCCGGGATGGCCCCGCAGCAGTACTACGACCAGCTGGTCCGCTCGGGCGCGGCCGGTGCCGTCTTCGGTGACGTGCGGCGGGGCAAGGCCCTGGCCTCGGTCATGGAGCGCATCAAGATCAAGGACTCGGCGGGCAACGAGGTCACCCTCGACGCGCTGCGCGCCGAGAGCGAGGCCGAGCACAACCACGAGCACTGACGGTGCGGGGAGGCCGCCGTCCGCCGCCTGCGGTGGACGGCGGCCGATTCCCTTTTCGGGTACGCCTCGGCGGTGCTGCGCTGATAGCGAACACTGCCCGGACCGGCGCTCTGCCATCCGGCTGAGCGGTTAGTGTCGGGTAGGACGGTACGGAGAGCGAAGGGCTGCCATGACCGACATGCACATCCAAGCGAAGCCGCTCCGGGCGATCGATGCCCGCGGTGGCGACACCATTGGCAACCTCGACGACTCGGTCTACAACCGGTTGCTCAAGGAACGCATCATCTTCCTGGGCAGCGAGGTGACCGACCAGGTCGCCAACCGCATCTGCGCGCAGCTCCTGCTGCTCGCCGCGGAGGACCCGGACCGCGACATCAACCTCTGGATCAACTCGCCGGGCGGTTCGGTCTACTCCGGCATGGCGATCTACGACACCATGCAGTTCATCGACAACGACGTCTCGACCGTGGCGATGGGCATGGCGGCGTCCATGGGTCAGCTGCTGCTCTGCGCCGGCACCAAGGGCAAGCGCTACGCCCTGCCGCACGCGCGGATCATGATGCACCAGCCCTCCGGCGGTCTGGGCGGCACCGCGTCCGACATCGCCATCCAGGCGGAGCAGATGCTCTACACCAAGCGGATGTTCCAGGAGCGGGTCGCGCACCACACCGGCCAGAGCCAGGCGCAGATCGAGGCGGACTCCGACCGCGACCGCTGGTTCACCGCCCAGGAGGCCCTGGACTACGGCTTCATCGACAAGGTGATCATCGGGGCCGCCCAGGTTCCGGATGGCGCCGGGACCCTGAGCTGAGGAGCTGACGATGACCGACCTGAGCCTGCCGCCCCAGTTCGCGGCCGTGCACAACCGCTACGTCCTGCCGTCGTTCGTCGAGCGCACGTCGTACGGGGTGAAGGAGTCCAACCCCTACAACAAGCTCTTCGAGGACCGGATCATCTTCCTCGGCGTCCAGGTCGACGACGCGTCGGCCAACGACGTGATGGCGCAGCTGCTGACGCTCGAGGGCACCGACCCGGACCGAGACATCATCATGTACATCAACTCGCCCGGTGGTTCGTTCACCGCCATGACGGCGATCTACGACACCATGCAGTACGTTCGGCCGGACATCTCGACGGTCTGCCTCGGCCAGGCCGCCAGCGCGGCGGCCGTGCTGCTGGCCGCCGGCACCCCGGGCAAGCGGATGGCGCTGCCGAACTCGCGGATCATCATCCACCAGCCGGCCACCGAGGGCGGCTACGGGCAGGGCTCGGACATCGAGATCCAGGCCCGTGAGATCCTGCGGATGCGCACGCAGCTCGAGGAGATGCTCTCCCGGCACTGCAACCAGCCGATCGAGAAGGTCCGCAAGGACATCGACCGTGACAAGATCATGACGGCCGAGGAGTCCAAGGAGTACGGGCTGGTGGACACCATCCTCACCAGCCGCAAGAAGGGCCTGTTGGCGGCCAACGCCGCCAGCTGAAACGCTCGGGTCGCGGTCGGCCGGGAGTCCGCTCCCGGCCGACCGTCTGACACACCCGTTTTGGGGGTCGGAGAAACCTCCGCCAGCGGGTAACGTCGGGTCTGTGCCGCTCCACCGGTCCGCCGGCGGGGTGAACGAGCGGGGTGAAACGAGGCGGACGCTTCCACGTCCGCAGGCGAGGGCCGGGTCTCCGGCCGACGAGTGCAGGGAGAACGTAGGTGGCACGGATCGGTGACGGCGGCGACCTACTGAAATGCTCGTTCTGCGGTAAGTCGCAGAAGCAGGTCAAGAAGCTCATCGCGGGCCCTGGGGTCTACATCTGCGACGAGTGCATCGATCTCTGTAACGAGATCATCGAGGAGGAGTTGGCCGAGTCCGGCGAGGTGAAGTGGGAAGAGCTTCCCAAGCCGATGGAGATCTGCCAGTTCCTCGACACCTACGTCGTCGGGCAGGACCAGGCCAAGAAGGCGCTCGCCGTCGCGGTCTACAACCACTACAAGCGGATCCAGGCCGAGGCGGCCGGCGCGCCGGGCTCCGGCAGTGACGCCGTCGAGCTGGCCAAGTCCAACATCCTGCTGCTCGGCCCGACGGGATGCGGCAAGACCCACCTGGCGCAGACCCTGGCCCGGATGTTGAACGTGCCGTTCGCCATCGCCGACGCCACCGCGCTCACGGAGGCCGGCTACGTCGGCGAGGACGTGGAGAACATCCTCCTCAAGCTGATCCAGGCCGCCGACTACGACATCAAGCGCGCCGAGACCGGCATCATCTACATCGACGAGGTCGACAAGATCGCCCGCAAGTCGGAGAACCCGTCGATCACGCGGGACGTCTCCGGCGAGGGCGTCCAGCAGGCGCTGCTCAAGATGCTGGAAGGCACGGTGGCGAACGTGCCGCCGCAGGGCGGGCGCAAGCACCCCCACCAGGAGTTCATCCAGATCGACACCACCAACGTGCTGTTCATCTGCGGTGGCGCCTTCGCCGGGCTCGACCAGATCATCGAGTCCCGCACCGGTCACGGCGGCACGGGCTTCGGCGCCCGGCTCCGGTCGGTCTCCGAGCGGTCGACCGACGACATCTTCAGCCAGGTCATGCCGGAGGACATGCTGAAGTTCGGGCTGATCCCCGAGTTCATCGGCCGACTCCCGGTGATCACCAACGTGCGCAGCCTCGACCGCACCGCCCTGGTGCGCATCCTCACCGAGCCGCGCAACGCCCTGGTCCGGCAGTACCAGCGCCTCTTCGAGCTCGACGGCGTCGAGCTGGAGTTCGAGCCGCCGGCCCTGGAGGCGATCGCCGACCAGGCGATGCTGCGCGGCACCGGCGCCCGCGGCCTGCGCGCGATCATGGAAGAGGTCCTGCTCTCCGTGATGTACGAGGTGCCGAGCAACCCCGACGCCGCCCGGGTGCTGATCACCCGCGAGGTGGTGCTCGAGAACGTCAACCCGACGATCGTGCCCCGCGAGTTCACCGGCCGGCGTGCCCGGCGGGACCGCGAGGAGAAGTCGGCCTGATCCACCGTCGCCGCGCCCGACCGCTCCGGTCGGGCGCGGTGTCGTCTGGTGGTCGCGATGTTCGCCGCGTCGACGCTGCACGACTCCGGGAAATCGACGCCGTCCGCCCCGGCCTGGCCGGCGCCGGAGGCCCGACCCACCCGTGACCGGGAGCCCCGCCAGCGCCCTTCGACGCTGTCGCCGCGCCCGCTCCGGTCGTACGCTGATCCCCATGCGCGTCGCCGTCTGCCAGCTGAACTCCCGGGAAGACCGTAAGGCGAACCTCGCGGCCGCCGAGGCCCTGCTGGAACGCGCGGCGGCGGCCGGCGCGGACCTGGCGCTCCTGCCCGAGTGCGTCGACTACCTCGGTCCCGCCGCGGGCCTCCCCGAACCGGAGCCGGTCGACGGCGAGGTCGGCCAGTTCTTCGCTGGCGTCGCCCGGCGGCTGGGCATCTGGCTGATCGCCGGGTCGATCCGTGAGCGCGGGCCGGATCCGGCCCGCGCCTGGAACACCTCCCTGGTCTTCGACCGCTCAGGCACGCTCGCCGCCAGCTACCGCAAGATCCATCTGTACGACGTGGAGATCCCCGGCCGGGTCTCCTACCTGGAGTCGGCGACCGTGGCCCCGGGCGAACAGCCGGTGGTCGTCGACATCGAGGGCCTTCGCGTCGGCCTGTCGATCTGCTACGACCTCCGGTTCCCGGAGCTGTACCGGCAGCTCGTGATCGAGGGCGAGGCCCAGTTGCTCGTGGTGCCGGCGGCCTTCATGGTCCACACCGGTCGGGATCACTGGGAGGTGCTGCTCCGCGCGCGGGCCATCGAGAACCAGTGTTTCGTCGCCGCGGCGGGGCAGACCGGCGACCACGAGCCGAGCCGGACCTGTTACGGGCGCAGCATGGTGGTCGACCCGTGGGGGACGGTGCTCACCCAGGTGCCCGACGGCCCGGGCCTGGCCGTTGCCGACCTCGACCTCGAACGGCTGCGGACCATCCGCGCCGAGCTGCCCAGCCTGGCGAACCGCCGCCTCTGACGCTCATCCCTGAAGCAGTACGCCGAGCACGGCGAAGCCGGCGATCGCGGCGGCCGTGACCAGTAGTGCCGTCGTCATGCGGGAGCGACCCCGGCGGGCCAGCCGAGCCACCGAGACCAGGACGACGAAGACCACGAAGGCGCCGATGACCAGCTGCCAGAACGGCAGCAGCAGTCCCGTCAGCGCGTCCTCGGCGAGCACGGTCACCCGGGTGCGCGGGAGGTCAGCCATGACAGACACTCTGGCACGCCGGGGCTGCCTTCGGACCCCACGCGGTCATCACGAATGCGCGACCGCCGGCGGCCGGGGCGATGCCCGCAGTGAAGGACGCCGATTTGCCTTCTCGGAGCGGGCGGCGTAACTTTCTCTCTGCACGCGGGAGGCCGGACAAACCGGCCGACAACGGCACCAGGCTCGTGGCGGAGACGCCGAGCGAGGCTGAGGATCCGGGCGGTGCGAGGACACTCCGAGACGGGGTTGCGATCGCGAGGCCGACCGGGTAGAGTTCGAAAGCCGGCAGGAGCCGGGCGGATGGCCATAGAGTGGCAATCGGCCGGTCTGCGGCTTCCCACGACAGCAACGACCGCCGTGATGCGGCGAGCGTCATCGTGGACCTGGAGCACTTCCCTAGATCACCTCGGACACGAGGTTGACGGCGGGAAGTGAACCAAGTAAGGTAGAGGAGTTGCCCCAAGCGGGTTCTCACGATGTGAGACACCCGAGTGGTGTGTGGTTGTTCTTTGAGAACTCAACAGGGTGCTTGATAAGCCAGTGCCAAATTGATTTATACCCCGGACTGGCAAGCCATTCGTGGTTTGTTGGTCTTGGATTCCTTTGGCAACACTTTTTGTTGCCGGGATGACTGTTTCAACAAGTTTTTGTTGGAGAGTTTGATCCTGGCTCAGGACGAACGCTGGCGGCGTGCTTAACACATGCAAGTCGAGCGGAAAGGCCCTTCGGGGTACTCGAGCGGCGAACGGGTGAGTAACACGTGAGCAACCTGCCCTAGGCTTTGGGATAACCCCGGGAAACCGGGGCTAATACCGAATAGGACCACCGGTCGCATGGTTGGTGGTGGAAAGTTTTTCGGCCTGGGATGGGCTCGCGGC